>PKRJ01000049.1 GCA_017577365.1 Gammaproteobacteria bacterium | reverse complement strand
GCTGCAGACGCACCGCGAAATGACGGTGATCGGCGAGGCGGATTCCGGCGAGAAAGCCTGCCGCCTCTACGACGAGCTCGGTCCGGACGTCGTGCTGCTCGACATCGCGATGCCCGGAATGGGCGGGCTCGAGGCGCTGAAAAGAATCCGCGCCAAAGACCATCGCGCACGCGTGCTCGCGCTCTCGGCGCACGACGATCCGATGCACGCGCGCCGCGCGCTGCGCGAAGGCGCGCTCGGATTCCTGTCGAAGCGCAGCGCGCCGGAGACCCTGATCGAGGCCATCTCGGCCGTCGCCGCCGGCAAGCGCTTCATCGACGCCGAGGTCGCGCGCAAGCTCGCGCTCGACGAGATCGAGGGCGGCGGGTCGCCGCTCGATCGGCTGTCCGAGCGGGAATTCGACGTCTTCTTACGGCTCGCGCGCGGCGCGACCGTCCAGCGCATCGCCGAGGAGCTGAAGCTTTCCACGTCGACGGTCGGGACGCATCTTTACAACGTGAAGCAGAAGCTCGGCGTCGTAAATCAGTCCGAGCTCACGCTGATCGCGATTCGTCACGGCCTGATCGATCCTTGACGCTCCCCCGCTGCGCTCGCGCAGTTGCGCTACAATCCCCGGCACTCCATCGGTCCGACCGGCCAAGGACCATTCGCCGATGAAGGCGTACTCGACGCGTGAAGTCGCGGAGCTCCTCGGCGTGGCCCCCGCGAGGGTGCGCACGCTCGCCCGTTCCGTCATTCCAGAGCCCGCTCGGGACGAGCGCGGCCGACTGCGTTTCTCGTTCCAGGACATCGTGATGCTGCGCCAGGCGCAGGGGCTCTTGAACGGGCACGAGCACCCTCGCCGCGTCTGGCGGGTCATGCGCGCGCTCCGCCGTCAGCTCGGCGGGCGGCCGCTGTCCTCGATCAAGATGCGTGTCGAAGGCCGGGAAGTGCTCGTGACCGCGAGCAATACCACTTGGAATCCCGAGTCCGGGCAGACGCTGTTCGACTTCTCCAGCGAGCCGCGCGCCGAGCGCGTCTCGCTCGCCGAGCGCCGCTCGGTCGCGCTCGCGTCGCGGCTCGCGAAGTCGGCCGACGACTGGTTCGAGCTCGGCGTCGCGCTCGAGAGCGTCGGCGCGACGCTCGACGCCGAGGCCGCGTACCGCAACGCGTTCCGCGTCGACAAGCGTCACGTCGATTCGCGGATCAATCTCGGGCGGATGCGTCATGCGGCTCGCGCCCTCGCCGAGGCCGAGGCGTTGTACCGCGAGGCGCTCGAGCTCGAGCCCGGGCACGGCATCGCGCACTTCAACCTCGGCGTCGTCCTCGAGGACGTCGGCGATATCGACGGCGCGATGAGCGAGTACCGTCGTGCGCTCGAATGCGATCCACCTGTGCCCGAAGCCCACTTCAATCTCGCCCGGCTGCTCGAGCAGCGCGGCGACACCCGCGAGGCGCTGCGTCACCTCGCGTCGTTCAAGCGGCTCAAGGACCGGAAATGAGCTCTCGGTACATCCGCTCGACCTGCGCGGCGGATTTCTCGACGGTGAAGACGCTCGCGATGCGTCGGCGCGCGTTCCGTCCGAGCTCGGCGCAGAAGGTGCGGTCGCGATAGAGCCGCAGCAGCGCGTCGGCGAGCGCTCGCCCGTCGCCCCCCGGCACGACCAGCCCCGAGCGCTCGTGCTCGACCAGCTCCGCGCTGCCGCTGTCTCGGCTGACGATCGGAACGGTCCGGTAGACCATCGCCTCGACCGTAGACCGCGGCACGCCTTCCGCGCGGCCGGCGCGGCGCACCATCGCGTCGCTCGCCGCCAGAATCCTCGAGGCGTCCTCGCGAAACCCGAGAACGTGAAAGCGGTCGCGATACGGGGAACGACGCACGAGCCGCAACGTCGCGGGTCGGCTCACTCCGCGTCCGAGCAAGAGAAAGTGGATCGGCAAGCCGGCCGGAAGGTGCTCCGCCGCGCGCGCGAGCCACGCGACCGTGAGCTCCGGCCGCGAATCGGCGATCGCCGCGACGACGAACGCGTCGCCCGGCACGCCGACGACGGCGAGATCGAGCGGTTCCGCTCGGTACCAGTCGAGCTCGTGGCCCGCGTAGATCGTCACGAGCTTTTCCGCCGGGACCCTGAACGGGCCGAAGCCGCGCTCGAGCATCGCCCGCCGAACCGTTTCCGCGCCGCAGACGACGCGGTCGACGCCCGGACGAACGAAGGCTGCCCAGTCGAAGAAGCCGATCGCGGCGGCATCGCCAATGACTCTCCTTTGCAAGACGATCTTGCTCTTACGGCCTTTCGCGGCGCGAAGACCGTTCGCGATCGCGTCGCGGCCGACGAGGTGCAGAATCGCCGGCCGCAATGCGTCGAGGTGCCATCGAATGACCTCGATCCCGGAGCGATCCCGGCCGCCGAGCAGCATCAACGGCACGTGGTCGATGCCGGCGTGCTCGAAGCGCTCCCTATACGCCGAGTCGGCGCGTCCTAGAACGGTCAGGCACAGACCCGCGCGGTGGAGCGCGACGAGCAGGCTCGCCTCGGATCGGTCGCTGCGGCCGGTGACGACGAGCACCGTCGGGACCTTCAGCACTGCCGCTTCCCGACGGCTCGCCGTGCGACGCGCGGGCCCGGTTGGGTAACGTCGCCGGAGGAGCTATGCTTGAGGTCCAGCATGGCATCGAAGACTGCGGATACCGTCGCATCCTGACGGGTCGAGACGCGAACCGCAAGCAGCCGCCGAATGCCGTCACGCCGCCATGCTCTCGCGCTTTGACCGAGTGCAGCCGGGGCGTGAGGGACGACAGCCGAAGGAGACCGCCGACGATGGATCCTTATGCCGAGATTCGCGAAATTCTTTTGGCCAAGCAAAAGGAACTGTCGATTCGGCTCGAGAAACTGAAGGAGAACCTGCGCTCCGGACGCAGCGCCGACTCGCAGGAGCAGGCGCAAGAGCTCGAGAACGCCGAGGTCATCGACGCGCTCGGTAACGAGACTCGCCTGGAGCTCACGAAGATCGCGAAGGCGCTCGATCAGATCGAGAAAAATACCTACGGAATCTGCGTCGATTGCGGCCAGGAGATTCCGCTCGCGCGCCTCAAGGTGCACCCGTTCGCGGACCGCTGCATCCGCTGCGCGACCGCCGCCGAGGCGGCCCGCCGCCGCTGACGTCGCACGGCTTCGCCGACCCGGCGCGAGCGGCCCGGCTCACGCGGCGCTCGCCCGCCGTATCTCGGCGGCGCCTTCCCGTGCCCCTCCGCGAAAGCGCGCGAGCAGCATTTGCCGCGCCTCGTCGTAGCGCGCCACCGCTCGCTCCTTGACCGGTCCGAAGCCGCGCACTTGTTGCGGAAGCGATGCAATCTCGACGGCGAGATCGAATCTCGAATCGTCGAGCCCGCGCTCGAGCTCGTCGAGAAATTCCTCGTACTCGCGAATCAGCCGGCGCTCCATGCGCCTCTCGCGCGAGTAGCCGAACGGGTCCAAGCGCGTGCCCCGCAGACGCTTCAGCCGCGCGAGGACTTTGAGCACCCCGAGCATCCAGCCGCCGAGCTCGTACTTCCTCGGCCGCCCGGTATCGGGATCGATCCGCGCGAAGAGCGGCGGCGAAAGATGGAATCTGAGCTTGAAGTCCTCGCCGAAACTACGCCTGAGGCCCGCGAGAAACTCGGGTCGCGTGTGGAGCCTCGCGACCTCGTACTCGTCCTTGTACGCGAGCAGCTTGAAATAGGCCCGGGCGACGGCGTCCGTCAGCGCGCCGCTGCCGGGCCGAACGCGCCGCTCGAGCGCCTCGATGCGCTCGACGCGGCGACGATAGCGGTCCGCATAGGCGCGGTCCTGATACTCGACGAGGAACTCGACGCGCCTTTCGATCGCCTCGGCGAGCGTCGCGCTCGGCCGCGTCGCCGGCGAGTCGCCGGCAATGAGCGCTTCGACGGCCGCGGGATCGTGCGCCGTGAAGCGTCCCCAGTCGAACGCGAGCTTGTTCTGCTCGACGTTCACGCCGTAGAGCTCGAGCGCGCGGTAGAGCGCCTCGCCGCCGACCGGCAGCGTGCCGCGCTGGAACGCGAATCCGAGCATGAAGACGTTCGCCGCGACGCTGTCGCCCAAGAGCGCCGACGCGAGCCGCGTCGCGTCGAGCGTCGATAGCGCGCCCTCGCGACTACGGCGCGCGAGCGCGTCGAGCACCTGCTCTTCCGGCACGCGAAAATCCGGGTCGCGAACGAAGCTCGGCGGCATCTCGTGATGGGTGTTCACGATCACCGCCGAGCGCTCGGGAGAGAGCAATGCGAGCGCTTCCGGTCCGCCGGCGACGACGAGATCCGCGCCGATCAGCAGATCGACCTGCCCGGCCGGAATTCGCAGCGTCGCCGCGTCGTCCTTCGCCGCGGTGATACGCACGTGCGAAAGGACCGCGCCGAAACGCTGCGCGAGCCCCGTCTGGTCGAGCTGGCGGACATGCTTGCCCTCGAGATGCGCCGCAAGACCGAGGAGCCCGCTCGCGGTCACGACGCCGGTGCCGCCGATACCGGCGATCAGAATGTTGTACGCACGCGCGATCGGCGCGCGCGTAGGCTCCGGCAGATTCGGCACGGTTTCGGCGGCGAGCGGCATCGGCGGATTGCGGCGCGCGCCGTCGAGCGACACGAAGCTCGGGCAGAAGCCTTTCAGACAGCTGAAGTCGCGATTGCACGACGATTGGTTGATGCGCCGCTTTCTGCCGAAGTCCGTCTCGTATGGCATCACCGAGAGACAGTTGGACTGCACGTTGCAGTCGCCGCAGCCTTCGCAGACCAGCTCGTTGATCACGAGCACTCGCGACGGCGTCGGCGCGAGTCCCCTCTTCCGCTTGCGGTGCAGCTCCGCTGCGCAGGGCTGGTCGTAGATCAGCGCGGATACGCCGCCGCGCTCGCGAAGCTCGCGCTGCACGCGGTCGAGCCGCTTCCGGTCGTAGACCGCGACGCCGCGCGGAAGCCCGCCGCCGTTCGCGTAACGGCCGACGTCGTCGGTGACGACGACCACCGGGTCGACCCCTTCGGCGACGAGCTGATGCGCGATCTTCGCGACCGTGAGCCCGCCTTCGACCGGCTGCCCGCCGGTCATCGCGACCGCGTCGTTGAAGAGGATCTTGTAAGTGATGTTCACGCCCGCCGCGACGGCCGCGCGGATCGCGAGGATCCCGGAGTGCGCGTACGTGCCGTCGCCCAGGTTCTGGAAGACGTGCGGCATGTCCGTGAACGGAGCGAGCCCGATCCACGTCGCGCCCTCCCCGCCCATGTGCGTGAACGTGACCGTGCTGCGGTCCATCCACATCGCCATGTAGTGGCAGCCGATGCCGCCGAGCGCGACGCTGCCGTCGGGCACGACGGTGGACGTGTTGTGCGGGCAGCCCGAGCAAAAATGCGGCAAACGCCGTGCCTGGGTCGCGAGCGACGCGATCGACGCGTCCTGCTCGTCGAGAAAGCGGAGCCGCTCCTCGACGCGCGCGCTCGAATGGAAGCGCGCGAGGCGCGCCGCGAGCACGCGCGCGATCGCGGCCGGCTGGAGCTCGCCGGTGGACGGCAAGAGCGGCGCGCCGCGCTCGTCTTCCTTGCCGACGACCAGCGGCCGCCTCGACGCCGGCAGGTTGTAGAGCAGCTCCTTGATCTGGCTCTCGACGAGCGCGCGCTTCTCCTCGACGACGAGGATCTCCTCGACGCTGCCCGCGAGCTCGCGCACGATCTCGGGCTCGAGCGGCCAGCTCATGCCGATCTTCAAGAGCCGGATGCCGAGATCCGCAGCGGCGCGCCTGTCGATGCCGAGGTCCTCGAGGGCCTGCATCACGTCGAGATGGGCCTTGCCGGTCGTCACGATGCCGAGGCGCGGCCGCGGCGGGTCGATCACGAACCGGTTCAGGCCGTTCGCGCGCGCGAACGCGACCGCGGCCGGAAGCTTGTAGCGCTTGAGCCGCGTCTCCTGGTCGTTCGGCGAATCCGGCCAGCGAATGTTGAGGCCGCCCGGCGGCATGTCGATCTCCGGCCGAACGATCGAGAGCTCGTCCGGTGCGAGCGTCACGACCTCGGTCGCGTCGGCGATCTCCTGCGCGATCTTCAATCCGATCCAGCAGCCCGAGAACCGCGAGAGCTCGAATCCGAGCAGCCCGAGATCGATGATCTCCTGTATATCGGATGGATTCAGCACCGGTATCATCGCGTCGATGAACGCGAACTCGCTCTGGTGCGGCAGCGACGACGACTTGCACACGTGGTCGTCGCCGGCCGCGACGAGCACGCCGCCGTACCTCGCCGTGCCCGCAGCGTTACCGTGCTTCAACGCGTCGCCGGAGCGGTCGACGCCGGGCCCTTTGCCGTACCACAGCCCGAACACGCCGTCGTAGCGCGCGCCGGGGAAGAGGCCCGTCTGCTGCGAGCCCCAGATCGACGTCGCCGCGAGATCCTCGTTCAGCCCCGGCTGGAAGCGGATATCGGCCGCATCGAGATACTTCTGCGCCCGCCACAGCTCACGGTCGAGCCCGCCGAGCGGCGACCCGCGGTAGCCGGAGACGAAGCCGGCGGTCGACAGGCCGGCGCGCCGATCGAGGTAGCGCTGCGTCAGCAGCAGGCGAACGATCGCCTGCAGCCCGGTGATGAACAGCGTGCCACTCTCTTGCCGATAGCGCTCATCCAGGTTCTCGATTCGGCGCATCCGCTGGCCGCCCTCCCAGGCGGCATGATCCCGCAACGAACGCGGCCGATTATCGCCGTGCCGCGCCGTCGATGCACTCCGCGGTTCGAAGGTGCTAAGGTACGGCGCCCTTGACCCCGTAGCCCGACGCGCGCATGGACGACGCCCCGAGAGCATTGATAGCGCTTGAAAACACCGACGTCGACGTCGATGGAACGCCGGTGCTGCGCGGCATCGATTGGCGGCTCTTGCCCGGCGAGCACTGGGGCATCGTCGGCGAGAACGGCAGCGGCAAATCGACTTTTCTGGCGCTCGTCGCGGGCACGCGCTGGCCTGCGCCGGATCGCGGCCGCCGCCGCTACGATTTCGGCAGCGGTCCCGAGCGCGACGCGATCGAGGCCAGACGACGCATTACGCTCGTGGGTCCGGAGCTACAGGACCTCTATACCCGCCGCGAGTGGAACTTCGCCGCGATCGACGTCGTGCTCACGGGCGTCAAGCGCACGGACGTGCCGAGGCTCGTCGCGACGCCGAGCGAACGCGCCCGCGCGAGCTCGCTCCTCGCCGAATGCGGCGCCGCGCATCTCGAGGCCCGTCCGTTCCTCGAGCTTTCGCGCGGCGAGCAGCGCCGCGTGCTGATCGCCCGCGCGCTGGCCTTCGATCCCGTCGTGCTGTTGCTCGACGAGCCGCTCGCGGGCCTCGACGCCGACGCGAGGCGCGCGGTCGGCGATGCGATCCGTCGCGCGGCGTCCCGCGCTCAGGTCGTCGTCGCGGCCCATTCTCTCGGCGACCTGCCGGACATCGTGACCCACGTCGCGCGGATCGAGGCCGGGCGCATCGCCGAGCAGGGTCCTCTCGCCCCGACGGCCGAGAGCCTGCGGTCGCCCTCGGCCCGCGCCGCGCGGCGGCCGTGGGCTGCGGGTGCTCTCCCCGGGGCCGAGAAGCCGCTGATCGAGATCCGCCGGGCCGACGTCTGGCTCGGGGACCGCCGCGTGCTCCGCGGCATCGACTGGCAACTTCGCGCGGGCGAGCACTGGCTGGTGCAAGGCCAGAACGGCTCCGGCAAGAGCACGTTCCTGCGGCTCCTGCACGGCCAGCTGCGGCCGGCGCTCGGCGGCTCGATCGACTGGCCGGCGCTGGGCTCCCCGCGGAGCCTCCGCGAGCTGCGCCGCGAAATCGCGTGGGTCTCGCCCGAGCTCCAGGCGAGCTACCGCTACCGCACCACGGTCCGGGACGCGGTCGCGTCCGGGCTCGACCAGAGCATCGGGCTCGTCCGCGGGCTCACGGCCGACGAGCGCGCACGCGTCGACGCGCTCCTCGAAGAGCTCGATCTCGTGCCCCTCGCCGGCCGGCTGCAAACGGAGCTTTCGTACGGTCAGTTCCGTCGCGTGCTGCTCGCGCGCGCGCTCGTGCGGCGGCCGCGCGTGCTGTTGCTCGACGAGCCGTGGGAAGGGCTAGACGACACGCGCATCGAGCTCGTCGCAGCCCGGCTCGACGCGTACGCGGCGGAAGGGACGCAGATCGTCTGCGCGTCGCACGTCGACGTCGATACGGAGCGGTACACGCACCGCCTCGTCCTCGAGCGCGGCGCGATCGCGTCGGCGGGACCCGTCAGTCCCCGTGCCGATGCAGCCGCCGGACTTCGCGGAAGTTGATCCAGTGCGCGGCGGCGAGCACGAGGCTCGCCGCGATGCTGACGAACGTCTCCGCGGCGGGCCAGTGATCGTGCCCGTACGTGCCGGCGAGCGTGAGCGCGAACAGCGCCGCGACCCCGATCGCGACGATGTCGAAGCGCCGATGCACGCGTATGCCGAGCGCGAAGCCTACGACGCTGACCGGGACGACGAGCCACAGCATCAGCGCGTGGAAATGCGCCCCGCCGAAGCCGATCGCCGCGATCGGCACGAGCGCGACGAGCAACGGAATCGCGAGACAGTGGACGATACAGATCGCCGACAGCGCGATCGCGATTCGATCGAAATATCTCGACAAGCTCATCGGCACGCCTTGCATGCGCGGCATCGGAGTCAGCGCGGGACTCGGAGCCGGCGAGCATAGCATCATTCGGGCCTGCTAAGCTCTCCGGACGAGCCGGCGAAGGACGGAGGAGCACCGAACGATGGACCTTGCGGGGAGAACCGTTCTGATCACCGGAGCCGCGAGAGGCTTGGGCGCCGCGATGGCCCGAGCGCTCGCCGCGCGCGGCGCCGATCTCGCGCTCGTGGATCTCGACGTGGACGCGATCGAGCCGGTGCGCAAGACCTGCGCGGAGCTCGGCGTGGCGGCGCGCGCGTACGCCGCGAACGTCTCGGTCGAGGACGAGGTCGTGGATCTCTACGAGCGCGTCGTCGAGGATTTCGAGCGGCTCGACGCTTCGATCGCGAACGCCGGCATCCTGCGCGACGCGCTGCTCGTCAAGGCGAAGGAAGGAAGGCCGCTCGAGAAGATGCCGCTTGCCGACTGGCAGGCCGTGATCGACGTGAATCTGACCGGCGTTTTCCTCTGCGGACGCGAAGCGGCGGCGCAGATGATCCGGCTCGGCAACGGTGGCTGCATCCTCAACATCTCGAGCCTCTCGCGGGAGGGTAACGTCGGGCAGAGCAACTACTCGGCGGCGAAGGCCGGCGTCGGGGCGCTCACGGTCGTCTGGGCGAAGGAGCTCGCGAAGCACTCGATCCGCGTGAACGCGATCGCCCCGGGGTTCGTCGCCACGGAAATGGTCGCGACGATGCCCTCGGACATTCTCGAGAAGATCGCCGCCGGCATTCCGGCCGGGCGGCTCGGCGAGCCCGAGGAAATCGCTCATGCGGCGATATTCCTGCTCGAGAACGACTACATGAACGGCCGCGTGCTCGAGATCGACGGCGGCTTACGAATCTGACCGACGAAACGAGCGTTGCGCATCTGCCTTCGCAGGACCGCCGTTCTACGCACGGCGGGGACGCGGGCGCGGTGCGATAGGCCTTCGCGGGACCGCTCGAGCACATCCATGTGACGCTGCGTCGCGCGCCGTCCCTGGCGCGCGACGCTCCCGCGAAGGCCTATCGCACCGCACCCGCTTTGGCGTTCGCAGCGCGACCGCTCGGTCACGCGCCGGCGTAGGAGGCGGGGATCAACTGGGCTCGCATTCGCGAACCCTCCGCTCGATCCGCGTGAGCGCGTCGAGCGCTCGCATCGGCACCGCGATGATCCCCTCAGGCTCCACGCGCGCTTCCGGGTTGATCCGCACGAGCGTCGCATCGAGCTGCTCGGCGAGCCGTTCGCCGGCATGACGGATCGTCGCGACCGCCGTGCCGGCGCCGCACTCGACGATGACGAGCCGCCGCCCGCGCACCGTGCCGAGCCACTCGACGAACCGCTCGCGCTGTGCGCGCGTGACGTCCGGGATCCACCGGTCGTCGGCGAACATCAGGATGTTCGGCCTCGCGAGCGCGCCGCACGCTTCGCAGCGGGGCAGCTCGCCCGCCGCGCGAAAAGATTCCATGTCGATCTCGAGATCCCGCGCCGGGGCGGGCCAGATCTCGTCGCGGCAAGGCGCCGCGCATTGCAGCCGGTGGATGCTGCCGTGCTGCTCGACGACGCGCTCCGCGGGAAAGCCCGCGGCGAAGAAATGCCCGTCGACATTCGACGTCAGCACGAAGCCGCCCAAGGGCATCCGGTCGCACCAGCCCTTCAGGATCGCGTACCCCGCGTGCGGCCGGGTCTGCCGGTAGAGCCGCAGGCGATGGCCGTAGAAGGCCCATGCGAGCCGCGGATCCGTGTCGAACCAACGCGGCTGCGCCATCTCCTCGAACGACAGTCCGAGCCTCTCGAGCGGCGGGTAGGCGCGCCAGAAGCCGCGCGGGCCGCGGAAGTCGGGTAAGCCGGAATCGACCCCGAGCCCCGCGCCCGCGGTCACGAGCAGCGCGTCGGCGGCTCGAATCAGCTGCGCCGCGCGGCGGATCGCGTCTCGTGCCGGGTCCTCGATCATCGAGCGAGAGAAAATTCCACGACGCCGTCTGGCCTGCAACCGCCGGCCGAACGCCGACCCGCGCACGACGGCCGTGCCCCGCCGGGGAGCGGCGCGCCGCGAACACGGTCGCCTGGATCGACGTAGAATAGCGGGACTTCCCGGCCAGCGGCGCAGCGCCGGCCCTTCGACCGTGCGGGAATCGAACGCCGACGATGACGCATCACGTAAAGCCTCTGATCCTCGCCGGCACGCTGCTCGCCCTGCTGATCGTCATCGCGACATCGCCGGTGACCGAATGGCTCGCGGACGGCATCACGTGGATCAGGGCCCATCCGGGCGCCGCGGAAGTCGCGTTCGTCGTCGCTTACATCGTCGGCGCAGTGCTCGTCTTCCCGTCGTCGATCCTCACGCTCGCGGCCGGGTTCGTGTTCGGGCTCTGGGTCGGCATCGCGCTCGTGTCGGCCGGCGGCGCACTGGGCGCCGCGGCCGCGTTCCTCGTCGGGCGCTTCTTCGCCCGGGACTGGGTTTCGAAACGCGTCGCCCGCTTGCCGAAATTCCGCGCGCTCGAATCCGCGACGCGACACGAGGGTTTCGTGATCGTGTTGCTCACGCGGCTGTCGCCGTTCTTCCCATTCAACCTGCTGAACTACGGCTTCGGGCTCACCGCGGTTCGCTTCAGGGACTACTTTTTCGCGACGTGGATCGGAATGCTGCCGGTGACTTTCGCCTACGTGTATGTCGGCACGCTCGCGAAGGATCTCACGCAGCTGACGTCGGGCCTCGCACGCATGCCGGGACACATCTGGCTTCTCCTCGCCGGCTTCGCGCTGACCGTCGTGCTCACGCTCTTCATCACGCGCCGAGCGAACAGAATGCTCGCCGCGCATCTCGACGCCGAATCGCGCGATGGCGGCTGATGTGCCGGGCGCTTCGTCGTCCGGAGGCTATCCCGGGAGCGAGCACGATGCCGAATGGCGCCGGCTCGTTCTGCCTGCCGACTACCGCCAACCCGTGCCGCGCGAGCGGTACCATCTCGTCGTGATCGGCGGCGGCCCCGCGGGGCTCGCGGCGGCGACGCGCGCCGCAAGCCTCGGCGCAAGCGTCGCGCTCGCCGAGCGACACGCCATGGGCGGCGACTACGTGAGTGTCTGCGTGCCGTCGAAAGCGCTGCTCGAGCTGAGCCGCGATTCGTCACTCGCCTTCGACGACGCGTTCGAGCGGCTGCGTCGCGTGCGCGCGGCGATCGCGGCGCGCGCATCCGTGGAGCGTCTCGCCGCGGCCGGCATCGACGTGTTCCACGGCTCGGCGAAATTCGTCGATGACGATCTCGTTCAAGTCGGCTCCGCGCGGCTCGCGACCCGCCGGACGGTCATCGCGACCGGCTCTCATCCGGTGCTCCCGCCGATTCGCGGGCTCGCGGAAAGCCGACCGCTGACGCACGAGACGCTCTTCGAGCTGAAACGGCCCCCGAAGCGGCTCGCGATTCTCGGGGCGGCGTCGATCGGCTGCGAGATCGCGCAAGCTTTCGCGCGCTTGGGCGTCGAGGTCGTGCTGATCGAGCGTGCGGAGCGCGTGCTGCCCGACGAGGATCCGCGCGCGAGCGAGACGATCGCCGCCGCGCTGCGCGACGCGGGGGTCTCGATCCTGCTCGGCGTCGACGTGTCGGGCGTCGAGCGGCGCGGCGCGAGCATCACGCTCGACGTCGATACGGCCGGCGAGCGGCTGCACGTCGTAGCGGACGAGCTTTTCGTCTCCGCGGGACGGCAACCGACGACGGACGAGCTCAATCTCGCCGCCGTCGGCGTCGAGCTCGACGCGGCCGGCCGTATCGTGGTCGATCGTTATCTGCGCACGACGAATCCGAGGATCTATGCCGCGGGCGACGTCTGCTCGGCCGTCGAGCTCGCTCACAACGCCGACGCGCACGCTCGGATCGTGGTGCGGAACGCCTTGTTCGCGCCGACGGCGACGACCGAGCGGCTCGTCATCCCGCGCTGCACCTACACGGATCCCGAGGTCGCGCAGATCGGCCCGCTCGCGAGCGAGCTCGAGCGCAGTCGCGTCGCGTTCGACCGCTACACGTCGAGCCTCGACGAGCTCGACCGCGGCCGCCTTCAAGGGAGCTCCGGCTTCGTCGAAATCCTGACCGACGCCGGCACCGACCGGATCATCGGCGCGACGATCGTCGCGCGCGGCGCGTCGGAGCTCGTGGCGCCGATCGCGATCGCGATGACGCGACGACTCGGCTTGAGCGCGATCGGCGACGCCGTGCTGCCGTATCCGACGCTGTCGGAGTTCTTGCGATATACCGCGGAACGCTATCGGCGGACGCGGCTCTCGCCGGTCGCGAAGCGCCTGATCGGCGCGTGGCTCAGGTGGCGGACGTAGCGACCGAGCGCTCGACGGAGAACCGTTACGTGCCGGTCTTTCGATCGGCGCCGAGCACGCCGAGCGCGGCCGCGTGCAGCTCGGGCGTCGCGGCCGCGACGATCGCGCCGCCCGCGACCGCCGACCGGCCGTGCCAGCCGGTCACGACCGCGCCCGCGCCTTCGAGGATCGGGATCAGCGGCACGATGTCGTAGGCCTTGAGCCCCCATTCGACGACGAGGTCGATGAAGCCCGCGGCGAGCATCGCGTAGTTGTAGCAATCGCCGCCGTAACGGGTCATGAGGCAACGCGCCGCGAGCGACTCGAACGCCGCGCGCGACGGCGAATCGAAAAGCTCGGGCGAGGTCGTCGCGAGCACCGCGTCCTCGAGCGCGGTGCAACGGCGCGCCTTGAGCCTTTCGCGCCCGTCCGGCCGGATCAGCCAGCTCCCGCCCTCCGAGCCGAGGAAAACCTCCTCGAGCACCGGTTGGCACATCAGGCCGAACAGCGGCGCGTCGTCGCGCGTCACGCCGACGAGCGTCCCCCACAGCGGCGAGCCGGTCATGAACGCGCGCGTGCCGTCGATCGGATCGATATACCAGCGATAGGGCGAGCTTCCGCTCTGCGCTTCTTCCTCTTCGCCGACGATGCCGTGGTCCGGGTAGCGCTCGGCGATCGCCTGGCGCAGCACGCGCTCGATCGCTTTGTCGGCGTTCGTCACCGGATCGAAACGGGACGCGCCCTTGTTCTCGATCGTGAACGACTTACGAAAATGCGCCCGCGCGATGCCGCCGGCGGTATGCGCGAGCTCGATCGCGAAGTCCTCGAGCTCGAGGATCGGGAGGCTACTGTGCGGCATGCCGGGCATTATCCCCTATCCGCGCGCGCTTGGCCGCCGTCTCGTCGCCGGCGGACGGTTACGCCCGCGAGGGCGGCCTCAGCCGGGGAAGAAATCGATCGGCTTCGTCGTCGTGATCGGCTCGACGTCTTTCGGCTCGAACTGGAACAGCATCACGCGCTGCACGAGCTTTTGCTCGAGCTCCGGATCACCGAGCTCGGACGAGACGACCTCGCAATGCGTGACGCGCCCGTCCGGCGCGATCGTCAGGCGCAGCACGAGCTTGCCCTGCAACGTCGGGTTCTCGCGGAGCGCACGGTTGTAGAGCGCATAGATCGCACCCTTGTTTCGATCGAAGACGCGCTCGATCTCCTCGCGGCTCCGCGCGGGACGCTCGCCGCCGCCTGCGGCCGAGACTTCTTCGCCGCCCCCACCCCCGAGCGCCGCGACCGGGCTCTCGACCTGTGTCGTCGCGCGGCCCGCGAGCCCTCCGCCGCCGGTATCGCGGCTCAGCGCCGCGGTATTGATGCCGCCGCTGCCGCGGCCGGCGCGGGACGTGATCAACGCCCGCTCCGCGACGGCGGGGCCGGCTTCCGCGGCCGCGGCCGCGCTCGACGCGACCTGCGGCGCTTCGAGGCGGCCGAGCGCGTCGTTATCGCGAAGCGCGGACAACTGCTCGGCGAACGGCAGGACGCCGGCGACGCGCGCGCGCTCGCGGGCCTCGAGGGTCCGGTCGACGGGCGGAGGCGCAGGCGTCTCGACCGCGGCGGGCTCGGGCGTCACGGTGCGTTGCTCGACGACGCGCTCGGGCTCGCGCACCGGCTCCGGCTCCGGGGGCGGCTCCGGCTCGCGCCGCTCGACGGGAGGCGGAGGCGGCGGAGGCTCGGGCCGCTCGAGCACGAGTCGCGCGAAACGCGGCGGAATCTCCTCGACGGCGCCCGGCTCGGGCTCGGGAACCGGCAGCACCGAGAGCAGCATAGCGACGGCGAGAAAGGCCGCGACCGTGATCGCGAGCAGCTTGCGGAAATTCCGCTCCTGCTCGGCTTCCGTCGTCCAAGGCAGCTCGTATACGCGATAAAGCACGGTGGCGTGAGCCATCGGTCCTCCCCTTCCGCGCTATTCGCTCCGCGCGGCCGCCACCGCGCCGTCCGAGACTTTCTGCAGCACCGCGAGCGACAGCCGGCCGTAGTTGGCTTCCGTGCACGTCGCCATGATCTTCTTCAGCAAGCGATACGGCAGCTCCTTGTCGCCCATGATCGTGACCTCGCGGTTCTCGATGTCGTCGCGAGTCTCCTGTCGAAGCGAGCGCTCGGTCAGCGCGTCCAGCGCGGCCTTCAGCGACGGAATCACGAGCGCGTCGTCGGCGAGAATGTCGTCGACGCGCGCGACGGCCCGGCCCTGAACGAGCACCTCGTCCTCGGTGACGAGCACGATGACGTTCTCGCGCGGCGGCGTGCTCGCGGTCGATTCGGGGAGCTCGACGTCGCGCGGCGACGAAAGCTGCTCGACGTCGCCCGAGTTCACGAGCAGGAAGAACACGAGGATCGTGAAGATATCCATCAGCGATACGAGATTGAGCGCCACGACGTGCTTGCGGCGCGCGTGGTGCCGTTTCATTCTCGCGGCGCGGTTTCGGAAGCGCATCGCGATCCTCCCTCGCCTACCTCTGCGCCGCGGCGAGCGTCGCGTCGCCGATCGCGATCTCGGGGAAGAGCTCGACCTCGACCGTGCGCCGCGCGTTCTCGTCGTAGCGCTCGGCCGCTCGCACGCGATCCATCACCGCCACGATCAGCTCGTACGGAATCTCGGGCTCGAGCAGCAGCGTCGCATCGAGCTTGTCCGGGAAACGGCGCTTGACGTCGACGAGGAACTCCGCGAGCGCGTCGAGATCGTGCTCGCCGTCCTTCGCCTCGAACCTCCTGAGCACGCCGGCGTTGCGGTCGCCGACCTCGATCACCGACTCGCGAACCGTGATCTCGAGCGCGAGGGCCGGCTCTTCCGGCGGCGTCTCCCCTTCGCTGCTCGCAACGG
The DNA here is from genome assembly GCA_017577365.1 of Gammaproteobacteria bacterium. GTDB lineage: Bacteria > Pseudomonadota > Gammaproteobacteria > Steroidobacterales > Rariloculaceae > ZC4RG20. Next base: position 12,818 of record PKRJ01000049.1, on the reverse strand, counting down.
GCAGATTCAGCTCGAGGATCGACACGCGCGAGAACACCGCGGTGATCAGCAGGAAGGGCACGAGCACGACCATCAGGTTCATGAACGCGGTGATGTTCATCTCCACGACTTCCTGATGACGGCGCCGCTCGCGCCGACGTCGAAGCGCCATGGTGTCAGTCCGCCGACGCGGGCGCAGACGTGGGCGCCGTCGCCCGCTCCATGACCGAGTTCAGGAACTTCACGGCGGCCATCTCGAGGCTGTCGACGATCTCGGTCGTCTTCGTCTGCAGCAGCGTGTGCAACAGCAACAGCGGGATCGCGACGATCAGGCCGAAGGCGGTCGTGTTCATCGCCACCGAGATGCTCGCGGACAGCAGGTCCGCCTTCTCCGCCGGATTCGCGTTCGAGACCGCGGTGAACGCGCTGATCAGGCCGATGATCGTGCCGAGGAGCCCCAAGAGCGTCGCGATGTTCGCGAACGTCGCGAGATAATGCGTGCGCTTCTCGAGGCGCGGCATGATCTCCATCAGGCTTTCCTCCATCGCCTGCTCGACGTCCTCGCGCCGCCGCGCCGAGCGCACGCGATTGAGCCCATAGGTCATGATCTGCGCGATCGCCGCCTTCGACTTGCTCGTGACCTGCAGCGCGCCCGCGATGTTGCCGGTGCGAAGGTACGGCATGACCTTGTTCCAGACCGCCTTGTTGCTCGCCGTCGTCCTCGTCAGATAGATCCAGCGCTCGATCGCGATCGCGACGCCGAGACCGAACACGACGACGATCGGGTACATGAACACGCCTCCGTCGTCGAAGAACTTCACGACGGCGGTATAGACGTCCACCATGGTCACTCCTCCTCGGTATCAGCACGCCGCGGCGCACCCTGCGCGGACGCCCCGTCGGCATAAAGCAAGCCGTAGTAGTCGAGATGGCGCTCGAACTCGTCCGGGTCGATCGGCGCGAGCACCTCGTCGAGCAGCGTGTTCACCGGACGGCCGACGAGATCGGCCAGGTCCGACCGCTTCCACGGCACGATGTAGAGCACCTTAGGCAATTCGCGGTTGCCGGTAATCGACGTGGTTCCCAGATCGAGGGTATTCCTGGCCGGACGGGCACCGGCCGCGGCCGGTGCCGGCGCCCGTTCGGCATCGGCCGAAGACGGGCGTTCGTCGTCGCCCGACTGCGCGTGCACGGCCGGCGCACCGACGATGCCCGCGGCGAGAAGAACCAGCCCCGCGTATTTCATCGTCATCGTCACTCTCCCCTCGCGACTCGCGCCGCGGCATCTTCCGCGCCGATGCGGCGGCGCAGATCGACGATCCACCGCGAGACCCGCTCGTCGGGCTCGGGTATCGCGGCGAGATACGCCTCGTAGCATTCGAGCGCCTCGGCCGGCCGACGCAGGTAGACGTCGAGCAGCACGCCGAGGTTGTAGAGCGCGAGCGCATAGTCCGGGCGCCGCTCGAGCGCGCGCCGATAGGCCGCCTCCGCGGCGTCGAACTCGCCGCGCTCGCGGAGCAGAATGCCGAGCTCGTTGTTCGCCTCCGGGTGCCCCGGATCGAGCGCGAGCGCGCGCTCGAGCGACGCGAGCGCATCGTCGTCGCGTCCCGCGCGGCGATGCACGATCGCGAGATTGACGTAAGGCCCCGGCAACTCCGGATACGACGCGATCAATCGCTCGAGCTCGGCGAGCGCGGCCGCGTCGTCGCCGCGGCGCATCGCGTCGATCGCCGCCGTATGCGCCGCGAGCGCGCCTTCGGGCACGTTCGCGCGATCGCCATCCGCGTTACGCACGGCGCGCGAGTCCGCTCGGGCGACGGGCCGTTCCGGCTCCGGCGCCCTCGCGGGCCCGGCCGCGCAGCCCGAAAGCAGGAACGCCGCCGCGAGCGCGGGCAAGAGCTCAACGTATCGCGCTGACAAAGGACTCTCCTATCTCCGACTTCGCGTAACGCGCGGGCACGAGCTCCGCGAGCGCGTCGAGGCTCTTCCGCACCCACTCGTCGTAGATGCCTTCGGCCGTTCGCGCGGCGTTCAGCTCGTGCACCTCGATCGCCTGCTCCTCGAACGGGAACGCCTGCTCCTCGAGCAGGATCTCGTATTGCTCGAGCTCGTCCGGCGCGAGCTCCGCCGGCCGCTCCGAGTCGAGCAGGTCCTTGCCGAGCGCGTGGTAGAGCTCGGCGATCTCGTACGTCGCCGCGGTCGTGACCTCGGCGAAGCCGTAGTCCGCCGCCTTCCCGTACGCCTCGAGCGCGCGCTCCATCCGGTCGCGCTTGAGCGCGAGATTGCGCTCGAGCGGCGCGACGAGACGCACCGCGCGGAACTGATCGCGGTGCGGCGCGGCGAGCGCAAGCTGCGCGCGCGCGGCGAGGAGCCGCGTGCGTTCGGTGCGCTCGGCGCCCGCCGAGGCATCGGCCTCGACGATCGACGCGAGCCACTTCAGCTCTTCGCTGCGCTCGCCGCGGGACGCGGCGAGCTCGGCGAGGCGCAGACGCGCTTCGACGGCCGCAGCGATCGGCGACGGATGGCGCTCCACGTAGCGCGCGAACGCGGCGCTCGCACCCAGCGCGTCGCCGCTCTCCGCGTACAGCTCGGCCGCGCGCCATAGCGCGTCGCGGCGTACCTCGTCGTCGCCGTCTCCGTCCGCGACGCGCTCGAGCTCCGCGGCGGCGCGCGCGGGCTCTCCGGCCTCGAGGTACGCGACCGCGAGCTTCGCCGAGACGTCGCCGGCCAGCGGATGCTCGGGGAAGCGGCGCCGGAACGCTTCGAGCACCGACGCCGCGCGAGACCATTCCTCGAGACGGATCAGCGCTGCGGCCGCGTCGTACTCGGCGTTCGCGCGAATGGGCGATTCGGGCGCGGCCGTGGCGACGCGCAGATAATGCTCGATCGCAGCGCGATCGTCGCCGCGCGCCTGGGCCTGCTCGCCTTGCTTGTAGATCGACGATGCGATGCGCTCGACGAGATCAGCGCGGCCGGGATCGTCCGGCGGCACGAGCGCGGCGAGGCGCAGATACGCGGCCTCCGCTTCGGCGTAGCGTTCGAGATCGAACTCGGCGTGCGCCGCGACCGTCCACGCGACGCGCGTCAGACGCGCGTCGACGGCGGGCTCGCGGGCGAGCACGCGCATGGCGACGTCGCGCGCCGCCTCGAGCTCGCCGAGCGCGAACAGCCGCTCGGCGGCATCGACCTCGACGGCCGGCGCCTCGGGATGCGTCGGGTACGTCGCGGCGAAGCGCAGCGCGCTGTCGATGCCGCGGCGGTGCCATTCGGCCTTCGCGCCGCCCGAGAGCGTTTCCTCGTGACGCGCATACGCGAGAAGCGCCGCGTAGCCGGCCTCCGCGCCCTTGTCGTGGAACGGATAGGCATACGCCGCGCGCTCGTACTCGTCGGCGGCTTCGCGGTACGCGCCGCTCTCGAACAGCACTTCCGCCAGCAGGAAGTTCGTCGTGGCGGCATCGTCGCCGTCCGGGAACGAAGCGAGATAGGTCCGATACCAGCGCGCGGCCGCGGCGTATTCCTCGGGCGCACCGGTGCGCTGCGCCTCGGCATGGTGATGCGTCGCGAGATCCGTCAGATTCGCCTTGAGGTGGCCGACGACGTCGGGCTGCTCTTCGAACGTGAACCGCTGCCAATACGGGCTGCCCGGCCCGTAGCGCTCGACGAACGCGCGCTTGCCGTCGAGCACGAGATCCGCATAACCGCCGCGCGCGAGCGCATCGAGCGCGCTGATGCCGAGCAGCGGCGCCTTCGCGTGCCACGGATCGTGCTCGACGAAAGCGCTGTAGGCGGCGTGCGCGTCGTGCCAGCGTTCCTGCTCGACGTAGAGATCGCCCAGGCTCAAGAAGACGATATACGCGTACGGGCGAGGGCCGCGCGCGGCGAGCATCCGCGACGCGGACGCGGGACCTTCGAGATACGACAACGCGACCGACGTCACGTGAAGCGTATCGTCGACGAGCTCCTGCCCGGCGCGACTCTTCGCCGCGTAGAGCGCGGCCGAGTCGACGTCGGGATCCGCGCCGAGCTCGAGATCGAGCAGCGCGAGAAACGACGCGATCGCCTCCTCGTAGCGATCCTGCTTGAACACGGACCAGCCGTGCTTGTACAGCGCCTGCTCGTAGAATCCGGTCTCCGGACCGCGCTCGAGCAGCTCGCGGTACGCCTCCTCGGCCTCGGCATAACGGCCGTCGACGAACAGCGCCTCGCCGCGGCGGAACTGCGCCTCGTCGTAATGCGCGGCGTTCGGATACTCGGTCACGAGCCGCTCGAGCGTCTCGACCGCGCGCTCGATGTCGCCGCGCGCTTCGTATGCGCGTGCGAGCTGATACAGCACGACATCGTTCTTCGCGTAGTCGGGATAGGTCTCGAGGAGCTGCAGATAAAGCTCGACGCTGCCCGCGAGCGCCTCCCGCGCCCCGTCGACCGAGGCGCCTTCGGCGATCTCGATCTCGAGATCGGCGAGGCGGCGCATCGCCTCGGCGCGCAGCACCGGGTCGTCGGATGCGAGCTCAAGAAACTCGCGGTAGCTCTCGACCGCCTTGTCGACGCTCGCGGGGATCTCGGCGTCGACGTCCACCTCGACGACGCGCGACTCGAGCGACTCGATCGTCACGGGCTCGTCCGACGCAGCGCGGTCGCGGTTGAACGGCCAGAACGCCGCGAGCACGACGGTCGCGAGCCATGCGCCGCCGTTCATGGACGCGCCCCCTCGGCGACCGGGACGGCGCGAGCCGACGCACGATCGTAGATCGCCGCGAGCGAGAAACGCGCCTGCACGCGATAGGCGGCGAGCCGCGCGCGGCGGGCCTCGAGCTCCTCGATCGCGCGCGCCTCGATGAACCCCCGTTGCCGCTCGAGCGCGGCGACGGCCGCATTGCGCAACGCGTCGATTCGAGGCACGAGCTCGTCGATCCTGTGCGTCATCTCGGCGAACTGCTCGGGCCACGCGTCGCGCGCGGTCGTCACGCGGTAATGACGCGCCTGCGCCTGCTTCAGCTCGAGATCGAGCCGGCGCAGGCTCGCCTTGAGCTCCCACAGACGCGCCTTGTAATCGCGCTCGAGATCCCACAGCAGGAGCCCCTGCAGGAAGCGGTGCTTTCGTCGCAGCTCCTCGGCCTCGGGGAGATCGCCGAGCCGCGCGAGCGACGCGCCCATCGCCTCGAGCTCGTGCCACTGCCGCCGCTGGTCGGCGGTGCCGAGCGCGACGACGTCGCGGCTTCGCTCGATCGCCGCGATCCGAGACTCGAGCTCGACGCGTTTCGAGCTCGCGTCGTCGAGATCGATCGCGTCGAGGCTCGCGTCGATGACCGGCCGCCGGCGCTCGAACGCGAGCCAACGCGTCTCGAGGATGTCGTCGAACGCCGAGAGGCTCTCCTTCCATTGATCGAGGTTCTCGATCAGGAGCTTCAGGTCGCGGAGATTCTTCAGCGACTCCTGGAATCCGTGCGTCGACAAGAGCTCGTAGAGGTAGCGGCTTTCCTGCGTATCCGGCACCGCGTCGAGGCGGTAATACCATCCCGCCGGCTGCGCGTGCGCGTGCTCGAGCAGCGCATCGATCAGCGCGCCGCTTCGCACGGCCGCGATCGAGCCTTCGATGCGCTCGATCTCCGTATCGAATGCCGTGATCGCGTCGAGATAGTGATCGGCGGCCTGCCCGTCCGCACCGAGCCGCGCGAACGCGTACGGCACCGCGAGCAGAGATTCCTGCACCGCCGGGTCGTCGACCGTGCGGCCCTTGAGCTCGAGCCACGGAACGAGCGCGGCGCGATACTCGGCGAGCTCCGCGTCCGCCCAGCCGACGCCGAGCAGCGCCTTGTTCGAGAACGGCCCTTCGAGACGCACGCGCTTGAGCGCCGGCTTCGCGAGCGCGGCTTCGCCCGCCTGCAGCCACGCGTAGCCGAGCGCGACGTTCGCCTTGTCCCGGAGCGCCGCGATCGCCTCGCTCGGCTCGGGACCGAGCGGACGGCTGCCGATCCGCTCGAGCACCGCGGCGCCTTCACGGATCCGCCCCTGGCGGACGAGCGCGACGCCCAAGTTGTATTCCGCGTAGCGCGCCCATTCGTCGTCGGCCGTCTCCGACGCGGCGAGCAGACGCTCCGCGTCCTCGAAGCGCCCCTGATCCATCGCGAGCTCGGCGGCGAGGAGCCGCCGCTCGGGCTCGAACGACGCGGGCAGATGCCCGCCGACGCGCGCGAGCGCGGCCTCGGCCTCGGCGAAATAGCCGCGTTGCCGCCAGATTTTCGCGAGGAAGAACCACGCGCGATCGTGAACCTCGGGGTCCTCGTGCTCGGCGAGCAGCCTCTCGAAAATCTCTCCGGCGAGCCGATGCTGCCCGTACGACAGATAGAGCGCGCCGAGCAGGAGCTCCGCCTCGGCGGCGTGGGACGGGACCTCGTTCCGCTCGAGCGCGGCGGTCAAACGCACGAGCGCGCCGAAATGATCCTGCTGATAGAAGCGAAACAGCACCTCGCCGTACGCGAGATCGCGCACGCCGCGCGGAGCGTCGCGATCGCGCGCGGGACCCGGCGTCGCCGCAAGCAGCAAAGACGCGGCGAGCAGCGCCGCTCCGGCTCGGCGGATAACGCGCGGCGGCCTCACTCGCCTACTCCCACTCCTCGACGACGAACTCGGGCTGGAGGCGGCTTTCTCTGTCCGAGATGCGGAGCTCGATGTACTTCGGTCCGATACCCTTCTCGAACGTCAGCGTCGCGCCGCGCCGATAGTCGCGGCCGTGCGGGCCGCGGCCCGTGAAGAACGCGACGAGCTCGTGCTCGCCGGCACGCACGTTGCCGGCGTAGAGCCGATGCACGCCGCCGCGATGCAGCGCGTCGATCTCGCGCTCCGTGTAGAGGTAGTTCGCGACCGTCTTGCCGTCGATCTCGAGCTCGACCGAGTCGAGCGCGAAGAACTCGCCGACGTCCATCGAGACGAACACCGCGACTTGCGTGCTCGACGGGAACAGCAGCTCTTCCTCGAGCAGGAACAGATCCCGATTGAGGTCGACGGCGAGCTTCTTGAGATGCTGGACCTCCTCGTCGAGCGTGCGAAACTCGGCCGCATCGCTCGGGCGGCCGTCGGGCGCGAACTGCGGCAGCGGCGCCCCGTCGTCGGCCGCGACGCACGGCGCGGCCGCGGCAAGCATCACGGCGGCGAATGCCGACGCGATGCCGCGCACGATGCGTCCGACGGGATCGACGTGAACCTTGCCGAGATTCCGCCCGGCTTCGGCGAAACGTTTCTGCATCGACTCACTCCCCAAGACCGGCTCGCGTTCCGCGACTCGATCGGTGCCGTTCAAAGCTCGCGAAGCAGCTCGCGCAGCCTCGCGAGATAGGTATCCTCGTCGCCGCGGCGATAACCCGAGAACACGTGCCGCACGTTGCCGCTGCGATCGACGAGCACGAGATGCGGAAGCTCGCGCACGTCGTACGACTTCGCGACCTCGCCGCGCGGATCGTGCAGGACCGGGAAATCGACGTTCGCGCGATCCGCGACCGTGGCCGCGCCGCGCCGGTCCTTGTCCAGGCTCACCGCGAACGGCACGACGCCCGCCTCCCCGTAGCGGGCGGCAAGCTCGGCGACCTGCTCCAGAAACGGACGGCAGTCGCCGCACCACGATGCGGTGAACGCGAGCATCACGATCTCGCCGCGCTGCTCCGAGAGCCGATAGTTCGGGCCTTCGACGCTCTTCAGGACGAAATCCGGCGCCGCGGCGGATTCGGCGGCGATCGCACCAGCCGCCGCCGCGGCCAGTGCAAGCGTGACGACGATGAAAATGGATCGGTTGACCTTCATCTGCGGCTCTCGCTCGTCCGGGCCGGCGCCGTCGGCGCCGTTGCGGCGAGGCCTCCCGGCCGCAGCGGCACGAGCGGTCGAATTCCCGAAGCCGCGATCCGCGCTTGCCCGGCTGACGCTCGCTCGGCGCGATCACCTTAGGGGTGCATTCGCCCGGCCGTCCATGAGCCAAGTCTCAATCCGACGGACGCGCGGTTAATACCCGCGCGTCATGCCCTTGCGGCACGTTAGGCGCGCCGGGAGCGACCGGCAAAGTGTCTGCAACCGCAGACGTATCGAATCTCCGACAGTTCGTCGGAGAGGCCGTTACAGGACTCGGAAAGGAATCAGTCGACCCACGCTCGCGCGTTGTCGAAGAGTCGCTGCCACGGGGCCCGCTCGCCCCAGTCGGCGGGATGCCACGAATGCTGCACGGTTCTGAAGCAGCGCTCCGGATGAGGCATCAGGATCGTCACGCGGCCGTCGGCGCTCGTAAGACCCGCGATGCCGTTCGGCGAGCCGTTAGGGTTCGCCGGATAGCGCTCCGCGGGCTCGCCGCGGCCGTTGACATAACGCAGCGCGACGAGCGAGCGCTCGCACGCTTCGAGCGCGGCGCTCGATGCGAACGCGGCCCGCCCTTCGCCGTGCGACGTCACGATCGGCATGCGGGAGCCGGCCATGCCGCGCATCAGGATCGACGGGCTCTCCTCGACGCGCACGAGCGACAAACGTGCCTCGAACTGATCCGAGCGGTTGCGCACGAATTTCGGCCAATGCTCCGCACCGGGGATCAGCTCCTTGAGCGCGGCGAGCATCTGGCAGCCATTGCACACGCCGAGCGCGAACGTGTCCTCGCGCGCGAAGAACGCGGCGAACTCGGCGCGGATCGCGTCGTGATACAGAATCGTCTTCGCCCAGCCCTCGCCCGCGCCGAGCACGTCGCCGTACGAGAACCCGCCGCACGCGACGAGACCGACGTAGGCGTCGAGCCGCTTGCGGCCGGCGAAGAGATCGCTCATGTGCACGTCGTGCGCCTCGAAGCCGGCGCGCGCGAGCGCCGCGGCCATCTCGCGCTGGCTGTTCACACCCTGCTCGCGCAGCACCGCGACCTTCGGACGCCGATTGACGCGATTCGCGTGGACCGAGGGCTCGTTCGGGTCGAACGTCAGACGCACGTTGAGCCCCGGGTCGTCCTCGTCGAGCTTCGTCTCGAGCGCCTCGCGCGCGCATTCGGGATCGTCGCGCAACGATTCGATGCGGAACGTGAGCTCCGACCAGATTCTCCGAAGCTCGACGCGCGGCGCGCGATAGCGCTCGCTGTCGCCGCGGCGCACGACGATGTCTTTCTCGCGCGTCGGCTTCGCGACGACGTGCGCGTCCCGCTCGAGACCGTGCTCGGCGAGGATCGCAAACGCCGCGTCGAGATCCTCGTTGCGCACTTGAATCACGACGCCGGGCTCCTCGGCGAAGAGCCACGCGATCTCGTCGGCGTCTTCCGGCACGTCGACGACGAGACCTGCCTTCGATGCGAACGCCATCTCGACGAGCGTCGCGAGCAAGCCGCCGTCGGAGCGGTCGTGATACGCGAGCACGAGCCCCGCGTGGCGGAGCGCGCGCTGCGCGGCGAAGAATGCTTTGAGCTTCGCGGGATCGTCGAGATCGGGCGGCTCGCCGCCGTAGACGCCGAAGCTCTGCGCGAGGCACGAGCCGCCGAGCCTGAGCCGTCCGCCGGCGAGATCGATCAGCAGCAACGAGGTCTCGCCCGCGTCGAGCCGAAGCTCGGGCGTCAGCGTGCGGCGCACGTCCGCGACCGGTGCGAACGCGGACACGATGAGTGACACGGGCGCCGTGACCGAGCGCTCCGCGTCGGCATCGGTGTCGTCGACCGTCGCGTCGACGAGGCGCCGCTCGTTGCGCGCCGCATCGTCGCGCGCACGCCAGACCGTGCGCATCGACAGCGAGTCCTTGCCGACGGGCACCGCGATCCCGAGCGCCGGGCACAGCTCCTCGCCGACGGTGCGCACCATCTCGAACAGCGTGTAGTCGTCGTTGCCGTGGCCCGCGGCCGCCATCCAGTTCGCCGAAAGCTTCACGTCGCCGAGCGACACGACGTCGGCCGCGGCGATATTCGTCACGGCCTCGGCGATCGCGAGTCGCGCGGAATTCGGTCCTGCGTGGATCGCGACCGGCGTGCGCTCGCCCATCGCCATCGCCTCGCCCGTATAGCCCGAGTAATCCGACGTCGTCACCGCGACGTCCGAGACCGGCACCTGCCACGGGCCGACGAGCTGATCGCGCGAAGACAGGCCGCCGACCGTGCGGTCCCCGATATGGATCAGGAACGACTTGTCGGCGACGGCCGGGAACGCGAGCACGCGCCGCACGGCCTCGTCGAGCGTCACGCCCGCCCGGTCCCATTCCGGGATTGCGGGCCGTATGCGCCGCGCCTGCCGCGTCATCTTCGGCGGCCGCCCGAGCAAGACGTCCATCGGCATGTCGACCGGAACGTCGTCGACGCCGACGCGCGAGTCGCGCACGACGAGCTTGCGCTCCGCGGTGAGCTCGCCGATGACGGCATACGGGCAGCGCTCGCGCTCGCAGAGCCGCTCGAAGACCGGGAGATCCGCGGCCTCGATCGTCAGCATGTAGCGCTCCTGCGACTCGTTCGCCCAGAGCTCCATCGAGCTCATGCCGGGCTCGTCGCTCGGCACGCGCGCGAGATCGACGATCGCGCCGCATCCCGAGTGATCGACGATCTCGGGCACCGCGTTCGAAAGTCCGCCGGCGCCGATGTCGTGGATCGCCGCGATCGGATTCTTCTCGCCGAGCGCCCAGCACGCGTCGATGACTTCCTGCGCGCGGCGCTGCATCTCGGGATTGCCGCGCTGCACCGAAGCGAAATCGAGCGCCTCCTCGCCTTCGCCGGTCTTCTGCGACGATGCGGCGCCGCCGCCGAGACCGATGAGCATCGCGGGGCCGCCCAGCACGACGAGCTTCGCGCCGGGGCCGGGCTTGCCCTTCTTGACCTGCACGGTGCGCACGTTGCCGACGCCGCCCGCGATCATGATCGGCTTGTGATAGCCGCGCCATTCGCCGTCGGCCTCGAGCAGGCACGTGCGGAAATAGCCGGCAAGGCTCGGCCGGCCGTACTCGTTATTGAACTGCGCCGCGCCGATCGGCCCTTCGATCATGATCGACAGCGGCGATGCGATCCGTCCGGGCCGTCCCGGGCTGCGCGCTTCCCACGGCTGCTCCCAGCCCGGAATCTCCAGATGCGACACGGTGAAGCCGACGAGCCCGGCCTTAGGTCTAGCGCCTCGGCCCGTCGCACCCTCGTCGCGGATCTCGCCGCCCGCGCCGGTCGCGGCACCGGGGAACGGCGAGATCGCCGTCGGGTGGTTGTGCGTCTCGACCTTGACGACGAGATGCGCCGGCTCTCTGACGCCGCGATAGATGCCGGTCTCGGGATCCGGGAACCACCACTCCGCGTCGGGCCCCTCGAGCACCGCGGCATTGTCGGCGTACGCGGTCAGCACGCCGCCCGGCGAGACGGCGTGCGTGTTGCGGATCATCTGGAACAGGCTCTTCTCGGCCGGCTCGCCGTCGATGATCCAGCTCGCGTTGAAGACCTTGTGTCGGCAATGCTCGGAGTTGACCTGCGCGAACATCATCAGCTCGACGTCGGTCGGATTGCGGCCGAGCGACGAGAACTGCTCGACGAGGTAGTCGATCTCGGCATCGGCGAGCGCGAGGCCGAGCTCCGCGTTCGCCCGCTCGAGCGCGGCGCGGCCGGCGCCTAGAACATCGATCCGCGTGCCGGCACGCGGCGCGTGCGCGCCGAACAGCATCGACTCGGTCGGCGCGGCGTCGAGCAGCGTCTCGGTCATGCGGTCGTGGAGCAGCGGGCCGATCCGTGCGGCGTCGCCGGGCTCGAGCGCGCGCTCCGCCCACACCGTGACGATCCGCCCCCGCTCGATGCGGTGCACCGGCAGCGAGCACATGCGCGCGATATCGGTCGCCTTCGACGCCCACGGCGAGATCGTGCCGAGCCGCGGCACGACGTAGAACTCGAGCCGCTGACCGCCTTCGTCGCGCCGGTCGGCGCCGGTGCGTTCCCCGTACGCGAGCAGCGCATCCAGCACGCGGCGCTCGGCGGGCTCGAGCGCCCGCTCGAGATGAACGAAATGAACGAAACGAGCGTCGACCCCGCGAATCGCGGGCACGCGTTCACGCAGACGCGCGGTCAGCTTCGCGAGGCGGAACGCAGTCTCGGCCGTCGGACCGGCCAGCTGCAGCATCGTCATCGATCGGCGCCGGGGCAACAGCAGCGAATGGTGGGGCCGCCCATGATACCGCCGAACGGGGTCTCAGACGACCTCGATCCACGCGCTCGGAGCGTCTTGCTCCGCGATCGCAAGCCGCGTCGCGCGCCGGTCGAGCACCGGCTCGAGCGCGTCGAGCACGAGCGCATGCGAGTTGTTGCGCTCGCTGACGTGCATCGCGACGACCCACTGCAGCCGGCCGTCCGCCAAGCTCGCGACGAGCTCGGCGGCCTGCGCGTTGCTCATGTGCCCGTACGCGGAGCCGACGCGCGCCTTCACGAACGGCGGATAGCTGCCGCGGACGAGCGATTCGACGTCGTGGTTGCATTCGATCGCGAGCGCGTCGCAGCCTGCAAGGCGCTCGCGGATATGCGCCGTCGCGTGTCCGGCATCGGTCAGCACGCCGAGCCTGCGGCCGCCGGCCGCGAACACGAACTGGCACGGCTCGTGCGCGTCGTGCGGCACCGGAAACGGCTCGACGCCGATCGCGCCGATCGAGAATCCGCGATGCGTCGACACCGCCTCGATGTCGAGCCCCTCGCTGCCGGGTAAGGCGAGAAGCGCGCGGGCCGTTCCGTAGGTCGCGAAGATGCGCGTGCCGTAGCGGCGCGCGAACGCGCCGACGCCGCGCAGGTGATCCGTGTGCTCGTGAGTGACGAGCAGCGCGGCGACGTCGTCGCCGCTTCGGCCGAGCGCCGCGAGCCGCTGCTCGATCTCGCGGCACGGCAGCCCGCAGTCGAGCAT
>PKRJ01000048.1 GCA_017577365.1 Gammaproteobacteria bacterium | reverse complement strand
CAGCCAGATCGATGCCCTGAGACGGGCTCAAGATTTCGTGGAACGGCTGACGGGTGTTCGCATGAACGCCTTCGGCGCGCCTTTCAACTGGTGGGATCACAACACGCTTTTGGCGTTGCAGCGGTTCCCGGAGATACGCTACGTCTTTCATATTCCGTACGTGCCGGGCAAGCGTTGCTACGGCAGTGAGCTCTTCGTCGAAGCCGAGCCGTTCCTCGGCAAGGTGAGGCCGGGCGCGAGGCGCACCTTCGCGTTGGACGAAGCCAAGCGCAAGAGCGAGCGCTTCTTGAGCATCGAAAGAAGCTTCGTGCTCCAAGTCCATCCGGGCCGTTGGGATCACGCGGGTTTCGACGCGTTCGCGTCCTTCGTGGAGCACGTCAGGAGCGCCGGCTACGTGTTCCGTCCGATCGGGGATCCGCAGGACGATGCGCCGGGCGGGCCTCGACGATCTTCCGCGTGAGTCACATCGACCGGCGGAGCGCCGACGAAGGGTCAGATCATGAAGCCGAGATCGCGCTCGGCGAAATTGCGGAGGTGCGGCGCGACCGCATCGAGATCGGTTTCCGGAACTCCGAACCACCGGGCGAGCGTCGCGGCATATTGATCGGCCGAGATTCCCGGGATCAGTCGGCCGCGGCCGACGTCGTTCGGCCCGCCCAGCTCGAGCGGCGGATATTCGCCGTATAGCGCGCGGCCGCGCACCGCCCCGCCCATCACGATCTGCACGCCGCCCCAGCCGTGATCGGTGCCGTCGCCGTTCGATGTGAGCGTGCGCCCGAAATCCGATTGAGTGAACGTCGTGACGCGGTCCGCCACGCCGAGCTCGACCGTCGCCTCGTGGAACGCCGCGAGCGCCGCGCTGACGTCCGCGAGCAAATTGGCATGGCGCGCGAGCTGAGCGTCGTGCGTATCGAACCCCCCGATCCCGGTGAAGAAGATCTGCCGTCTCATGTCCAGCCGTTCGCGGACGGCGATGAGGCGGGCGACGGTGTTGAGCTGCTCGCCGAGCTCGGAGTCCGGGAACTGCGCGGCGAGGGGCGGCGCCTGGTCGAGCGCCTGCTTGACGAAGTCGATCGTTCGTAACGCGCGCAGATGCACTTCGCCGTACGCGCGCGCGTAGATCGACTCGTAGTGGGCTCTGAGCAGCTGCTCGAACAGCCGCCGCCGCTGCGACGAGCTCCCGAGGCCCGGGAACGTCGCCGGTCCGGTCGAGCCCATCGTGTAAGCGCGCTCGATGTCGCCCGCCTGAAGCTCGGCGGTACCGTTCAGCGAGATATTCATCATGAGCTGCTGCTGCACGACGCTCGCTGCCAGCAGATCCGCAACGCGCCCGGCCCACCCCGATTTGCTTTCCGGGCCAGTGTAGAGCCTGTTCCATTGCGTTTGCTGATCTCTGTGGGAGAAGAGCATCGGCGGCCGCCGCACGGCCTTGTCGAGATAGGCCTCCTTCGTCGTCGGCTCGATCAAGGGGCCGACGTTGACGACGAACGCCGCCGCCCCCGACTCGAAGAGATCTCGCAGCTCGGGCATCGCGGGATGAAGACCGAAGTCGGAGGCGCCGTAGCCGACGGGCGCGATCGGCAGGAGCGTGTCGCGCGGCAGAGCCATGTTCTCGCGCGAGGCGGCGTAGGCGGCATATTCCGCGGAGCCCCGCGGCACGAGCATGTTGAACGAATCATTGCCGCCGAAGAGAAAGACGCAAACGAGCGCCTTGTAGTCGTCGAGCCGCGCGCTCTGTCCGACCGCCAGGCCGCCCGGCACGCCCAGGCTCAGACCGAGCGACCCGGCCATCACCATGAGCTCGCGGCGGCTGACTGTTTGCATGGCGGTCACGTCTGCACCGCGAACTCGGGCGAGATTGCGACGATGAAGATCACTTCGGCCACCTTTCCGGCCGGCTCCTGCACGCTCTCCGCGAGCTCGATCGCGGCGCTACGAAGCGACGCGGACATTCGGCTGCCGAGGAGCTTGTGCGCGACTCGGTCGACGAGCGCCGCGGCGTCTCCGGCGATGTCGAGCTCCTCGTCGATATCGATCAGAACGTTCGTGTCCTTCGTGCTCTGCGGCGCGGAGTTTCCGCGGAAGCACTGCTCGTAGAGGAGGCGCACGAATCTCGCGCAGTAGTATTCGGTCGCGATCTCGAGCTCGGGCGCGACGAGGTCGGCGTCGGCGAGCTCGCCGGGCGGCGAATAGAACGGGCTGAAGAAGTTGAAGACCGACGGCGCCTGCAGCGGGCCTTGGCCGAGCCGGGTACGGAAGTAGCTCCTCGAGCCGTATCGCTCGCCCGTCGGCTTGCCGTGGTACGCGCGCCAGAGCTGCGTCAGCTTCAGTAGCGGTTCTTTCAGCTTCCCCGGATACGCGGACGCGTTCTCGGAGCGCGCCTCCTCGTCGAGCAGCATGGCCTTCACGACGGCGCGCAGGTCTCCGCGTTCGCCGTGCCCGTTGTCGTCGAAGGCAGACGCGACGCGCGCCACGTACTCGGGCGAAGGATTGCTCGCGACGAGCCGTTGAATCATGAACCTCGAGAAGAAAGGCCCGACATTCGGGTGGCGGAAGATGTTGTCGAGGGCGTCGCGGAGATCCTGCTCTCCGGTCTGCCCGGCGGGCAGCGTCACGCCGCCGAGCAGCTGTTTCGGACCGGTGTCGTGAAAGTCCGGGTAGAGCGCCATCGGTTTGGTTTGGCGCTCGACCGTTCGCGTGGGGTTCCTGAAGTTGCTCAATCCCGCGTAGCTCCAGCCGGTGAAGACGTGCGCGAAACCCTCGACGATCTCCTGGTCGTACGTCGGAATCGGCTCGCCCCGCTCGTCCAGCTTCGGCGTGCCGTCGTGCTCGAGCTCGACGAGCCCGATCGTGAAGAGCTGCAGCAGCTCTCTCGCGAAGTTCTCGTCGGGCTGCCTGTTCGATGCCGGATCGGGCTTCGCGTTCCCGAGCATGCCGAGATAGACGCCCATCGCCGGGTGCAGGGTCACGGCTTCGAGCAGCGCTCGAAAATTGCCGAACGCGTGCTCCGCGAGCAGGTCGTAGTAGGACGCCAACGCGTACGGCATGTTCGACAGCGAGCCGAGCTCCGAGACCACGAACAGCTGCGAGAGCGCGAACGCGACGCGCTGCCGGAGCTGGTCTTCTCCGTCGATCGCGTTGCGAAACCAGATATCGATTCGATCGGCCTGCAGCGCGGAGACGGGATTCGGCGTCGGCAGCGACAGAAGGTACGGAAGCTGAAGCGATGCAGGCTTCGAGAACTGATCTTCGATCCAGGCCTCGTAACCGCTTTCGATGACTTGTGCGGCCGCGGACTCGGTCGCCCCGAATGTCGTTTGGTTCAAGAAGCGGAAGGCTTCCGTCTTGTCTTCGTCGTAAGTCGAGGGTCGTGCGTTCGGCGATCGATCATCGGATGCCGCGGAGGAATCCGTCGAGCCCTCGCATGCTGCGAGCAATGCGGCCGATGCGAGTGACGGAAGATATCGCAGCATGTAGTTTCGTTTCTTTCTTCTTGTCGAACGATCCTCTGCGCTCGAAAGCAAGTTTGATGCCGCCGAGCACAGAATGCGGATGCGTACGGGCGCCTGCCTCTCTTGCCTCGAGACGTTCGCGCTTGCGGTTGCATCGGTGCGTTTACGGACCGCCGCCTCATCGATCCGCGACGCCCCCGTGCGATTCGGGACGACGCGGCGGAGCGCAGTCGCGCGACGGCGACACGCTCCACCGACGAGTCGGCGCGTCCGTATCCTGGACAAGCCGTTGAGCGTCGACGACAATCGTTTCACGCGGAGCGATCGTCCGCGAACTCTTGACGCTCTCGCGTGCGCTCCGCCAGCGGAAAGGAGCTTCTTCGTGCCCGTGATCGAATCGAAGTTCGTCAGAAAGCTCATCCGCAGAGTTCAGTTTGCGTCCATCGTGGCCACGAATCCGTGGCAGGGCGGCGCGATGTACAAGCTGATCAAGCAGCCTCACGCCGTCGATTCGGTGTCGCTCGGCGGGCTTGCGGATTCGCCGTTGATCGACCGCCTCAAGTCCTCGCAATTGATCTCGACCGGCAACGTGCTCGTGCCGATCCGGGTTGCCGAGAACCTCTATCTGAAAGGCTGCTGGGACGACGCGTTGGCGCTGCTGCGCAAGACGCCCGGCCGGGACGCGCAGATGAAGGACGGTTGGCTGTCGCTATTCAGAGGCGATATCGACCGAGCAAAGAGTATCTTTTCCGCCGCGATCGATCGGCAGGCCACGAAGATCGAGGCCTGTCGCAATCTCGCGCTGTGCTACTACATCGAGGGCGATCTCGACCGGGCCGTGGAGACGGTGACGATCGGAGCGGCGTTATCGCCCAAGACGTCGTCGCTGATGACGCTCTTCAGCCGCCTCGTGCGGGGCACGCACGATATCGAGCGGTTCCTCGAGGAGAAAATGCGCATCGCCCGGAACGGCTTGACGATCGGCACGTCCGCGCAGTTCATCCGCGCGTGCGGCCGGGCGGGCGCGATCGAGGTCGGCGAGCGAACCGCTCGAGACGCCGTCGTGAATCATTGCCAGAAGCATGCCGGCGCGGCGCCGCTGAACGGCGCCGAGTACCACATCGAGACCGGGTTGAAGAAAGGCGCCTATTCGCCGGGCAAGGGTGAGAAGGTGCTGAATCATATCGCTCAGGTCACGCAGAGCTCGGGCGTGCGGTTCTTCCCGATGGGCGGCACGTTGCTCGGGCTCGTCCGGGAAGGCGAGCTCCTGTCCTGGGACAAGGACATGGACTTCGGTTGCCTGGAGGAGGAGGCGTCGCTCGACGATCTGTGGCGGATCTTCACCGCGAACCCGTACTTCCTGCCGATGGGGACGGTCGAGGATCGGCTGATCAAGCTGCAGCACGTGACCGGCATCACCGTCGACATCTTCGTCAACTTCAGCGACGGCGAAGGCCGCTGGCACGGCGGGCAATTCGTCCGTTGGCGCGATCGTCCGTTCGAGCTCAGAACGGCGAACGTCGGCGGCAGGGAGTTCTACGTGCCGGACGATCCGGAGGCGTATCTCGAGGCGCACTACGGGAAGAGCTGGCGCCAACCGGATCCGCATTTCGACGTCTTCTGGGAAGCGCCGAACGTGTTCGCGCCGAACGAGAAGCACCGTTATCTGAACACGATCGCGAAAGCGCTCCAGTTCCTTTCGACCGGTGCGCTCGACAAGATGAATATTCGCCTCGAGCGGGCCCGATATGCGAACGTCGCGGACGTGGCCGACGGGTATACGTTCGTGCTCGATCTTTATCGCGCGTTCGCGCCGTAGCGGGTCCGAGCGGGGGCGGGCATCGGGGCGATAGGGGCGGCGATGCCGGCGAGCGCTTCGAGATAGGCCTCGAGCTTCGCGGCAATCTCTCGCGGCGTGAGCGCGAGATGCTCGAGAATCGTGTACCGGTCAGGGCGCGTATTCGGCGCGTGGGCAACTGCGCGGACGAAGGCCTCGTCGGTGAGCCCGAGCTCCGCGGGACGCAGCGGCAGCCCATGACGCCTCAAGCAGGCGGCGACGCCGCGGAAATTCGGGTCTCCGCGCAGGAACATGCAGAAGAGCGCTCCGAGACCGACCTGCTCGCCATGACTCGCGGGGCACGCGTAGAGCTCGTCGAGCGCGTGCGAGATCTCGTGGCAGCCGCCGGAGCAGGGTCGGGACGAGCCGCACACCGACATCGCGATGCCGCCGAGCGTTAGCGCTTCGCCGAGCGTCGTCAGGAAGCTCTCGTCGCGCACCGATCCGGGATGATTCATCAGCGCTTCCGCGCCCGCCCGGGAAAGGGCGAGCGCAAGACCGTCGACCGGCTCGCCTCGAACGCAGTGTGCGAGTTCCCAGTCCGCGCATGCCGATAGGTTGCTCAACGCGTCGCCGATGCCGGCGCGCGACTGAGCGGCGGGCGCGCGGCCGACGAACTCGAGATCCACGATGACCGCGATCGGCAAATGAACGCCGTAGGAGTATCTGCGGCCGTCGTGCTCGAGCGACGCCACCGGAGACGCGAAGCCATCGTGCGCGAGACTCGTCGCGATGCTGACCATCGGCAGGCCGTAACGCGCGGCCGCCCATTTCGCGGTATCGAGCGTGCGTCCGCCGCCGATGCCGACGACAGCATCGTAGGAGCGTCGTTGGAGCTTCGACCCGAGCGCCAGCGCCGATTCGAGCGTGCCGCCGGTTACCGCGATGAAATCGGCGGAGGGCAGCTGCGGCCGCACGAGCTCGACGATCCGTTCACCGAGGCCCGGACCGACCACGACGGCGACCCGGCCGGCGCTCGAGATCAAGCGGTTCGCGAGGATCGCGGCGATATCGCGCAAAGCACCGCGTCGGATCTCGATGATCAGAGGAGCATTGACGGTCCGAGTCAGTAGCGGCATGCGATGATCCGCGCACGCGCGAGGTCGGTGGGATCATCGACCTCGACCCAGTCCACGGTGCCGATCGGCACGCCGCGGACATCGCCGCCTTGCTCGGCGAAGGCAGCGATGCCGTCCTCGTAGTAGAGCTGAGGATCCCGCCGCCACGTGGCTTCGAGCGCGTCCGCGAACGCCGACGCGGCGCGGGGCTCGATCAGGCAAGCGCCGATATATTCCCCATCGGCATCGGCGGGATCGAGCGATTTGTGTATCGCCTCGAGACGGCCGTCGAGCCCGAACTTGACCTTCATCTCTTCGTCCGCGAGCGATTTCTCGTCGTCGACCGCGAGCAGCAGCTCGGGACCGCGGTTCGTGAGTAACGTATGCTCGACGCTCGGCGGATGCACGGTGTCGCCGTTGATCAACAGAGCGCCCTCGGCGAAATGCTCCCGTGCGAGCCAAAGGCTGTAGGCGTTGTTCCAGTCGAGAGCCCGATCGTTGAAGATCAGCTCCAATCGCACGCCGTGGCGTTCCTCGAGCTCGGCTTTGCGTCGCCGAATCGCGTCGGCCGCGTAGCCGACGACGACCGCGACGTCGGAGAGGTCGACGGCCGCGAGATTGCCGAGCGCGATGTCGAGAATAGTGCTCGACCCGCGAACGTGCAGCAGGGTCTTCGGGATCCCGTTCGTCTCCGGGCCCAATCTGCGCCCGGCGCCCGCAGCCAGCACCAATCCGATCAAGCTTTCTCTCCCAAACTTGCAATTTCTCGATGATTGGATGCTCCGCTCAATATGGGCGTCTACCTATCCCTCCCGCCTCGGTGTGGATCGTGTAATAGGTAAGGAGCGCCATCGAGGGGCCCCATGAGCAGCGCCGAGAAGACGATCATCACGTACGGCACGTTCGATCTGTTCCATATCGGACACCTCAATCTCCTCAGACGGCTGAAGGAGATGGCGGGGCGCGTGATCGTCGCCGTCTCGACCGACGAGTTCAACGCGCAGAAAGGCAAGCGAACGCTCATTCCCTTCGAGCAGCGCGTCGCGATCGTCGAGGCGATCCGGTACGTGGACCTCGTGATCCCGGAAGTGTCGTGGGAGCAGAAGATCGACGACGTGAAGACGTACGGCGTCGATATCTTCGCGATCGGAAAGGATTGGGAGGGGAAGTTCGACTTTCTGAAGGAGTACTGCGAGGTCGTCTATCTCGAGAGGACTCACGACATCTCGACGACCGAGCTCAAGCGGTCGCTGAAGCATTTCTTGAGCATTCCTCGCGAGGACGTGCTCCGTGCGCTCGACGTGCTCGATGCGCTACGCAGGGAGCTGGAATAGCATGATCACTCTCGAGCGGCAGTCGGCCGACCGGATCATGGCGAACCTGCCGGTGCAGCATGTCGACGCGTTGTACGTGCCGGAGAAGAAGTGGGCGAGCTATGCGTTGATCTCGATTTACGCGTCGATTCCCTATATCGAGCTGCCGGGCGATTACGCCGAGTTCGGGGTCTACAAGGGGCGCACGGCGCGCTTCTTGAGCCACTTCGTGTTCAGGAGCTCCGGTCGGCTGCTGCATCTGTTCGACAGCTTCGAGGGGCTTCCCACGGATTGGTTCGATCGGTGGAAGAAGGGGCATTTCGACGTCGGAGGGAAGATTCCGAAGTTCGACGAGAGGATCACCCGCGTCTACAAGGGCTGGTTCGCGGATACCGTGCCGCCGTTCGCGCGCGAGTTGCGCGAGCCGCTCGCGTTCATCCACATGGACGCGGATCTCTACCAGTCGACGCGGGACGTGCTCGATCCGCTGAACGACAAGATCGCGCCGGGCACCGTGATTCTGTTCGACGAGTACCTCATGAAAGGCAACGACGACGAGCACCGCGCGCTGTGGGACTGGGCCGAGGCCTACGAGCGTCGGTTCGCGTACCTGTGGCGAACGAGGCACTGCCAGGTGGCCGTGAAGATCACGCGATGAAGTATCGTGGGCACGGATTCCGATGAAACGCGGGACCGCAAGAATGGCTTTCGGATGGCGTCGCGCGTGGGCGACGATGAGGCGAGAATCGTCAATGAAGCAGTCCAACGTCTCGTCCGGTCGGAACGCGGCGGCGCCGGCGGCGGACCCCGCGAGAAGCGACGAGCCGGAACCCATGCCCGCCGCATTCGGCGCGTCGAACCCGGATCTCGAAAGCTTCAAGCGTTTCCTCGAGGAGCTGCGCGCGGCCTTTCCGCAGAAAGAGTACCGCTGGACGCGCGGCAAGACCCGCTCGTGCCAATGGCTGCTCGATCGCGTGCCCGCCGGGGCGACGGGCGTCGACGTCGGCGGGACGGAGTATCTCTGCAAGAAGCTCGCGGAGAAGGGCTGCAAGGTCACGTACTTCGATATCGGCAAGCCGGTCGACTACGGCGACCATATCCAGGACGACATGTTCAACATCCTGCGCCACTTCCCGGAGAAGTCGCTCGACTTCATCACCACGAGGCACACGCTCGAGCACAGCTTGATCCCGCTGTATCAGCTTTGGGCGTACAACCGCTTGCTCAAGGATGACGGGCGGCTATTCGTGATCGTGCCGATGCACAACGCGCGCTGGGTCTGGTTCGCGACGCACTTCAACTGCCTGCCGTACGAGAACTGGCTGATGCTGTTCTATCGCGCGGGGTTCAAGGTCGAGGAGCACGACGCCGGAACGTGGAGCATCAAGCGTCCGGATTTCGTCGAGCTTCGCTTCTCGCTTTCGGTGGAGAGCCGGCAGCTGCGCTTGGCGCAGACGAAGCGCTAATCGACTCGGCGATGGAGCTTCGGCGTGCAGTAGGCGATCGCGTAGCGCCACGCCATGTAGCGCTGCCAGAACGCCCCGTCGAGGCGTTTCGGCACGAGCAGGAGGTCGCGCGAGCGCGGATACAGAGTATTCCTCCGCTGTGAGCGCCACGGCACCGCGGGCGCGATGTGATAGAAGCGGTACGACAGCTCCGCGAGGCGCTGCCACAGCGGGGAAGCGACGAACGCGTCGTGATGCCGCTCGAGCACCTCGACGACGATCGCCGGCCGGTATCGCTCGATCGTGCCGAGAGCACCCGCGAGCGCCGGTATCTCGTGGCCTTCGACGTCGATCTTGAGAAGCGACGGCTCGATGCCGGTCTCGACGACAAGATCGTCGATCCGGACGGTCTTGACGCGTAATACGCCGCGCGGGCGCCGGAATCCCTCGGTCAGCGAGTTCGTGACCTCCGCGGTGCTCGAAAGATAGAACGTCGCCTCGCCCGCCTCGTTCGAGACCGCGGCGCGGTGATACTCGAAACGCAGGCCGTTGCCGTCTCGAACTCGGCAGCCGACGTCGTACGTCTCGGGTGTCGGCTCGAACGCATGCACGGCGGAGAGACACTCTCCGGCAAGGCGCTCGAGCACGGCCGCATAGAACCCGAAATGCGCGCCGACGTCGACGAACGCGCCGCGGCTGCCGTCGCCGTGCGCGAGCGCGAGCAGCGTCGCCAGCGTCTCGGGCTCGTACTTCGCGACGCCCTTGCGCGCGAGCCGGCGCTGCAGCCAGGTCTCCTCGCCGTCCAGAATGTCGAGGTAGTCCCGCTCGGTGCGACGCTTCGGCGCCGGTAACGCGATCTGTAGCCCCACGAAACGTCTCCAGGCTGACCGAACCCAGGTTACCGAGTCGGCGAAACGGCGCCAATACCGAGGCGCTCGAGGGGCGGGACGCGTGCCGTTACTTTCGCTGCAACGTCTTCAATGCAGCGCGTTGCTCGTCCGTCAATCGTGCGCGCGCGAGCACCTTGAGCACGCCCGGTTTCTTCGTCTCGAGATAGCTCGGGTCGGGCACTCGCCAGCTCGGCCCGTAGTGATGAGCCAGATAATCCTCGGGCCGGTTCGGTATGAAGACGCGCGCACCGCGGAACTCGACGGCCTTCGGCGGGTGCATCAGATCGGGCCCCGCCGGCATCGACTGCGACTGCGGCAGCCACAGGCGGGACTCGTACGCCCAGCTCGGGAAAACGTCGAAATCGGCACCGTCGCCGTAGACCTTGTAGAAGCCGCCATTGTGACCCACCCGAATGGTCCAGCCGTCCGCGATCATCGTCTTGAGCATCTCGAACATCTCGTCGCGGACGTCCTCGGGCAGCGTGCGCGTCGAGAAGTAGCCGACGTCCATGTCGTCGTCGAACGGCAGGAAATCGTTGTCGCGGACGAGGCCGAGCAGGGTGCCTGCGATGAAGAACGGCCGCCGGCCGAAGCGCTCGTCGAGATAATCCGAGAAGCGCTCGTAGAGCACGAGCACCGCTTCCGCCCACTCGGGCTTGAGGGCGATCGGCAGCTTCAGCTGTCCCCACTTGTCGATGACGTAGCCTTCGCGGAGCCGTCGATGCAGCGTGCCGTCGCCGCGCGGGACCTCGACGCTGATCGCGTGCTCGCCGCTTTCGTGCGGAATGACCGCGCCGTCGATCTCGAGCGCGAGCTCCGCGGGATTCGGAAAATGCGCGAGCGACGACTTGCCGAACGCAAACGAGAACGCGCACGTGCCGTCCTCGGAGAGCGGAGCCGGAACCTGCCGCACGACCTCGCCGGCGAGTCGGATCGAGACTTTCGCGGGCGCGTTGCCCGGGAAGCTCGCGCGTATGCGGAGCTTGCCGCGGTGCCAGTCCTGCGTCCACTTCCCGCCCTCGACCGCGGGCGCGAGCAGCGGAGGGGACGGCTCCGAGCTCCGCCGTGATCGCCGCCATTCCCGAATGCGTGCAAGCAAGCTCATCGCCGTTTCATTCGATCAGCTGCACCTTCGGATAGTCCGCGTGCAGCGAATGCCGGTACGCGCTTCCGGCGATCCTGAGCGGATCGTCGTAGAGATAGACCCGTTTGTCGAGCATCGCGCCGACGATCGCGACGTGGAGCCGCTCCGTATGAAGCTCCTGCACGCCGTCGAGGTACATGAGCAGGGCGAGCGCGCCGACCTCGGCCTCGCCCGGCTTCGTGCCGGTCTTGAAGGCCAACGAGATGTCGACGCTGCTCTTCGGACGAATGCGCTTCGTGCGGCCGCGGGTCTTGCGGAAAAAGAAGCGGTGGCCCGAATCCGCCATCATGCGGGCGAACGGCCGATCGGGCGCATGCTTCGCGAGGAGCGCTTCGGCCGCGGGGCCCGCGGCGGCGCGGAGCCGTTCGACGTCTATGAAGAAGGACATGTCGTGCGCGAGTCGCGCATGCGCGCGCGAGCGATGCTCGAGCACGTGCAGATAGGATTCGGCGTCTCGGCAGAAGATCTCGACCGAGGGCCCGAGACGTTCGAGCAGGTCCTCGTTGCCGCGCACGGTCTGTGGGAGGACGATGACCTCGCGTGCGGCGTCGGCGGCGCGGAGCAGCGTCTTGCGCACGCTCGAGAACGCCGGCACGAGATTGCCGCCGCCGCCGATGATCAGCGTCTCGCCGGAAACGTCGTCGGTGTCGGACAGGATGCGGAAGTCGATGTCGAGGTCGGCGAACAGCTGATACGTCGCGGCTTGCCGCAGCGAGTCGCCGGCGCCGCCCGGCAGCGGGTGGAAGAGCACCCGGCGCCCCGAGAGCGCGCGCAGTCGCTCGACGAGCTCGGGGCTGCGAAGATGCGCTGAAACGTTCAGGGCTCCGTTCGTGCGGCCCGCGTCGTCGAGATCGTGATGCCGCACACCCGTCTTCACAATGCGTTCGCCGCCGGTTTCGCCTCGACCCGCGCCGCCGCGAGCCGCTTGAGCGCGGCGCGCACTTTCGGGAGATCGCGTCTCCACACGGCCTTGTACACCGCGAATACGTCTTCCGGGCAATACCGCTCGATCTCGCGCCGATACGGGTAGGAGAACGTCGCGATCATGTCGAGCGCCTCCGCCGTGGTCGCGTCGTCGGGTGCGCGCCGGAGCTTCACGACGTGGCGCATCAGCCGCTTGCCGAACTCGGTTCTGAACGGCCGCCGATGCGGCGTCGTGCGTTTGCCGTCGACGCCGTACGCGAGCGCGAGCGTCGTCTCGATCTGCACGAAGCGCCCGACGAGCGTCGGGATCTTCAACCGGCTTTGCGTCAGCGAGTCGCCGCTGCCGCCGCGCTTTCGATAGTGATAGACCGCGTCCGGAATCACGGTGATGCGCCGCGCGCGGTGGTACGCGATATAGCTGAAAGCGAAATCTTCCTGGCCGAGCGTCTCCTGGAACGCCAGGTGATACTTGTGAACGAACGATGCGCGGAAGAGCTTGCCGTGGATCGCGATGACCGCGAAGACCGCCGGAAACTCCGCCGCGGTGACGCCGGGCCGATACTGCTCGAAGGTGTGCGTCGGGCTGACATAGCTCGTCCGTGCGTTGAACTTGACGCGCGCGCCCATCGTGATGTCGGCGCGGGTCTTCTCGGCTTCCGCGACGAGCTTACCGACCGCGCCCTGCGCGAGGTAATCGTCGGCATCCAGAAACAGCAGGTAGTCGCCGCGCGCGCGCGCGATGCCGCGGTTTCGGGCCGCGCCCGCGCCGGCATTCGGTTGCTCGATCACGACGACCCGCGGATCGGCCTCGGCCCAGCGCCTGAGCTTCGGCACCGTGTCGTCTCGGCTGCCGTCATCGACGGCGAGGATCTCGAGCCGCTCGTACGGTTGCCGCACGACGCTTTCGATGCATTCGTCGACGTATCGATCGACGTTGTAGCACGGCACGATGATCGAAACCGTCGGCATTCCTCTCTCCGGCGACGCGTCGCGGATCACGCGGCGGATCTCGCCGCTTTGCCCGTGATCGCCGCGATCTCGGCGTCCGTGAGCCAATATCGCATGTCTCGCGTCAGATTCGCGAGCGGCGCGTAGCCTTGATCGGGAATGCGCCAGGTCGGCCCGTAAAGCTGCTCGAGGACCGCCTCGGCATTGCCCGGCACACGCACCTCGCGGTCCATGATCCGGCAATAGCGCGCCGCCGTGAACGCATCCCGGCCGCGGACGGCGGTATGACGCCAGCCGAACGACACGCCGAGCGAATCGGCGTCGTCGAACCATCCATAGCTCATGTCGAGGAGCGGCGGCCCGCCGCCTCGCGGGCGGATGTAAACGCACCACGGTCGCGCTTCGAGCTCGTAGCCGCGCTCGCGCAACGCCGCGCAGACGCGCTCGAGGTCCGCTTTGACGCCGGCGGGCTCTCGACTTCGGCAGAGCAAGAGCAGATCGAAGCCGTCGACGTCATGCGCGATGAAATCGTTCTCGCGAATCGCGCCGAGCAGATTGCCGTAGAACGGAAATACAGGGAACTCGGTACGCGCCGCAAGGTACTCGGCGACCTCGAGATAGAAGTCGAGCGCCGCGCGTTTCGACGCGTCGGTATGCCCGGGCACGAATCGGCCGTTCTTCGTGAAGACGTAGCCTCGCCGAATCTTCGCCTCGAGCGCGTCGAACCGGCTCGACATGCCGTTCTGGACCCTCACCGACGCCGCGCCGTTCGGAAACTCGACGCGGTTCTCTCCGGCCACGACGTCGAGCAGATCGCCGTCGCCGAGATAGTCGACGAGCTCGGCGCAGCAGAGCGCGAATCGTGGAGCCGCGCCGTCGACGGCGGCCGCGCGCGTCGTCGCTACGCTCAAGCCGTTGACGCGTAGCTGGATCTCGACTCCGGCCGGCAGCCCCGGCGCGACGTGCCCGACGAGGGGTGCATTGCCGCCGCCGAGAAATCCCCAGGCGTCGATGCGGCCCGCGATCGCACCGGAGTCCGCCTGGACCAGACAATTCGGCCAATCGGCGCCGCGGCGGGCACAGATATCGAGCTCGCGCGCGAGCTCGGGATCGTGAGGCGCGAGCGCCGCGGCGCGCGATGCGAGCGCCCACCCGTCGCGCGGCCGGCCGACCTCGCGATAGGCGCGCGCGATCCGCGCCGCGAGGCCCAATCCTCCGTCCAGGCGGGCCGCATCCGGCACGCGCTCGAAGTGCACGATCGCGTCCGACCACCGCCCCTGCCGCACGTAGGTGTCGGCGAGCGCGAGATGGAGAACCGGGGCATCGGCGCCGTCGCGCAGCGCACCGAGTAGCTCACGCTCGGCGTGCTCGACGCGGCCGGCCGCGAGGTGCACCGCGGCGAGCCGTTCGATGAGACGCGGGTGCATGCGGCCGCCGACTCTTCGCCGGTGCGCTTCGAGCAGCGCTTCGGCGCGGGCGAGCTTGCCCGCCGCGCAGCACGCATGGGCAATCGTGAGGACGGATCGATCGAGGCGCGTGAGCGGCGGGCCGTCGGCCGTGGGCGACGCCGCGTCGTCGAAGCGCGTCCGCGCCGCGAGTCCGGGCGCAACGGCGGCGATGCGCGTCCCCGCGAGCTTGCTCAGCACGTCGACGAGCGCCACGACGGCCGGATGCGCGGGGTCGAGCGGGTCCGCCGAGAGCAGGGCTGCGCCCGCGCGGCGAACCAGCGCCCCCAAGCGGCGCCGCGCCGGCGGATGCCGTCCGATGCTCAGCTCCGTCGCCATCGCGCAAGCCCTTTCGTGATCGCGTCGCGCTCCGCATCCGTGAGCCTTTCCGCGTGGATGCCGATATTCGCCGCCGAGCGCTCGGGGTCGAAGCGGCGCGACTCGTATCGCTCGATGCGGCCGTCGAGCAGCCACGCGAGCACGTCCTCGCGGTAGCGGGCGTCGCGCACGAACCGCTCGAACTCGACCTCGCGGACCCGCGCGACCTGCTCGGCCTCGAGCTTCGCGAGGCCTCGCGCGAATGCGCTCCGACCGTCACGATAGAAACGCACGAAACGCTCGGGCGTCATCCAATGCTTGATGTCGTGCGCACGGCGATCCGCGTACTGATCGAGCGGATCGCGCACGACGACCGCGGCGCGGGCGTTGCGGAAGATCGCGAGCATGTCGATCTCCGGCCCGAAGATCGCGTTGTTGAACACGATGCGCTGCTCGTCGCGCGCGCCGGTGAGCGCGGCGGACAGCGCTTCGGTGGTGTCGGTCAGGATCAGACGAAAGTCTTCGAGCGGCGGTTCGGCCGGCAGGTGCAACAGCGCTTCGATCATGCGGCGAAAGACACCGGAGTAGGCGGTGCCGAACATCGCGAGCAGCTGATGTCCGGCGTTCGCGCATTTGTGCTCGGAATGGCCGATGGCGCCGAGCCCGACGATATGACAACGGAACAGCTCGAGCACGTCGCGCTTCGTGAGCCGGCCCTCGTCGCGCGCTTTGCGCCAAAGCTTGCCGAGACCGCCGGCCCCCTGAAGGAACATCATCTCCCGCTCGGTGTCGTCGTTGATGTATCGGTCGGTTTTCACCGAAGGCAGCTCGCGGAGGTCCGCGCAATCGAGCAGCGCGTCGTATACGGCGCCCGAGCCCGACCAGCCGTAGCCGCAGACGAAGATCTTCGGGAGACCGCGCGGTGCGGTCTCGCGAGGGGCGGTCGAAGCCTTCTCGCCCCGGAAGGTCAGGTCGCGCAGCGCCGCGATCGAAGTAAGCATCGCGCGGCAGTCCGCGATCACGGCCTCGAGATCGGCGCGGCTCGCGAGCGAGCCGCGCAGCGCGTCTTCCGCCGCGCGCGCCGCGGCGCTCGCGTCGCCCGCCGCCGCGGCGACCGCCGCTTCGAGCATCCGCCAGTCCGGATCGATCGCCTTTGGAGAGCCTTCGCAGGCCCGCTCGGCGAGCGGGAGCTCCGCATGCTCCAGGCGATCGAGACGCTTCAGCGCATACAGGTATGCGATGCGGTCTTCGTCCTCGAGCGGTGACCCGTTGCTCGCCTGCTGGAAGAGTGCCGCGCTCGCGCCGAACGCGGCGAACGAGAAGCACAGCCGCGCGAGCTCGATGTCGAGGGCGCGCCGCAGTGTCGGAGACGCCTTACCGCGGGCGAGCGCTCGAAGCTTCGACGCGGTGTCCGCGGCGTGCGGCGGAACGGGCCACGCGGGCGCGGGCGACAGCTGCGCGAGATGCTCGCCGCCTTCGTCGAGCAGCACGGCCAGCGCCCGCTCGGCCGCGTCGAAGCGGCCGCATGCGGCGAGCTTGCCGACGAGCTCGAGACCGAGATCCGGCAATACGCCGCTTTGCCGGAAGCTCTCGAGCACGAGGCGTTCCGCGATATCGAAGCGTCCGGCGGCGAGGCATCGATCGAGGAGCACGCGGTGCATGCCCTCGTCCGGCTGGGCGGCGGCGCCGAGCGTTCGCTTCCAGCACCACGCGGCGAGGCCGCGGCTGCCTTTCGCGTCGAGCTCCTCCGCATACCCCGCTAGCCGAATCGGCGTGACGCGTCCGGTCAGAAGCCGCGGCACCAGCAACAGGAAGAACCGAGTGCGCGGATCGAGTTGCGTGACGGGGAGGGTCATTCGCGTTGTCGCAGCCAACGGCGAATCCTTTCCCCATTTTCCTCGAGCTCGAGCCCGGCGGTGACCGGCAATACCGGCGCGCCGCGATAGAGTCGGGCGAGAAAGCGCGCCTTGCGCCGCTCGTACGGCTCGCCGTCGCCTTCGAGCCGCGGCAGATATTCGACGAGCCAGCCGAGCCGCGAGAAGAACGCGAAATCCGCGACGTCGGTGACGAGCACCGGCGCAAACCCGTCGACCGGGTGCTTCGAGAAACCGGCGCAGGCGCGACGGAGCGTCTCGCGGTCCGTGCCCACGGCCCAGATCAGGAACGGCTTCGTGCGGCGTGTGCCCGGCGCATGCCTCAACGCCGCCGGCCACGGGTAGGACGGCACCAGGCGAAGCCGCTCGAGCGCGTGCAGCGTGCGCGCGGCGAGCCAGCGCAGCCGCCAGTACGCGCCCTTCGGCAGCGGAGGACGCGGCGGCGTGTAGCGCGCGACGAGCTCGTCGTCGGACTCGTTCGCGAGCTCGTCGAGCATGCGGCGCAGCCCATCGAGCGATTCCTGCAAGCTTTCCCTCCGCGGCGGTCGCCTGATCCGATTATAGGCGGCGGGCCGAGCGCGGCCGCAATCGGGGGTCAGAGCAGCGCGAGGATCTCCTCGGCCGCGCGCTCCGCGCCGTCGAGCGGCGGCCGGCTCGAGGCTTGCCGCCCGGCCAGCTCCATCAGCCTGGACACGGCGTCGGCGCGTTGCGACGCCGTCTCGCACGGCGACACCACCGCCGGCACGGCTTCCGCGACCCGTTCCGCGCGCCGCGTCTGATCGTCGACGACGAGCGTATTCGGCACGAACAGCGCCGGAACGCCGGACTGCAGAACCTCGCAGCACGAGTTGTAGCCGGCCGCGCCGACGTAGACGTCGAAAGCGCGCATGTAGCGGGCGAGGGGATAGACCGCGATCGGCACGACGTCCTCCGGCAGCGGGACGTCCTTGACGGTGATCGGCGTGCGGGTCCAGACGATGGTGAAGCCGCGGGCCTTCATCTCGTCGATCAGCCCGCGGCCGATGCCGGCGATATCTTTCAAGTTGCCCGGGCCGAGCGAGAAGAGCGCGTAGCGGCCGCCGCGCTCGAGGCCGAGCGCGGCGCGTGCGGCGTCGCGCGTCAGGAGGTCGTCGTCGCGAAGCAGCGTGACCGGCGGCACGACGACACGGCGTCCGGGCCGCTCTTCGCGCTCGACCATGAAGCGCGTGCCGATCTCTCCGAGGCGGATCACGAGGTCGAAGCGGTTTTCGCTCACCGGCACCGGCCGCATGCCGTCCTTGTAGAGGACGAGGTTCGACCACACGAGCCGCCGCACGCCATGAGCGGTCGCGGCGTGCAGCAGCCCGTGGAACGGCCACGTGCCGTCGAACACGAGCATGTCGGGCCGGACGCGCTCGAGCATCAGTCCGACGCGCAGCGCGAGCTGGCGGTTCCAGTGACGGTTCGCGGCACGGGACCACGCGGGCGAGACGAAGTAGTCCGCCTCGAATCCCATGTCGTGGATTTTCTCGACGGCGGCGGCAAGCGAGAAGAAGACCGGCCGCGCGTGCTCGCGCAGCCGATGCGCGTATGCGAGGCACGTGCTCAGGTGCCCGAGCCCGGTGCCGTTGATGTTGAAGAACAGGATCGTCGGCCGCTTCGAGCTCATGGTGTCGCGGCAGACGTCGTGCTTTCCGCGATCCACCGCCGGATGCGCTCCGTGCCGAAATCGGCTTCGAGCCCGGCCGACCACGGCAGCACCGGTGCGTTGCGGTAGCGCCGAGCGAGATAACGGGTCTTGCGCGCCGCATAGCCTTCGGCCGGCGCGGGCAGCGTCGGCACGTACTCGACGAGCCAGCCGAGCCGCGAGAAGAACGCGAAATCCGTGACGTCGGTGACGAGCACGGGCACGAGCTCCGGCAGAAGCTCGGGCTCGATCGCTTTGAACGCCAGGCACGCCCGACGCAGCGCGTCGCGCTCGGCACCGAGCGCCCAGAGCACGAGCGGCCCGGCCTCCTCGGTGCGCTCGGCATGGCGAAGCCCCACGCGCCACGGTTTCGGCACGGGCCGCGCGCGAAGCCCCAAGCCGCGCAGCACGTCGCCGACGGCGATCCGCACGCGCCGGTAGAGACCGAGGCGCATGCGCCCGAAACGCGGCGGGTAGCGCACGACGACCGGGTCGGAATCGGCCTCGGCGGCGAGCCGCTCGATCATGAGCCTCAGCCGTTTCGTTTCGTCCGCGACCGTCATGCGGCGGCCCCCGCGCCGCAGAGCGCGAAGAGCTCGTCCGCGGCGTGCTGCGCGCCGTCGAGCGCCGGCCGCGGCGGCGGCGCGGCGGCGGCGAGCGCGAGCAGGCGGTCGACGGCTTCGCGCCGCTCGTCCGTGGTGAGGCACTCCGAGACGACGGCGCGCGCATGCTTCGCGACCGCGGCGGCGCGGCGCGCCTGATCGTCGGCCGCGACGGTGTTCGGCACGAGCAAGCTCGGCACGCCGGACTGCACGACCTCGCAGCACGTGTTGTAGCCGGCCGCGCCGACGAACACGTCGAACGCGCGAAGGTAACGGGCGAGCGGGTAGAGCGTCAGCGGACGCACGTTGTCGGGCAGCGGCATGTCCTTGATCGAGATCGGCGCACGCGTGCAGGCGATGTCGAAGCCGCGGCGCCCGAGCTCGTCGATCAGGCCGAGCGCGGCGGGCGTCGGGTCGCCGAGGTTGCCGGCGCCGAGCGCGAGGAGCGCATGGCGGCCTTCGCTCGAGAGCCCGAGCGCGGCGCGCGCCGCGTCCCGGTCGAGCAGCTCGTCGTCGCGGAGCAGCGTGACCGGCGGCGTCCTCACTTTGCGACCGGGCCGCCGCGGCCGGACGACCGTGAGCGACGTGCCGAGCTCGCCGGGCTCGATCACGAGGTCGAAATGCCGCTCGTCGACCGGCACGATGCCGTGACCGGGACGATGCAGGCCGCGCCTCGACCAGACTCGGCGCGGCACGTTGTATGCATCACAAGCGTCGAGGAAACCTTGGAAGGGCCAGGTTCCGTCGAAAACGGCGACGGTCGGCCGGACTTCTTCGAGCAGCAGACCGAATCGAACGAGCAGCTCGCGCTCCCACGCATTGCTTTCGGAGCGGGTCCACGCTTCCGAGACGAAGTAGTCGGCCGGAAAGCCCATATCGTGAATCACGTCGATGGCGGATGCGAGGGAGAAGAAGAACGAGTCGGCTCGCTCTCGCAGGCGGCGCGCATAGGCGAGGCTTCGGCTCAGATGACCGAGCCCTGCGCCGTTGATGCTGAAGAAGACGACGCGAGGTCGTTCCGCGGGTCGTTGGGTCATGTGCGTTGTCGAACGTCCGCGCGTCGCGACGGACGCGGCAATGATACCCGCAGCTTCTCGGCGACAGGGAACGTGTGCGTTTTTCACGCGTCTTACGAGCGTTTACACTACCGGCTGACCCGTGAGCCCCGGAAGGATGATCGTCGTGAGCAGCCACGAAGCGCGGCACGCATGAAGCTGCTCCTCTTGACGTTTTACTACCCGCCGGACCTTTCCGCCGGGTCGTTTCGAGCGGCTGCGCTGGCCGAAGCGCTGCTGCGCGCGGGCGGGCGCGACGTCGAGGTCGACGTGCTCACGACCCGTCCGCATCGCTACGCGTCGTATCGCGACGCCGCCGCGGAGAGAGCGCGTGCTCTCGAGCGCTCGGGCGCGCTCACGGTCACGCGGCTGCCGGTCGGCTTCCATCGCAGCGGCTTGCTGGACCAGAGCGTCGTGTTCATGGGCTTCGCCGCGCGCGCGTTGCGCGCCGTGCGCGGCAAGCGCTACGACATCGTCGTCGCGACGAGCTCGCGCTTGCTCACCGGCTATCTCGGCGCTCGGATCGCGCGGCGCACGGGCGCGACGTTCTACCTCGACGTGCGCGACATGTTCCTGGACAACGTGCGCGAGATGTTCCGCATTCCCGGCAAGGCGCTGCTTGTGCCGGTGCTGCGTCGGATCGAGCGGGAGACGTTCTCGACCGCCGCGCGCGTCAATCTCGTGTCGGAGGCGTTCCTCGACTATTGCCGACACCGTTTTCCGCCGCGGCCATACAGCTTCTTCAGCAACGGGATCGACCGCGAGTTCCTCGAGTTCGACTTCCGCGAGCCGCCGTCGGACGGCCTGCGGACGATCGTGTACGCCGGCAATATCGGGCTCGGCCAAGGGCTCACGGACTTCGTGCCGGAAGCGGCACGCGTGCTCGGCGACGGCTACGCGTTCCGCATCATCGGTGACGGCGGTCAGCGCGAGGCGCTCGCGGCCCGTCTCGCCGCGGCCGGCGTGCGCAACGTGACGTTATTGCCGCCGATGAGCCGCGACGCGTTGCTGGACGAGTATCGCCGCGCGCATTACTTGCTGCTGCACTTGAACGGTTTTTCGTCCCTCGAGAAGGTCTTGCCGTCGAAGGTTTTCGAGTACGCGGCGACTGGGAAGCCGATTCTCGCGGGCGTGCGAGGTTACGCGCGGCAGTTCATCACGAAGGAGATCGACGGCGCCGCGGTATTCGATCCCGGCGACGCGCACGCGATGGCCCGGGCGCTCCGCTCGCTCGAGCCCGCGCATTTCGATCGTACGCGTTTCAAGGAAGCCTACAGGCGCGATCGGCTCATGGACGCGATGGCGATGGATATCCTGAGCGCGGCCGCCGTCGAGCCGCGGCGAGCCCGCCGCGCGGCGCCGGTCGGGCGGGCCGCGGCCGGTTGAGCGATGGCGGCGAACGGCTCGCGTCCCGCGGCCCGTCGCGCACGCCGGCGCAGCTCGACGAGCGCCGCGGTGCGGATCGCATACGTCGATCCGCAGTCGTACCACGGCCTCGCGAAGTACGATCTCGGCTATCTACGCGGGCTGCTCGACTCGGGCTTCGACGGCGACGTGCTGTTCTATTGCTCGACCCTTTACGACGGGCCCGTGCCCGCGTCGGTCGAGCCGGCTCCGATCTTCGACTACAACCGCAAGCGGTCGGAGGTCCTGAAGGCGGTCTATTACCTGCGTTCGCTGCTGCGGCTCGCGATCGATGCCTTCTCGAGACCCGCGGCGCTTTACCACTTCCAATGGTTCAAGCTTCCGTGGCTCGACCTGCTCCTGGTCGTGCTGCTCAAGAAGGCGCTGGGTGCACGCGTCGCGATGACGGCGCACAACGTCGTGCCGCACGGCACCGAGGGGCGGAGGCATCGGGCGCTCGCCCGGCTCTATCGCACGGTCGATGCCATCGTCGTTCATCATCGTAAGACGGCGGACGAGATCGCGGCCCGATTCGGTATCGACTCATCGCGCATCCACGTGCTGCGGCACGGACCGATCAAGATCGACGGCCGGGGCCGCGCGCGGCATCGTCGAACCTTGAAGCGATTCGCGGCGCAGCATCCGCTCAACTTTTTGTTTCTCGGCCGCGGGAGCCGTTACAAGGGGCTCGACATCCTGCTCGACGCGTGGGCGCTCTTCGACGCTCGGACCTCGGCGAAAGCGGGCCTGATCGTCATCGGCGCGGTCGACCCGGAGCTCAAGGACATGGCGGCGAAGGCCGCCCGGCGGCACGCTTCGCTGCTCCTGATCGACGAGCGCGTCTCCGAGGCCGACTTGCACCTCGCGCTGCGCCGCGCCGATATCGTCGTGCTGCCGCATCGACGGATCTCGCAGAGCGGGGTGCTGTTGTCCGCGCTGGGTCAGCGCAAGCCGGTTCTCGTGGCGCCGCGGCCGGGTCTGCTCGAGCCGCTCGAGATGGCGACGGTCGGATGGCGCTTCGACGGCGGCGCGGAGGGTCTCGCCGCGCGGCTCGAGTTTCTCGCGTCGCACCCGGAGGAGGTCGCGCGCATCCGCGACGACCGCGACGCGTGGAAGCTCGTGCAGGACGCGTACGCCTGGCGCACGATCGGACGGAACGCGACGGACGTCTATCGACGGCTGATCGAGCGGCCGGCGGGGACCGTCGCATCGAGCGGCGTAGAGTCCTAGGCGGGAAGACGGGGGGTCGAGCGCGCGCGAGCGCCTGAAGCTCGCTTCGACGGCCGAGCGATTACAATAGCGCGCTTCACGTCGTATCACCCGAGCCTCCGACATCGTGAAAGTTCGCACCCGATTCGCTCCGAGCCCGACCGGCTATCTCCACATCGGTAGCGTCCGCACGGCCCTCTACGCGTGGCTCTATGCGCGCCATCACGGCGGCGAGTACTTCCTGCGCATCGAGGACACGGACCGCGAAAGGTCGACGCAAGAAGCGGTCGACGCGATCATCCACGGCCTCGACTGGCTCGGCCTGACCGCCGACGCGCCGCCGATCTTCCAGACGCAGCGCTTCGATCGCTATCGCGAGATCATCGATCGGCTCCTCGCCAGCGGACATGCGTACCGGTGCTACTGCACGCGCGAGGAGCTCGACGCGATGCGTGCCGAGGCTCAGGCGCGCGGCGAGAAACCGCGCTACGACGGCCGTTGCCGCGCCGGCGGCCGCGAGCGGGCGGACGTCGCGCCGACCGTGCGTTTCAAGACGCCGCTCGAGGGCGAGACGGTCGTCGACGATCTCGTCAAGGGCAGAATCGTGTTCGATAACGCCGAGCTCGACGATCTCGTCATCGCACGCTCGGACGGCACGCCGACGTACAACTTCACGGTCGTCGTCGACGACATGGATATGCGGATCACGCACGTCATCCGCGGCGACGACCACGTGAACAACACGCCTCGGCAGATCAACATCTTCCGCGCGCTCGGCGCCGAGCCGCCGGCGTACGCGCATCTGCCGATGATCCACGGTCCGGACGGGACGAAGCTGTCGAAGCGGCACGGCGCCGTCAACGTGCTCGAGTACCGGCAGATGGGTTATCTGCCGAGCGCGATGCTGAATTACCTCGCGCGCCTCGGCTGGTCGCACGGCGATCAGGAGATCTTCACGCTCGACGAGCTGATCCGGCTCTTCGATCTCGACCGGGTCAGCCGCTCGGCCGCGAGCTTCGATCCGATGAAGCTGCTGTGGGTCAACCAGCAGCACATCCTGAGGACCCCGACGGCGGAGCTCGTGCCGCTCCTCGCCGAGCAGCTCGAGCGCCGCGGGCTCGATCCCGCCGACGGGCCTCCGCTCGAGCGCACGGTCGAAGCGCTGCGCGAGCGCAGTCAGACGATGGCCGAGATGGCCGAGCGCGCGCATTGCTATTACCAGGAGTTCGAGGCGTTCGACGAGAAGGCGGCGGAGAAACACCTCGTGCCTGCCGCGCGCGAGGTCCTCGAGGCGCTGAAGGCGGCGCTCGCCGCCGTGCCCGACTGGTCCGAGAAGCCGCTCGAGGACGCCGTCGCGGGCGTCGCGGAGCGGCTGGGCTTGAAGCTCGGCAAGGTCGCGCAGCCGCTGCGCGTCGCCGTGACCGGGCAGGCCGCGTCCCCGGGCATCGGCACGACGCTCGTGCTCGTCGGACGCGAGCGGACGCTCGCGCGCATCGACCGGGCGCTCGGGCGCATCGCGGGCTGAGACCGGAGTCCGGGCGCCGCGGGCCCGAGGCGCGGTACGATACGACGCGCCGCTCAGCGATACCGAATCCCGGAGCTTCGATGCTGATAGACCTGATCGCCGCCGCGCGGCCGAACTTCATGAAGGTCGCGCCGCTCTATCACGAGCTCGCCGCTCAGGGGTGGTGCACGCCGCGGATCGTACACACCGGCCAGCACTACGACCCGAACATGTCGGACGCATTCTTCGCGGATCTCGGCATGCCTCCGCCGCACGTGCACCTCGGCGTCGGCAGCGGCAGCCATGCCGAGCAGACCGGCCGCGTGATGATCGAGTACGAGAAGGTATGCCTCGAGGATCGGCCGGACTGGATCGT
This sequence comes from Gammaproteobacteria bacterium, assembly GCA_017577365.1. GTDB lineage: Bacteria > Pseudomonadota > Gammaproteobacteria > Steroidobacterales > Rariloculaceae > ZC4RG20. Next base: position 5,450 of record PKRJ01000048.1, on the reverse strand, counting down.
CGTCGTCGGCGACGTGAACTCGACGCTCGCGTGCGCGCTCGTCGGCGCGAAGCTCTCGATCCGCGTCGCGCATCTCGAGGCGGGCCTGCGCAGCGGCGACCGCACGATGCCGGAGGAGATCAACCGCATCGTCACCGATTCGATCGCGGATTTGTTGTGGACGCCGTCTCCGGACGCCGACGCCAACCTGCTTGCCGCCGGGATCCCGGCCGAGCGCATCGACCGGGTCGGCAACATCATGATCGACTCGTTCGAGCTGCTGAGACCGAAGATCCTCGAGGCGGGGATGGCCGCGAAGCTCGGGCTCGAGGCGCGCGGCTTCGGCGTCGTGACGTTGCATCGGCCGTCGAACGTGGATCGGCACGAGAAGCTCGAGACGATCGTCGAGCGGCTCGTCGAGGCGTCCAAGCGGCTGCCTCTCGTCTTTCCCGTGCATCCGCGGACGCGGCGCAGGCTCGAGGAATTCGGCCTGCGCGGTCGGCTCGAGGGCGGCGCGATCCGCGTGATGGAGCCGTTGTCGTACGTCGAGTTCATGAGTCTCGTCGTCGACAGCCGGCTCGTCGTCACGGATTCGGGCGGCGTGCAGGAGGAGACGAGCTACCTGGGCATCCCGTGCCTGACCTTGCGCGAGAATACCGAGCGGCCGGTGACCGTGACGGAGGGAACGAACAGGCTGCTCGATCCCGAGGAGCTCGTGACCGAAGTCGCAGCGGCGATGGAGCGCGGGATCGTCGAGACACGGATCGCGCTCTGGGACGGACTGACGGCGCGGCGCGTCGCCGCGAGCTTGCGGCGGCGTAGCGGGCTGGCATAGCGCCGTCCAAGCGCTTGGACGAGAAGAGCCGCGGTGAATGGCCGCGACTCCGCGTAGTGCTCTTCGCCGAGGGGGTTAGGGGCGAATCGTCTTCGAGGCCTCGTTGGAGTAGTCGCTCTCGAGGCCGTCGGCCGAGACGGCCGTCGTCGCGAAGTAATATGTGCCGGGAGCGAGGTTGTCGACGACGTACGTCGTGACCCCGGGATTGTCGATATCGACCGACTCCGTGTACTTCCGCGACTCATGTCCCCAGTACAGCTTGTAGCCCGCAAGGTTGGTGAGCGGGCTGCCGTCGGTGCGCTCCGTCGGAGCCGTCCATGTCAACGTTGCGGAGCCGTTGCCGGTGGCTTCGACGGTGATCGAGAAGGCCGGCAGGCGCGCGGTCGCTTCACCGTCCGTCACTTCGATCACGATATTCGAGTACGTGCCGAGGTCGGCATCGTTCGGTCTTCCGCTCAATACGCCCGAGGAAACGTCGAAGTTCGCCCAGCTCGGCTTGTTCCGAACTCCGAAGCTCAGCACGTCGCCGTCGGCGTCGTCCGCCTTCGGCGTGAAGCGGTAAGTCGAGCCCACGACGACCGACGTTGCGGGCGTGCCCGAGATCGTCGGAGCGTGATTGGTCGATGGCTCGGGCGCCGGTTGCTTGGGGCCGCCGTCCTGGATGCCTTCGGGTTCGGCGGCGTTCTCGTCGCCTCCACAAGCCGCGAGCACGAGCGACCAGCAGACCAACGACAGAAGACGACCGAAACGATTGCCCGTTCTCATGCGGTGGGTCTCATGTTCCTGCGGTTCATTCGGCCAGCGACGTTCTAACAAGGGATTCGACGCCCGTCGAAGTGTCGTCGCGGTGAGACATTCGTTCTGATACCTGGTCGGCAAATGGAGACGGTCCGAGACGCTCTCAGGGTAGCAAGCTTTCCCGATGCGTCGAACGGAAGCTCGCCGATGGAGGTGCCCCCTCGTCGCGATCGACGCCGTTGCGGCGCCGCGCGCAGATGGGCGATGAGCATCGGCGTACGCTCGCGAATGGTGCCGGAGCGACCGCATAGCAAGCGCCGGATTGCCGGGATAAGCTCTTCGAAATCTGGACGAGCAGGAGGTACGCGGTGCGGGTAGTGATACCGGTGATTCTTTCCGGCGGGTCAGGGACGCGCCTGTGGCCGCTGTCGCGCCAACGGCGTCCGAAGCAGTTCCTGCCGCTCGTGAACGAGCGAACGATGCTGCAGGAGACTTACCTTCGGGCGGCGGAGCTGCCCGAGCTCTCTCGAGAGCCGATCATCGTGTGCAACGAGGCTCACCGATTCCTCGTCGGCGAGCAGATGAGACAAATCGGCGTCGCGCCGCGGATCGTGCTCGAGCCGGAAGGGCGGAATACCGCGCCGGCGATCGCGGCCGTCGCGTGGATCGCGCTTCGCTCCGGAGAGAAATTCGCTTCCGGCGTGGCCGCTGAGCGCTCGCCAGGCTCCGGGGCCCCGGGTGGCTTCGACGGTGCGAACGATCCCCTGCTGCTCGTGCTTCCGGCGGATCACGTCATCCTCGATACCGAAGCGTTCGTCGATGCCGTGCGCATCGGTATGGAGCCCGCCTCGAAAGGGTATCTCGTCACTTTCGGCATCGTGCCGGATCGGCCCGAGACGGGCTACGGCTATGTGCGCAAAGGCCCGCCCGGCGAGGGCGGAGCCGTCTGGCACCGCGTGGAGCAGTTCGTCGAGAAGCCGGACCGGGAAACGGCCGACGCTTATGTCCGATCCGGCGAGTATCTTTGGAACAGCGGCATGTTCCTTTTCTCGGCACGTCGCTACCTGGAGGAACTGCGCGAATACGCCGGAGATATCGCTCGGGCGTCCGAGTTGGCGGCCAAGGAGGCGATCCCGGACGGCGATTTCACGCGGCTCGGCCGTGCTTTTCTGACCGCTCCTTCCAATTCGATCGACTACGCGGTCATGGAGAAGACGAGATTCGCCGCCGTCGTGCCGCTCGACGCCGGATGGAGCGACGTCGGCTCGTGGCCCTCGCTGCACGACATCCTGGAGAAGGACGCCGAAGGCAACGTCCTGCGCGGCGACGTGATCGCCCAGGGTTGCCGCAACTGCTACGTCTTCTCGCCCGATCGCCTCGTCGTCCTGATCGGACTCGACGACTGTGTCGTCATCGACAGTGCTGATGCCGTTCTGGTGATGCGCCGTGACGAGGCGCAGAGCGTCAAGCACGTCGTCGAGGTGTTGCAGCGAACCCGGCCTTCATACTTATAAGGGCTTCCCCTTCGCGTCCTCCGTACTGGCGCGTGCGGAAGCGCGCTTCCCGGTCTATTCGTGAACTGATCGCTACTTTGCGGCGGACGAGCCCGCGACAATGCGGGCTCGTGCCGCGGATGCGGCAGGGCTGCTGGACGAGCGTCGAGCTATGTCGACTCGGCATCGTTCACGATGCGAGGAAAAGCTGTCCAGCGCCCGGCCAGCTGAACCGGGCCGGGTTCGAGCCGCAGGCCGTCGGCGTCGAGATCGCAGAGTGGAGGTAGAGAAGGCAGCACGAGCTTGGGTATCTAGGCGAGCCAGCCAATCGAAGCACCTGAAAAAGGCAAGTTCGATCGAAAGACGAACACGCAAAGCCACCGGTCTACGGGGATGTCCTATGACAGCGGGGTTACCAGGAGCCAAGCGGAAGAACGTCCGTGCGCGGGGCGGCCTGCGCAGATCAATCGTGGTTCTCGTCGTTACGGCGAGCCTCGGCGCTTGTGGTGGAGACGAGGAAGAGACTCAAGGCGCCCCCGCTGACGAGCGGACCGCTCCGACTCGACCGCCGGACGGGAACCCGGCGCCCGCGCCGACGAACTCGGCGCCGACGATCGGAGGGAGCCCACCGTCGCAAGTCCTTGCCGGCGACTCGTACGATTTCACTCCGCTCGCAGCCGACGCGGATGGAGACGTGCTGACCTTTTCCATCGAGAACCAGCCGTCATGGGCGTCATTCGACGAGCGGACCGGGCGGCTCAGCGGAACGCCGGGCGAAGAGCACGCCGGGTCTTATCCGGGGATCCGGATCAGCGTGAGCGACGGTCTGGCCGATGCGAGCTTGCCGCCGTTCACGATAACGGTCGTGTACACCACGAACGGCACGGCGACGTTGACCTGGACGCCGCCTACCCAAAGGACGGACGGTTCGCCGCTCGATCTCGGGGGATATCGGGTCTATTGGGGCACGTCGTCGCGAAGCTATTCGCATTCCAAGAACGTGGGGAAGAACGTCGTTACGTATGTGGTCGACAACCTGACGCCCGCGACTTGGTACTTCGCGGTGACCGCGCTGGATTCGCAGGGACTCGAAAGCGACTTTTCGAACGAAGCGGTGAAAGTCGTGCGGTGAGCGAGCACCCCATGGACGGGGGCGAAGTGGTGGGCGATGCTGGGATTGAACCAGCGACCTCTCCCGTGTGAGGGGAGCGCTCTCCCGCTGAGCTAATCGCCCCGATACGAACCCGCACTAGTGTAGACGGCAAGGCTCTCCAGGGTCAAACTCTCTCGGGCGGCGCACACTTGACGTCTCTGCCAGTGCTCGCCCCGTGTCGTCCCCGACGGTCGTAGTGCGAATGCCCGCATTGACGTTTGGCTGGGACGGCTTCGGCTAGCAGCCACGGGAACGAGTCGTTTCGACCTCACGTCCCAATGGGAACCCGTTCGTGGACGTGACCGGATGGTTTGATAACCTTGCTGCGCGGCGGCCGCCGCTAGATCAAGGGACATCGTGGATGCGAGTAACAGTATTCGGAACGGGCTACGTCGGACTTGTCACCGGGGCTTGCCTTGCGGACGCCGGTAACTCGGTGCTTTGCGTGGACGTCGATGCCGCGAAAGTGGAACAGCTGAAGCAAGGCCAGTTGCCGATCTACGAGCCGGGCCTCGAGTCGGTGGTTCGACGATCGGTAGACGCCGGGCGACTCGCGTTCACGACCGACGCGGCAGCCGGCGTGGCCCATGGTCTCTTTCAGTTCATCGCCGTAGGCACGCCGCCCGACGAGGACGGCTCCGCGGACCTCCAGCACGTGCTCAAGGTCGCTCGCACCATCGGCGAGCACATGACCGAGTATCGCATCGTGATCAACAAGTCCACGGTGCCGGTCGGCACCGCGGACAAGGTGCGGAAAGAGCTTCAGGCGGCACTGGACGGGAGGGATCTGTCCGTCGAGTTCGATGTCGTCTCCAACCCGGAATTCTTGAAGGAAGGGGCGGCGGTCGAAGACTTCATGAAGCCGGACCGGATCATCGTCGGCACGGACAACCCTCGCACGGCCGAGCTGTTGAGACAGCTCTACGAGCCGTTCAACCGGAATCACGATCGGTTGCTGATCATGAGCGTACGCTCGGCAGAGCTGACGAAGTATGCGGCCAATGCGATGCTGGCGACCAAGATTAGCTTCATGAACGAGCTCGCGAATCTCGCCGAGCTGCTTGGAGCCGACATCGAGGAGGTGCGGCTGGGAATAGGCTCCGACCCCCGCATCGGATACGAATTCATCTATCCGGGATGCGGGTTCGGCGGCTCGTGCTTTCCGAAGGACATTCGCGCGCTGGCCGCCTCCGCTGAAGCAGTGGGCGGGCGTGCGGACATTCTGCGCGCCCGCCCACTGCTTCAGCGGAGG
>PKRJ01000047.1 GCA_017577365.1 Gammaproteobacteria bacterium | reverse complement strand
TTCCGCGCCGCGCGGGGGCCGAGGGCCGCGGCACAACCCACAGGAGCCGATGAAGCGACGCCCGGCGAAGATGCCGAACTCGAAGCACGTGCCTTCGTCGCGGCCATCGAGCGACGTGCGAATCCATTCCTCGGCGTCGTGGAGCGCGTACGTCGGCCGGCACCAGTCCATCCACCGGCTGACCTCGGCCCGCGACTCGTCCACCGCACGAAACACGTCGGGCGCATCCCGCATCTCGAGCGGACGGATATGGATCCTGTTGCGAAGCTCGACGCGCCTGCCGAAGACCAATTTCCGCCCCCTTTCGCTCGCCCCCCTGACGGCCGGTCCCGCCGTCTCGCCGCCCGGCGCATTCGCGCCTCGACGACGATTCGAAGCTTGGCGTCGGGCGCGGGACGACGCAAGCCGACGCGGAATGCGGACACTCGGTAAGTTACGCAGGACCGCATTCGGCCACGAAGTTGCCGACGTCCTGGGCGTCCGTTAGGCTCCGAATCGGTGCAGACGAGAAATGAGCTCGCACGAGATGATCGTAACGCGACGTGGTTTCGTCTCGACGTCGTGCAGGATCTTGACCGCCGCGCTCGCCGGGGCCGTCGCGCCGATCGGGCCGGCCTTCGCTCAGGTTCGCAAGGACGGGACGAACGACCGCGCAGCGCGGGACGCCGACCGTCTGATCCTGCTCGGCACACAGGGCGGGCCGAACTACCTGCCGCAACGCAGCGAATCGGGCAACGCGCTCGTCGTCGACGGCGTCACGTATCTGATCGACTGCGGCTACGGCACGCTCGGCGCGCTGATCGAAGCCGGCCTCGACTATCTCGAGATCGCCAACGTTTTCCTCACGCATCTGCATGACGACCACACGTCCGATCTCGCCGCGCTGCTGAGCCATCAATGGACGACCGGCCGCATCGAGCCGACGACCGTGCACGGCCCGCACGGCACCCGGGCGCTCGTCGAGGCCGCGGTCGCCTTCGGCGCCGCGAACGCCGCGATCCGGCTCGTCGACGAGGCCCGAAGCGTCGACCCGAAGGACCTCTTTCGCGGCATCGATATCGCGGCGCCCGAGAAGCCGACCGAGATTTTCGCCGACGAGCGCGTGCACGTCCGTGCGGTCGAGAACACGCATTATCCGGACGAGGCGCGCGAAGCGATGCCCCATCGCTCGGTCGCGTATCGCTTCGATACGCCGTACCGATCGATCGCGTTCTCGGGCGACACCGCGTACTCGCCGGCGCTCGTCGAGCTCGCGCGCGGCGCGGACGTGCTCGTCTGCGAGACGATCGAGGTCGACGCGATGCGCCGCGCGTTCGAGACGAAGGTCGCCGCCGGCGCTTATGCCGACAACCCCGAAGGCATCTGGCACCACATCGTCACGACGCATACGAGCACGGAAGACGCGGGCCGGATGGCCGCCGAGGCCGAGGTCGGCCTGCTCGTCCTCTCCCATCTCGTGCCGGGCGCGTTGAGCGACCTGCCCGACGAGGCCTATATCGAAGGCGTTCGCAAGACGTTCTCGGGCCGGGTCGTCGTCGGCCGCGACTTCATGGAGCTGTAGGCGCCTTCGTCGCGTCCGCGGCGACGTCGGCACGGGCGCCAGGCGCAAGTCGCTCCGAGGTCTCACGCGCGGTCAGCACCGCGGCGAGCGCGACGCCGCAGACGAGCGCGAAGTAGCCGATGACCCACTCGAGCTTGCCGCCGGAGAACGCGAGCAGCGATTGCGAGATCATCGGCATCAGCCCGCCGCCGAGGATCGTGCCGAGCTGCCGTCCGAGCGACACCCCCGAGAGACGCAGCCGCGGATCGTCGAAGAGCTCGCCGTAGAAGCTGCCCGTGACCGCGAGCGACATCGGCTGAAGCACCGCGCCGGGGATCGCCATCGCGAGCACGATGATCGCGGGCGCGGCCGTCGCGAGCATCGGGAAGAACGCGAACGCGACGAACAGCGCGGACAAGAGATACGCGCCGCCGATCAGCGGCCGTCGTCCGACACGATCGGAGATCGCGCCGAAGAGCGGATTCGTCACGATGCCGAGCGCGTTGCCGATCACGATACCGCCGAGCAAGAGGCTGTTGTCGATCCCGAGCGTCTGCAGGCCGTACGACAACCCGAACACGGCGGTGAAGTAGAACGTCGACGACTCGGCCATCGCGCAGAACAGCACCTGCAGCGCCGGCACCTTGCGGCGCTTCAGCACCGCGAGCAACGGCACGCGCTCCGGAGGCTTCTGCTCCAGCGCGGCCTGGAAGATCGGCGATTCGGCGACCTTGAGCCGCACGTACATTCCGACGGCGAAGATCACCGCGCTCGCGAGGAACGGTATGCGCCAGCCCCAGGCGACGAGCTGCTCGTCCGGAAGCAAGCCGACGGCGAAAGCCGCCAACGCGCCGAGCACGGTGCCGGCCGCGGCGCCGCTCTGCACGAACGCGGCGAAGAGCCCCCGCCGATGGTCCGGCGCGCTCTCCATCGCGAGCAGCGGCCCGGCGGCGGACTCGCCGCCGAGCGCGAAGCCCTGCACGAAGCGCAGCGTGACGAGGACGATCGGCGCTGCGATGCCGATCGTCTCGTACGTCGGCGTGAGACCGATCGACACCGTCGCCGCGCCCATCAGCGTCAGCGTCGTGACCATGATCGGCTTGCGGCCGATGCGGTCGCCGAAATGCCCGAAGAAGAGCCCCCCCAGCGGACGCGCCGCGAAACCCACGGCGAACACGCCGAAGACCGCGATCGTGCCGATCAGCGGATCGAGGCTCGGGAAGAACAGACGATCGAAGACGAGCGGCGCGAGAAAGCCGTAGAGCAGGAAGTCGTACCACTCGATCGTCGTGCCGAGAAAGCACGATACGAGCATACGCTTGTTCGGCGCGCTGATCGTTTCGCGCGCCTGCGCGACGGTCGTCGACATCTGGCCTCCCCCAAGACCTGATTACGATTGTCGCGGGCAGCCGCGCGGGCCCCCTGCGACGCAATTCTCGCGACGATAGCGCGCTTTACTCTACGGCCGCAACGCTCCCACTACCCGAGCTTGAACACGCGCGTCGCGTTCGTCTCGTAGAACTCGACCTTCTCGTCGTCGGAGATCGGCAGGGCGTCCATCGCCTCGACCTCTTCCGGCACGTATTGATATGGGTAATCCATCGCGTACATGACTCGATCCGCGCCCAGCACCTGCCGCACGTACAGGATCGCGGGCGCCCACGGCATCCCGCTCGACGTGACGTGGAAGTTGCGCCGCATGTATTCGCTCGGCGTGAGCTCGAGCGGCTTCACCTTCTCGTAGCGCTTCGTCTTGACGATCCGCGCGTGGAAGAAGTCGACGCGATAGAGCCAGAACGGAATGCCTTCGCCGAGATGGCCGACGACGACGCTGAGCTTCGGGAAGCGGTCGAACACGCCGCTCACGATCAGCCGCAGCATGTGCAGCCCCGTCTCGACGCCGAAGCCGTAAACCGCGCTGTCGAGACCGCGGTCGAGAAACGGCGCGATCATCGACTTCGGCGGCGTCTGCGGGTGGATGTAGACCGGCACGTCGAGCGCCTCGGCCGCGGCGAAGATATCCCAGAAACGCTCGTCGTCGAGATACTCGCCATGGGTGTGCGAATTGACGATCGCGCCCTTCATGCCGAGACGGGTCACGGCACGCTCGAGCTCCGCGGCCGCGTGCTTCGGATCCTGCGGCGCGATCGCGGCGAGCGGATACAGCCGATCCGGGTAACGTCGGCATGCCTCGGCGAGCTCGTCGTTGTACTCGACGGAGAGCCTCGTCGCCGTATCCGCGTCGAAGATCTGCACGCCCGGCGACGTGATGCCGATGATCTGCTTCGCGATGCCGGTCGCGTCCATGTCCGCGATCCGGCGCTCGCCCGCGTCCTGGAGCCGCTCGACGACGCCTTTCGTGACCGGGCTCTCGTTGAACAGGAAATAGCCCATCAGGCTCCTGAACCCCGGGTCGTCGACCTTGTTCTCCGAGATCAAGCCGCGGTACCGCCGGATCATGTCCGACGGCGCCCATGCCTCCTCGGTCGCGATGCGTCGAAAGCGCTGCGCGTCGATGCCGCTCATGGCGTCCTCCTCCGTGAAACGCGGGCTATTGTAGACTCTGCGGCTCGACCTAACGATGGCGGAATGAACGATGGCCCTGACGAAGCTCGAGCACTATCTCGTGATCAGCGACGATATCGAGGAGACGCGCCGCTTCTACTGCGACGCCCTCGGCATGCGGGTCGGGTTCCGACCCGAGCTCGAGTTCGACGGCTATTGGCTCTACGTCGGCGACGTGCCGTGCATCCACGTCGCCGAGCGCGAGAGCTACAAACGCTATAGCGAAGGCATCGGCATTCCCGTCACCGACGGCAATCCCGGCACGGGGATGATCGATCACGTCGCGTTCAACGCCGACGATTTCGACGGGATGCTCGAGCGCCTGAGAAGCCACGGCATCGAGCCGAAGCAGAACCGCGTCGACGAGATCGGGCTCAGGCAGCTGTTCCTCGACGATCCGAGCGGCGTGAAGATCGAGATCAATTTCTTCGTCGGCAAGCGCGCGAGCTGATAGCTGCGCGGCATCGACAACGAGGACACGGGGGAGACGACGTGAACGTCACGGATTACGCCTTCATCGGCATCGGCCGCATGGGCGCGAACATGGCGAAACGCCTGCTCGACGGCGGCTTCTCGCTCACGGTCTACGACGCGTCGCGCCGCGCGGTCGACGAGCTCGTCGCGCACGGCGCGCAAGGCGCGGCGTCGGCCGTCGAGGCGGCGGATTACGCCGAGACGCTTTTCTTGAGCCTACCGACGCCGGAGATCGTCCACGCGGTCGCGCTCGGTCCCAAAGGCATCGCCGAAGGCTCGCGCGTCAAGCAGGTCTTCGATTGCTCGACGATCGGTCCCGAGATGGCGCGCAGCGTCGCTGCGGGCCTCGCGGAGCGCGGTATCGCGTACCTCGATGCGCCGGTGAGCGGCGGCGTCGGCGGCGCGAAGAACGGCACGCTCGCGGTGATGGTCTCCGGACCGCGCGAGGTCTACGAGCGAGCGAAGCCGGCGCTCGAGCGCTTCGGCAAGGTCTTCCACGTCGGCACCGAGCCCGGTCAGGGCCAGGTCATGAAGCTCGCGAACAACATGCTGTCGGCCGCGGCGCTCGTGCTCTCGTCGGAGGCGATCGCGCTCGGCGTGAAGGCCGGCCTCGACGCGGCGCAAATGGTCGACGTGATCAATGCCGGAACGGGTCGCAACAGCGCCACACAGGATAAGTTCCCGCGCTCGGTGCTGCCGCGCACGTTCGATTTCGGCTTCGCGACCGGCCTCTGCTACAAGGACCTGAAGCTTTGCGTTCAGGCCGCGGAGAATCTCGGCGTACCGATGATCGCGGGCAGCGCCGTGCTCCAGATGTTCGGCGTAACACAAGCCCGCTTCGGCGCGGATTCGGATTTCACGTCGATCGCCCGCGTCGTCGAGGAGTGGGCCGGCGTCGAGATCAAGAGCCAAGCTTGAGCGGACGCGCTCGCGAACGGGCGGGCCTCGTTTCGTCTCGTCCCGCCGAATTCGTTTCGACCATGGCCTTCACGGGAGGATCAGCCGATGAACGACGAACTTTTCGAACGCGGCCTCGCGGTCCGCAAAGCCGTGCTCGGCGACGCGTACGTGGAGAAATCGATCGGCAGCGCCGACGATTTCACGATGCCGCTGCAACGTCTCGTCACGGAGTATTGCTGGGGCGCGGTCTGGAGCCGAGAGCAGCTGCCCAGAAAGGTCCGCTCGATGCTCAACATCGCGCTCCTCGCGACGCTGAACCGTCATCACGAGCTCAAGATTCACGTCAAAGGCGCGATCCGTAACGGCTGCACGAAGGAAGAGATCCGCGAGGTGCTGCTGCACGTCGGCATCTACAGCGGCATCCCGGCCGCGGTCGACTCCTTCCGCGTCGCGAAAGAGGCGCTCGCCGAGCTCGAGAAAGAGCAGGCCGCCGGCTGATCCGCCGCGGCGCGGATCGCGGCTCAAGCCGCGGCCGCCGCGGCCTCCGCTTCGAGCCGCCGGATGAACGCCGCGAAGTCCGCGGCCGCCCTTTCGAAGTCGCCGCCTTCCGTCGTCGCGACGGTGTCGCGGCCGTGCACGACGCGAATCGTCGCGTCGAGCTCGACCTTGCCGCTCGGCGCGGGCCGACTCGCGGCGCCGCGCACGGCGGCGCGCGCCTTCGAGATCGCGTCGTCGGTCGACAGATTGCACGCGTCGACGAGCGCATCCGGCGACAGCGGCTCGCCGGTCAACGCGACGAGCGTCTCGTCGAACCGCGCGGCGTTGCCCGGCGCCCAGTAGTGCTTCGCGAGATCGGGGCCGATGCGCGGGTTGTCCGTGAGATAGCCGTCGCGCTCGAGGAAGTAGCGCCGCGTCTGCTCGACGGCCATCTCCGCGAGGATGTACGCGTGGTAGTACGCGCTCGATTCGGCCGCGAGCAGATGCGGCACGGCGAGCACGGGCCGGATGCCGGCGGAGAGCCCCTGCAGCTCGCGCTCGATCTTGCGGAACGTGTCGAGCACGCGCTCGGGCGCGAGCTCGCGCTCCGGCAGCTCGTACAGCGCGCGCTCGGCGAACGGGATCGTGAGCATCGCGCGCACGTCCCAGCCGCGGAACGGCTGACGGTCCCTGATCGCCTCCTCGATCAGCTCGAGCGGCATGGGGTTCCCCTGCGCGTCGCGCGCGTAACGCGTGCGCCAGTCGGCGTCGCCGAGCAGCGAGTCCATGAACATCGACTGCGTCTCGGCGTATGCGATGCTGGTCGGCGCGAACTCGTGCGCGAAGCACGGCGCATTCGACAGAATGTTGGCGAAGTGCGCGGCATGACCGCCCTCGTGGAAGAGCGTCTCGGCCGCGCGCAACCCGCTGCCGACCTGCCCGACGACCGCGTTCGCGGTGAAGTTCACGCGCGCCGGCCGCCACGTGCCGCGATCGAAGAACGCGATGCCGGGCCCGTGCATGAAGCCGTTCTCGTACTTGCCCGGACGATCGACGAGGTCGAGCGTCAGGGTCGCGCCGCGATAGCGCACGCCGAGCGCGTGGAACGAACGGCCCCAGCGCTCGAGCGCCTCGGCGAAGCCGAAATAAGGATCGAGCTCGCGCGCGAGATCGCCGCTTCGCAGATAGCCGAAATTCCACGGCTCGAGCGCGCCGTCGCCGTGCTTCTCGGCGAATGCCGCGAGCTCCGCCCGGGATCTCTCCGCGGTGCGCGCGGCGAGCGTGTCGAGGCGGTCGAACAGCGCCTTCTTCGTCATCCGCTCGACGACCGCGACGCGCCACGCGTAATAGTCCTCGTAACCGAGCATCCGCCCGAGGCGGTTGCGCTTCGCGACGATGTCGAGAAAGCCCGCGTCGAGCACGAACGTCTCGATGCTCCGTAGGCCCTCGTACGCGGCCTTGCGGCGCGCCTCATCGGGATCGGTGCGCATCATCAGCGCGAGCTTCACGCTCGACGCCGGCACGAGCTCGCGCGTCTCGGGATCGACGTAGCCGAGCTTCATGCCGGCGCGCTTCGCCTGAAGCTCGGCCTCGAGCTCGACGATCTCGGCCGAAAGCTTGCGCGCGTCCGCGCCCTCGATGACGTGCGCGGCGAGCATGTCGATCCAGCCGCGCAGGATGCGCCGCTCGTCCTCGGAGGCGTCCGTGCTCGCGGCCTCGAGCTCACGCAGCGATTTCAGCCGCTCCGGATCCTGCAGGAACCCGTTCCATGCGATCTCGGCCTCCGCCATCGCCTTGCGCGCCGCGGCCATGTCGTCGGCGAGGCCCATCTTCGTGATCCAGAAAAGATCTTCCTTGCGCGTGTGCAGCTCGACGTATTCGTTCTTGAGCCGCTCGAGGGTGTCGCTGAGCACGGTCATGCGGATTCTCCAAAGCACCGGCCGCATCGCCCCGGCCGGGATCGCCCATGTCTACGCCCGAGTGTAAACGGCATTCGAGCGGCGGACGAAACGACGCGCTCCCCGTGCACAGCGAAGGCGCGCTGTCAACGGGTTTTATCGCCGCTTGCGCGTTGTCAAAATCGCCGCTCGCGGCCGTCCGCGCCGCTCGAACGAGTCGAGGGACCGATGTCGAACGCCTCCACCGCGCTCGCGCAGAAGATTGCGCAAACGATCGCCGCCGAGATCGGCGCGAAGCCCTCCCAAGTCGAAGCCGCGATCGCGCTGCTCGATGACGGCGCGACCGTTCCGTTCATCGCGCGTTATCGCAAGGAAGCGACGGGCGGTCTGGACGATACGCAGCTCAGGACGCTCGAGCTGCGCCTCGCGTACCTCCGCGAGCTCGAGGATCGGCGCCAGGCGATCCTCGCGAGCATCGACGAGCAAGGCAAGCTCACGCCGGAGCTCAGGGCCGAGATCGAAGCGGCCGATACCAAGTCGCGTCTCGAGGATCTTTACCTGCCCTATCGACCGAAGCGCCGCACGAAGGCGCAGATCGCCCGCGAAGCCGGACTCGAGCCGCTCGCGGACTTGCTGCTCGGCGAGCCGAACGAAGCGCCGGAGACGCTCGCTGAGCCGTTCGTGAACGCCGAGAAAGGCGTCGCCGACGCGAAAGCGGCGCTCGAAGGCGCGCGCGCGATCCTCGTCGAGCGCTGGGGCGAGGATGCCGAGCTGATCGGCCAGCTCCGCGAATGGCTGTGGGATTGCGGCGTGATCCGCGCCCGCGTCGTCGAAGGCAAGGAGAGCGAGGGCACGAAATACGCCGACTATTTCGACCACGCGGAGCCGATCGCGAAGATCCCGTCGCACCGGCTGCTCGCGCTGCTCCGCGCTCGTCGCGAGAGCATCCTCGTGCTCGACCTCGAGCCCGGGAAGGACGCGGAAGCCGGTCATGCGCATGCGCAGGCGCGGATCGCGAAACATGCGGGACTCGAGCTCGAGGGCGGCCCTACGACGGCGTGGCTGGAAGCCGCGTGCCGTCTCGCGTGGCGCGGTAAGATCCACGTCCATCTGACGCTCGATCTCTTCAACCGCGCACGCGAGAAAGCGGAGGAAGAAGCGATCAAGGTCTTCAGCGACAACCTGAAGGACTTGTTGCTGGCCGCACCCGCCGGCCCGCGCGCGGTCATGGGCCTCGACCCGGGTCTGCGCACCGGCGTCAAGGTCGCGGTCGTCGATCCGACCGGCAAGCTCGTCGCCGCCGGCACGATCTATCCGCACGAGCCGAAACGGCAATGGGAGGAATCGATCAAGGCGCTCGCGGAGCTCTGCCGGTTGCACAAGGTCGAGCTGATCGCGATCGGCAACGGCACCGCGAGCCGCGAGACGGACCGCCTCGCCGCGGAGCTGATCCAGCGCCATCCCGAGCTCGAGCTCGCGAAGCTCGTCGTGAACGAGGCGGGCGCGTCGGTGTACTCGGCATCGGAGCTCGCCGCGCGCGAGCTGCCGGAGCTCGACGTGTCGCTGCGCGGCGCGGTATCGATCGCGCGGCGTCTGCAGGACCCGCTCGCCGAGCTCGTGAAGATCGAGCCGAAGTCGATCGGCGTCGGCCAGTACCAGCACGACGTCGATCAGACGCGCCTCGCACGCGCGCTCGACGCGCGCGTCGAAGACTGCGTGAACGCGGTCGGCGTGCACGTGAATACCGCCTCGCCGGCGCTGCTCGCGCGCGTCGCGGGACTCTCGGCGAGCGTCGCCGAGAACATCGTCGCGTATCGCAACGAGCACGGCCCGTTCCGCAGACGCACCGATCTCCTGAACGTGCCGCGCCTCGGCGCGAAAGCGTTCGAGCAGGCCGCGGGCTTCCTGCGGATCGCCGACGGCGACGAGCCGCTCGACGCCTCGGCCGTGCATCCCGAGGCGTATCCGGTCGTCGAACGTATCGTCGAGAAGACGAAGCGCAGCGTGAAATCGCTGATCGGCGACACGGCCTTCCTGCGCTCGCTGAAGCCCGAGGACTTCGTCGACGAGCGCTTCGGCGTGCCGACCGTGCGCGACATTCTCAAAGAGCTCGAGAAGCCGGGACGCGATCCGCGCCCCGAGTTCAAGACCGCGCGCTTCACCGAAGGCGTCGAGAAGCTCGAGGACCTGAAGCCCGGCATGGTGCTCGAGGGCGTCGTCACGAACGTCGCGGCCTTCGGCGCGTTCGTCGATATCGGCGTGCATCAGGACGGCCTCGTGCACATCTCCGCGCTGTCGGAGAAATTCGTGAAGGATCCGCGCGAGGTCGTGAAGGCCGGCGACGTCGTCAAGGTCAAGGTCCTCGACGTCGATGTCCCGCGCCGACGGATCAGCCTGACGCTGCGCTTGAACGACGATCCCGCCGTGATCCAGGAGCGCGGCGCTCGCCGAGGCGACGGCAACGGGCGCTCCGATCGGCAGGAAGCACGCACGCCGAACGGCATGCGTGACCGGCGCGCGTCGGCCGCTCACGGCAAGCGCGACGCGGGCCGCCGCGCGGACGGCCCGCGTCCGGCGCCGTTCAACACGGCGATGGCCGAGGCGTTCGCGCGGGCGAAGAAGGAACGCGGCTGACGTCGGGCTCTAGAACCCGTTCGCGGTAGAATCGGCGACTCGGGCCCGTCGACCGATACTTCCGCGAAGGGAGATCCGATGCCGAAGCCGATCGCAGCACCGACTTCGCTCGTCCGAAACCTCGCCGCGTTGATATTGGGCGCGGCATCGCTCGGCACCGCGCTCGCCGAGGAGAGCGCATCGCGCCTCACGCTCGAGCAGGCGAACACGATCGTCACGAAGGCGATCGAGCGCGGGCGCGAGCTCGGCTTCGCGCCGTTGACCGTCGTCGTGCTCGACGAAAGCGGTCATCTCAAGGCGGCGCAACGCGACGACGGCGCGAGCATGTTCCGTTTCGATGTCGCGACCGGCAAGGCGTGGGCTTCGGTCGCGATGGGCGCATCGAGCAGCGTGCTCGCCGAGCGGGCGCGCGAGAACCCGAATTTCTTCATCAGCCTCGCGGCGACGGCCGACGGCAAGTTTCTCCCGCAGCCGGGAGGCGTGCTGATCCGCAACGATAAGGGCGAGATTCTCGGCGCCGCCGGCGCGAGCGGCGCGGCGGGCACGGAAGACGAGCTCGCCGTGATCTACGGCATCGAGCAGGCCGGGCTCGTCCCCGACGTGCCCCGCCGCTGACGCGTAAAACGCTGCCGCGGCGGCGCGGGAAACGTCTCGGAGGGCGGATATGCTCGGAACGATTTCGATCGCACGCCGCTTCATGGGCCCCGAGGGGACCGCGAACGGCGGCTACACGTGCGGCGTGATCGCGTCGTTCGCGCGAGGCAGCGTCACCGTGCGGCTCTCGAAGCCCGTTCCGCTCGACACGCCGCTCCGCGTCGAGCAGCGAGACGACGGGCTCGAGGTGTTGCACGAGGGTGTTCCCGTCGCCGCCGCACGTCCGGGCGAGATCGGCGACCTCGTGCCGCCTCGGCCGCCGACGCTCGACGAGGCCGCTCGAGCCTCGAGCCGCTACGCCGGCTTCTCGCGTCATCCCGCGCCCGAATGCTTCGTCTGCGGGCCGCTGCGCGCCGAAGGCGATGCGCTGCGCATTTTCGCCGGGCCGACCGACCAGGCCGGCGTCGCGGCCGCCCCCTGGACGCCCGATCCGTCGCTCGAAGGCCAAGACGGCTCGGTCGCCGCGCCGTTCGTCTGGGCCGCGCTCGATTGCCCCGGCTTCGCCGCGGCCGCGCCCGATATGCGCCCGATGCTGCTCGGCGAGCTGACCGTGCGCATCGATCGCGCGGTGCGGGTCGGCGAGCCGCACGTGGTCGTCGGGTGGGTCATCCGGGCGAGCGGCCGCAAGCACGAAGCCGCCACGGCGCTCTTCGACGCGCGCGGCGGGCTCCATGCCGTCGGACGCGCGATCTGGATCGAGCCCCGCGAGCGCGGCGGCCTCGGCTCGCCTGCCTAGCGCGACGAGTCGCCTGTTCGGGCGGTCAGGCGCAAAAGCCGACCGGCCGAGCCCCGGCTACCGTCCTCGAGCACCCAGATCGCCCCGTCCGGCCCCTGCTCGACCTCGCGGATACGCTGCCCCATCGCGAAACGCTCCGCCTCGCGCGCCCGCTCGCCGTCGAAGACGACGCGCACGAGCGACTGCGACGAGAGCCCGCCGATGAACGCGCTGCCGCGCCAGTCGGGGAACTCGTCGCCGTCGTAGAACATCAGGCTGGACGGCGAGATCACCGGGTTCCATGCGATCGCAGGCGCCGCGAGGTTCGGCCGCGTCGCGTGATCCGGAATCGAGCGGCCGCTGTAGTGATCGCCCTCGGAGACGAGCGGATACCCGTAATTCGCACCGCGGCGCACGAAGTTCAGCTCGTCGCCGCCGCGCGGCCCCATCTCGACGTTCCACAGGCGCCCCTGGGCGTCGAACGCGAGCCCGAGCGGGTTGCGATGCCCGAGCGACCAGATCTCCGCCGCAACGCCCCCACGCTCCGCGAACGGGTTGTCGCCCGGCACCGAGCCGTCGTCGCGGAGGCGGACGATCTTGCCGAGATTCGACTGAAGGTCCTGCGCCGGATCGAATTTCTGACGCTCGCCGGAGCTGATCCAGAGGTAGCCGTCACCGAAGGCCATGCGATGCCCGAAGTGGCCGTTTCCGGTGACTTTCGGCACCTGACGCCAGATGACCTGGAGATCCTCGAGCGCGCCGCCGCTCTCGTCGAGGACGAGGCGCGCCCGTGCGACGGCGGCGCCGCTCGTGCCGGATTCGCCGGGCTCGGCATAGCTGAGATACACGAGGCCGTTCTCGCCGAAGCCCGGATGCAGGACGACGTCGCCGAGCCCGCCCTGCCCGCCGTACGCGACGCGCGGCACGCCCGCGATGTCGCGGATCGTGCCGTCCGGCGCCCACAGTTTCAGGCGTCCGCGCTTCTCGGTGACGAGCAGCCGACCGTCCGGCAGGAACGTCATCGCCCACGGCTCATCGAACGCCGCGACCTCCGTCGCGACGAACGCGTCGTGCTGCGCGAGCACCGCGTCGTCGCTGCACGCCGCGGCGAGCAGCGCCCAGCCGAGATATTTCGCTCGTCTCACGGTCCCCCCTCCTCGTCGCCGGCCGCCCTGCGCCCCGCGGCCGCGGGCACGAACGTGCGTCGGATCTCGCCCTCGAGGTACGCCTGCTCGCGCGCGAGAACCTCGCCGTAGGCCGCCTCGAGATCCGCCTCGACGCGCACGCGAAGCTCGTCGAGCGCGGCGCGGAGCGTCCGCTCGAGCTCGTCGCGATGGAGCGTCTCGTCGAGCTCGATCAGCGCCCAGTCGGTCGCGAGCCATGCCGCGGCGCCCGCGAGCACCGCGCAGAGCGCGGCGACCGGACCGCCGGGCGAGCACACCGCCGCGCCGCCGGCCGCGGCGGGGCCGACGCGCCCCGCGGTGCCGATCCTCGCCGCGCCGCGCGCCGCCGCGGCCGCTCCGCCTCGGCGCGTTGCCGCGCGCGCGATCGCGGGTGCGAGTGCCGCGCCGACCGCGGTCGTCGCGCCGATCGTCTGACGCGTCGCGAAAGCCGATTGCTCGCGTGCGAAGAGCGCGGCAAGCCCTTCGTCGAGCACGAGCGTCGGCCGAGCCCAGGTCGCTCCGGGCAGCGGCTCGGGCACCCGCCGGTGCGCAAGCCGCGCGGCGATCTCCGCGAGCCATCCCGCGCGAAGCCGTTCCCGGTTCGCGTCGAGCCGGCCCGCGATGGCGGTATCGACGCGGGCGAGCGCGTCGACCCACTCGTCCTCCGGCAAGAGCATCGATGCCGCGCGCGCTTCGAGCTTGTCCGGCTCGGCAAGGCCGACGAGCGCGCCGAGCGAGATCGCCGCGCGCGCGTACTCGCCGCGGAGCGAGTAGTACTCGTCGAGAAAGGCCGGGATGCTCTGTCGGGCACGCGCGAAGAGGCGATCGAGGGCCGCATCGATCTCGGACGCGACGATCGTGCGCGCGTCGCGCCCGCCCGCCGCGAAATATTCGATCGACAACGTTTCGAGCTCGCGAATACCGTCGGGGTCGAGACGATATCGAGCGCCGTCGACAACGATGTCGGTCTCGGGCGGCCCGGACCAGCCGAGCGGCTCGACGCGCATCACGAGCCAAACGAGCGCCGCGGCCGCCGCGAGCGCGACGAGCGCGTCGCCGATGCGCAGCCGACTTCCGCTATGCGCCGCGGTCGCTGCCATCCCTCAGACCTCCGAGCACCGCAGGGCTCAAATACGCCAGATAAGCCCACACGAAGACGGCTTCCTCTGCAAGCACCGCGAGCCAGCCGAGCGCCTCGGCGATCGAATCGCCCGGCGCCGGCATGAGCTGCTGTGCCAGCCACAGTCTCAGACCGTCTCCGGCCGCGGCGAGTTGCAACAGAATCTGGACGGTTGCGCCGCGAGCGCGCTCGGAATCGACGAAATGCCAGACGGCCCGCTCGAGATCGACGTCGGCAAGATCCGGATACGACGCATGAAACGATAGCGCCACGAGGACCGCGACCATCGCCCCGCCCACCGCCGCAACGGCGACGCGCCACGCCGCGACCGGCAGATAGTTGCGAGCGATCTGCGCCGATAGACCGCGTGTGGCGACGGCGAACGCGAGCACGAGCGCGGGCGCCCCCGCCGCGAGAACGACGAACGACGCGCGATCGTCGATCCGCACCAGCGAGACGACGAGAACGAGCGCGAGCCCCGCGCCGCCGAGCGCCGCCCGGACGGGAATCGACAGGTGCCCGCGAAGAAGGCGTCTCAGTCGGCCGTCGGCGCGAACGTAGGCGCCGAGGAAAGCGTCGCGGCGAATGCGCCCGCGACGAAACAGCCCCCAGCCGATCGACGCCGCCATGATCAGCCAGACCGCAGCGGCGAGCGCATCGGGCAGCACGCGGCCGAGCACGTGCACGAGCCACGCGAAAGAGGCCAAAGCGATCGCGACGAGCGTGCGGCGCCACGAGCTTGCGAAGAGCGCGGTCATTCGTCGTCCGGGCTCCGCGTCTCGTCGCTCGCCGTCCGCTCGAGCGCATCATGCCGTCGCTCCCAGTGCTCGACCGGTCCCGGCACCGCAAAGAACAGCGGGTGGCATTCGGGCATGCCGACGAGCGCGTGACGCGCGGCGAGCTCGGGGTTGCGTTTTCCGAGCTTCTCGCGCAGGTGCGCCCACTCGTGCCGGAGCTGCCCGACGGTCACCGGCATCGACTCCACGGGCCGCACCGCGCCGATCTTCGATCGGTCGAACGCATAGCCGCGCATGGCCGCCTCGGCGTGCACGGCGGCGAGATACGCGCTGATCGCACGCCGCGGTGAGGCGTGCACGCGGAAGCGCTCGAGCTGCGGATGGCGGCGATAGCCGCGCGTCTTTCCGCGGAGCACCGCCCTCGCAAGGAGCCCTTCACGCCACAGCGCGAGCAATCCCTGGCGATCGAGATAGCGAGGATGCACGGACCACAGGCGCATCCTCGAAGGGTTTCACAGGATGGCCGCCGCTGCCAACAACGCGGCCAGCGACAGGATCGTCAGCGCCCACGAGCTCGTCGTGATCATGGAGAGGTGCATCTCCCTCGGCATCCACCAAACGGAGCCGTCGATCGTGCCGACGAGGTCGCCGACTTTGTCGGGCCAACGGCGAAAGACCGCGCCGGCGATGAAGCAGAGAAAAGACAAGATCAACAGTGTGACCGCCGCGGCCGGATCCGCGGACGCCCCCATTTCCCACATGAGCTGCGTACCTCGCGCTGGTGCAGAACCGCAATTCCGCCGCCGCAAGGCCGGCCGTTTGGAGGATCTATTCGCGACGCGACGGGGGAATTGCGCCGCGACTTAATAGGCGCAAATTCCCCCGCCGTCAAGGAAAGAGAGTGATTCGGGCGGGAACCCGCCTCAGAAGCGCCACGCGGCGGTGACCCACGCGGCCTCCGCGTCGCTGAACTCGCTGATCTCGATGATCTCGTATTCGGCGCGCAACGCGAGCCTCCCGAGCACGGTGAGACCGATTCCGCCGCCGTAGACGAAATCGTTGCCGCTGTCGTCGAACAGCTCGCCGCCGTTCGCCGTGACCTCGAGATCGTAGAAGAGCCAGCCCGCCTTGCCGAAGAGCTCGATCGGGCCGATCGGCAGCGTGCCGACGATCGACGGCGCGATGCCTTTCGCGTCCGACTCGATCGACAGGAGCTCGAACGTGGACGACGAATCGCCGAAGTCGATGTAATCGAGCTGCACCGCGAGGATGCGATTGAGCCGCCAGCCGGCGAAGAAGCGCTTCGCATCGCTGTCCTCGTCGAAATCGATGTCGACATCGCCGATGTCCTGAAACTCGGACGAGAAATCGCCGAGGCCGGCACCGAGATAAAGCCCGGAGTTCTCGTCCGCGGCGGCGGTGCCGACGAAGCCCAGCGCGCCCCAGAGCGCGATCCACTTCCGTTTGCAATGCATGAATGGCTCCTTGCTCGAAAAGAGATAAGCGGCTGGACGTGCCGGTACCTTTTGGGGCTTGCTGGGGCTGCCCCCAGTGCGTCTTCGCGAGGCACGCCGCGAGCACGTCCATGTGGGCTCGTCCGCCGCCATCCATGGCGGCAGACGGCCTCGCGAAGACGCACTGGGGCAGCCCCGGCAGGCGTGGCTTACTCGATCACGGCACGCTGCCCAGCCGGGCGGGAACAAGGCAAGCTTTATGCCAGGGCCGCGGCCGCGCCCACGCGTGCTCCCGGCGCCGCGTCCACGTCGAGCGGGTCGGCGCCGCCGCGCACGATGTGCTCGGCGAGGAGGTACGCGGCGGCGTTCCACGATTGTCCCGCCATTCCGCGCGTCTCGGACGTGCGGCCGTGCAGCCATTCGGCGAACGACCAGCCGTCGAGCGCGCAGGCGCGCGCGAGCGCGAGGAGATCGGCCGCGGCGGTCTCACGATACCCCGCACGCGCGAGCGCCGCGATATAGAACCCGCCGATCATCGGCCAGACGCCGCCGTTGTGATACTGCCACGCGAGATTCTGCCCGTGCCTTGCCATGTACGGCCGCCACGCGGCGCTCGTCCGCTCGATCGGGCGCACGACGGCGCGCGCCGGATACGGCTCGTGGACCTTCGCCGCGCGCAGCGCGTCGATCGTCTCGCGCACGCGATCGGCGGCGCCGCACAGGATCGCGAGCACGTTGCCGAAGACGTCGCCCTCGTCTCCGAACGACGAGAAATTCACGTAGCTCAGATAAAGCTCGCGATCTCGTGCGCCGTGCAACGGAAACTCGGCGAGGAGCCTGCCCCGGCGGTACGCGTGCGGGCGCGCGGAGAACGGATGGAAGAGCCGGTTGAAGCTCTCGCGCGTCTCCGCGGCGTGCTCGAGCCCGAACAGACGCTTCACGAGATACCACAGCGCGTTCGTGTACAGCACGAAGCCCGAGCGCGGCATGATGTCGGCCCAATCGCTCGCCTCGTTCTGCTGCAGCAAGCGGAAACGTTGATGCTCCTGCGCGAGCAGCCAGTCGAGCGCCCGCTCGACGTGATCGCCAAGGCGCTTCGAGAGCCCGGGATGGGTGCCGAGGCGGTCGAGCCGATCGACCGCGATGAGCCACCACAACGTCGAGTCGATACAGCCCACGTACCAGAAATCCGGCTCGCGCGTCTCGAGGTCGACGAACTTCGCGATCTGCCCGTTTCGCGCCTGATGCTCGGCGAGCGTCTCGATGGCGCTCGCCGCGCCGCGCTCGAGCTCGGGGTCTCCCGAGACCGCCATGCCGAGCGCGCAGATCGCCGCGTCGCGCGCGAAGACCGACGTGTAGCTGCGCCGCTCGGCCTCGACGCCCGGCGTTGCCGCGCGGACTCCCGCGGACGTGAGATTCCGCCGCAAGAGCTCGACGGCGCGCGCTCGGCACGCGTCGAGGAGATCGACGTCTTCGTCTTGGCTCGCGTTCCTCATCGCGCGCGGATTGTAGCGGCGCCTTGGCCGCGTGCTCCATTTGTTCGCGGAGGCCGACACTTCCGCGCCTTGGACCGGCCGGGCGGCGCCGCCGTTCCGGCCCGCGGTCATGCCAGCCGCGGTCGGCGGAGCATCGGGTCGGGGCCCGTGCGAGAATGGCGGCTCGGACAACGGAATCGGAGCGTGAAGCCGCCATGACGGTCCCGGTCTACGAGATCTACGCGATCAAGTACGCCGAGCTTCAGCGCAAGGCGTTCGGCAATTTCGTCGACTCCGACGTGCACGAGACGTCCGATATGCCCCTCGATTATTTCGTATGGGCGATCGTCGGCGACGAGCGGGTCTTCGTCGTCGATACCGGCTTCGACGGCGAGATGGCGAAGAAGCGCGGCCGGACGCTCGTTCATCCGGTCGACGAAGGGCTCGAGGCCATCGGCATCGGCCACCGCGACGTCCGCGACGTGATCATCACGCACATGCATTACGATCACTGCGGCAACGCCGCGCTGTTCCCGAACGCGATCTTCCATCTCCAGGACGCCGAGATGGAATATGCGACGGGACGATCGATGTGCCATCACCACTTGAATCACGCGTTCGAGGCGGACGACGTCGCGCGTATGGTCAAGCGCGTCTTCGCGGGCCAGGTGCAGTTTCACGACGGCACGGAGGAGCTCGCGCCCGGCATCACGGTGCATCGTCTCGGCGGACACACGAAGGGCTTGCAGTGCGTGCGCGTGATGACGCGCCGCGGCTACGTCGTGCTCGCGTCCGACGCGTCGCACTTCTACGCGCACATGGAGACCGGACGCGCGTTTCCCGTGCTCTACAACCTGGCCGAGCTGATCGAGGGATACGCGACGCTCTATCGCCTCGCGAGCTCGAAGGCGCACGTGATCCCGGGGCACGATCCGCTCGTGCTCGCGCGCTATCCCGCGGCATCGGAGCGCACTTCCGGCTGGATCGCGCGCCTCGATCTCGATCCCATCACGTAGGCTCGAACGATGAGCTTCAGGACGCTCGTCGACGCGGCCGAGATCGCGCGCAGGCTCGACGATCCGGGTTTGCGAATCTTCGACTGTCGCTTCTCGCTCGCGGATCCTTCCGTGGGCCGGAGGGCTTGGCGCGAAGGTCATATCCCCGGCGCGCTGCACGCGGATATCGATCTCGATCTCAGCGGTCCGCGTATTCCCGGCGTCACCGGGCGCCATCCGCTGCCGAGCCGGGACGCGTGGCTTTCACGGGTGCGCGAATGGGGCCTTTCGCCACGCGACGATATCGTCGTCTACGACGACGCGGGAGGCGCGGTCGCCGCGCGGATGTGGTGGATGATGCGTTGGATCGGGCACGAGAGCGTCGCCGTGCTCGACGGCGGTTGGCAAGCGTGGGTCGGGGCCGGATATCCGGTGACGACCGCCCTGCCCGAGCCGCGCGCCGCACGCGACGATGCCGACGACTACGCGAATCGCCGGCCGCTGACGAAGCTCATCGAAGCGGACGCGATCGACTGCTCGACGCAAGTCCTGCTCGACGCGCGCGACCGACGGCGATTCCTCGGCGAGATCGAGCCGATCGATCCCGTCGCCGGCCACGTTCCGGGAGCCCGTTCCGCGCCGTCGAGCGAGAACCTCGGCGCCGACGGGCGGTTCCTGCCGAAGGAAGCGCTGCGGCAAAGGTTCGAGCGGATCATCGGCGCGCGCCGAGGCCAGGAGATCGTCTGCTATTGTGGCTCCGGCATCACCGCGGCGCACAACGTGCTCGCGCTCGTGCACGCGGGATTCGACGAGCCGCGGCTCTACGCGGGCTCGTGGAGCGAATGGATCACGCGTCCCGAGCGCGGCGTCGAGACCGGACCGGAGCGCTGACACGCACCGCCCGTGCCTTCTGGCATGCCCGTTGCATTACTGCCGCAACCGGCACGCGCCGGAGGAGGTTCGCATGCTCTTCGTCGAGGCGCGTCGGAGGCGCCCCAGCCGAGGAGCACGAGGGCCCGCGATGAGAGTCGCCGACGTCATGAGCCGTGAGATCGAGCTCGTCTCGCCGGACGCGACGGTGCAGGAAGCCGCAACGATCATGGCGGAATACGACGTCGGCGCGGTGCTGATCGGCGACCACGGGCGGCTCGACGGCATCCTGACCGATCGTGACATTCTTCTGCGCGCGGTCGTCGCCGGGCGGGACCCGCGCGACGTCGAGGCGCGCGAAGTGATGTCGTCCACGCTCTTCGTCTGCAGAGAGGACGACACGCTCGAGCAGGCCTTCCGCCAAATGAGCGAGCGCCAGGTACGACGACTTCCGGTGCTCGACCGCGACGACCGTCTCGTAGGCATCGTCGCGTTGAGCGACCTCAGTCGGCACGGATTCGAGCACAGACTCCCGCACGAGGCGCTGCGCGACCTCGCCGAGCCTCATCGGCGCAAGACGCTTGCACGCAACGGCGACGATGCGCTGGCATCGGACGGCGAGCGGGCGCCGAAAGACGGTTCGTGACGCTCGACCAAGCCCTCGCGTTCGCGGTCCTGATCGGGATGATGGGCCTCTTCGTTTGGGGCCGAATCCGTTACGATCTCGTCGCACTGCTCGCGCTGCTCGTGTCGATCGCCGTCGGCATCGTTCCTTCCGACGCGGCGTTCACCGGCTTCGGCAACGACATTCTCGTGATCGTCGCGACCGCCCTGCTCGTCAGCGCGGCGGTGTCGCGCTCCGGCGTCGTCGATCTCGTCGCAAGGCGCGCGGGTCCCTATCTTCGGACGCCGACGACGCAAGTCCTGGGGCTCGCCGGAACGGTCGCGATCCTATCCGCGTTCGTGAAGAACATCGGCGCGCTCGCGATGCTGATCCCGATCGCGCTGCAGCTCGCGCGCCGCACGGGCACGCCGCCGGCCTATCTCTTGATGCCCATGGCGTTCGGCTCTCTGCTCGGCGGGATGATGACGCTGATCGGCACGTCGCCGAACATCATCGTCTCGGAGATGCGCGAGGATATCGCCGGAGAGCCGTTCCGGATGTTCGATTTCTTCCCGGTCGGCATCGGCCTCACCGCGGTGGGCCTCGTTCTGCTCGCGTTCACTTATCGACTGCTGCCGTCTGGACGCAAGGGCGCGGCATCGATGGACGCGGCGTTCGAACACGAAGGCTACACGGCCGAAGCGACCGTGCCCGACGATTCGCCGGCCGTCGGCAAGACGGTCGCCGAGATCGAAGCTCTCGGCGAAGGCGACGTCGAGATTCCCACGATCATCCGCGAACGGTTTCGTCGCTATACGCCGTCCGACCACTGGACCCTGAACGCCGGCGACGTGTTGCTGCTCGAAGGCGAGTCGACCGCGCTGGAGCGAGTCGTCGCCGAAGCCCGGCTCGAGCTCGCGCCCGACGAGGACGAGGCGCCGGCGAAGGCGCGGATGCGTGAGGAAATCGCCGTCGTCGAGGCCGTCGTGCGCCCGGACTCGCCGCTCGTCGGCCGGTCGGCGGCGCAAGTCCGGCTCGCGCAGCGCTACTCGGCGAGGCTGCTCGCCGTCAGTCGCAGCGGCGAGCGCATCACGCACCGTTTGCGCTCGCTGAAGCTCCGGCCCGGCGATGTCCTCGTGCTGCAGGGCGATCTCGAGCAACTGCCCGAGGCGCTGCGCGAGATGCGATGCTTGCCGCTCGCCGGGCGCGATCTGCGTCTCGGCCGCGGGCGGCGAAGCCCGGTGCCGATCGTCGTGCTCGCGGCCGCAATGGTGCTGGTCGCGGTCGGCGCCGTGCCGGTCGCGGTGGCGTTCTTCGGCGCTTCCGTCGTGCTGCTCCTCGTCGGCGCGTTGAGTCTCCGCGAAGCCTACGAAGTCATCGATTGGCCGATTCTGATCCTGCTCGGCGCGTTGATACCCGTCAGCGACGCGCTTCGCACGACCGGCGGCACCGATCTGATCGCCGCATGGCTCTCCGCCGTGACCGGCGCGTTGCCGCCGCTCGCGGCGCTCGCGCTGATCATGATCGTCGCGATGCTCGTGACGCCGTTCTTGAACAATGCGGCGACCGTGCTCGTGATGGCGCCGATCGCCGCAAGCCTCGCCGCGACGCTCGGCTATTCGGCCGATCCGTTCCTGATCGCCGTCGCCGTCGGCGCCGCATGCGACTTCCTGACGCCGATCGGCCACCAGTCGAATCTGCTCGTCCTGGGTCCGGGAGGATACCGGTTCACCGACTACTGGCGACTCGGGCTGCCGCTTTCGATCACGATCGTCGTGGCCGGCGTGCCGCTGATCGCGCTCGTCTGGCCCCTTCGAGCATGAAGGTCACAGGTCCGGAATCCCGATCTCGCGCAGCTGCACGACCGAGAGGATATTGACCGCGGAGTGCGCGAGGATCGCCGGCCAGAGCGTGCCCCAGCGCAACGTGAACGCGGCGAGCACGAGCCCGAGCAGCGCGGTCTGCACCATGCCGTACAGGCCCTGATAGAAGTGGCCGAGCGCGAACAGCAACGCCGAGACGATCGCCGGCGGCCAATACCCGCCTAGAATCTGCCGCAAACGCGTGAGCAGCAGCCCGCGTGCGAGGATCTCCTCGTAGAACCCGACCAGGAGCAGTAACGCGATCGTCGCGGCCAGGGGTACGCCTTCGGTGAGCCCGAGCGCGACCGACTCGAGGCCTTGCAGGTGCTCCTCGAGGGTCGCGGGCGACCACGCGAAGATCGCGACCGTCAACGCCGCATTGACCCCGAACGCCGCGAGCAGCACCAATAGCGCTCGACCGGGATCGTTCGCCCGCGGCGACACGAGGCCGATCTCGGCGAAGCGACTGCCGCGCCGTTCGAGGAGGGCATAGACGCCCACGAGCACGAGCAGCGCCTGCACCAGCACGACGTCGGCGAGCCGCGGCGGCGACGCGAAGAGAAAGCCGAGCAAGACGCCCGATCCGATCGCCGCGGTCGGCACGAGCACGATCACCGCGACGACGTCGAATGCCGCTTCGCGGCGCGTCAGGCGACGCGCGTTACCGTCGCTCGTCGCGTCCTGCATCGGGGGATCGTCCGAACATCTCCCTCATTGTACCCGCGCCGCGGCCACGCCTGCGGACACCCTCGCCCGCTGCCATATTTCGACATTTTTCGTCCTCCGGAGCGCCATTTCTCGTTGCGATGCTTGGCGTCGTGGAGAGACCGAGGACATTGCCATGAGCGTCGATCGAAACGCCTTGCTCGCCGCGGCGGCGGCGGCCGCTTTCGTCGGCCTGCTCGCCGCCGAATCGGCGCTCGTATCCGTCGACGCGCCGCTCGCCGCTCCGGCCGAAACCTCGCCGTCGGCGGCGCTTCGCATCGCGCTCGGTGCCGAGCCGGGATCGCGGGTCTCGGATGCAAACGGAGGACCAGAATGCTGCAACGCGCTTTCGATATCGCTTGCGCGGCCGCGGGCCTCGTGCTGGCGAGCCCGCTGCTGCTCGTGATCGCGGCGCTGATCGTCGTCGACGACGGCGGCCCCGTGCTGTTCACGCAGACGCGCGTCGGCGCGGGCCGCACACCGTTTCGCATCTACAAATTCCGGACGATGCGCGACGGCGAGACGACGCGAGTCGGTCGCTGGCTCCGCGCGACCGGTCTCGACGAGCTGCCTCAGCTCGTGAACATGCTGCTCGGCGACATGAGCCTGATCGGGCCGCGGCCGTTGACATTCGAGGACGTCGAGCGGCTCGGCTGGGACGACCGACGCCACGACGTGCGTTTCAGCGTGCGTCCCGGCGTGATCGGTCTCGCGCAGCTCTACGCGGGACGCGGCAAACGGCTGTCGTGGTTTCTCGACGTGACGTATGTTCGCGAGCGCTGCGCGGCGCTCGACCTTCGCATCGTGCTCGCGACGGCGGCGATCGCCGTGCTCGGCAAACGGCGCGTGCGCGGCTGGCTGCGCGCACGCCGGCGGCGCAGGGTCGGGCACGACACGGCGCCGAGCGTCGCGACGCCCCGCGCGCTCGCGTGGCCGGCGACGCGCTAGCGGCTATGCATCGCGGACGGCTTCGCGCCCACCCCGCTCACGCGCCCGAGCGCGTCGAGGAACCTCCGGCACCACGCGTGGATATCGTTCCGCTCGAGCACTTGGATCATCGCTCGATGCCGTTCGCGGCGCTCCGCCAGCGGCATCGAGATCGCGCGCTCGAGCCCTTCGGCGACGCCCTCGCGATCGTACGGGTTCACGAGCACGGCGCCGACCGAAAGCTCGATGGCCGCGCCCGCGAGCTTCGACAGCACGAGCACGCCCGGATCGCGCGGATCCTGGCTCGCGACGTACTCCTTCGCGACGAGATTCATGCCGTCGCGGATCGGCGTCACGAGCCCGACGCCGGCGAGCCGGAACAGCGCCATCAGGAGACTCCGGTCGTAAGCCCGATTCAAATAGCGGATCGGCACCCAGTCGACCTCGGCGAATCGGCCGTTGATGTTGCCCGCGGTCTGCTCGAGCTCGTTCCGAATCGTCATGTAAGCAGCGACCTCGGAGCGCGTCGGCGGAGCGATCTGCATGAACGCGACGTGTCCTCTGAGATGCGGGTAGTTCTCGAGCAGACACTCGTACGCCCTGAAACGAAGCTCGAGCCCCTTGCTGTAGTCGAGCCGATCGACGCCGATGATCAGCTTGCGGTTCCGCAAGCTGACCTCGAAGCGCTGCACCTGCGGACGGTTCAGATTCTCGACGCTCAGCGTTCGGCACTGCTCGACGTCGATGCCGATCGGGAACGCCGCGACGCGAAACGTGCGGCCGAAGGCGCGCACCCGACCGTCGTCGAAGACCTCGCCGCCGATCTCGGGTTGCTCGTAGCATTCTCGCAGCGCCTTCGCATCCGGCTCGGTTTGCACGCCCACGACGTCGTACGCCGAGATCGCTCGAAGCAGCTCCTCGTAGCGCGGCAAGACCTTGAGCACGTTGAAGCCCGGAAACGGCACGTGCAGGAAGAAACCCAGCGGCCGATCGACGCCCACGTCGCGCAGCGCCTGGCCCAACGGAAAGAGCTGGTAGTCGTGCACCCAGATGAGGTCGTCGGCCTCGAGCAACGGCACGAGCCGCTCAGCGAACAGCCGATTGACGCGCCAGTACGCGTCGTGATCGCTTCTGCTGTAGGAAAAATAGCCGGGCATGAAGTGCAACAGCGGCCATAGGCTGTTGTTGCTGAAGCCCGCGTAGTAACCGGCGAAGTCGTCCTTGTTGAGATCGATCGTCGCGACGCGAACGTTGCCGGTGGTGGAAACGCGCGCAACGCCCGGGGTGTCGTCGACCGTCTTGCCGCTCCAGCCGAACCACAGGCCGCCCTGGTGCTGGAACGCGGCGAGCAACCCGACCGCAAGGCCGCCCGGGGACTTGCCGCTCCGCGGCACCGCGACTCGGTTCGAGACAGCGACGAGACGGCTCATCGAGTCACTCCCTGTTGCCGTGCACGTGGCTCGAGCACGTAGCTTACTTCAATGCCGCAAGATCCTCCCTCGTGGTCGACCGCAGTCGCGTTAGCCCGCGGCATTCACCGACTCCGAGAGCCACGCGATCACGGCGGAAACGTCGGCGAGCCGCCAGCGCGCGAGCGTCTGCCCCGCGCCGACTTTGATCGACACGCCGCCGAGCGCGTTCACGACGCGAAAGCCGGCCTCGTCGGTCACGTCGTCGCCGACAAAAACGGGCGTGCGCCCGGCGAACGGCGGCTCTTGCATGAACGCTGCGATCGCGCGGCCCTTGTCCGCCGCCGCAGGCTTGACCTCGAAGACCTTGTGGCCGAGCAGAATCTCGACGTCGCGAGGCGCCGTGCGCTCGAGCTCCGCGACGAAGCGATGCACGTCGGGCTCGAGCTCCGGCCGGCTCCGATAATGCACGGCGAAAGCGAGCCGCTTGTCCTCGATCCACACCCCTTCGTGCGCGGCGACGAACGGCTCGACGCGGCGGCGAATCTCGTCGAGCTTGGCATCGACGCCGCATGTCGTGATCGTGCCGACGCCGCGGCGCTCGAGACCGTGCACGCCGGCGGCGAAGAACGAATGCGGCGCGAGGATTCGATCGACGTCCTCGATTCGGCGGCCGGTTATCACGGCGACCGCGCCGCCGCACGCGCCGGGCAGCTTCGGCAAGAGCGCCATGAGACGCGGCGATGCCGTCGCGAGGCTCGGATGCTCGACGATCTCGACGAGCGTGCCGTCGAAATCGAGAAACAGCGCCGGCCGCCGCGGCCACGGCGGGAGCGTTTCACCGCTCATCGTTGCTGCGATCGAGTGCCATCGCGTCCATTGTAACGGGGAGCGCCGCGCGGCCTCGGAGCCGCGCGCGGTCGAGGCGAATCGGGCGATCAGCGGCGCGACTCGATCCAGCGATCGATGCGCTTCTCGAGGATCGACAACGGCAGCGCGCCGCCGCCGAGCACGGCATCGTGGAACGCGGCGAGATCGAATCGATCGCCGAGCTCGCGCTCGGCCTTCCCCCGCAGCCTAAGAATCTCGAGCATGCCGATCTTGTACGCGGTCGCTTGCCCCGGCATCACGATGTAGCGGCGCACCTCGGAGCGGATCTGGCCCTCCGCCGCCGGCGAGTTCGCGCGGAAATACTCGACGGCCTGCTCCTCGGTCCACCCCATCGCGTGCAGCCCGGTATCGAGCACGAGCCGGATCGCGCGCCACAGCTCCGTCGTGAGCCGGCCGAAATCCGCGTAAGCGTCCTCGTACGCGCCCATCTCTTTCGCGAGGAGCTCGGCGTAGAGCGCCCAGCCCTCGGTATAGGCGGTGAAAAAGCTCTGCGTGCGGAACAGCGGCAGGCCGGAGAGCTCCTGCATGATCGAGATCTGCATGTGATGCCCGGGCAGCCCTTCGTGATACGCGACGACCTCGAGCTGCGGACGAGGCAGCGCGCGCATGTCCGCGAGGTGCACGTAGAAAATGCCCGGCCGAGAACCGTCGGGCGCGCCCGGATAATAATGCTGCGCGCCGCCCGGCTGCTCGCGGAACGGCTCGACGCGCCGCACCACGAGGCCCGCCTTCGGCAACAGGCCGAAGAACTCGGGCAGCCGAGCCTCGATCCGCGCGAGATGCTCGCGCGCCTCGGCGAGATACGCTTCCCGCCCCTCGTCCGTATCGGGGTAATAGAACCGCTCGTCCTCGCGGACGAACGCGAAGAACTCCTCCAGCGTGCCTTCGAAGCCGAGAGCGTTCTTCACGGCCTCCATCTCGGCATGGATGCGCGCGACCTCGCGAAGCCCGATCTCGTGGATCTCTTCGGCCGAAAGCGTCGTCGTCGTGGCTTCCTCGAGACGCTGGCGATAGAACGCTTCGCCGTCGGGAAGCCGCCAAACTCCGGTCGCAACCTCGTCGGCGTTCGGCATATCCGTCTCGAGCCAGCGAATCAGCGCGTCGTACGCGGGCTCGAGCTCAGCGAGCAGCGCTTCCCGAACGGCCGCGCGAAACGCGCCGGCGCGAGCGCCGCCGATCACGCCGCGCTCGAGCAGCCCGTCGATCTTCGACGTCGCATCGGCGAAGAGCGGCGACATGCCGCTGCCTTCGAACGGCTCGCCGGCGACGATCGCGCGCGCCTGCTCGAGCGCGCCCTCGTACGCGAAGCGAGGCGGCCGCACGCCTTCTGCAGCGGCGAGCCGCGCGCGCTCGAGAAGCTGTCGCACCGCGCGCGAGACGCCGCCGACCCGCGCGATGTACGCCTCCATGTCGGCTTCGGTCTCCACCGCATGGAAGTTGATCAGAAACTGCGGCAACCACGCCTGCGCGCCGCCCATCTGCTCGAACACGTACTCGCGGCGCAGGAACGGCCGCGCGGCCTCGGCCTGCTCGTACCGATAGACCCAGACGTCGTACGAAGTCTGCGCCTCCGGATCGAGCAGCGCGTAGTCGAACGAAGCACGAAGCTCGTCGACCGAGCGGCGCAGCCAGTCGAGCTCGGCGTCGACGGCGCTTTCGGAGAAGTCGTCGATCTCGTCGTAGTCGTCCTTGCGCCCGAGCCTCGTCTTCTCCATCGGGCTGAAGTCGAGCTGCTCTTCGTAACGAGCGTCCAGCCACTCGGTGAGCCGGGCCGACTCGGCCGCGATGCGCGCGGCACGCGACTCGACCGCGGCGACCGGAGGATCCGACGCCTGCGGCTCGCTCGGCCGCTCGCCGCCGCGATCACAGGCGGGAAGCGCCGCGCACGCGATGAAGGCGAGCAAGACGAGGTTTCTCGGCCCCCGCGAGCCACCCGAACGCGACGCCCGCGTTGTGCGCGACGACGGGTTCACGTGTGCATCACGAACCGCGCGCGCCGTTCCGCGATTCGCCAACCGTCCATCGTCAGCCGGAATTGATCCTCGAGCTCGCCGATCAGGGTCCGAGGATCGCACTTCGCGCCGTAGTGCTTCACGCTCTGCAACGAGTCGGCCGCATAAAGCACGACGTAGGTCGTTCCGCGCGCCGATTGCGGGGAGTCCACGTGCACCAGAATGTTCGTGCAGATGTGCCGCGTGATGCGATTGCGCGGACGCGTCCTGTATGACGCGATGATCTCGTCGCGGCCGCACAGCGGCTCGCCGTTCGGCCGATGCAGCAACCCGTCGCTCGTGAACAGCGCGGCGAACGCTTCGTAGTCCTGACGATCGTTCGCCGCGATCGATTCCAGAACCAGGCGCGCGCACGCGTGCTCGATGAGCGCGCGCTCCTGCTCGGTCAAGGTCGTGTTCGCCATGGCACGTAAGGATAGCGTATCGGGCCATCGACCGGCCGGGTGACGTCCGCGAGCGACGTGACTCCGCGCCGCGTGCATGGCGATTCGCACGAATGGAGAACGACGCGCCGCGAGTTCACGATCGAGTTTCTGCACGGATACGAGCGCCGCGCGTTCGGTCAAATCGTTCAACGCGCCTTCGGCGCACCGTCCGTGATCGCGGCCGCCCAGCGTAGGGCTGAACGTCGACGGGCCAAGACGCCCGAAGCGGCGCGAAACGTCGTCCGCGCGTCGGACGTGTGTCGCACATACCGCCAAGGAAGGCTGTTGCGCGATGATCATGTCAGTTCGAGGTAAACGCCGTACGCGACTGAAAGTTATAAACTTTCTAGAGAGCGCTGTCGGCGCGCGCCTGAACCGGCGGGCCGCGTCTCTGCTCGCGGCCATGCTCGTTGCGGCGTTCGGCGCTCCGTGGACCAAGGCCGCCGCCGACACGCGCGGCGGCAGCGCCGACGGCCCGAGCTCGCGCGTGCGGACGGCCGAGGCGCTGAAGGCCGAGCTCCGCGATACCCGTTCGATGCGCCCTCGCGGCTGGATCGTGCACCTCGACAACGATCTGTTCGCGTTCACGGACGACGACCGGGATTACACGGCGGGTGTCTCGGTCACGCTCGGCGGCAACGATTCGGCGGGCCCCCGGGTCTTCACGCGGGCGCTCGAGTGGATCGACCGGCGCGTCGGCTTCGGCCCGGACTCGGCCGCGAGCCATGAGACGCTTCGCTCTTTCGAGACCGGCCTCGTGCTGTTCACGCCGCAAGATCTCGATGCGCGCGAGCCGCTCACCGAGGATCGGCCGTATGCGAACCTAGGCTACTTCTCGACGTCCCGCCTCGTGCATCACCCCGGCGAGCCGGTCGCGTATCAATCGTCGCTGACGATCGGCGTGCTCGGGCTGCCGTTCGTCGAGCAGCTGCACCGGCGAATGCACGTCGCGTTCGGCAGCCGCGAGCCGATGGGCTACGCGCACGAGATCTCGAAGGGCGGCGAGCCGACCGCGCGCTACGCGGTGACGCGCTACCGCCTCCTCGGCAGCGGCGTCTTCGACGAGCGGCCGTACCATACGAGGCTCGGATTGTCCGGCAGCATCGGCCATCTGACCGAGGTCGGCGCCGAGCTCGAGTTCCGCTGGGGTAATCTGCACACGCCGTGGTGGAGCTCGACGCCGCTCGTCGCCGACTACGCGGGTCATCCGCCGATCCGGCTCGCCGCCGACCACGCGGCCGAGAGCGGCGGCCTGCGGTTTCAGCTGTCCGCGGGCATCAATCTGCGCGTCCGCGCGTACAACGCGTTCCTGCAAGGCCAGTTCCGCTCGAGCGATGTCACGTATCCGTCGACGGACCTCGATCACCTGCTCGTCGAGGCCTGGCTGGGGCTGACGACGGTGCTGCGCAACGATCTGAGCATCAGCTACACGGTGCGGCACCAGACCGAGGAGCTGCGCGTCGGGAACGGCGCGCGGCCGTTCACGTGGGCCGGGATCGCGATCTCGCAGCAGTTCTGACGAGCCCAACCTCGACTCTCCGCCGCTTCGGCCCGACGACTCGCTCGGGTGCCTGCTATGCTTGTTCCGTGCTCGGAACGAGAGTGTGACCGGAATGGACG
>PKRJ01000046.1 GCA_017577365.1 Gammaproteobacteria bacterium | reverse complement strand
CTCCTCGTTGGGGCTGTGAGTGTTCTGATCCATGGGATTTCGGGCTCGCTATGGGTTGTTGCGTCGTAAGTGGGGCTTCGCCGCGAGCTTTTCAACGGCCGTGGACAAGGGCGGAGAGGCCGGGGCGACGATGCGGGCGCGTATTCGTGCAAGTTCCGAGCCGCGGTCCCGGGCCGCGCGCGCCGAGCATGTCGGTATTTCTCCGGACAGACCCGGGCGTTCCGCCTCTTACAATGGCTTCGCGTCGGCCGCACGCGTCATGGAGCTTGCGATGCAGCTCGAAGTCAATCCCGACACCGTCCGCTTCATCGTCGATCGGCTGCGGCAGTTTCAGGTGAAAGAGGGCGTGACCTTCGCCGATCCCGGCGACGATTGGTCGCGGAACATCCTCGCGGACTCTCCGGACGATCCGGCGGTCAACGAGGTGCGTGCGGCGATCGACGATCTCGAGCCGGACCAGCAGGTCGAGCTCGTCGCGATCCTATGGGTCGGGCGGGGCGATTTCGGGCCCGACGAGTGGGAGAACGCGGTCGCGCAGGCGCGCGACGCCTGGAACGAGCGGACCGCCGACTACATCCTCGGCACGCCGCTCGCCGCCGATTTTCTCGAGGAGGGCCTCGATCAGCTCGGGTTCGGGGAGTAGCGTTCTTCCGGCACGGTAGCTCGCGCACGGGGCGCCGGCTGACGTCCGAGCGTCAGCTCAGCGGCAGCGGCGCCATCTCGCCGGCGAGCACGCCGAACCCTAGAAGCAGTTTCGGTGTCTCGCATCGATTCCGAAGCCGCCGGCGTCTTCTCGAGGCGACGACACTAGCGCGCCGTCCGCGTCGGCGTGACGACGCGCATCACAGTCCGGCGCTGTTCCGCGCGTTACTCCGGCTCCCCGCCGATCTTCGCGAGCAGCTCGTCCGTCTTCGCGCGCATCAGCGCCGCGTCGCCGCGGCTCTCGACGTTGAGCCTGAGCAGCGGCTCGGTATTCGAGGCGCGCAGGTTGAAACGCCAGTCGTCGAACTCGATGCTGATGCCGTCGACGTGCTCGACCCGCTTCGCACGAGGCGCGTACTCCTCCTCGATGCGCCGCATCGTCGCCGCGGCGTCTTCGACGCGCCGGTTGATCTCGCCGCTCGCCGGAAAGAGCGTCATCCGTTCCTCGACGAGCTGGGAAAGCTTGGCGCCGCGCTTGCACATGATCTCCGTGAGCAGCAGCCACGGAATCATGCCGCTGTCGGCATACGAGAAACGGCGGAAATAGTGATGCGCGCTCATCTCGCCGCCGTAGACCGCGTCGACCTCGCGCATCGTCTGCTTGATGAACGCATGGCCGGACTTGCTCTGCACGGGCTTGCCGCCGGCGCGCTCGACGAGATCGATCGTGCTCCACGTGAGCCGCGGATCGTGCACGATCGTCTCGCCGGGATACTTCTCGAGGAAACTCATCGCGAGGAGCCCGACGATGTAGTAGCCCTCGATGAACGTGCCTTTCTCGTCGAAGAAGAAGCAGCGGTCGAAGTCGCCGTCCCATGCGAGACCGAGATCCGCGCCGGTCTCGCGGACCTTCTCGATCGTCACGACGCGGTTGCGCTCGATCATCGGATTCGGCACGCCGTTCGGGAACGTGCCGTCCGGCGTGTGATGGAGCTTCACGAACTCGAACGGCAGGTGCGGCTCGAGCAGGTCCACGATCGGGCCCGCGCCGCCGTTGCCGGCGTTCACGACGATCTTCAAGGGCTTCAGCGCCTCGCGATCGACGTAGCTCAGCAAGTGCTCGATGTACGCCGGCCGGACGTCGACCGTCTCGACCGTGCCTTTGCGCTCGGGCTCGCGGAACGACTCGCGCTCCGCGATCGCCTGGATGTCCTTGAGGCCGGTATCGGCGCTGATCGGCCGCGACTCCTCGCGGACCATCTTCATGCCGTTGTAGTCCGGAGGATTGTGGCTCGCGGTGACCATGATGCCGCCGTCGAGCTTCTCGTGGAAAGTGGCGAAGTAGACGATCTCGGTGCCGACGACGCCGATATCGAGCACGTCGACGCCCGAGTCGGTGAGGCCGCGCGTGAGCGCCGCCGCGAGGGCCGGGCTCGACAGGCGGATATCGCGCCCGACGGCCACCCGGCGTGCGCCGACGAACTCGGCGTAAGCGCGGCCGACGCGGTAGGCGACGTCCTCGTCGAGCTCGCTCGGGACGCGGCCGCGGACGTCGTAGGCCTTGAAACAGGTGATTTTCTTCATTCGCCGTTTGCTCTCGTTCCCGTCGATGGTCCGCGCAGTATAGCGGCCGGGACCGCATCGGAGGGGCGCGCGGCATCTCGCCGCACCGTCCGTCGGAAAGACTTGTACCATCCCCTGGCATGGAGAAGGAACGGGAAGCATCGCAGGCCGCACGGACGTTGTGGCTGCCGTATACGCAGATGAAGACCGCGCCGACGCCGCTGGTCGCCGCGCGCACCGAAGGCTCGCGCATCGTCCTCGAGGACGGACGGTCGCTCGTCGACGGCACGTCGTCGTGGTGGACGGCCTGCCACGGCTACAACCATCCGCACATTCGCCGCGCCGTCGAGGCGCAGCTCGAGCGCATGCCGCACGTGATGCTCGGCGGGCTGGTGCACCGTCCCGCGCTCGACCTCGCGGACCGGCTCGCCGCGCTCGCGCCGGGCGACCTCGCGCACGTTTTCTTCTCCGAGTCGGGCTCCGTCTCGGTCGAGATCGCGATGAAGATCGCGATCCAATATTGGCTGAACAAGGGCCACCGTCGAACCCGTTTCCTCGCGTTCGAGCACGCGTATCACGGCGACACGTTCCACGCCATGTCGGTCTGCGATCCGGAGGAAGGCATGCACGCGCACTTCGCCGGCGCGCTCGCGGAGCAGCTCGTCGTGCCGCTGCCGAAGGACAAGGACGCGCTCCGCGCCTTCGATCGCACGCTCGCGCGACATGCGGACGAGCTCGCCGCCGTGATCCTCGAGCCGCTCGTGCAGGCCGCGGGCGGCATGAAGTTCCACGACGCGGAGACGCTCGCGGCGATCGCCGCCGCCGCCGAACGGCACGGCGTGCTCTTGATCCTCGACGAGATCGCGGTCGGGTTCGGCCGCACCGGCACGCTCTTCGCGTGCGAGCAGGCGGACGTCGTGCCGGATCTGATGACGCTGTCGAAATCGCTGACCGGCGGCACGCTGCCGCTCGCCGCGACGCTCGCGCGGCGCCACGTGTTCGACGCGTTCTGGTCGGACGATCCGCTGCACGCGCTGATGCACGGCCCGACGTACATGGGGAATCCGCTCGCGTGCGCGGCCGCGAACGCGTCGCTCGATCTTTTCGAGCGCGAGCCGCGGCTCGAGCAGGTCGCGCGCATCGAGCAGGCGCTTTCGGACGGTCTCGCGGCGTGCCGCAAGCTCCCCGGCGTGCGCGACGTGCGCGTCAAAGGCGCGATCGGCGTCGTGCAGCTCGAGCGCGCGCCGAGCTCGGCCGAGCTCGATGCGCTCAGGCGGCGCTTCGTCGACGAGGGCGTATGGGTGAGACCGTTCGGCGACGTCGTCTATCTGATGCCGCCTTTCGTGATCGCGGACGACGAGCTCGACACGCTGATACGCGCCGTGCGCACCGTCGTCGCCGAACGAGCACGCTGAAGGGCGGGGCGGATCGAGAAGCTCGAGGCCTCACTCGGTCTTGAGCCGCTTCTCCATTCGGATGTGCGGGATGCCCTGCTCGAGAAACTCGCCACCGACCGTGTGGTAGCCGCACTTCTCGTAGAAGCCGATCGCCGACGAGCGGGCGTGCATCATGATCGTCTCGAAGCCGCGCTCGCGCGCGATCCCCTCGGCCCACTCGACGAGCGCGCGGCCGATCGCACGGCCTTGCGCTTCCGGGACGACGGCCATCCGCATGATCCTCGCGGTCCGCTCGTCCACCTTGCGGAGCAGCAGCGTGCCGACGACGCGGTCGGCGTCGAGCGCGGCGAGATGCGTGTCGTGCTTCTCCTGCGCGAGCTCCTCTGGCGTGAAGTCGAGCCCGAGCGGACGGCGCAGCAGCTCGCGCCGGAGCTCGACCACCTCGTCGTAGAGCGCGCTCCCGTATGGGACCTCTTTGATGATCGGCATATCGAATCGAGTCGGGAGCGCGCCCGAGCGCTTGCGCTCGGGCCTCGCGCCGTTCAGAACATCTCGGACGCGTCCGGCTCCTGCGGCGGACCGCTGTTGTAGCGGTTCGGGATGAAGTCGCCGGTGACCATCTCGTGATACGAGAGCCCCGGGCCGACCATCGGATAGACGCCGGCCTCCTGGTCGATGATGACCTCGAGGAACGCCGGGCCGTCGAACGACAGGAATTCCTCGAGTACGCGCGGCACGTCGCGCTTGTCGTCGAGGCGGCGGACCCACGGGAAGCCGTCGGCCTGCGCGGCCTTGACGAAATCCTTCTTGCGCAGCGATTTGTCGCTCGCCGCGAGCCGGCCCTTGAAGAACAGCCGCTGCCATTGCATGACCATGCCGTCGCCGAAGTTGTTCAGCACGACGACCTTGATCGGCAGGTTGTACGTCGTGACCGTCTCGAGCTCGCCGAGGTTCATGCGAATGCTCGCGTCGCCGTCGACGTCGATGACGAGCTTGTCGGGGCGCGCGAACGCCGCGCCGATCGCGGCGGGCAGGCCGAAGCCCATCGTGCCCATGCTGCCCGACGTGAGCCATAGCCGCGGCTCCCGGAAGTCGAAGTACTGCGCGGCCCACATCTGATGCTGCCCGACGCCGGTCGAGATGATCGCATCGCCCTTCGTGATGCGGTTCATCGTCTCGATCACGTATTGCGGCTGGATCTTCTCGCTGTTCTTGTCGTAGTTCAGCCCGTACGTCGCCTTCAGCTCCGCGATGTGCTCGTGCCACTCGGAGAAGTCGGCCGAGAAGCGCGTGCGGCGGCCGTATGCGACGAGCGCGTCGAGCGCGTCGCGCAGCACGCCGACGTGATACCAGTGAGCCGGTTTGACCTTGTGGATCTCCGACGGGTCGACGTCGAAGTGAATGATGCGTTTCGCGTTCGACGCGAACTTCGCGGGGTTACCTGCGACGCGGTCGTCGAAGCGCGCGCCGATGCAGATCAAGAGATCGCAGTCGTCGCACGCGTAGTTCGCGCTCGCGAGGCCGTGCATGCCGAGCATGTGCAGCGCGAGCGGATGCGTCGTGTCGAACGAGCCGAGACCCATCAGCGTCGTCGCGACCGGAATCCCGAACGTCGTCGCGAGCGCCCGCAGCGACTCCGCGGCGCCGCCGTTGATCACGCCGCCGCCGGCATAGATCAGCGGCCGCTTGCTTTCGGCGAGCATCGAGAAGAACGTCCCGCAGCGCTCGTCGGTCAGCACGTTCCGCTCGATCTCGGCGAGGCGCTGCCGATAGCCCGGGATCGGGAGCACGCCCTCGCCGCGGAACGTGCCTTGCCAGTTCTGCACGTCCTTCGGCACGTCGATGACGACCGGGCCCGGCCGCCCGGTGCGCGCGATCTCGAACGCGGTGCGGACCGTCGCCTCGAGCCGGGTCGGATCCGTGACGAGGAAGACGTGCTTCGCGACCGAGCCCATGATCGCGCTGACCGGCGCCTCCTGGAACGCGTCGGTGCCGATCGCCGACGTCGGCACCTGGCCGCAGATCACGACGATAGGCACCGAGTCGGCCATGCAGTCGCGCACCGGCGTCACGCAGTTCGTCGCGCCGGGGCCGGACGTGACCAGGACGACGCCGACTCGGCCGCTCGCGCGGGCATAGCCCGCGGCCATGAAGCCCGCGCCCTGCTCGTTCGCGGGTACGATCAACGGCATCGGCTCGACGCCGTTCTGCTTGTGCTTCTCGTTGTAGCGGAAGACCGCGTCGTACGTCGGTAGGATCGCGCCCCCGCTGTAGCCGAAGATCGTGTCGACGCCTTCGTCGGCGAGCACCTGGACGATGATGTCCGCGCCGCTCATCGTCGTGCCCGCGAGCGGATGAGGATGACGCGCCGGACGGCGCTCGCTCGAAATGTCGGTCGCGGCTGGCATGGCGGAATGCTGGATGATTCGGTCGATCGGACGAGTGTTGTCGAATTGTCGTCTCATTGCAATAGCCGTTGT
Source organism: Gammaproteobacteria bacterium (assembly GCA_017577365.1). GTDB lineage: Bacteria > Pseudomonadota > Gammaproteobacteria > Steroidobacterales > Rariloculaceae > ZC4RG20. The sequence goes on along the minus strand of PKRJ01000046.1, from coordinate 24,167 downwards.
TCTGCGCCAACATTGACCGATTTCAAGCAGCGCCCGCCGGCGCAGCCGCTTTCTCGAGCCGAACCGATCCGCAAATGCGACATATCATCTCGATCGTCCTCCAGAACGAGGCCGGCGCGCTCGCACGCGTCGCGAACCTCTTTTCCTCGCGCGGCTATAACATCGAAAGCCTGAACGTCGCGCCGACCAACGACGAGACGGTATCGCGACTGACGCTGGTCACGACCGGCTCGAACGAGGTCATCGATCAGATCACGAAGCAGCTCGGCAAGCTGATCGACGTGGTTCGGATCACCGACATGACGAGCCTGGATCACATCGAGCGGGAGCTTGCGCTGCTGAAGCTCAAGGTCGATTCCGACGACGGCCGCGAGGCGGTCGCTCGCGTGGTCGAGCAGTTCGACGCGAAGCTTCTCGACGATCGCAGCGACCACCTGACCGTCGAGCTCGTCGGCGGGAGCAGGGACATCGACCGCTTCCTCGAGCGGGCGTCGCGCGCCGCGCGCGTCGTGACCGTCGTCCGCAGCGGCGCGATGGCGATTTCCCGCGGCGCGCCGCAGGTGACCCGATGAGCAGGACCGCCGAACGAGGCGAAGAAGGTTCGGGAAGCGGGAGCTGAGCACCCTTTCCGTTCCTTTCGCGCCTCCTTCGTACTCCTTGTTGCCGACAATGACGAGCATTCCCGCCAGTTCCGCCGATCGGCTGCTCGGTGCGCGCCGCATCGTCGTGAAGATCGGCTCCGCGCTCTTCATAGAGCCTTCGACCGGCACGCTGGACCGCGCCTGGCTCGACGGGCTCTGCGAGGACGTCGCGGAGCTCCTGCAGGGCGGAAAGGAGGTCGTGATCGTCTCGTCCGGCGCAGTCGCGCTCGGCGCCCGCGAGCTCGGCCTCGATATCCGGCGCGCGCGTCTCGAGGACAGCCAGGCGGCCGCGGCCGCCGGGCAGATCCTGCTCGCCCACGCGTATCAAGAAACCCTCAAACGGTTCGGCATCAAGACGGCGCAGGTGCTGCTCACCCTCGACGACAGCGAGAGCCGCAAGCGGTACCTGAACGCGACGCGGACGCTGCTGACGCTGATCAAGCACCGCGTCGTGCCGGTCGTGAACGAGAACGATACCGTCGCGACGCAGGAGCTCCGCTACGGCGACAACGACCGGCTCGCCGCGCGCGTCGCGCAGATGGTGAGCGCCGAGTGCCTCGTGATCCTTTCGGATATCGACGGGCTGTATACGGCGAACCCCCGGGCGAACGCCGAGGCCCGGCACATCCCCGAGGTCACGAGCCTGACGCCGGAGCTGTTCGCGATGGCCGGAGGGCCGGGCTCGAGCCACGGGTCGGGCGGCATGCGCACGAAGCTCGAGGCCGCGCGTATCGCGATGGGGGCGGGATGCCGCATGGCGATCACGAGCGGACGCGTGCTGCGTCCGCTCGACGCGCTGAAACGCGGCGCCCGCGCGACGTGGTTCCTGCCGAGCGCATCGCCCACCGCCGCCCGCAAGCAGTGGATCGCCGGCACGTTGATGCCGAAGGGGGCGATCCGCGTCGACGAGGGCGCGGAGCGCGCGCTCGCGGCCGGGCGGAGCCTCCTGCCCGCCGGCGTGGTCGCGGTCGAGGGCGAGTTCGAGCGCGGCGACGCGGTCAGAGTGCTCGCGCGCGACGGCGCCGAGCTCGGACGCGGCATCATCGGCTACTCGGCCGACGAGAGCCGCGCGATCGCGGGCCGCAAGTCGGCCGACATCGAATCGGTGTTGGGTTATCGCGGTCGGGATGAGATGATCCACCGTGACGACCTGGTGCTGACGTACGAGAGAGGCTTGCGATGAGCACGGCGGAGCGCGAAGTGGCGAGCGGACTTCTCGAGCGGATGCGCGCGCTCGGGCGCGCGGCGAGGGCGGCGTGCGACGAGCTCGGGCGGGTATCGGCGGAGGCGAGGACGAAGGCCCTCGTCGCGGCGGCCGCGGCGCTGCGCGAGTCCCGCGCGGAGATCCTCGACGCGAACCGCGCGGACGTCGCGGAGGCGAGAACCCGCGGCCTGTCGGCCGCGATGATCGACCGCCTCGCGCTCGACGAGAAGCGCATCGAGGCGATGGCCGCGGGCGTCGAGGCGATCGCGGCGCTGCCCGATCCGATCGGCCGCGTCATCGCCGAATGGGAACGGCCGAACGGGCTCAAGATCCAGCGGGTGCGCGTGCCGCTCGGCGTGATCGGCATCATCTACGAGAGCCGGCCGAACGTCACGGCCGATGCCGCGGCGCTCTGCGTGCGAAGCGGCAACGCCGTGATCCTGCGCGGCGGAAGCGAGGCGGCGCGCTCGAACGCCGCGATCCACGCGTGTCTCGGCCGCGCGCTGGCCGCGAGCGGCCTGCCCGAGACGGCCGTGCAGCGCGTGCCGACGCAGGACCGCGAGGCCGTCGGCATCCTGCTGCGCGAGATGACGGAGTATCTCGATGTCGTCGTGCCGCGCGGCGGCAAGAATCTGATCGAGCGCGTGCAGAGGGACGCGCGCGTGCCGGTGATCGGCCACCTCGAAGGCATCTGCCACACGTACGTGCACCGTGCGGCCGATCTCGACATGGCGCGCCGCGTCGTATTGAACGCGAAGATGCGCCGCACCGGCATCTGCGGCGCGACCGAGACGCTCTTGATCGACCGCGACTGCGTCGCGACGCATTTGCCCGCGATCGCCGCGGATCTGATCGCGGCCGGCTGCGAGGTGCGCGCCGACGCCGACGCGCTGCCGCATGCGTCGGGCGCGAAGCCGGCTTCGCCCGACGATTTCGGCAAGGAATTCCTCGACGCGATCATCGCGGTCAAGGTCGTCGACGGCCTCGACGCGGCGTTGGAGCACATTCGCCGGTACGGCTCGGGCCATACCGAGGCGATCATCACCGACGATGCGGACGCGGCCGAGCGCTTCCTGCGCGAGCTCGACAGCGCGATCCTGCTGCACAACGCGTCGACGCAGTTCGCCGACGGCGGGGAGTTCGGCATGGGGGCCGAGATCGGCATCGCGACCGGCAGGATCCACGCCCGCGGCCCGGTCGGCGCCGAGGAGCTCACGAGCTACAAGTACGTCGTCCGCGGCAGCGGTCAAACGCGCCCGTAACGCGCCGAGCGGGTCTTACGCCATTGCCGGCGTGAAAGGGGATTCGACCTCATTCTTCCCGACGCGGTCGACATCGTCGTCATCGGCGCCGGCATCAACGGCGCGGGTCTCGCGCGGTACGCATCGCGCGCCGGTTACTCCGTGCTCGTCGTCGAGCAGGACGACGTCGCGAGCGGCACGACGTCGGCGTCGACGCGGCTGATCCACGGCGGTCTACGTTATCTCGAGCACGGCGAGCTCGGTCTCGTGCGCGAGTCGCTGCGCGAGCGCGAGGCGCTCTTGACGATCGCACCGCATCTCGTCGAGCCGTTGCGGCTGTATCTCCCGATCTATCGCGGTGCCCGCCGTCCGCGCTGGCAGATCCGCCTCGGCATGGCCATCTACGATCTCCTGTCTTGGGGAAAATCCCTGCCGAGGCATCGGATGCTGTCGCGTGACGCGCTGCTCGAGCGGCTGCCGGGCCTCGCCGCGGAGGGCTTGGTCGGCGGCGCGTGCTACTTCGACGCGCAGGTCGCGTTCCCGGAGCGGCTCGTCGTCGAGAATCTGCTCGACGCCGCCGCGCACGGAGCCGCGGTGATGACGCATACGAAGGCGACTCGCATCGTCGTCGAAGCCGGTCGCGTCACGGGGGTCGAGTGGCGCGAAGCTCGCGGCGCGACCGGACGGGTCTCGGCGCGCTGCGTCATCAATGCGGCAGGCCCGTGGCTCGATCGCGTGGCCGCGTCCGTGACCGGCGCGCCGCCGCCCGTCGCGCTCGTCGACGGCACGAAAGGCAGTCATCTCGTCGTCGCGCCGTTTCCCGGTGCGCCGACCTCGGCGGCCGTCTATGCCGAGGCCGCGAGCGACGGTCGCCCGTTCTTCGTCGTGCCGTGGAACGGCCTTTACCTGATCGGGACGACGGACCTGCGCTATGCCGGCGATCCCGGCGAGGCCGCGATCGACGACGCCGAGCTCGCCTATCTGGTTTCCGAGACCGAGCGCCTGTTCCCCTGTTGCGGCGGGATCGCCGAGCGCGTGCTCTACACGCAGGCCGGCGTGCGCGCGCTGCCCCGCACGCCGAACGCTGCGCCGGGCGCGATCACGCGGCGCCACGTGATCCAAGCGCATCGCGAGGCGCGGGGGGTGTACTCGATCGTCGGCGGCAAGCTGACGACGTACCGCTCGCTCGCCGCGCAGGTGCTCGCGCGGCTTGCGCGCGACGGGTTCGCGCCGGCCTCAACCATTGCCGTCGGGCGCGAGCGCGGCGACGAGCGTCTGCCGGGCGCGATCGCGGGCCGAGAGCGCGATGCGCTCCAAGCCGAGCTCATTGGCGCGTTCGGCGCGCCTTGTGCGCACCGCCTGGTTTGGACGTACGGCCGAATCGCGGAGCGCCTGCTCAGCGACGCGGCTGCGCGGCCCGAGCTCGCGCTGCCCGCCGCGCCGGGCTCGGCCTTGCTTCGCGTCGAGCTCGTCCACGCGCTCGAGTCCGAATGGGCGGTTTCGCTGATCGATCTGCTTCAGCGCCGCGTGATGCTCGGTCTCGGCGCCGATTTCGGGCTCGATGCCGCGCGCGCGGCGGCACGGGCGCTCGTCGAGCTCGGCGTGTGGGACGCGGCGCGAGCGGCGGATGAGCTCGCCGCGTATCGCCGCCACGCCGAGGCGCACCGCGCGGCGGCGGTGCTCTCGGCCGCTACGCGGGCGGATGCCATCTGAAGAGACGGCCTCGGCAAGAATCGGAGTCGGGACCGTCTCGAGGAGAAGATCAAGGATCGATCGGCTCGAAGATCAGCGTCGGCCGATCGCCGGGCCGCGAATACAGATGCTCGCTTTGCATGTCACGCAATGCGCGATCGCGCGCCTTCGCGGTCGGGTACCAATGCACGCGTTCCCAATCCGTGCCGAGCACCGACGCGAACGAGTCGCGCGGCGACAGCCTCACGCGGATGCCGTACGGCCGCGGCGTTCTGAGATCCTGATTCAGGTTGTGCTCGTGGCAGATATCCATGTCGGTCGACTCGAACCCGGAACGAACGGGACGCGCATGATAGCAGACGCGGGATGCGGTTCGCGGCGTCACGCCGCATCCTGCCGCTCGCGCGGCCCGACGCGCTCGGGCCAGCCGAGCAGCACGCGCGTCACGAACCGGTACGGCGGCTTGACGAGCAGCGTCCACAGCATCGCGAGCGGTCCGCGGCGCGCCAGCACGGCGCGCTGTCGCGCGGTCAGGCGCTCCGGCAGATACGTCCGCTTGTGCTTCAGCAAATGACGCAGGTCCTCGTAAGCGAGCGCGCGGAACACGCGGCCGCGACGGCGGCTCGTCATCGCCACCTGAAAATCGACGAGCGCGGCCTCGCCGTCCGGCGTGCACAGCCAGTTCGCTTCTTTCGCGGCGTCGTTGTGGGCGATCCCGCGTCGGTGCAGCGCCGCGAGCAATCTCAGCGCGGAACGAAAGTATTCCGGCGATCTCGGAACGGCCTCGTACATCGGCAACCCTTCGATATAGCCGCGCAGCACGGAGCGGCCGTCGAACCCGATGAGCCGCGGGACGCCGCGGAGCCCGTCCGCGGCTCGAAGCGCGGCGGCCTCGCGCCGCGCGAGACGGCGAGCGAGCGGACGCAGCCATGCTCGGGCGGCCGCGGTGTCGCGCTCGACGCACAAACCCTTTACGCACGCCGGGTGCGGGTGTTGCACGATGCGCACCTCTCCGAGCGCGTCCTTTTTCAACGGACGAATCATCGGCGCGCGTCCTCGGGCTCGCGTTGCTGACCTTTCCGGCGCGCTCCTACAATCGCGCCGTTGTGCCTAAGGTAGCTCAGGGCGGAGACTTTTTCGTCGTCGGGGGGCCGGTTCAACCGGACCGTCCGTGCTACGTCGAGCGCTCCGCGGACGCGGAGCTCGCGCGCGGCATCGCCGAGCAGCGCTTCTGCTACGTGCTCGCCGCCCGCTCGACCGGCAAGACGAGCCTCATTGCGCGAGCGATTCGCGACCTGCGTCGTGCCGGTCAGCTCGCGGCCGTCGTCGACTTGAGTCAGATCGGCGTGAGCGGCGAGCGCGGCGATGCGGCGCGCTGGTACTACGGCATCGCGTATCGCGTGCTGCGCGAGCTCAGGCTCAAGGTCGATCTGCAAGGCTGGTGGCAGGAGAAGAGCGCGCTTACGGGCGAGCTCAGGCTCGCGGAATTTTTCGCGGACGTCGTGCTGGCGCACACGTCGGTGCCGGTCACCGTATTCATCGACGAGATCGAGCGCACGCTGTCGCTGCCTTTCGCGAGGGAGCTCTTCGCGACGATCCACGCGTGCTACGCGCGCCGCGTCAGCGAGCCCGAGTACGCGCGGCTCAATTTCGTCGTGCTAGGCGTCGCGGCGCCGGACGTGCTCTGCTCGGATCCCGTCGTCTCGCCGTTCATCGACGGGCTCGCGATCGAGCCGAAGGATTTCACGCTCGAGCAGAGCATGAAGCTCGCGGCTGGTTTCGGCGCCGATGCCGACGACCGCCGCGAGCTCATGACGCGCATACACGCGTGGTCCGGCGGGCAACCGTATCTCACGCAACGCATCGCCCGCGCCGTCGCGCGCAAGGGCGGCAGGCTCGACGACGTCGACAGGGTCGTGCGGGAGCTCTTTCTCGCGCCGGGGGCGGCGGAAAAAGATCCGTACTTGAACCGCATTCGGCACAAGCTCGCGCAGCGAGGCGGGGCTCAGCGGCAAGCGCTCGTGTTGCTCGGCAAGATTGCGCGCGGCATGCCCGTCCCGGACGACCCGTCGTCGCCGGGGCGCGAGCTCCTTCGACTCGCCGGCGTCACGGTCACCGGCAACGACGGTCGGCTCCATTACCGCAATCGCATCCTCCGAGCCGTCTTCGACGACGGCTGGATCGCGTCGGTTCGGCCGTTCGATTGGCGCGGCGCGGCCGCCGTCGCGGCGCTGATCGCGCTCGCCGTTGCCGTGCCCCTCTGGTACAGCCAGATCCTGCCGCGCCCGTACATCCGCACGCTTTCGGTCGTCACGCAGGATTACGCCGTCGCGGAGGACGCGTACGAGAAGCTGCGCCGACTGCCAGGCTTCGCGGGCATGGCGGACCGGCTCCTTGCGGAAGCGATGGCGCGGAGGAGCCGCGAGGCTTCGAGCTACGCCGAGATGCTCGCGGCCGATCAGGTCTTGCGCGAGGTGCTCGAGCAAGCGCCGCTCGCCGACGAGCTTCAGGCCGAATACTGGCTGAGACGAGCGAGCGTGGCGATGCACGAAGAGCGCCGCGACGAGGCGCTCGTGATGACGACCCGTGCCGCCGTCGCCGGCGACGGCGAAGCCAAGCGTCTCGCCGCGGAGCTCGTCGGCGACGACTATCCCCGGCTCGTCGGCACGTACAGGTTCGCCGAAGCGCCGGCGGCCTGGGCCGTCGACTTCGACGCCGGCGAGCTCGCCGTCGTCGACAAGGCGAACCGCGCGCAGCGCGTGCCGACGCGCGGGCATGGGCCACTGGCCGCGCCCTCCGTTCGGCTCACGTCGATGCAACACGTGCCCGTGCAGCGCGAGATCGGCGTCGCCGAAGGCGGCGACGCCGAGGGGCTCCGTCTCCGCGTGAACGTGCGCCACGATCGGCCGGACGACCTCCTCTTCTCGTTGATCGCGCCGAGCGGTAGCGAAGCGCGTTTCGGGCTGGACGGGCCGATCGCGCCGGACGGCAGGTACGAGCTCGCGGCCGACGAAGGTCCGCTGGCCGCGCTCGCCGGCGAACGCCGCGCAGGCGCGTGGCGGCTCGCGGTCGTCGACCGCCGTTCGGGTGCGGCGGGCACGCTGATCGACTGGAGCCTGTCGTTCGCGGGCTCCGAGCGCGCTTGGCGCGATGCCCCGGAGCGCGGGCTCGCGATTCCGGATCCGGTCTCGACCGGCCAGGTCGACGTCGTGCTCGGCGGCAACGGGCGAATCGCTGCGGTCTTCCCGTCGCGGGTGGGCGTCGTCGGCGCGCTGTCGATCTGGGACCTCGCCGACGGGCGTCTGCTCCATCGCCTCGATCTCGACGGCCGGCCCGATCTCGTCGCGTTCGATGCCGACGGCTCGCGGCTGATCGTCCAGGTCGGCGATGTCGTTTCGTTGTGGAATGTCGAGAGCGGGGAGCGGATCGGCGAGATCGAGGCCGAGACGGCGCTCCTGCTGCGTCCGGCCCTGAGCGTCGACGGGCGTTTCCTCGCGGTGGTCGACGAGCGAGCGAACGACCCTCCGCGGCTTCGTCTCGTGCGCACGCACGACGGCGCCGTGATCGCGCAAGCCGACGCGGCGCGTAGCGTCACGGATTGGGTGGTCGGCCCCGATGCGAGATATGCGGCGACGATCGGCCCGGAGCCGCGCGTCGTCACTGTGCAGGATCCGCGCCTCGGCAAGACGATTCGCGAGCTGAAGCACGAGCGCGACGTGCGGCGTTTGATCGCGGCGCCGGCCGGCGATCTGTTGCTGAGCGTCGACGATCTCGGCGACGTGCGCGCGTGGCGCGTGCGGGGCGCCGCTTCGCGAGGCGACGAAAGCTTCCGGATCGGCACGACGGTCGACGCCGAAAGCGTGAGTGTCTCGGCCGATGGCGCGCTCGTCGCGTTCGCCGCGCGGCGGGGCGAGGTGATCGTGCGCGCGATCGCCGGCGACGCCGAGCCGATCGTGCTGCGCCCCGGACCGACCGCGACGCCGGCCGCAACCGCGCTCGCGCCGGACGGCAGCGCGCTCGTGACCGCGGCCGACGGCCGTTTTCGCTTGTGGCGCGTCGACCTCGAGCCTTCCGCCGCCCCTCCGGATGCGAATCTCTCGGCGCTCGCGCTCGATACGAGCGGCGGCATCGTCGCGCTCGGCTATCGAGAGGGGCACGTGCGCGTGCGCAGCGCGAGCGAGGTCGGGCGGCCCGAGCCGCGGCGCGACGCGATCGACTACATCGGCCATCGCGGACGCGTCAGCGCGCTCGCGATTCACGCGGCGCGCGGGCTGATCGCGAGCGGCGGCTCGAACGGCGTCGTGCGGCTCTGGGATCTCGCGACCGTGTCGCCGTCGGAGCATTTCATGCGCCATCCGGCAGGGCCCGTGCGAGCGATCGCGATCAGCCCGAACGGCCGCTGGGTCGCGAGCGCCGCGGAGTATTTCGCGCGGGTTTTCCGCACGAGCGATGGCGAGCTGGCGGGCGAGCTCACGGTCAACGGCACGGCGCAGAGCGTCGCGTTCTCGCACGACTCGTCTCGCTGGGCGGTCGGCGACAGCGCCGGCAACGTGTTCGTGACGATCGTCGGCGACGCGGCGCCGCTCGGCTCGGTGCGCGCGCAAGGTCCGGTGACGGCCGTCGCTTTCTCGCCGGACGGCGCGGTTTTCGCGAGCGGGGACGAGAGAGGCCACGTCGAGCTGTGGGATGCCTCGACGTTCTCGCCGATCGGCCCGCGTCACGCGCTTCCGCACGCGGTGCGCTGGATCGCCTTCGTCGGCTCGGCGTCCGAGCTCTTGATCCAGACCGATGCTTGGCTGCATCGCGCGGTCGTCGACCGCGGTCGCACGCGCGTCGTCGCGAGCCGATTGCTGCCGGCCGGCATCGCGGCGGGCGGCGCGATCTTCGACGACCAAGGCTTGCGCGTGCGGCTCGTCGAAGGCCTCGCGGGCGGGTCGCTTGCATTGCACGACGTCCCGCTCGACGCGCCGGCCGTACCGCCGTTGCCCGACGTTTCACCGCTATTGACGCGCGACTGGTCCGCCGCGCTCGGGCTCGTGATCGGCGCGGACGGAGAGCTCGCCGAGGTCCTGCGCTGAAGCAGCGCGCCGACGGCGAGCATCGCGCGGCTCCATAACCGAAAACTGTGAACGACTAACGAGTGCTCGCCGCGTGCAAACCGCTATGCTCGCGCGGTGTCGTGAGCATCGATCATCGCCGCGCTGCCATGCGCTCAGGATCACCGACAAGAGCTTCGTTCCGCGCCTCGATGCTTGCCGCGCTCGCCGCCGCGTGCGTTGCGGGATGCAAGGGGCCCGAGCCTCGTAGCTACGAGTATTTCCTCGAGGACAAGATCGCACGCGATGGCGTGCTGGCGCGCTGCGACGCCGATCCCGCCGCCGCGCGCACCGATATCGAATGCGCGAACGCGTTGCGTGCCGCGTTGACGATCCAGCTCCAGGAGGAACGCGCGCGCCGCGAGGCGCTCGAGCGCGAGTCCGCAGAGCGGATCGAGGCGCTGAGACGCCAGTACGAAGCCGAGCGGCAGGCGCGGGAAGCGGCCGCGGCCGCGGCGGCCCAAGCCGCGGAGCGGGCGCTCTATCCGGAGGAATTCTTCGAGACCGTACCGCTCGACGGAGAGAACGTCGGCGACGCCGAGCCGAGCGATGACGGGCAGCCCGTCGGAGCCGACGGGGACCTCACCGACGACGGGCATCTCGTCGAGCGGGCCGTCGACGCGAGCGACACGGAACGCGCGAGCCCTTTCTGAGGCTCGTCGTCTGCCGCGACGCGTGGACGAGGCGGCGCGTCGATCGCGCCGCTCGCTCCGTCAAGGAGCGCCTTCGAGCGGAAACGTTCGGGCTTCTTCCGTCGATTCCATCGGCGCGGAGCTCGGGTCGCGCGCCGGCGCGCCCGGCGGTCGCGGCGGTGTCGCCGCGCGCTCGAGCGCCGCGAGAAAACGCCGCGCGGCCTGCGGCGTCGCGTTCGTCGGGGCTTCGAACGCATTCGCGCCGCTCGCGGCGTAGAAGCGCGCCGTGCCCTGCTCGTCGACGTCGAGTCTGGCGCCTTCGAAAACCGCGCCCGCGAACAGCCCGCGGCTCCTGATATACGCGTACACCTCGGCGCGCCCGGTCAACGCCGTCGTCGTGTGCCGCCCGACGGGACCCGAGACCGTCGCGACATCGCTGCCGAGCGTGAACTTGCCGTCCTCGATGTTGCGCACGGAGCGCTCGTTCGCGAAGACGAGCACGACGTCGGCGGATTCGAAGCCGATCTGCCCGCCGATGCTGCCGCCGGTCAGCGTGATGAACGCGGGATTCGCGAAGCGGCCGTCGGCCGTGCGCACGGTGAGCACGCCTCGGCCGCGGCGCGCGCCGAGCAGCAGGCCGCCGCGGAGCACGTTCGGGATCACGGCGATGCCGTGCGCGCGGCGCAGCAGGTCGATCGGAATGCCGCCGACCTCGTCGGCCGCGAGCTCGGCGAGGAGGGTCTCCGCGCGCGCGAGCCGCTCGGTGTCGTCGGTCGCGGCGCGCGCCGGTACGGAAGCGACGAGGCTTGCGGCCGCGACCAGCGCGGCCGCGAAGCGGACGGGACTCGTCGTTCGACCGGCCGCGCGGCGCGGACCGGTCGGCGAACGGAATGGACGCGCGAAGATCGTGCGCATTCGGAATGCTCCCGGATCGAATTTGCCGGGATGTTAACTCAGGTTCGCGGCTCGGCGTTCCGAGTCGGCTTCGCGTTCGCCGCCGGACCGCCGCCGCACGAGCCCGGCGCCCCAAGGCAACGGGCAGCCGAGCGCGGCCGCGATCACGCGCAGCAGCTCGAGCTCCTCGAGCCCGATGCGCGTGTCGTGGCGAATCGCCGCGAGCACGGCGTCGAGCACCTTGCGTTTGTCGCGCGGCCCGAGCGCCGCGAGGCGCGCGAGGGGGGCGTCGAGACGCGATGCATCGCGCAGCGATTCGATGCGGTCGGCGGGCATGGGCAGATTGCCGATACGCGCGGCGCCCGCGCGATAGGCCGCCATCGCGGCGTCGGCGTCGTCATGACCGTACGCGGCAACGACGGCGAGGAGCGTCGCGCACGCGGCCTGCGTCGAGAGCTTCGGCGTCGTGGGAGCCGCGCGCCGGCCGGGAAACGCCGCGAGCTGCGCGGCGAGCATGCGAAGGAGGAGATGATCGAACAGCCGCGGCCGCGGATTCAGCGCAGCGATCTTGCCGGCGAGCTCGAAAAGATATTCGAGCTCGCTCGGCGGCCGCTGCTTGAGCGCCGGCAGCGCGAGCTCGAGCAACGGCAAACGCAACGTGGGATCGAGCCGCTCGAGCTCGGCGCGGAGCGCTTCGCAGCGCGCCGCTCGGCGTGCACCGAGCTGCGCTTCGAGCAGGCCGCGCTGCGCGGCGAGCACGACGGGATCCGCGGAGAGCGCCAGCGCGAGCACGAGCAGGAGGCTCGATTCGCGTGAATGCGCCGCATCGTAGATCTCGGCGGGCAAATCTTCGCGGAGCGCCGCGCCGAGCTCGGGCGAGCCGAGCTCGCCCGCGTGCTCGAGCGGGGAACCGTCGGCCACCATCGTGTCGTCGGCGAGCTGCCGCAGCGAAAGGGCGAGAGTCGGCGCTTGCTCGTGGCTCGACGCGGACGTTCCGGCGGGCGTCGTTCGCGGCGCGTGCGCGGCGTCGAGCGCGACCCTGAGGCGGACGAGCTCCTTCGGATCGAAATGGGGCTCGAGCGCGCGGATGCGCTCGACGAGCGGCGGATGCGTCGCGAACAATCCGCCGAGACCGCGTCGGCGGTGCTCGAAGAGCATGTGCGCGATTTCTTCGCTGTCGGCCCAAGTGAGGCGGGAGCCTATCGCGGCGATCTTCTTCAGCGCGGCGGCGAGGCTCGACGGATCGCGGGTGAACTGCACCGCGGACGCGTCGGCGAGCCGCTCGCGTTCCCGCGACACGGCCGCCTTGATGAGCCGGCTCGCGAGGAGCCCGATCGAGCCGATCAGGTAGAGCGCGAGACCGAACAGCATCACGGGCAGGTCGCCCGAGCGGCCCCGGCTCCGGCGGCCGGGCGACGGGCGCATCAGCGCGCGGCCGAGCAGCGACAGCACGAGGATGCCGAACGAGAAGCCGATCAGCCGGTGATTGAGGCGCATATCGCCGTTCAAGATGTGGCCCACCTCGTGCGCGATCACGCCTTGCAGCTCGGCGCGGTCGAGCTGCTCGAGCGCGCCGCGCGTCACGGCGATCGCGGCATCGCTGGGAGAGAGGCCGGCGGCGAAGGCGTTGATGCCGTGCTCGCGCTCGAGCACGAAGACGTCCGGCATCGGTAAGCCGGACGCGATCGCCATTTCCTCGACGATATTGAGCAAGCGCTTGCGCGCGAAGTCGGTGGTGTCGGACGACACCTCGCTGCCGCCGAGCATGCGCGCGACTTCCGCCCCGCCGTCGGAGAGCGTCACGGCGCGGTACACGCTCGCGAGCGTCATCACGGCGAGCGTGGCGAGCGCGACCGCGGAGAGCAGGCCCGCGTGAGCGGCGGCCCATTCGCCGAAGCTCTGCTCGAACGACGATTGGTCCGCCATGTAGAACCGGACGACGAACGCGACGAGCGCGGTCGTCGCGAGGGCGACGGCCGCGAACGACAGCGCGAATGCGACGACGAGAAACCGAGTCGTGCGGCGCGCGCGCTCTTGGCGTTCGAAGAAATCCAACTCAGCCGAACGAGACCGCCGGGACGGTGCGTTTCTCGGCGGTCTCGATCTCGAGGAACTCCGCGGTCTCGAAACGGAATCGCCGAGCGATGAGGTTCGCGGGGAAGCTCTCGCACGCGGTGTTGTACGCCATGACGGCGTCGTTGAACGATTGGCGTGCGAACGCGACGCGGTTCTCCGTCGCGATGAGCTCTTCCTGAAGGTGCAGCATGTTCTGGTTCGCCTTGAGATCCGGATAGTTCTCGACGAGCGCGAACAGGCGGCCGAGCGCGCCGACGACGGTGCTTTCGGCCTCGCCGAGGGCGCGGATCGCGTTCGGGTCCGACGGATCCCGAGCGGCTTCTTGGAGCTTGGACGCGGCGGCGTTGCGCGCCGCGACGACGGCCTCGAGCGTATTCCGCTCGTGGCTCATGTACCCTTTCACCGCTTCGACGAGGTTCGGAATGAGGTCATAGCGGCGCGTGAGCTGCACGTCGATTTGCGAGAACGCATTCCGAACTCGGTTGCGCAGCCCGACGAGCCTGTTGTAAATCGCAATGCCCCACACGACGAGAGCCGCCGCGATGGCCAGCAGAATCAATAGCTCCATGAGCGTCCTCCCCGAGCGCGCGACGTGCTCGAGCATACGCAACTTCCGCCGTCCGTCACAACGACCGGAATCACGCTCGCTCGCGACGCGGCTCGGCGCGTTCCTCGCGGCACTCGTCTTCGCGATGCCGGCGGTCGCGCGGGCCGAATGGGTCGGCGAGGCGATCGACCTGATGGGCACGCGGGTCTCGGTCGAGCTTTGGCACGACGATGCGGCCGCGGGGCGCGCGCTCGTCGAGGCCGTGCTCGACGAGTATCGGCGCATCGACCGCGAGATGAGCACGTACAAGCCGGAGAGCCCGATATCGCGAGTCAATGCCGAGGCGGCGTCGCAGCCGGTTCCGGTCTCGCGGGAGCTGCTCGATCTGGTCGGCCGCGCGCTCGAGCTCTCGGACCTGAGCGGCGGGGCATTCGATATCACCTACGATAGCGTCGGCTTCCTCTACGACTTCAGGGCGCGGCGCCGTCCGAGCGACGAGGAGATCGGCTCGCGGCTTTCGGCCATCGACTGGCGGCACGTGGTCCTCGATCGCGACGCGTCCACGATCCGCTTCTCGCAGCCCGGCGTGCGGATCAATCTCGGCGGCATCGCGAAGGGCTATGCCGTCGAGCGGGGCGCGGCGATCCTGCGCGAGCACGGCGTTCGGCACGCGGTGCTGAACGCCGGCGGCGACACGCGAGTCGTCGGCGACCGGCGCGGGCAGCCGTGGATCGTCGGCATTCGTCATCCACGGCTCGACGACGAGATCGTCACGCGCTTGCCGCTCGTCGACGAGGCGGTATCGACGTCCGGGGATTACGAGCGCTATTTCGAGGAGGACGGCCGCCGTTACCACCACATCCTGAACCCGGCCACCGGGCGGCCGACCGAAGGCGTGCTGAGCGTCACGGTCATCGGGCCGGACGCGACGATGACGGACGGGCTGTCGACGACGCTGTTCGTGCTCGGCGTCGAAGAAGGCCTCGAGCTGATCGAGCGCCTGCCGGGCTACGAGGCGGTCATCGTCACGGCCGACGGGAAGCTCTCGTACTCGAGCGGTCTCGCGCCGCCGTCCGGAGAGTGAACGGGACGCGACGTTCGCGTCACGCGCGCCGCAAGAACGGCGTGACGTTCGTCGGCGCCGCCTCTTCCGCGAAGAACCGTCTCATCTTGAGCGCCGCTTTGAGCTTCGCGGCGCGGACGTAGCCCTCGTAGAGCATGTCCTTGATGATCTCGACGAGGACCGCGGCCTCGTCGGCGCTGATCTCCGCGGCTCCGTCCTCGGCGCCGAACAGGATCGTCTCGATGCGGCGCGTCGTGCCCGCGTCGAGCTCGGCGACCGTGACCGCGCCCTGAAACAGCTCGTGGCAGAAAAGTTTGCCGTTGCGGCCGCGTTCACGCGCTATCGCTTTCAGCGTCGCGCGGCACATCGCGGCGAATGCGTTATAGCAGTCGGCCGAGTAGCAATCGAGCGTCTCGCGAAAGATCCGGGCGATCGGCGCCGGCAGGTGGCGAAGCGGGAAACGAATGCGTGCCCGCTCGACCTCGACGAGCGTCGACGACAGCTCGATCCGCTCGTCGGTGACGTTCCTGACCGAAACGCGAACGAAACGCGGCTCGTTGCACGCCGCGCAGCGGAACACGACTCCGGTGCGCGACGGTCTCGCGCGCGCGAGCTCCTCGAACGATGGCGTCGCGACCGGCAGCAGCCGGGCGTCTACGCCGCAGTGAGGACAGGTTCGGGAGGTCGGTTCCGCCAGCTCGAAGTTATTGTCTTTATTAACATAATTGGCCAAGGCACACCTCCGCTCGGAGTCTACTCCGAATGCTCGAGAAGCGGAACCTGTGCGGCCGCTACCCGGGGGCGCACGGCCCATGGACGGCCATTCGACTCGGCGCTATTGTCGAGATGGTTCTGTTCTCGAGGAGAACTTCGATGTGTCGGTCGATTCTGTTCTGCGGGGTCGCCGTCGCATGTCTCGTCGCGGGATGCGCCGCCGTGCCCGGCGGCGATTCGTCGGCGAAAGGGGCCGAAGCTCCCGATCCCGAGCCGTCCGTGACGAACGAGGCCGTCGAGCCGGCGCTCGTCATGAATGCGGAAGACAACCGTCCCGGCAGCCGCGTCAAGTGCCGCGAGATGCTGTATTTCGGCTCGAACGTCATCGTCACGCGCTGCATGTCGCTCGACGCGTGGGAGCGTTACGAGAAGATGGAGATGGAGCGAGCTCAGGCCATCGTGCGCTCGATGCAAGGGAGCGCGTACTCGAACTGGTGAGGCGTGCCTCGCGGCCTGGGGCGCGAAACCGCGGCCGCGGTTTCGCGCCGGCCGGCGGCTACTGCGCGAGTCGCTTGTAACGGATGCGATGAGGCTGCGCGGCGTCCTCACCCTTGCGCCGCTTCAGGTCCTCGGCATAGTCCGCGTAGTTCCCCTGGAAGAAGACGACCTGGCTGTCGCCCTCGAACGCGAGGATGTGCGTCGCGATCCGGTCGAGGAACCAGCGATCGTGCGAGATCACGACCGCGCAGCCCGGGAAGTTCAGCAGCGCTTCCTCGAGGGCGCGCAGCGTCTCGACGTCGAGGTCGTTCGTCGGCTCGTCGAGCAGCAGCACGTTGCCCCCCGAGCGAAGGAGCTTCGCGAGATGGACGCGGTTGCGCTCGCCGCCGGAGAGTAATCCGACCTTCTTCTGCTGATCCGTGCCCTTGAAGTTGAATCGGCCGACGTACGCGCGGGACGGCGTCTCGTAGTTCCCGACGCGCAGGATGTCCTGCCCGTCGCTGATCTCTTCCCAGACCGTTTTCTCGTTGTCGAGCGCGTCGCGCGACTGGTCGACGTAAGCGAGCTTCACCGTTTCGCCGATGCGGATCGTGCCGCTGTCCGGTTTCTCCTGTCCCGTGATGATCTTGAACAGCGTCGACTTGCCGGCGCCGTTCGGCCCGATCACGCCGACGATGCCGCCCGGCGGCAGGCTGAACGACAGATTCTCGAACAGCACGCGGTCGCCGAATGCCTTCGACAACCCTTCGGCCTCGATGACGAGATCGCCGAGCCGTGGGCCGGGCGGGATATAGATCTCGTTCGTCTCGTTGCGCGCCTGGTACTCCTTCGAGTTGAGCTCCTCGAAGCGGGCGAGACGCGCCTTGGCCTTGGCCTGCCGCGCCTTCGGGTTCGAGCGTACCCACTCGAGCTCCTGCTTGATCGCGCGCTGACGCGCCTGCTCCTGCTTCTCCTCGATCGCGAGACGCTGTTCCTTCTGCTCGAGCCACGAGCTGTAGTTGCCCTGCCAAGGAATGCCGTAGCCGCGGTCGAGCTCGAGGATCCAGCCGGCGGCGTTGTCGAGGAAATAGCGGTCGTGCGTGACGGCGACGACCGTGCCGGGATACTCGGTCAAGTAGCGCTCGAGCCACGCGACGGACTCGGCGTCGAGATGGTTCGTCGGCTCGTCGAGCAGCAGCATGTCGGGGCGCGACAACAAGAGCCGACAGAGCGCGACGCGGCGCCGCTCACCGCCCGAGAGGTGCTTCACGAGCGCGTCCCACGGCGGAAGCCGGAGCGCGTCCGCCGCGATCTCGAGCTGCCGCTCGATCTCCCAGCCGCCGACCGCGTCGATCTTGTCCTGCAGCTTCCCTTGCTCCTCGAGCAGCGCGTTCATCTCGTCGTCGCTCATCGGCTCGGCGAACTTGTCGCTGATCTCGTTGAAGCGCTGGATCAGCGCGAGCGTGTCGGCGACGCCTTCCTCGACGATTTGCCGGACGGTCTTCTCCGGATCGAGCTCGGGTTCTTGCGCGAGATAACCGATCTTGATGCCGGGCTGCGGGCGCGCCTCGCCGTCGTATTCCTTGTCGACGCCGGCCATGATGCGCAGCAGCGTCGACTTGCCGGCGCCGTTCAGACCGAGCACGCCGATCTTCGCGCCGGGGAAGAAGCTCAGGCTGATGTCGCGAAGGATGTACCGCTTGGGCGGCACGACCTTCGACAGACGGTTCGTGGTATAGATGTACTGTGCCATGCGAAATCTTCGAAATCTCTCGGAGACGCGGGGCGGGGGCTGCGATTATCGGCAAACGCCGCATAAACGCAAATCGGCACGTCGTCGAGGCTTTCCGCCGTGCCGCGATCCCCGCGCGTCGGCCCCGATTCGTGGAGGGTTTAAGAGTCGATTTCGGCGTTTTGGTTCATCCCTGCGGCACCGGGATGCGTCGGCCGCGCCGATGAGCGGTATGACACGATGATCGTCATCACGGGCCCGGAGATCGCCGCGTACGGATTCCCCGAAGGGCACCCGTTCGGCCCCGACCGGCACGATGCCTTCGTCGCCGAGCTCGAGCGCTCGGCGGCCGCGAGCCGCGTCGAGCGCCGCCGTGCGCCGCCGGCGAGCCGCGAGGAGATCGAATGGTTTCATGCGCCCGAGTACGTCGATCGCGTGATCGAGCTCTCGGAGCGCGGCCGCGGCTACCTCGATCACGGCGACACGCCGGCGTTTCCCGGCGTGTACGAGGCCGCGGCGCACGTCGTCGGCGGCACGCTCGCGGCGCTCGCCGCCGTCGTCTCGGAGGGCCGTCCGGCGTTCATTCCGATCGGGGGGCTGCATCATGCGTCGCGGCGCGGCGCCGCGGGCTTCTGCGTCTTCAACGACTGCGGCATCGCGATCGAGGCCGCGCGCCGCGTGCACGGCATTCGCCGCGTCGCTTACGTCGACATCGACGCCCATCACGGCGACGGCGTGTTCTACGGCTTCGAGGACGATCCGGACGTGCTGTTCGCCGATCTGCACGAGGACGGCCGATTCCTTTACCCGGGGACGGGCAGCCGATCCGAAACCGGGCGCGGGCCGGCCGAAGGCACGAAGCTCAACATCCCGCTGCCGCCGGGCGCGAACGACGCGCATTTCCTCGAAGCCTGGGAAGAGGTCGAGGCTTACCTCGAGCGCGGCAAGCCCGAGCTCGTGCTGTTTCAGTGCGGCGCCGACTCGCTCGCGGGCGATCCGATCACGCATCTCCAGTTCTCCGAGGAGGCGCATGCGCACGCCGCGAAGCGCCTCCGCGAGATCGCGGAGCGCCATGCGCAAGGCCGCCTGCTAGCCATGGGCGGCGGCGGTTACAATCGCCGCAACCTGGCGCGCGCGTGGACGCGCGTCGTGGAAGCGCTGGTGTAGGCACGGGAAAGCCGGGACGGACCGTTCTCTTCGCAACGGAGCCGATCCGTTTCCCCGACCTTGGTTCGGTCCGATGCACTGCCCGTTCTGCAATCATGCCGACACGAAGGTGATCGACTCGCGGCTCGCCGGCGAGGGGCGGCAGGTGCGGCGCCGACGTGAGTGCCTGAAATGCCAGGAACGCTTCACGACGTTCGAGACGCCCGAGCTCGTGATGCCGCACGTGACGAAGCGGGACGGGCGCCGCGAGCCGTTCGACGAGGAGAAGCTGCGCGCCGGCATGCTCGCCGCCTTGCAGAAGCGCCCGGTGAAGACCGAGGACGTCGAGGCGAGCATCGAGCGGATTCGGCATCGGCTGCAGACGATGGGCGAGCGGGACGTGCCGAGCCGCCGCATCGGCGACATGGTCATGGAGGAGCTCAGGCGTCTCGACGAGGTCGCGTACGTGCGTTTCGCATCGATTTACCGAAGCTTCCAGGACGTGACCGAGTTCCAGGAAGAGATCCAGCGGCTGCGCGCGCAGCCTCACAAGAGCCGCGAGCAGATGTCGCTGCTGCCGGAAGACGACGAGCCGTGAGCCGCGGCGACGACCACGCGTTCATGGCGCGGGCCCTCAGGCTCGCGGAGCGCGCCGTCGGCACGACTGCGCCGAATCCGTCCGTCGGCTGCGTGCTCGCGCGCGACGGGCGCGTCGTCGGCGAAGGGTTCACGCAGCCGCCGGGCGGCCCGCATGCCGAGATCGTCGCGCTCGCGGCCGCGGGCGACGCGGCCCGCGGCGCCACCGCCTACGTCACGCTCGAGCCGTGCAATCACACGGGGCGCACCGGGCCGTGCACCGAGGCGCTGATCGACGCCGGCATTGCGCGCGTCGTGTGCGCCGCGCTCGATCCGAATCCGATCGCGCAGGGCGGTATCGACCGGCTGCGCGAAGCGGGCATCGAGGTGCACGTCGGCGTGCTCGAGGCGCAGGCGAGGGCCGTGAATCGCGGGTTCTTCGCGAGGCTGACGCGCGGCCGGCCGTTCGTCACGAGCAAGCTCGCGGCAAGCCTCGACGGCCGAACGGCGCTCGCGAACGGCGAGAGCCGCTGGATCACCGGGGCCGATGCGCGGCGCGACGTGCATCGCTTTCGGGCCCGCTCGGCGGCGATCCTGACCGGCGTCGGCACGGTGCTCGCGGACGATCCGGAGCTCACGGCCCGGCTCGACGCAGGCACGCGCACCCCGTTGCGCGTGATCGTCGACAGCCGGCTGCGCACGCCGCCGACGGCGCGCGTGCTCGCGTCGCCGGGCGACGTCGTGCTGTTCACGACCGCGAGCGAGTCGGCCGTGCGCGCTTTCACTCCCGCGCAAGCGGAGCCGGGACGCATTCGTATCGAGCGCGTCGGCGGCGACGAGCGGTGCGACCTCGTCGAGGTCTTCCGGCGGCTCGGGGCGCTCGGCGTCAACGACGTCTGGGTCGAGGCCGGGCCCGAGCTCAACGGCGCGTTGCTCGACCGCGGGCTGATCGACGAGCTCGTGCTCTATCTCGCGCCGCAGCTTCTCGGCGACGGCGCGCGCGGGCTGTTCGCGTTCGGGCCGCTCGAGTCGCTCGCCGACCGCGTGGAGCTCGAGCTCGACGACGTTCGCCGCGTCGGGGCGGACTTGCGTATCATCGCGCGGCCGCGCGTTTCGTCCGCGCGCTGTTGAGGGGCGCACGCGATGTTCTCCGGGATCATCAAGGCCGTCGGCCGATTGCTCGAAAGCGTGCCGACGGGCGGCGACCGCCGCGTCGTGGTCGGTTTCCCCGCGGGGGCGATCGAGCGTCCCGAGCTCGGCGCGAGCATCGCCGTGAACGGCGTCTGCCTCACCGTCGTCGACGCGGCCGACGATCGCTTCTCGGCGGACGTCTCGAGCGAGACGCTCGCGCGGACGACGCTCGCGGCGCTCGCGCCCGGGGAGCCCTTGAACCTCGAGCCCGCGCTTCGCGTCGGCGATCCGCTCGACGGCCATCTCGTGAGCGGTCACGTCGACGGCATCGGCCGCGTCGTCTCGGTCGCACCCGCGGCGCGCTCGCTCGCGATCTCGATCGAGCTGCCGCCCGAGCTCGCGCGCTACGTCGCGCGGAAAGGCTCGGTCGCGGTCGACGGCGTGAGCCTTACGGTCAACGCGATCTCGGGGCATACCTTCGACGTGAACATCGTGCCGCATACCCGGGACGCGACGATCATCGGCCGCTACCGCGTCGGCACGGCGGTCAACATCGAAGTCGACATGCTCGCCCGCTACGTCGAGCGCATGCTCGACGGCCGCGCTACCACGTAGCGCGTATCCGGCTCCCGGCGCGAGGCCAAGCGCGTCGGACCTTTTCGAGGTAGGCTTTCCGTTTCGACGATCCGAGCGATCCATGACGACACGAGATACCGAGCACCGTTCGCCCTTCGACAGCGTCGAGGACATCATCGACGCCGTGCGGCGCGGCGAGATGGTCGTGATCCTCGACGACGAGGATCGCGAGAACGAGGGCGATCTCGTGATGGCCGCGACGAAGGTTCGCCCGGAGGACATCAATTTCATGGCGCGCTACGCGCGAGGTCTGATCTGCCTGACGCTGACGCGCCAGCGGTGCGAGCAGCTGCGCCTGCCGCTGATGGTGAACAGCACGGACGAGCGGCGCACGACGAATTTCACGGTATCGATCGAAGCGGCCGAGGGCGTGACGACCGGCATCTCGGCGCACGACCGCGCGCGCACGATCCGGGCCGCGGTCGCGCCGAACGCGCGTCCCGAGGATCTCGTCCAGCCGGGGCATATCTTCCCGCTCATGGCGCAGCCCGGCGGCGTGTTGACGCGCGCGGGGCATACGGAGGCGGGCTGCGACCTCGCGCGCCTCGCCGGGCTCGAGCCCGCGGCGGTCATCGTCGAGATCCTGAACGAGGACGGCACGATGGCTCGGCGCGAGCAGCTGATCGAGTTCGCGCGCCGCCACGGCTTGCGCATCGGCACGATAGCCGACCTGATCAAGTATCGGCTCGAGAAGGAGGAGTCGGTCGAGGCGATCTCGGAGCTTGTGGTGCAAACCGAGTTCGGTCCGTTTCGAATGGTCTGCTTCGAGGATCACGTGAATCGGACCGTGCACCTTGCGCTCGTCCGCGGCGAGATCGATCCCGAGACGCCGACGCTCGTTCGCGTGCATCGGCAGGAAACGTTGTCGGACGTGATCGGCGTCCGCGATGAGCGTCTCGGCTGGCCGCTGCGCGACGCGATGCGGCGCGTCGCCGAGAACGGTCACGGCGTCGTGGTCGTGCTTCGGCAGGAAGAGTCCGCGCGGGACCTCATGCGCGTCGTCAAGGCGCTCGGCGAGGAGTCCGGCGACCTTCCGCGGCGGCGCGAGCGGACGATGGACCTGAGGACGATCGGCACCGGCGCACAGGTGCTGCGCGCGCTCGGCGTGAGGCGCATGCGCGTTTTGTCCGCGCCGAAGCACATGCACGGGCTTTCCGGCTTCGGCCTGGAGGTCGTCGAGTACGTGGACGAGGCGAAGAATCGAGGCGGACAGGATGGATGAGCGGATCAGGGTCGTCGAAGGGCACTACAACGCGCGGGGCTTGCGTTTCGGCATCGTCGCGTCGCGCTTCAACGAGTTCATCGTCGAGCGTCTGCTCGACGGGGCCGTCGCGACGCTGATCAAGCACGGCGCCGAGCCCGGCGATATCGAGGTCGTGCGCGTGCCCGGCGCGTTCGAGATCCCGCTCGCGCTGAAGCGCATGGCGGCGAGCCGCAAGCACGACGCGCTGATCGCGCTCGGCTGCGTGATCCGCGGCGCGACGGCGCATTTCGATTACGTCGCAGGCGAGGCCGCTTCCGGCATCGGGCGCGTCGCGCTCGAGCACGAGATTCCGATCGGATTCGGTCTGCTCACGGTCGACACGATCGAGCAGGCGGTCGAGAGGGCCGGCACGAAGGGCGGCAACAAGGGCGCGGACGCCGCATTGACGGCGATCGAGATGGCGTCGCTGTGCCGCCGCATGGAGCAGTGACGAGATGGCGTCTTCGCGCGAGCCGCTCTCGGCCGAGATTCCCGGCACGGGGGGCCTGCAGGTCGCGACGCGATGCCGTCGCGCGGGGAGCTGAGCGTTGACATCGCAGGGACGCGGAGCGCGCAGCAGGCACCGGGCGCGCGAGCTGCTCGTCAAGGCGCTTTATCAGTGGCAGATCGCCGGGCACGACCTCGCGGAGCTCGAGCGGCAGTTCTCGGAGCTGCCCGAGTTCACGAAGATCGACAAGAGCTATTTTCGCGAGCTGCTCGACAAGGCCGTCTCCGAGGCCGACGATTTCGACCGCGCGATCGCGAAATACGCCGCGCGCTCGCTCGAGCAGCTCGACGCGGTCGGCCGTGCGATCCTGCTGATGGCGCTCGCCGAGCTCCGCTATCGGCCGGACGTCCCGACCAAGGTCGTGATCAACGAGGCCGTCGAGCTCGCGAAGCGTTACGGCGCCGCGGAAAGCTATCGGTTCGTGAACGCAGTGCTCGACAGGGCCGCGCGATCCGAAGGCTTTCGCGGCGCGGAGAGCGGTTCCGGAGACGGTGCCCGTTGACGATGACGAGAAGCGCAGGCGACGCACGGCAACGCCGCGGCGCGCGATCGAGATGAACGAGTTCGAGATCATCCGCCGCTACTTCACGCGGGCGACGGACGATCGCGCGGTCGAGATCGGCGTCGGTGACGACGCGGCCGTGCTCCGGCCCGACGGGCGCATCGTCGTCACGATCGATACGCTCGTGTCCGACGTGCACTTTCCCGCCGATGCGCCGCCGGACGCCGTCGGCCACCGCGCGCTCGCGGTGAGCCTGAGCGACATCGCCGCGATGGGCGCGCGCCCGCGCTGGTGCACGCTCGCGCTGACGATGCCCGGGGCCGATTCCGACTGGCTCGAAGCGTTCGCGTCGGGATTCTACGCGCTCGCCGGCCGCTTCGGCGTCTCGCTCGTCGGCGGCAACCTGACGCATGGGC
>PKRJ01000045.1 GCA_017577365.1 Gammaproteobacteria bacterium | reverse complement strand
GTTCTGGACCTGATCCCGGGCACTCGCTGATGCCAAGCTGTGCCGCCGTCTACGAGGAGCTCCGGAAACAAGGCCTCAGGTTCTTCACCGGAGTCCCGGACTCGCTCCTCAAGGATTTCTGCGCCTACATCACGGACCAAGTCCCCGCGGCCGACCACGTGATCGCGGCCAACGAGGGTAACGCAGTCGCGCTCGCAGTCGGTCACTTCCTCGGCACCGGCGAGCCGGCGCTCGTCTACATGCAGAACTCGGGGATCGGCAACGGCGTGAATCCCCTGTTGTCCCTCGCCGACCCCGAGGTCTACAGCATCCCAATGCTCCTCGTGATCGGCTGGCGCGGAGAGCCGGGCGTCAAGGATGAGCCGCAGCACGTCAAGCAGGGCCGGATCATGACCGACCTTCTCGACGCGATGGAGATTCCCTGGCGGGTGCTAGATGCGTCGACGAAGGATCCGGCCGCTCTCATCTCCGCGGCGTGCGAGTCGATGCGGGAGCGCATGGGACCCGCCGCGCTGCTCGTCCGCGCGGGAGCGTTCGAGCGCTACACGCTGCGCGCCAACCGGCCGATCGATTTCCCGATGACGCGAGAGGACGCGGTCAAAGCGATCGTCGACGCGCTCGATCCGACCGACGTCGTGGTATCTACCACCGGCAAGACCTCGCGCGAGCTCTTCGAGCACCGGAAAGCCACCGGCGTGCCGGGTAACGATTTCCTCACTGTCGGCGGCATGGGCCACACGGCGTCGATCGCGATGGGTCTCGCGCGCTCCCAGCCGGCGCGCCGCGTCGTCTGTCTCGACGGTGACGGCTCGGCGATCATGCATATGGGATCGCTCGCGGTCATCGGCAACTCGGGGCTCACGAATCTCCTGCACGTCGTCATCAACAACGGCTCGCACGAGTCGGTCGGCGGGCAGCCGACGGTCGGGCACGAGATCGACTTTCCGACGATCGCGCGTGCGTGCGGCTATCGGCACGCGTCGTCGGTCTCGACGCTCGAAGCGCTTCGTGAAAGCGTCGCAATGTTGCGACAGGTGGAAGGTCCTGCGCTGCTCGAGGTGAAGGTGCGCATCGGCTCCCGCTCCAATCTCGGCCGACCGACGTCGACGCCGCTCGAGAATCGCGACGCGCTGATGAAGCGACTCGGTCTCCGGATCCCCGAATCCTCGTCCCGCAGCGCTGACACGCAGTGACCACTATGTCCGCGCAGCCGTGGATCTTCCACAACCCGGTCAAGATCGTCTTCGCACCGGGCGCACTGGAGCGGCTCGCCGAGCACGTCTCGTTCGACCGCGTCGCGCTCGTCACGTCGCCCGGCTTCGCGCGGCGCGGGCTCGTCGCGACGATCGAGCGCGCACTCGGCAACCGGCTCGTCGCAGTCGTGGACGACGTCGCGCCCAACCCGGCGATGAGGCACGTCGAGTCGCAGGCCGAACGTCTTCGTCCACGCTCGCCCGATGCGCTGATCGCGCTCGGCGGCGGCAGCACAATCGACTCGGCCAAGGCCCTCGCCCGCTTGCTGGCCTGGCCGGCGGGCACGTCGCTCGCGAAGCTACTCGCCGACGAAGGGCAATCGGGCCCTGCCGCGTTGCCGCTGATCGCGATGCCGACGACCTCCGGCACCGGAGCCGAGGTCACGCCGTTCGGCACCGTCTGGGATTACGACGCGCACAAGAAGCGGTCGATCGCAGGCTTGGATCTCTATCCGCGGCTCGCGCTGCTCGATCCCACGCTCACGCTCGACCTACCGGAGGAGATCACGGTCTCGTCCGGGCTCGACGCGATCTCGCACGCGCTCGAATCCGCATGGAACCGCAACGCGAATCCCGCGAGCCTCGCGCTCGTGACGAAGTCGCTCGAGCTTTCGCTGGCCGCGCTGCCGCGCGCGGTGCGCGAGCCGAACGATCTCGAGGCGCGCGCGGACATGATGCAGGCGAGCGTGCTCGCAGGCCTCGCAATCAGCCAGACGCGAACCGCGCTGGCGCACGCCATCTCCTATCCGCTGACGGCGCGCTTCGGCCTGCCGCACGGCCTCGCGTGCAGCTTCACGCTCCCGGCGCTCCTCAGGTTCAACGCCGCGCACGACGACGGGCGGCTCGATGCGCTCGCCCGCGCTCTCGGCCACGGCAGCACGGACGATCTCGCCGCAAGGCTCGGCGCGCTGCTCGAGGAGCTCGGAATGCGAGAGCGGCTCGCGGCGCGCCTACCCGAGCGCAGCTCGATCATGGCGCTTGCGCACGAGATGTTCGCGCCGGGCAGGGCCGAGAACAACGTGCGACAAGCGTCCGAGGACGAGGCGAAGGCGATCGTTGCCGAAGCGCTCGACGCGCTCGGGCTCTAGCGCCGCCGGCGCCGAACCGCTACAGATCGAGCGCGACGCGCGCGACGACCGCGAGCTGGAACAGGATCTCCGAAATGCCTCGCGCGACCTCGATGTTGCGAGTACCGACGCTCGGCAGCACGAGGATCTCGTCGCCGGGCTCGGGTCTCGCCCGCACATCCTCGACGAACGTGCCGTCCTGCCGCAGCAGCAGAATCCTCGTGTCTCGCTTGCGCTGCGTAGTCCCGCCCGCAAGCTCGATGTAGTCGGAGACGCGCGAGCGGCTGTCGTACGCGATCGCGCTCGGGTAGGTGACCTCGCCGTGCACCATCACGAGAGAGCTTCTCTCGGGAATGTGGATCACGTCACCGTCCGCGAGCAGCGTCTCCATCGCCTTCTCGCGGCCCGCGAGCACGATCTGCCCGCGCGGCTCGACGGTGCGCGCGCGCTCGATGAAACGCATGATCTGCTCGGCTTCCTGCGCGCGAAGCGCGGCCTCCTCGCTCGTCGTCGATCGCGACGTCAGCGCGAGCCGCTCGAGCACACGCAGCGAGACCTCGATCATCTCCCGCTGCCTTTCCCGCACGGACTCGCGGAAGAGCTGCACGGCCTCCATGTTCGCTTCGGGCATCGGGGTCACGCGCTCGAGCGCGTCGGCAAGCCTGGAGCCATAAGGCAATGTCAGCACGCGCGAGCTCTCGACCGCACCGTCGACGCGCACGAGGATCGTGCGAACGGTTCGATCGGCGACGACGGCCATCTCGTCGCCGGAGGCGAGGAAAACGCCGTCGAGCTCGTCGATCGCATAGTACTCGCCGAACTGCTCGGTCCCGGTCTTGTGAGTGATGCTGACGTGCGTGGCTCCCGGCCTCGGCCGCGCGAGCGCGAGCAGCTCGGCGGCCGAGATCGTGGGCGTCGTGAACTCGAAGCCGTATGCGTTGAACACCTCTCCGGTGACGCGAGCCGAGTTGTGTCGGCCCGCGACGACGATCGTATCGCCGTCCTGAAGCTGCACTTGCTCGAGCCGCCCTTCGATCAGGAAATCGTAGAGGTTGAACGAGGCCCTGACCTGGCCGCCGCGCAGGAGCCGGATATCGATGTAGCTGCCGCGGTCCGGATCGACGCCGCCGGCGCGCAACAGGAAATCGAGCACCGAGTCGGCCGCGACGCCGGCATACTGGCCCGGCGCGCGCACGTAGCCCGTGACGAAAACGCGCACCGGCTGTGACGCCTCGAGCGACGCATAGACGTCGACGTTCGAGCGATACACCTCGCGTATCGCGGCACGCACGACGTCGTTCAGATCTCTGTTCCGGACGCCGGCGACGCGGATGGGTCCGACGTTCGGCAGGAACAGGTTGCCCTGCGGGTCGACGGTCTGCACGTCCTCGTACGAGAACGCGCCCCACATCCGCAGCGAGACGCGGTCGCCGATCGCGAGCGTGTAATCCTCGTTGAAGCCCTGCCCGTAGGTCTTCGCCATGCCGGGCTGGAAGAGCTGCGCGCCGAACATCGCGTTCTCGGCCGGGCTGTAGCGGGTGCCGAGCAGCGACGCGGCGTCGGTCGGCTCGGGTGTCTCGGCGAGTGCCGCGGCTTGCTCGGCTTCGGCTTCGCGAGCGGCACGCACGCGCGCGGCGGCCGCGGCGTCGCCGTTCTGTTGCCCGAGCATCAAGGTCGAGATGTCGTCCGTCGGCCGCTGCTGCGCAACGCAGAACGGCGCAACGGCGAGCAGCACGAAGGCCGCCCACCAGCGCTTACAGCGAGCGGGAGATCGAATCATTCCAGATGATCCTCGATAGTGGCCACGATGAGCCGCCCGATGCCGTAGACGAGCAGGAGCCCCATCAGCAACGCGAACAGCACGTACGCCCTTCGCGGATACTCGGCGGACTCGGGCAGCGCCGGCGACTCGACCAGGACGAGGCTCTTGAGCTTGCGCGTCGACTCGATGCGCGCGGTCTCGAGCGCCGTCAAGGCGCCGCGATACGCGTCCTGCACGAACTCGAGCTCCGCGAGCAGCTCCTGATAGTCGCCCACCAGCACGTTGAGGCTGGTGCCTTCGTCGCTCGTCAGCCCGCGCAGCCGCTCGGTCTCGAGCTGGGCACGAAGGCCCGCAATCTGAGCTTCGAGCGCCTGAACTTGCGGCGCATCGTCGTTGAGATAGGCGAGCAAAGCCTTGAGCTCGGCCTCTTGACGAGCGAGCGCGGCCTGCAGCTCGGCGGTGAGCCCGGTGTTGGCCATGGCCTGCGCGGACGGATCGAGCACGCCGTGCTTCCTTTGGAACTCGGTCAGTCGACTCCGCACTTCGTCCAGCGCTTCGCGCGCCTTCTGCAGCTCGCCTTCGGCGAACCTCATCTGGTCGCGCGCGAGCCGATGCGAGCTCTCGTTGATGAACCGCTCGCTGATCTCGACGACGAGACGGTTGATGTCCTGGGCGAGTTCGGGTGTGAAACCCTGGGTCCGGATCGTCAGCAGGCCCGACTCGGGATCGACCTTGACCTCGACTCGCTTGCGATAGTACTCGAGGAACTCCTCTTGCGTTGCGTCCTCGTCCAACGCGAAGACGAAGTCCAGCCTCGGACGGCTGAAATGTTCCCGGAGGTCGAGCCGCTCGTCGAGCTGACGCAGCATGTCCATCGACAGGATGTGCGCGGCCAGCATGTGCTGATCCTCGCGGGACGCCGCGGTGCTGCCGAAGAGCGCGGACAACGCATCCATGCCGATCGGCATCGCCTGCTGCCCTTCGGAGCGGATCGCGACGATGGATTCGGAGACGTAGCGGTCGGCGGCGAACAGGTGCAGGTATGCGGCCGCCGCGAGCCACGGTATCGCGATGAGCCCGATTCGTAGATTGCGCGGGCTGAGCCAGACCAGGACCCGCTTCACTTGCCCCCTCCGGCGGCTTGCCGGGCGGCGCGTGCCGTTCTTCTGGCCACTCTCGCGCGGCGGCGCTCGAGCGCCGCCGCGTCATCGGCTTCGGCTGCCTCCTGCGCTACCCCGCTCGACGCGCCGGCCCGCGGCTCGGTGCCCCCGACGGCTTCGAGCTCGTCGTCCTCGGCGTCGATCGCGGCGGCTCTCTTGCCGTCGACGCCGCCCGCGGCGTGGTACGCGGCGATCCCTTCCACCACGTTTTCGTAGATCGTCGCCCGGCCGCGGTCGAGATGGACGACGATATCGCACATCTTCTGGATGCGGCGCATGTTGTGCGAGACCAGGATGATCTTCGAGTTCTGCAGCCGCTCCTTGAAGACGTCCGCGCTCTTCTGCTTGAACCTCGCGTCGCCGACCGCCATCACCTCGTCGATCAGGTAGTAGTCGAAGTCGAAGGCCATGCTGAGCCCGAACGCGAGGCGCGCGCGCATTCCGGAGGAATAGCTCGAGACCGGCTGATCGAAATAGTCGCCGAGCTCGGCGAAATCCTGCACGAAGCGAATCTTATCCGCGATGCCGGACTTGCGCACGCCATGGATGCGGCAGACGAACTTCACGTTGTCGCGTCCCGTGAGGCTCTTCTGCAGGCCTCCGGTAAGACCGACGGGCCACGAAAGCCGCGCGCTCGTCGTGATCTTCCCCGAGTCCGGGAAATCCACCGCGCTGATCAGCCGCATCAGCGTCGACTTCCCGGCGCCGTTGCGTCCGATCAGCCCGACGTTGCGCCCTTCCGGAATGTCGAGCCAAAAGTTGCGGAACACGACCTTGCGGCCGCGCAGCGTCAGGTACGACTTCGTGACGTTCTCCAAACGGATCACATCGTCACCTTCGTCAGGAACCGCTGCCTGTACAGCATCAAGCCGATCAGGGTGGTGACCATGCCGAGCGCCAAAGGATACAGGATGCTCGTGTACGGCATCGGCCTATAGCCCTCGACAGCCGCGACACGGGACAGTTCCACGAGATGCAGGACGGGATTGATCGAGAGGATTTGCACCCAGTGGTCGGGGAAACGCGTCACCGGGAACAGGATGCCGGACGCGAAATAGAGCGGCATGAACAGGATCTTGATCGCCGCCCGCGCGTCGGGAACGAGGCTCGCAACGGCGGCGAAGAGCAAGCCGAGGCCGAATGCCATCAAGAACGTCATCGCGATCACGCCCGCGAGCTCGATGGGCCTGACCGGCAGGACGTGGAAGCCGAGCATGCCGAGCCCCACGAGCACGACCAAGAACACGACGGCTTGGATCACGAAGTGCCCGACCGCCTTGGCGATGAACACGTCCATCAGCAGAACCTGGCGGTACGACAACAGGCCTTGGTTCGCGTTCGTGCCGTCGATGATCTGCAGGCAGATCGCCTTGAAGAGCAGGAACGGCAGGAAGCCGTAGACCAGGAATACGGGATACTCGACGCCCGGCACCGCTCGCGCGCGAATATAAGTGAAAATCAATATGGGCACGAGGAGATGGGCGATCGGCTCGACGAGCACCCAGAGGAAGCCGCCCCTGCTCTTGCCGAACCGCGACGACAGCTCGAGCAACAGCAACGCATACAGCACGTCGCGCTGGATTCGATAAGGCGAGCGTTCGACTCGGTACATGGCGGTCACGGCTTATACTATAGCCGGCCCACACGCCATACCGACGCCGTCCCGAACTCGCGGACTGGGTGCCGAAGGGCCGATTCGGGCGGGCCGCCGATGCGCCGCACGGGTCGGACAGGGCGTGCCGCGGCGTCTTTCCCCTCTCGATACAGGCATCCGCCCCCATTGACGGCCGAAATCGGCCGTTCGCAGTGTCAGCGCTGGTGTACGCGGCGCGTCGCATGATATCGGCGCGACGGAGAAGCTCGCAAGGCTCGCCGGCGCAGTACGGTCGAGAGCTCGCATTCGAAAGCCGCGTTATCACGCCGCGCCGGGCAGCGACCCCATGCCCTGCGCGGCAAGCCCGTGTCGGTGCCGACCGACACGAGGCGGCCCGACACGATCGCTGCTCGCGCTCGGTCGTCGGGCTCTCTCAAGATCGAGAGGACAATGCCGACAACGAGTCTCGTGATTTCGTGATAGCGAACACAGCAACGTACCTGGAAGCGCCGAATACTTCGGCCTTCCGATCGTTGATTTGGATAGCTATACTTCCGCGGCCTGAAATAGTTCCGCGCGGCACCCTTTTCTAGGAGACCTGGGTTGGTCGGCCCGATCGCGGCGAGTTTCTTGCTCTGCCTGCTCGCGACGTTCGCGTTGCGGCCCGTCGCATTCGCGTTGAACCTGGTCGATCGTCCCGGAGGACGGAAGATCCACGAAGGCGAGGTCCCGATCGTCGGCGGCCTCGCGATGCTCATCGGCCTCGTGTTCGGTCTCGGCTTCGTGCCGCTGTCGGACGCCGCCGTGACGCCGTTCATGGCGGCATGCGCGCTCCTCGTCACGGCCGGGCTCATAGACGACCGCTTCGACCTGTCGCCCTGGCTTCGCCTGCCGGTTCACTGCGCGGCGGGCGTCCTGCTGATCGACGCAGGGGTCTCGATCCAGACGCTCGGCGCGCCGTTCGGCGGCGACGAGATCCCTCTGCTCGGGCTCGATGCCTATCTCGTCACGATGCTCGTCGTCGTCGCGTCGATCAACGCGTTCAACATGCTCGACGGCATCGACGGGCTCGCAGGAGCCATGGGCATCGTGACCTTGTCGATGCTCGCGTTCCTCGCGCTCGACGTCGGCGCGGTCGTGCTCGCGACGACGGCGCTGACGGTCGTCGGCGCGATCGCGGCCTTCCTCGTGGCCAACGTGCCGGCACGGTTCAACCGCGAGGTGCGCTGCTTCATGGGAGATTCGGGCAGCACGCTGCTGGGCTTCACCGTCGCGGCGCTCGGCATTGCCGCGTGTCAGCCGCCGACTCGCGCGGCCGCACCGGTCACGCTGTTGTGGCTCGCCGCGCTGCCGCTCTTCGACTTCTCGTGGACGATCATACGGCGTCTCCTTCGCAAGACCTCCCCGCTCCGGCCCGACGACGAGCACCTGCATCATCTGCTCGTCAAAGCGGGCTTCGGAGTGCGCGGCGCGTTCGCGATCTTCGTCGTGCTGTCGTCGATGCTCGCCGGCATCGGCATCGTGCTGGACCGCTCCGACGTCTCGGACGGTATCTCGCTGCTCCTGCTCGTGGGAACGGGAATCGTCGTCGTTCGTCTCATGTACATGGCTCGCGCGTTTCGCGTGCGAGTATCCGCGTAGCATGAGGGGCCGGGACGCTTCCCGCCCGACCGTTGGTATGTTGCCACTTGTTAGGGGAACTGTGTCGATTTTGTGTTGCGCGATTGACACACGCCCTGGTTTGCGGCATCGAAATATGTCCGAGGACCCTGCCGCGCAAAGCGGTCGGGGGCACAATAACGAACTGAAAGGACACCTTTGAAAAACCGCAGCGTAGCAGGGCGTTCGGGTAGCGGAGCGGCACTATGACGATCGTCGGGCCGTTCCTCGCGTTTGTAGTGACCGTTCTCTTCATGTTCA
Organism: Gammaproteobacteria bacterium; assembly: GCA_017577365.1. GTDB lineage: Bacteria > Pseudomonadota > Gammaproteobacteria > Steroidobacterales > Rariloculaceae > ZC4RG20. The sequence continues at coordinate 21,712 of PKRJ01000045.1, read as the reverse complement.
CGCTTCGGCCCGTCGCCGTGGAGGTCGGGCTCGTCGACGTTCCCGGCGGCCGCAAGCGCCACGATGCGCGCGTTCCGCTGATCGGCGGTATCGCGATGGCGGTCGGTCTCGGCTTCGGCTCGAGCATCATCGGGCCGCCGCCGTTCTGGAACTCGGTGCTGCTCGCGATGTACCTTCTGGTCGCGGTCGGAACGGTCGACGACCGCTACGAGCTGCCGCCGAGCGTGCGGCTGATCGCCCAATCCTGCGCCGCAATGCTCATCGTGTTCGGTGCCGAGCTCTCGGTGACGCATCTCGGCGCGCCGTTGTTCTTCGACCTGCCGCTCGGCCCGGCGTCGATCGCGTTCACGATTCTGTTCATCGTGACCGTCATCAGTGCGTTCAACGTGATCGACGGTCTCGACGGGCTGGCCGGAGGGCTCGCCTTCATCGCGATCGGCGCGTGCATGGCGGTCTCGTTCGGCACCGAGCTCTGGATCCTGACCGTGCTGATGCTCGCGGTGATCGCGGGCTTCCTGCTGTTCAACCTGCCGTTGCCGTTCAATCGGCCCGTGCGCGTCTTCATGGGCGACGCGGGCAGCACGTCTCTCGGTCTCGCGGTCGCGACCCTCGGCATCGCGCTCTGCCAGTCGCCCGAGGCCCGGCTTACCCCGGTCACCGGGCTGTGGCTCATCGCGGTGCCGGTCTACGACCTGTTCTCGGCGATCGTCAGACGGCTTCTCGCCGGCCGATCCGTCTTCGAGCCGGACCACCATCATCTGCACCACGTGCTGATCGAGCACGGGTTCTCGCGACACGCGGCCCTCGCGCTGATGCTCGGGCTCGCCCTCGTGCTGGCGGTGGTCGGCCTCGCGGCCCAGTTCGCGGGCGTGCCGGAAGGCATCATGCTGCTGGCATGGCTCGGCGGCGGGGTGATCTATTACCGCTCGATGCCCCGCTGGGACGCGCTGCTCGGCAAGATCGAGCGCCGCTGGATGCCGCCCTCGGCCGAGTGAGTCGTGTCGGCGGCTTCGGCCGCCGCGCTCTCAGTCGACGACGAACTCTATCCAGCCGAACATCGAGCGCTCGTCGAGCCGATCGTCGATCGCGTCGTCCAATCGGCTATAGCCGACGGCCGCGCGCAGCTCGCCGATCGGCAGCGCCCGGCTGTGCATCAGCATGAGCTCCGAGAAGTCGCGCGGCGTCGGCGAGAGCGTGTGACGAAGGTTCGCCGACACGTCCACGCGATTGATCTCGATGTGCCGGAGCGAGACGCGCCAGACGCGATCCTCGACGCTCGTCAGCGTCGAGCCGATCGTATACGAGCGGCCGTCTCCATCCATGCCGTGACCGAGGCTGCGTCCCTCGTAGCGGTATCCGGTCGTGTAGATGGAATGCTCGTACGCGCAGCGCGGCTTCTGATTGGATAGCCCCACACCGCCTTCGCGGCAGATCGTCTCGGCCACCTCGATATGCGTTCGGTGGTGCCAATCGCCGCGCGCGAACGGGCCCGCGAGCTCGACCCCGGCTTGCCTCAGCCAGCTGCCGATCTGCGGTCCGCCCTGGCGCGAGTCTTCGCCGATCCATTGCAGATAGAACGCGGCTATTCCGCTCGAGAACGGCGCCCAGCGCGCGTCGAATCCCGCGAGCTGATTGCCGGGCTCCGTCTCCTCGTCCACGTTCACGCCGCGGTTGTCCCGCCCGATGAGGAGATTGCCGAACGCTTCGGCATCGCACGGACGGCCCTCGCCGCACCACTGCGCGGCTCGCGACAAGCCGACCTCGAGCCCCGGCACCGGCTTGAACGCGAAGCGCGCGCCGAACAGCAATGTGTCGTCGACGTCGCGCTCGTCGTCGAGCTGCCCGATGAACGACGTCAACGACCACGGCCCGACCCAGCCGAGCCATCGCGGGCGGAACGGCGTCGAGCGCGCCCGCGAGATCGCGATCTGGGGAATCGGCCGGGCGTTCGTCGAGAGGATCAGGCTGCCGTCCCAGCCCGGTCCCCACCAGCGCTCCGGATAGCCTGCGGATACGATCCAGCCGCCCAGGTCCGCGCTCAAGTACGAGCCATCCAGTCGAAACGTGTCGCCGTCCGCCGGGTCCCACACGCGCGTCGCGTTCAGCTGCACCGCGAAACGGTCGTTGCTCCAGCCGAAGCCGGCCCCGACTTCGGCCTCCTCGCGCGGCGTATCGTCGAACGTGCGGATCACGCGCGGGTCCTCCGCGAACGAAACGCGCGTGTAAGGCGTGATCTTTCCGGCGCTCATCTCGTGCTCGGCACGCGCCTCGACGCGCCGATAAGCATCGAGCGCCCAGCCGTCGAGTCTCGCGACGTCGATCGCGTCGAGCTGCTCGCCGATGGCCTTCCACGGTATCGGCCACGTCGTGATCGGCGTGCGTAGCACGCCGGCGTCGGCGAGCGTCGCGAGATCGGCGCGCAGCGCGGCGTCGCCCGGAGGCAGCCACGGCTCGGCGACGGCCGTATCGGCCAGCGCGACGGCCACGGCCGAGGCGAGAAGCCCGCGGAGCGTGCAGCGTGCCGCTGCGACCATCGCCGTCGGCCGAGCGAGACTACGCGGAGCAAGATCGAGCATGTGGACGAAACTGGATGCGAATGCCGGGGCTGTGACGGCAGAGGGCCCAAACTCTACTACCGTCGGGGCAACGAAGGCCAGGTTTCGCTATTTCGAATGTACCGGGTGCGGACGCGTCGCCGAAGGCGCCGGTGAATTACCGCGTCATATGCGCCGATCGGCGCACACGCACGCGCGTCGCTTCAGCGCGACGATGGACGCGCGGCGCGAAGCCTCTCGATCGCGCCGCGCACCGGAAGCGGCGCATCGCGCGGGTCCCTCGCTCCGGCGACGAATCCGTCGAGCTCCGATGCGAGTCGCTTACCGAGCTCGACCCCCCACTGATCGAACGAGTTCACGTCCCAGACGACGCCTTGCACGAAGACCTTGTGCTCGTAGAGCGCGACGAGCTTGCCGAGCGTCTCCGGATCGAGCCGGTCGAACAGGATCAGCGTGCTGCCGCGATTGCCGGGGTAGCTGCGATGCGGTCCGTGCGCCTGCCCGCCCGGATCTCCCTCGGCGAGCGCCCATGCCTGCGCGAGGCAGTTCGCCGCGGCAAGATCCTGCTGCGCCTGCATTCCGACGGCCGAGCTCACCGGCAGCAGAAAGTCGATCGACACGCGCTCCGTGCCCTGGTGCAGCAGCTGGTAGAAGCTGTGCTGCGCGTTCGAGCCCGGCTCGCCCCACACGATCGGGCACGTCGCGCATTCGACGGGCTCGCCGCCGCGCCGCACGGACTTACCGTTGCTCTCCATCTCGAGCTGCTGGAGATAGGCCGGGAAGCGGTGCAGGTGATCGTCATACGGCAGAACCGCGTGGCTCGACGCGCCGAGGAAGTTGCGATTCCAGATGCCGATGAGCGCGAGCATCACCGGCAGGTTCTCCGCGAGCGGCGCACTCGCGAAGTGCTCGTCGATCGCATGGCCGCCCGCGAGGAAGCGCTCGAACGTCGGCCAGCCGACCGCGAGCGCGACGGTGAGCCCCACGGCCGACCATACGGAGTACCGGCCGCCGACCCAGTCCCACATCGCCAGACGCTTGTCTTTCGCGATGCCGAACGCATCCATCGCGGCGTCGTTCGTGGATACGGCGACGCACTGCGCCGCAACGGCGCGCTCCCCGCCGTGCTCGAGCAGCCACTGCCGGGCGACGCGGGCGTTCGTCAGCGTCTCGAGCGTCGTGAAGCTCTTCGAGCAGATCACGAACAGCGTCGTCTCGGGGTCGGCGGCGTCGAGCACGCGCTTGAGCCGCACGCCGTCGATGTTCGAGACGAAGTGCACGCGAAGACCGGGCTTCACATGCTCCGCCAGCGCTTCGACGGCCATGACGATGCCGAGATCCGACCCGCCGATGCCGATGTTGACGACGTCGGTGATCGCTCGGCCAGTATGCCCCTTGAGCTCGCCGGCATGGAGCGCGTCCGCGAGCGCGCGCATCTTGCGCCGCTCCGCGTCCACGTGCGGCATCACGTTCTCGCCCCACGCGTAGATCGGCCGATCCGCCGGCCGGCGCAAGGCCACGTGCAGCGCCGGACGGTCCTCCGTGTTGTTGATCGGATGGCCGGCGAACATCAGCTCGATCCAGCGCGGCACCTCGGTCTGCTCGGCGAGCTCGACGAGCAGACCGAGCGCGTGCCGGTCGAGAAGCTGGCGGCTGAAATCCAGCACGAGACCTTCGCGCTCGAGCGAGAAGTGATTGAACCGGTTCGGCTCGGCGTCGAAAAGCGCGCGGATCGTCGTCTTCTCGAGGACGCTCGCGTGATGCTGAAGGCCGCGCCAGGCCCGGGTGCGCGGGCCGTAGGTCTCGTGAGTTACCGGCCGAGTATCCGTCGCTCCCTCCGTCAGAGCTTCACGTTGTAGTAATCGACGTACCAGTCGACGAACCGCCGCACGCCGACCTCGACTGGTGTGCTCGGCCGGTAGCCGACGTCCTCGACCAGATCCTCCACGTCGGCCCACGTGTCGGGCACGTCGCCGGGCTGCATCGGCAAGAGGTTCTTCTCGGCCTTGCGTCCGAGGCATTCCTCGAGCACCTCGATATAGCGCATCAGGTCGACCGGTTGCTGGTTGCCGATGTTGTAGAGACGGTAAGGCGCGGAGCTCGTGGCGGGATCGGGATCGTCGCCGTTCCAGCTCGGATTCGGAGTCGCTATGCGGTCGAGCGCGCCCACGACGCCGCCGACGATGTCGTCGATGTACGTGAAATCGCGGCGATGCTTGCCGTAGTTGAAGACGTCGATCGGCTTCCCGGCGAGGATGTTGCGCGTGAACTGGAACAGCGCCATGTCTGGGCGCCCGTAGGGTCCGTAGACCGTGAAGAATCTCAGCCCGGTGCACGGTACGCCGTACAGGCTCGCGTACGTATGAGCCATCAGCTCGTTCGCCTTCTTCGTCGCGGCGTAGAGCGACAGCGGGTGATCGACGTGGTGATGCACGGAGAACGGCATCTTCGTGTTCGCACCGTACACCGAGCTCGTCGACGCGAACACGAGATGCTCGATCCCGTGGTGGCGGCAACCTTCGAGGATCGTCAGCGTGCCCGTGACGTTGCTGTCGGTATAGGAAAACGGGTTCTCCAGGCTGTAGCGGACTCCAGCCTGAGCGCCCAAGTGGACGACGCGATCGAAACGCTCGGCGGCGAAGAGCTTCGCGACACCTTCACGATCGGCGAGATCGAGCTTCACGAACTTGAAGTTCGGGAACGGCTCGAGCAGCGCGAGCCGCGCCCGCTTCAGCGTGACGTCGTAGTATTCGTTGAGGTTGTCGAGCCCGATGACCTCGTCCCCGCGCTCGAGCAAACGCTTCGCCGTATGAAACCCGATGAAACCGGCGGCTCCGGTCACCAGTACCTTCAAGGTGCCTCCCTTCCGACAAAAAGGCCCGACGAAGAAAGGGATCCAACCCGATCTCCCGACCCATTCTCGACGATCGGCGCCGCGGGAGCTACCCTCGGCCGATACGCACTCCCGTCGTCAGAGCCGCGCGTCCACGATCTCCCGCGGCAGCACGGACTTGACGTCGTAGACGAGGTGATTCGGTGCGCCGTAGCGCTTGATGCCCGCACCGAGCTCGACGAACTCGCGGTGCGCGACCGCGAGCACGATCGCGTCGTAAGCGCCGGCCTCGGGCTCCGCGACGGGGCGAATGCCGTATTCGTGCTGAGCCTCGTCGGGATCGACCCAGGGATCGTAGACGGCGACACGGCAACGGAACGACTCGAGCTCGCGCACGACGTCCACGACCTTCGTGTTGCGCACGTCCGGGCAATTCTCCTTGAACGCGAGGCCGAGGACGAGCACGCGAGCTTCCGCGGGATTGATGTTCTTCGCGATCATCAGCTTCACGACTTGTGAAGCGACGTACGCACCCATGCTGTCGTTGAGCCGCCTCCCCGCGAGGATCATCTCCGGGTGATAGCCGATCTCCTGGGCCTTGTAGGTCAGATAGTACGGATCGACGCCGATGCAGTGACCGCCGACGAGCCCCGGCCGAAACGGCAGGAAGTTCCACTTCGTGCCCGCGGCCTCGAGCACCTCGAGCGTGTCGATGCCCATGATGTTGAAGATCAGCGCGAGCTCGTTGACGAGCGCGATATTGACGTCGCGCTGCGTATTCTCGATGACCTTCGCCGCCTCGGCGACCTTGATGCTCGATGCCTTGTGCGTGCCCGCGGTCACGATGCTCCGGTAGAGCGCATCGATGAACTCCGCGGCCTCGGGCGTCGAGCCGGACGTGATCTTGCGAATCGTCGGCAGGCGATGCTCCTTGTCGCCGGGATTGATGCGCTCGGGGCTGTAGCCGGCATAGAAGTCGCGGTTCAGCGTGAAGCCGGATTCCCTCTCGATGATCGGGATGCAGAACTCCTCGGTGCACCCCGGATAGACGGTCGACTCGTAGACGACGACGTCGCCCTTCGAGATCACTTGACCGATCGTCTGGCTCGCCCCCCTGAGCGGCGACAGCAGCGGGCGCTTGTCCTTCGAGACCGGGGTCGGAACCGTGACGATATAGACGTTGCAGTCGCGCAGCGCTTCCTTGTCGGTCGTGTACGTGAGGTGCTTCGCCGCGGCGAGATCCTCGGGCGTGGCCTCGAGCGTCGAATCCCGCCCGGCTTCGAGCTCCGCGACTCGCTCGGGTTTGATGTCGAAACCAACGGTCGGGTAACGCTTGCCGAACTCGATGGCCAGCGGCAACCCGACATAACCGAGGCCGATTACGCCGATTCGAGCGTCGTTTAACGTCAACAATGGAGTTACCTCTATGCGCCGACTGCGCTTCGAGAACTCATTCTAGAGGGAAGCGCAAGCCCCGGCCCATAGCCGGATCACACTCCGCCAACATCGCCTCCCTCCGTGTCCGGCGGCCTCGGCCGGCCGCGACTCGGCCCGTTACGCGGGGACGAGTGCCGGTTCGCCGGACTGGCCGAGCGCCGCGGCGCGACCGTCCGAAGCAGCCGACGCGCCGGCCGCGGCCTTCTGCGGCGCGTCGAGCGGGCTCGTGCTCTCGGAGGCCGCGGCGGCGGAAGCCGCGGCTCCGATGCGATCCCAAACCGTCTCGCCGCCGCACTGCTGCCGGATCCGCGCGAGAAACGCGTCGTGCGCCGCGGCTTCGTCGGCCGTCGCCTTCAGCACCGGCAGCACGAGACCGTCGCGCGCGATGCGCACGGCCAGCACGGCCTCGGTGCGGTCCGCCTCGAGCTCCGCATCGAGCAGCAGGCTGACCTGCCCGCCGGTCATCGCGAGGTAGACGTCGGCGAGGATTCGCGCGTCGAGCAGCGCGCCGTGCAGCTCGCGCATCGAGATGTCGACGTTGTAGCGCTTCGCGAGCGCGTCGAGGCTATTGCGTTGAGCCGGATGCATCTGGCGCGCGAGCGCGAGCGTATCGAGCACGGTGCAGCACTCGCGAACGTCGCGGATCGCGGCGCCGACGAGCCGGAGCTCGTGGTTGATGAACTCGATATCGAAGTCCGCGTTGTGGATCACGAGCTCCGCGCCGCGCACGAAGTCGAGGAACTCGTCGACGACGTCCGCGAAACGCGGTTGCTCGGCGAGGAACTCGTCGTCGATGCCGTGCACCTCGAGCGCACCGGCCTCGACGGCGCGCTCGGGATTCAGATATCGGTGAAACGTTCTTCCCGTCGGCCGCCGGTCGATCAGCTCCACGCAGCCGATCTCGATGATGCGATGCCCGGCGGCGGGCTCGAGGCCCGTGGTCTCGGTGTCGAGGACGACTTGTCTCGCCATGCTGCCTCGCCGATTACCCCGGTCGAATCTTGCCGTCTCTGCAACCAAATAAAAAGGGTTGACAACGTAGAAACGGATGAGGCGCCACCTCGGTTTCGAGGCAACGAATCCGGCGAGAGCTTTCGGCTAAATGACGTGGCCGGCGCGAAGCGCCTTCTCGAGCCCTTCGTTCGCGAGCCGATCGGCGCGTTCGTTCTCCGGGTGTCCCGCGTGCCCGCGCACCCAGTGCCACGAGACGTCGTGTCGCCTCGTCAGCGCTTCGAGCTCGAGCCATAGATCCTGGTTCTTCACCGGCTTCTTGTCGGCCGTGCGCCAGCCGCGCGCGACCCAGCGCGGCAGCCATTCGGTGATGCCCTGCTTCAAGTAATTCGAATCGGTGTAGAGGTGCACGCGGCACGGCTCCTTCAGCGCCTCGAGCGCGCGAATCGCCGCGGTGAGCTCCATGCGGTTATTCGTCGTCAGCGGATCGCCGCCGCAGAGCTCCTTCTCGCGGCCGCGATGGCGAAGCAGCACACCCCACCCGCCGGGGCCCGGGTTGCCGCGACACGCCCCGTCCGTGAACGCCTCGACTTCTTTCACTCGGGCTCAGGCTTCTTCTGCACGCGCGCGACGTGCTGTGAGATGCGCGTCGACGGCTCGAGCCCGCCGACGGCCTTGAGGCGCGGCTGACGCCACACGGGCCGGATCGGCGTGAGCGGATGCACGCGCTTCTGCGCATGGAGCAGATAGCCGCCGGACAGCATCGGCAACCACCGCTGCGCCCAGTCCTCTTTCGGGAAAGTTCCGAACTGACGGAACTGCTCGAGCGGCAGCGTATGGCAATACCGACGCGCGCTGCCGACCTCGAAGCTCAACAGCTCGAGCCAATCCCTGAGCCTCCCCTCGCGAATCATTCGCCGCTGCCCGACGGGGTAGCCCGCGGGCGCCAACAGGTGCCGCAAGCCCCAAGGCCCGGTCGGCGCGAAGCTGAGCACGATGAGCTGGCCGTCGGCGCGCAGGATGCGATCGACCTCGCGCAGCAGCGCGTGCGGCGACGGAATGCGCTCGAGGGTGTGCGGCAGAATCACCGCGTCGACGGAATCGGATGCGATCGCGAGCGCGGACGGATGGCAGATCAGGTCCGGGTCGTCCTCCGCGCACCAGCCGACGAGCGCCTTTCGCTGCGTGCGCGCATAGCGCAGGAACGAATCCCGGCCGCCCCAGCAGCCGATCTGCAGAAGCTGCTCGCCGAACACTCGTTCGAGCACCCGCCGGATCACGCGCTGCTCGTTCGCGAGACAGCGCCGGCCGAGCGGCGTCGCGAGCCAGTCGCCGAGCGTCTGACAACGATGGGCTCTGCCGTCGGACATACGGCCCATTCTAGCAGCGGGGATCGGTCGCGCGGCGGATCGCCCTTTGTCTCGAGGTGTCGTCGCTCGACGACATCGGTGGGGCCCCGGATTTCTGGAAATTTCTCGCGCTGTGACCGATACCGCTTGCCGACGGCGAATCGATCAGTAGGATCGCCATCAATGCACTCGAGCGAAGCCGGCGGGTCGACGCAAGACAACAACGACCAACCTTCGAGCCCCCGGCAGCCGCGCACCCGCACGTGCGTCGCGGTAGTGCTCGTCGGCGGATGGCTTGCCGGCTGCCAAAGCCTCGGTCCCAAGGCCGATGCGCCGATCGCCGACCACCAGCTGATCTCGCCGCTCGCGGACGCGGTCATCGGCGACCCGTCGAACGCCCTGCCGCTCCCGCTCGAGCCGACCGCGCGCCTGCCGGTGCCGGTCATCGAGCTCGAGCCCGTGCCCGACCCGCCGCCGGGCGACGTCATCGAGAGGCTCCGCGGAGCGTTCTCGCTGCCGAATGCGGACGACGACGCGCTGCGCAAGGAATTCGAGTGGTTCGCGAAGCATCCGGACTACGTCGAGCGCGTCCTCGAGCGCGCGAGCCCGTATCTCCACCACATCGCCGAGGCGCTGGACGAGCGCGGCATGCCGGCGGACCTCGCGCTGCTCCCGATCGTCGAAAGCGCTTTCGATCCGTTCGCGTCCTCGCGCGGCCGCGCCGCGGGGTTGTGGCAGATCATCCCGGGCACCGCGCAGCGGCTCGACGTGAAGCAGAACTGGTGGTTCGACGGCCGACGCGACGTCATCGAGTCGACGCGCGGCGCGCTCGATTATCTCGAGGCCCTGCACGAGATGTTCGGCGGCGATTGGCTGCTCGCGGTCGCCGCGTACAACTCCGGGGAAGGCAACGTCAAGCGCGCCTTGCAACGCGCCGCGGCGGCGGGGAAAAGCAAGCCCGATTTCTGGACGATTCGTAGCTATTTGCCGCGCGAGACGCGGACGTACGTGCCGCGGCTCCTCGCGATCCGCAACCTCATCGCCGAAGCGGAGGCGCACGGCATCGAGCTGCCGCACGTGCCGAACGAGCCGTATTTCGCGATCGTCGAGACCGGCGGTCAGATCGAGCTCGCGCTCGCGGCCGAGCTCGCCGGCGTCACGCAGGAAGAGCTCAAGCGGCTCAATCCGGGCTTCAATCGCTGGGCGACGGATCCGGACGGCCCGCATCGGCTGCTCGTGCCGATCGCGAACGCCGCGCGGCTCGAGAGCGCGCTCGCGGAGATCGACGAGCGCGAGCGCGTGCAATGGACGCGTCATCGAATCCAGCCGGGCGAGACGCTCGCCCGGCTCGCCGAGCGCTACGGCACGACGACCGACGTGCTGCGCGAGATCAACGGGATCCGCGGTCACCTGATCCGCGCCGGGGATTATCTGATGATCCCGCGCTCGCCTGGCGCGTACGAGCGTTACGCGTCGCTCCGCGCGGCGAGCGGAGGCGAAGGCAGCTCCGGCGAGCGGATCGTGCACGTCGTGCAGCGCGGCGAGACGCTGTGGTCGATCGCTCGCCGGTACGGCGTCGACGTCGCATCGCTCGCCGCTTGGAACGGCATGGCGCCGAGCGATACGCTCGCCGTGGGCCGAGAGCTCGTCGTGCAGGTGGGCGACGGCGCCCTGCCGGTGCAGGCGAGCACGTCGACATCCGGGGTCGGCGCGCTCGTCGCGGGCACCGTGCGCCAGGTCACCTATATCGTCCGCCGCGGCGATTCTTTATCGTCGATCGCGAGACGCTTCCGAGTCACGGTCGCGCAGCTGCTCGAGTGGAACAAGGGCGTGTCGACGTCCCGCTATCTGCAGCCGGGCGAGCGTCTCGTGATGTTCGTCGACGTCACGGAGCAGAGCACCTAGATTCCGCGCGTCGCGAAGCCGTTGCCGCTCACACGCCGGCGGCGTTTTCTGCGTATACTCCGTCCCTTCTGACGAAAGCCACGAGGAGCGGGCAAGCATGGGTTTCCTGGCCGGCAAGCGGGCCGTGATCGTCGGCGTCGCGAGCAATCGATCGATCGCGTGGGGTATCGCACAAGCGATGCGGCGCGAAGGCGCCGAGCTCGCATTCAGCTATCAGACGGAGAAGCTCGCGGACCGGGTCCGCGGATTCGCCGCGGAGCTCGAAAGCGATATCGCGCTGCCGCTCGACGTCGCCGACGACGGCCAGATCGACGCGTTCTTCGATGCGCTCGCGGCGCGTTGGGACGGCTTCGACATTCTCGTGCACTCGGTCGCTTTCGCTCCGTCCGATCAGCTCGAGGGCCGCTACATCGACGTGGTGAACCGCGAAGGCTTCCGCATCGCGCACGACATCTCGAGCTACAGCTTCGCCGCGCTCGCCAAGCGGGCCGAGCCCGCGATGCGCGGACGCGCCGGCGCGCTGTTGACGCTGTCGTATCTCGGCGCCGTTCGCGCGCTGCCGAGCTACAACGTGATGGGCTTGGCGAAGGCGAGTCTCGAAGCGAACGTGCGCTTCCTCGCGTTCGATCTCGGACCGCAGAACATTCGCGTGAACGCGATCTCGGCCGGCCCGATTCGCACGCTCGCCGCATCGGGCATCAAAGGCTTCAAGCAGATGCTCGCGAAGAACGCGGCGGCGTCGCCGCTCAGGCGCAACGTCACGATCGAAGACGTCGGCAACGCCGCGGCGTTCCTCTGCTCCGACCTCGCGGCCGGCATCACGGGGCAGGTCCTCTACGTCGACGCCGGATACAGCATCGTCGGGCTGGCCCACGAAGAGCCCGATTCCGGCCCGTCCGCCGAGAAATGAAAAAGGGTCGGCGCCCCATCCTCGAATGGGGGCCGACCCTTGCGAGAAATCCGGTCTCAGTAGCTGTCGAGGACGTTGGGCGGAACCGACACGTCCGCCTGCTGCCGCACGGCGGTCACGTAGCCGCCCAGCTCGCCGTTCGCGTTCGCCCGCAGCAGCTGCTGCTGCACCGCGGAGCGGCGGTCGAGCGTCACCTCGTCCGGATTACCGGGCTCGACCTTGGCCAGCACGACCAGCGCCCGGTCGCCCGCGGCCATCTTCACGTCCCGCCGCACGTACTCGCCTTCGGCGGGCGCGGAAAGCCCGAACGCCGCCGCGACGATCTCGCTCGGCACGTTCGCATCGGAGCGCAGGATCTTCACGGGGCCGTGCCACATGCCGCCGTGCTCGGCGGCGAGCCGCGCCGCGGGGGAATCGTCGGACTGCGCGTCGCCGTCGGCCTCCTCCGCCGCGGCGTCGGCATCGTGGGTCGCGCTCGAGTCGCTCGCGTCGGTCGATGCGCCGAGGAATTCCGCGGTCAGCGTCTCGGGCAACGCGGCGGCGAACGCGGCCGCCGCCTCGTCGGCGAGCTGCTCGGCGCGCTCGCGCTCGAGCGTCTCGCGGATCTCGTCGGCGACCTCCTCGAGCGGACGCCGCTCGGGCTCGAAGCGGTCGACGACCCGCACGACGACGACGTGCTCGTCGCTCAACTCGATCAGCTCGCTGTTGATGCCGATGTCGAGCGGCTCGAAGCCGAACACGACGTCGACGACCGGCGCGCTGTTCGGGAACGCGCTGCGGTCGCCGCTGCGCGGGAACCGTTCGATGCGCTTCACCGCTAGACCGAGCTGCTCCGCGACGCGCTCGAGACTGTCGTATTCGTCGAACGCGAGATCCCCGAGCCGGTTCGCTCGCTCGAAGTAGATGTCGTCGGCCCGCTCGTTGCGCAGCTCCGTGAGGAGCTCGTCGCGCACTTCTTCGAACGTGCGTTCCTCGCCTTCGCGCACCTCGTCGAAGCGAATGATGTGCCAGCCGAAATCCGTGCGGACGGGTCCCGCCACCTCGCCGAGCTCGAGCGAGTAGAGCGTCTCCTCGAACGCGGGATCGAGCGAGCCGCGGCCGATCCAACCGAGATCGCCGCCCGAGGCCGCGGAGCCGGGATCGTCGGAGTGCTCCGCCGCGAGCGCCGCGAAATCCTCGCCGTCGCGGATCCGCGCGAGCAGCTCCTCGGCGCGTGCGCGCGCGTCGTCGTCGCTTTCGCCGCTCTCGGGCGCGATCAGGATATGGCTCGCGCGCCGCTCCTCGGGTGAGCGGAACCGCTCGCGCTGCTGCTCGTAGTATGCGCGCAGCTCGTCTTCCGAGACCTCGATCTGCTCCGCGATGTCGCTGCGGCGAAGCTCGACGTACTCGAGCTCGACGGCTTCCTCGGTCATGTAGGCATCGGGGTGCGCTTCGTAATGCGCCGCAACCTCGTCGTCCCCGACCTCGACGCGATCGAGAAACGCATCGACCGAGAACAGCGCGTACGCGATCTCGCGGCGCTGATTCGCGAGCTCGACGTAACGGCGATACTCTGCGGGGGTGACGAACGACGACAGCATCACGCCGTTCTGAAGATCGCGAAGCTCGAGCGCGCGGCGCTGCAGCTCCTCGAAGGATGCGGGGCTGAAGCCCTGCAACGCGAGCTGCCCCCTGTAGGCATCCGGCGAAAACTGCCCGCCGACCTGGAACAGAGAGTTCGACATGATCTGCTCGACGACCCGTGCGTCCGACGCCCGGTATCCGCGCTCGCGGACGCGCTGCTCGAGCGCCCGCTGGCCGATCATGCGCTCGAGCACCTGCGCGCGGAGCTCGCGCCGGATGTCCTCGTCGAGCTCGATGCGATACAGATTGAGGAACTGGGTCTGCTCGGCCTGGTAATTGCGCTCGAACTCCTCTAGCGGGATTTCCTCGCCGTTGACCTTCGCCGCAAAGTTCGGCCCCACCAGATTGAAGGGATCGACGCCCCAGAAAATGAACGAAACGGCGATGAGACCGAGGATGACGGCGACAACCCAGCGGCCGAACCCGTCACGTATCGCTTGCAGCATGGCATCCCCGAAACGACAAAAGGGGTCAGAGCCCTTTCATGCCCCGAGGCGGCCCTCGGAAAACGGCCCGCGCGGGCATCAAAGGGCTCCGACCCCTCATCGGTTTCGCCCGAGGGCCGACGGGGCCAGCGGCCCCTTCACGATCCTGGAAAAACAAAGGACAGACTCGTTTCCGGCTCCGGCCGGAAAGAAATCTGTCCTTCGTCAAAAAAACTGGCGGAGTGGACGGGACTCGAACCCGCGACCCCCGGCGTGACAGGCCGGTATTCTAACCAGCTGAACTACCACTCCATCGTCTACTCTGGTGGGTGCTGAGGGGATCGAACCCCCGACCTTCGCCTTGTAAGGGCGACGCTCTCCCAGCTGAGCTAAGCACCCTGGGACAGAGCCGGTCAGTTTACGGCATCCCGCAGCGCCTTGCCAGCCTTGAACCCCGGGACGTTCGTCGCCGCGATCTCGATCGTATCACCGGTTTTCGGGTTGCGCCCTTGACGCGCCGCGCGGTGCTTGACGCTGAACGTGCCGAATCCGACGACCGAGACCTGCTCACCCTTCCTTAGCGCATCGGTGATCGTGTCGACCACCGCGTCCACCGCACGTGTGGCCTCGGCCTTGGAAAGGTTGGCCGCGCTCGCAACGGCATCGATCAGTTCCGCCTTGTTCATTCCTGTCCCTTGAGAAAATAGTTAGCCGTTCTAAAGATTACCGCGACGCGCGGACTTGCGCGCCTCGCCCAGTCAACTCGTGAAGTGCTCGAAGTACGCGGCTCCCCGCCTTTTCCGCTGACATCTTCGAGACAGGCAACCTTATACCAACAGCGATTTTCACGTGTCAACTTGGCGCCAAACGGTTTCGTTGCGGTATCAATGCGCCAAAATCGCTTCGCTCGTTTCGCCCTCTTCCGCCTTCTTCTCGTCTCCGTCGACGACGTCTTCATCGCCGTCTTGCTTCGGACGCGGGGCGTACTGCAGCGATAGCTCGATCACCTCGTCTATCCACTTGACAGGAACTATCTTCAACTTCTCCTTGATGTTCTTCGGAATTTCTGTCAAGTCCTTCTCGTTGTCCCGCGGGATCAGAACGACCTCCACGCCGCCGCGGTGGGCGGCGAGCAACTTCTCCTTGAGGCCGCCGATCGGCAGCACCTCGCCCCGGAGAGTGATTTCACCCGTCATTGCAACGTTCGCTTTGACCGGGATCTTCGTCAACGCGGACACGAGCGCGACGCACATGCCGATGCCCGCCGAAGGGCCGTCCTTCGGGGTCGCCCCTTCCGGAACGTGAATGTGCACGTCGGATTTCTGGTAGAAGGTCTCGTCGATGCCGAGCAGCGCCGCGCGGCTTCGCACGACGGTCATCGCGGCCTGGATCGACTCCTGCATCACGTCGCCGAGCTGCCCGGTATGCACGAGCTTGCCCTTGCCCGGCACGACGGCCGCTTCGATCGTGAGCAGCTCGCCGCCGACCTCGGTCCACGCGAGACCGGTTACCTGGCCGATCTGGTCGCTCTCCTCGGCACGCCCGTATCGGAAACGCCGCACGCCGAGATACTTCGAGAGGTTGTCGTGCGTGACGCGCACGAGGCTCTTACGCGGCTTCTGTAAGAGCTGCTTGACGACCTTGCGGCAGATCGTCGCGATCTCGCGCTCGAGATTGCGGACGCCGGCCTCGCGCGTGTAGTACCGGATGATGTCGAGGATCGCCGCGTCGGAGATCTTGAGCTCGTTCTCCTTCAGCCCGTTCTGCCGCATCTGCTTCGGAATGAGATACCGACGGGCTATGTTGAGCTTCTCGTCCTCGGTATAACCGGGGATGCGGATGACCTCCATGCGGTCGAGCAACGGCGCCGGAATGTTCAGGCTGTTCGCCGTGCAGACGAACATCACCTCGGAAAGATCGAAATCGACCTCGAGGTAGTGATCGTTGAACGCCGAGTTCTGCTCGGGATCGAGCACCTCCAGCAGCGCCGACGACGGATCGCCGCGAAAATCCATCGACATCTTGTCGACCTCGTCGAGGAGAAAGAGCGGGTTGCGCACTTTCACCTTCGCGAGGTTCTGGATGATCTTGCCCGGCATCGAGCCGATATACGTGCGGCGATGCCCGCGGATCTCCGCCTCGTCGCGGACGCCGCCGAGCGACATCCGCACGAACTTGCGGTTCGTCGCGCGCGCGATGCTCTGACCGAGCGACGTCTTGCCGACGCCGGGCGGACCAACGAGGCACAGGATCGGCCCTTTCAGCTCCTTCACGCGCTGCTGCACCGCGAGGTACTCGAGGATCCGCTCCTTGACCTTCTCGAGCCCGTAGTGATCTTCCTCGAGGACGCGCTCGGCGGTTTCGAGGTTGCGATGCACTTTCGTGCGGGCCTTCCACGGCGCCTTCACGAGCCAGTCGATGTAGTTGCGGACGACGGTCGCCTCCGCGGACATCGGCGACATCATCTTGAGCTTGTTGAGCTCGCTCATCGCCTTCTCGTGCACGTCTTTCGGCATGCCGGCGGCTTTGATCTTCTGCTCGAGCTCCTGTAGCTCGTTCGGCGCGTCGTCCATCTCGCCGAGCTCTTTCTGAATGGCCTTCATCTGCTCATTCAGGTAGTACTCGCGCTGGCTCTTCTCCATCTGCTGCTTGACGCGGCCGCGGATGCGCTTCTCGATGCGCAGCATGTCGATCTCGCCGTCGATCAGCCCGAGCACGTGCTCGAGCCGCTCGGGCACGTCGACCATCTCGAGCACCTTCTGCTTCTCGGCGAGCTTCAGCGACATGTGCATCGCGACGGTGTCGGCGAGCCGGCTCGGCGAGTCGATGCCGGACAGTGAAGTGAGGATCTCCGGCGGGATCTTTTTGTTCAGCTTGACGTACTGCTCGAAGCGCGCGATCAGCGAGCGGGCCAGCACGTCGACCTCGCGCGGGTCCGCGTTGCTGGTCTCGACGAGCTCCTCGGCCTCGGCCGAGAAGCAGTCCTCGATCTTGAGATTGTGAAGCCGGGCACGCTTCACGCCCTCGACGAGCACCTTCACGGTGCCGTCGGGCAGCTTCAAGAGCTGCAGGATCGTCGCGACCGTGCCGATCTGATAGATGTCCTTCTCGGTCGGATCGTCGACGTCCGCCTGCTGCTGCGCGACGAGCAGGATCTCCTTGCCTGCCGCCATCGCCTTGTCGAGCGCGATCACCGACTTCTCCCGCCCGACGAAGAGCGGAAGCACCATGTGGGGATAGACGACGACGTCCCTCAGCGGAAGGATCGGCAGCCGTCGGAATTCTGGGCGCTCCGGATTACCTGTTTCCATCGTTTCGGTTCCCTCGGTACCGGATTGAAAGATCGGGACAGCGAAGACGGCCCGGGAAAGAAGAGATTAGAGCCATTCTGCCGGCAAAAAGAGGGCCTGTGTCCAATTTCGCCGGAGCAAAGGGAAGCGAGCGGGGCGGAAAAGGGCCAAGCTCCCTTCTCCGTGAAGCTCCGCTCAATTTCGGTACCCGTCTCCGACCGCCGCCGGCTCGTCCGACTCGTAGATGATATAGGGCTTGGTCTCGCCGGTGACGACCGCGTCGTCGACGACGACTTTCGTCGCATTGGTCATCGAAGGCAAGTCGTACATCGTGTCGAGCAGCACGTTCTCGAGAATCGTGCGTAGCCCGCGCGCGCCGGTCTTGCGCTGCAGCGCCTTCTTCGCGATCGCGCGCAGCGCGTCCTCGCGGAACTCGAGCTCGACGCCCTCCATCTCGAAGAGCTTCTGATACTGCTTCGTCAGCGCGTTCTTCGGCTCGGTGAGAATCTGCACGAGCGCGTCCTCGTCGAGCTCCTCGAGCGTCGCGATCACGGGCAACCGGCCGACGAACTCCGGGATCAGGCCGTACTTGATCAGGTCCTCCGGCTCGACGTCCTGCAGCACCTTGTTGACGTTGCGGCTCGCCTCTTCCTGGCTCCTGACTTCCGCGACGAAGCCGATGCCGCTCTTCTTGGAGCGATTCAGGATGATCTTCTCGAGCCCCGAGAACGCGCCGCCGCAGATGAACAGGATGTTCGAGGTATCGACCTGCAGGAACTCCTGCTGCGGATGCTTGCGGCCGCCCTGCGGCGGCACGGACGCGATCGTTCCCTCGATCAGCTTGAGCAGCGCCTGCTGCACGCCTTCGCCGGAGACGTCGCGCGTGATCGACGGGTTGTCGCTCTTACGCGAGATCTTGTCGATCTCGTCGATATAGACGATGCCCGTCTGCGCCTTCTCGACGTCGTACTCGCACTTCTGCAGGAGCTTTTGGATGATGTTCTCGACGTCCTCGCCGACGTAGCCCGCCTCGGTGAGCGTCGTCGCGTCGGCGATGGTGAACGGCACGTTCAACAGACGCGCGAGCGTCTCCGCGAGCAGCGTCTTGCCGCACCCCGTCGGACCGATCAGCAGGATGTTGCTCTTCGCGAGCTCGACTTCCTGCTTGTTCTTGTCGCGCTGGCGGGTCTGCAGCCGCTTGTAATGGTTGTAAACCGCAACGGCGAGAATCTTCTTCGCGCGGTCCTGGCCGATGACGTACTCGTCGAGCACCGCCTTGATCTCGTGCGGCTTCGGTAGCTTGTCGCGCCCCCGCTCCGCCTTCTCATCCAGCTCTTCGCGGATGATGTCGTTGCAGAGCTCGACGCACTCGTCGCAGATGAAGACGGAAGGCCCTGCGATGAGCTTGCGCACTTCATGCTGGCTCTTGCCGCAGAACGAGCAGTACAGCAGCTTGCCGTCGTCCGTCTTGCGCGAATCATCGCTCATAGCGCCTTCCTTCTGCTCGTCAGAAAAGTGCTTGCCGGCCTTATAGCACTAGTCCACGAGGTGTGCAAAGCTCGGAATCTCACTTTCCTTATGGTTACTTGAGAGAGTGTCGACCACGTCAAGGCTTGGACTCGCGCTTGTGCAGCACCTGATCGATTAGACCGTACGCCACCGCGGTTTCTCCGTCCATGAAATGGTCCCGGTCGCTGTCCGCGGCGATCTTCTCGACCGGCTGGCCGGTGTGGTGCGCCAGAATATGGTTGAGCCGATCGCGGAGCTTCAGCACCTCACGGGCGTGAATATCGATATCCGCTGCTTGTCCCTGGAAGCCCCCGCTCGGCTGGTGAATCATGATTCGTGAATGCGGCAGGCAATACCGCTTGCCCTTCGCACCGGCCGCGAGCAGCAGCGCGCCCATGCTCGCGGCCTGCCCCAAGCAGATCGTGCTCACGTCCGGTTTTATGAATTGCATCGTGTCATAGATCGACAAACCGGACGTTACGATGCCGCCGGGAGAATTGATGTACAGATGAATGTCCTTGTCCGGGTTCTCGGACTCGAGGAACAAGAGCTGCGCGACGACCAGATTCGCCATGTGATCGTCGATCGGCCCGACGACGAACACGACCCGATCCTTCAGCAGGCGCGAGTAGATGTCGTACGCGCGCTCACCGCGAGCCGTTTGCTCCACGACCATCGGAACCAGATTCAGGGCAGTTGCGCTCACTCTCGTACTCCCTCAAGGTGGAAGGCGGGGCCCGTCCCCGTCGTTCGCTCACTCGCGTTGCGTACGGTGTCCTCGGATCTCCGGGAGGGGCCCGAAAGGACCTGACCGAAGGGCTCGACCCCACGCAAGGACGGAGCGGCCGCAATCCGACCGTCCGCCCCGTTCTCGTCAACCGGCCGCCATGAACTCCTCGAACGACCGAGGCTCGTCCGTCACCTTCGCGCGCTCGAGAATCGTCTCGACGACCTGATCCTCGAGCACGCTCGCCTCGACCTGCGACATCAGCTCGCGGCTCGTGCGATAGAGGCGCGCGGCTTCCTCGGGATTCTCGAACGGCGCGACGAGCTCGTCGACGCGGCGCTGCACGCGGGCCCGGTCGAGTTCGATCCCGTGCGCACGAATGAGTTCCTGGACGAGCAATCCGACCGCGACCCGGCGCCGAGCCGCGGCCTCGAAATGCTCCGCCGGAGGCGCCTTGGCAGGATCCGTGATGCCGAGGCGGCTCATCGCGTCGGCCTGGAGATGGCGGATTTCCTGGCTCACGAGCGCACGCGGCGTCGTAACCTCGTTCGCGGCGAGCAGCGCGTCGAACGTCCGCGTCTTCGTCTCGGCCCGGAGCTTCTCATCCAGCTCGCGCTGCATGTTGGCACGAACCTCGACGCGGAGCTTCTCCACGCCGCCTTCCTCGACGCCGAACGCTTTCGCGAACTCCGCGTCGACCTCGGGCAGCACCTTCTCCTCGACCCGGTGCGCCTTGATCTCGAAATCGGCCTGTTTGCCGCGCAAGTCCTCGCGCGGGTAGTCGGCCGGGAACTGGACCTTCGCCGTCCTCGTCTCGCCGGCAGAAAGGCCCTCGAGCGCACGGTCGAAATCCTCGAGCACCTGTCCGGCGCCGACGACGATCCGAACCTCCTGCGATTCGCTGCCCTGGAACGGCTCGCCGTCGATACGGCCGACGAAATCCACGACCACGCGGTCGCCCTTGCTCGCGGGCCGCTCCACGGTACGCCATTCGGCGCGCTGCTCGCGCAGCTTCTCGAGCATCGCGTCGACGTCCGCCTCCGTGATCTCGACGCGCGGCCGCGCGATCTCGAGCTTCTCGAGATCGTTCAGCTTGATCTCCGGGAAGACCTCGAACGTCGCCCGGAAGCTGAAATCCTCGCCTTCCGTGAGACCGGTCAGCGGCTCGATCTGCGGACCGCCCGCGGGATTGAGCTGCGCCTGCTGCACCGCGCGCGAATAGCTCACGCGGATCACGTCCGACAGCACTTCCTGGCGCACCTGTGCGCCGTAGTGCTTGCGCACGACCTTGAGCGGCACCTTGCCCGGTCGGAACCCCTTGAGACGGGCGGTACGCCCAACCTTTTGCAGGCGCGCCTCGACTTCGCGCTCGATCTCCTCGCTCGGGACGCGAATGGTCAAACGGCGCTCCAGCCCTGACGCCTGCTCTACGGAGACGTCGACTTTCGATTCAGCCAGCACGTGTCAAGTCCGTCTTCTGCGTTAATGCGGCGGTTCTTGCCGCCCGGCGGACCTCGGCGCCGCGGCGGAACCGCCTCGCGCGTCGATCCGAAGCGGCGCTACCCGCACGCTCGTTGAATCCTGCAACCCCTGGTGCGAAAGGGGAGACTCGAACTCCCACGGGTTGCCCCACTGGAACCTAAATCCAGCGCGTCTACCAGTTCCGCCACTTTCGCATGCTGCAGCCATTATACCGGCCGACGCGGCCGCGGGCGGGACGAGAAGCGAGCCTCTCGGCGGGCGAGCCCGCGCGCGGCGCGAAGCGACTGCGAGCACTACTCTTCGAGGCCGAGCTGCCAGGCCATGAACACCAACAGGTCCGTGGCCTCGCGAATGCGGATATCGAGCGGCTTGCCCTGCCCGTGACCGGTCTCGCGGTCGACCCACAGCAGGATCGGCGCCTCGCCCGGATCCGCGGCGGTTGCGGCCTGCAGCTTCGCGGCCATCTTGCGCGCGTGCAACGGGTGCACGCGGCTGTCGTTCTCGCCCGCGGTCAAGAACGTCGCCGGATAGCGCACGCCCTTCCGTACCCGATGGTACGGAGAGTAGCGGTAGAGATATTCGAACTGCTCCGGATTCTCGGCGCTGCCATACTCCGGCACCCAATAACGCGCCATCAGAAAATGCTGGTAGCGCAGCATGTCGAGCAGCGGCACCTGCACGATTGCCGCGGCAAAGAGCTCCGGACGCTGCGTGAT
>PKRJ01000044.1 GCA_017577365.1 Gammaproteobacteria bacterium | reverse complement strand
GCGACGACTATCTCGCGAAGCCCTTTCACCTGCGCGAGCTCCTGCTGCGCGTCGCCGCGATCCTGCGCCGCAGCCGCTGGTATGCCGAGACGGCGAGCACGCTCGAGTTCGGCGGCAATCGTATCGACTTCGAGACGTACCACGCGCGCTCGTGGGACGGCAGCGAGCACGCGCTCACGCACAAGGAGGCGATGATCCTCAAGGTGCTCGCGGAGAACGCGGGCTCGATCGTCACGCGCGAGGAGATCCTCGATCGCGTCTGGGGGTACGAGGTGTACCCGTCGACGCGGACGATCGACAACTTCATCGTGCGGCTGCGTAAGCGCTTCGAGCGCAATCCCGAGTCGCCGCTGCACTTCCACACGGTTCGAGGCGTCGGCTACCGCTTCACGCCCGAGCCCGAGACGACCTCGGAGCGCGCCGACGATGGCGCCGCACGGTGACGCATGGCGACGAAATTGCTGCTCGAGACGATCGAAGGCCGGCCGACCGCGCGCCGCCCGCTGTGGATCATGCGTCAGGCCGGACGCTACCTGCCCGAATACCGCGCGCTTCGCGCGAAGCATTCGTTCAAGACGCTCGCGAACGAGCCCGAGCTCGCCGCCGAGGTCACGCTGATGCCGATCCGACGCTTCCCGCTCGATGCGGCGATCGTCTTCGCGGACATCATGAGCCCGTTGCCCGCGCTTGGCATCGACTTCGATTTCGATCCGGGGCCGGTCGTCGCGCGCCCGATCCGCGACGAGGCCGCGATCGACGCGCTGCGCACGCCCGCGCGCGAGGAGATCGCGCCCGAGGTGATGCGTGCGCTCGCGTTGACGCGCCGGGAGCTACCGGCGTCGACGGCGCTGCTCGGCTTCTGCGGCGCGCCGTGGACGCTCGCGGCCTATCTCGTCGAGGGGCGCGGCGTGAAGGATTTTCCGCTGCTGCGTGCGTTCGCGGCGTCGCGTCCGGACCTGCTCGACCGGCTCCTCGCGAAGCTCTCGGAGCTCATGACCGACTACGTCGCCGCGCAGGCCGACGCCGGCGCCGACGCGGTGCAAATCTTCGATTCGTGGGCCGGCGTGCTGTCGCTCGCCGATTGGGAGCGGCTGATCCGGCCGCATCTCGCGTCGCTGCTCGATGCGATAGGCCGTGCCGGCATTCCGCGCATTCTGTTCGTGCAGAACGCGCCGCATCTCGTCGACGCGTATGCGTCGTTGCCGGCCGAGGTGCTCGCGGTCGACTGGCGCGTCGATCTGGGAGCGTTGCAGCGCAAGCTCGGGCCGCGGAGCGTGCAGGGTAATCTCGATCCGGCGGTGCTTCTCGCCGGCGCGGACGCGACGCGCCGCGCCGCGCATGCTTTGCTAGACGACGTCGATCCGCGCGGACACATCGTGAACCTCGGGCACGGCATCCTGCCGGAGACGCCGATCGAAAGCGTCGAGGCGCTGATCGAGGCCGTGCACGGCGAAACACGCGTGCACGGGTAATCGGACCGCGACGGAGAGTCGGTCCAAGACGTAGGCGGAGGGATCATGGCAGAGGAATCGAAGCACCACGGCGGCGCGGCGGGCGAAAGCATTCCGCCGCTCGACATCTCCGAGAAGGGACGGCGCGGCGGCGAGGTGATCTCGCTCGACCGGCGCTTGTTCATGAAATTCACGGCGTTCGGCGACTGCGAAGAGCCCGAGGAAGCGATCGAGGCGCTCGAGGAGTCCGGCATCGCCGCGGCGCTCTATCTCGACGCGCACGACCCGCGCGGCATCGGCGTCATGGCCGCGAGCGAGGACCCGGACTTCTTCGTCACGACGCTGCGCGAGCTCTTCAACAGCGAGCCGTTCGACGATTACGACTACAAGCCCGAGTACGACATGCTCGGCCGCACCTATTCGATCGGCTATGAAAGCGATCTCGAGGACGTGCTGCTGAAACGTCCGCTGCGCCGCATGCTCGATCCCGCGAACCGTTGGGTCGTCTGGTATCCGCTGCAGCGCTCGAAAGGCTTCCAGCGGCTGCCGAAGGAGGATCAGAACCGCATCCTCACCGAGCACGGCGTGCTCGCGAAGCGCTTCGGCAAGGCCGGTCTCGCGAACGATATCCGGCTCGCGTGCTACGGGCTCGACCGCTACGACAACGATTTCATCGTCGGGCTCGTCGGCGCGACGCTGCATCCGCTGTCCGCCGTCGTCGAGGAGATGCGCAAGACCGAGCAGACCGCGCACTATCTCGACAGCCTCGGGCCGTTCTTCGTCGGCCGCGTCGCGTACCAGAGCCCGTACGAAGGCTGACGGCGCGGTCGAGCACGCCGACGCGATGAGCGAAGCCGAGAAGCTCTACGACGACGAGGGACACGAGTACGACGCAGTGCTCGTCGTCTCGTTCGGCGGGCCCGAAGGGCCCGACGACGTGATGCCGTTCCTCGACAACGTCTTCCGCGGCCTCCGCGTGAGCGACGAGACGAAAGCCGCGGTCGCGGCGCGCTACGCGCGCTTCGGAGGCGTGAGCCCGATCAATGCCGAGACGCGCGCCTTCATCGCCGCGCTCAGGCGCGAGCTCGACGCGAAGGGGCCGGCGTTGCCGATCTACTGGGGCAACCGCAACTGGCATCCGTATCTCGAAGACGCGTTCGAGCGGATGAGCCGCGACGGCGTGCGCCGCGCGATCGCCTACGTCACGAGCGTCTTCAGCTCGTACTCGAGCTGCCGCAAGTATCGCGAGAACCTCTACGAGGCGGCGGCGAGCGTGCCGAACCCGCCGATCGTCGATCGGCTGCGGAGCCCCTTCAACCATCCGCTGTTCATCGAGGCCGTCGCGGCGCGCGTCGGCGAAGCGCTCGAGCGCGTCCCCGCCGAGCGCCGCGACGCCGTGCCGATCCTCTTCACCGCGCACAGCCTGCCCGAGTCGATGGCGCGCCGCTCGCCGTACGAGGCGCAGCTCGACCAGGCGTGCCGCCTCGTCGGCGACGCCCTCGAGCACCAGCGCTGGCGGCTCGTCTACCAGAGCAACAACGCGCGCTACGGCGGCGAGCCGTGGCTCGGCCCGGACATCTCCGAGGCGTTGGTCGAGCTCGCGAAGGAAGGCTACGAGGACGTCGTCGTGATGCCGATCGGCTTCGTCTGCGACCACCTCGAGGTCGTGCTCGATCTCGATATCGAGGCCGCCGAGGTCGCGCGCGCGCACGGGCTCAACTTCGTGCGCGCGGCGACGGTCGGCACGCACCCCGCGTACGTGTCGATGGTGCGCGAGCTGATCTGCGAGCGGATCGAGCCGCCGCCGAAACGCCGCGCGCTCGGCACGCTCGGGCCGGCGCACGACTTCTGTCCGTCCGACTGTTGCCTGTCCGGGCGTCCCGGGCCGACGCCGCCGACGCTCGGCGGACCCCCACCCCTTCGAACGGAATCGAATCGAGCGACATGAGTGCCACTGACGTCGTCGTGATCGGCGCGGGGCTTTCGGGCCTCCATGCCGCGTTGACCCTGCAGGATGCGGGCTGCGAGGTTCGCGTGCTCGAGGCGCAGCAACGCGTCGGCGGGCGGATTCATTCGATGCGCCGGCCGGATACGCAAGCCGAGGCCGGAGCCACGTATATCGGCGCGGGCTACGACCGGCTGATCGGCGCGGCCGAGCGGCTCGGAGTGAAGCTCATCGACGTGACGCCGATGCTGCGCTTCTTCCAGGAGCAGGATCTCGTGATCGGCGACGAGATCATCCGCCAGCAAGATTGGGCGACGCATGCCGCGAATCCGTTCCCGGAACGCGACCGCCAGATCCTGCCGTGGAACTTCCACCGCGTGCTGTCGATGCGCGAGAACCCGCTCGACGAGCCCGATGACTGGCTCGATCCTCGGTACGCGAAATACGACGTGTCGGTATACGACTGGATGCGCTCGCTCGGGCTCGACGACCGCGCGATCCGTATCGGCTACGAGATGAATCCGGCGTACGGAGAAAACGCCCGCGACGTCTCGGCGCTGCTGCTGCTGTTCCGCGGGGCCTTCTCGAAGTCGCAGCGGCATCTCGCGCCCGAAGGCAGCGTCGGTTACACGGTCGAAGGCGGCGTGCAGCGGATCCCCGAGGCGATGGCGGCGCAGCTCCGAGACGGCGTCGAGCTCGGCCGCGAGGTCGTCGCGATCGAATCCCGCGCAGACGGCGTCACGGTGCGCTGCGCGGACGGAACGAGCGTCGGCGCATCGTTCGTTGTCTGCTCGCTGCCGCTTTCCGTGCTCGCGAACGTCGCGATCGACCCGCCGCTGCCGGAGCTCCAGGCTCGGGCCGTCGCGAGCCTCCCGGCGCAGCCGATCACGCAGATCTATCTCGTGCCGAAGACGCCGTTCTGGGAGGAAGACGGATACGCGCCGAGCCTCTTCACCGACTCGGTGGCCGGCATGATCGCCGCCTCCCGCAACGGCGCCGATCCGGAGCAGGTCACGAGCCTCACGGCATGGGCGATGGGCCCCGCGGCCGCGCGGCTCGATCGGATGAGCGAGGCCGACGCGGGGCGCGAGGTCGTCGCGGCGATCGAGCGGATCCGGCCGGCCGCGAAAGGCCGGCTCGAGGTCGTCGGCCTCAAGTCGTGGGGGGCGGATCCTTATGCCCGGGGCGCGTGGGCGTATTTCCGACCGGGGCAGGTCCGCGAGCTCGCCCAAGCGATCGGGAAGCCGCACGGCCGCCTTCATTTCTGCGGCGAGCATCTCGCGGTCGCGAGCCGAGGGCTGGAGGCGGCGATGGAGTCCGCCGAACGGGCCGCCCGGGCGGTCCTGGCGGCGTGATGCCCCAAAACGAAGCACGGTGATCGGGCGAAGCGTCCATGCCCGTGGCGCTTATGCGCTTCGGGAATGGGAGCATGAGAACATAAACGTTCACGCGCCCGCGCGGCGAAATTAATTTAGTGCGCTCGTCACACCGTCGACTGTTCGCGC
Source organism: Gammaproteobacteria bacterium (assembly GCA_017577365.1). Lineage (GTDB taxonomy): Bacteria > Pseudomonadota > Gammaproteobacteria > Steroidobacterales > Rariloculaceae > ZC4RG20. The sequence goes on along the minus strand of PKRJ01000044.1, from coordinate 25,573 downwards.
ACTTACTTGGCTGAGACGACCATGAGCGCACTGCCGGACTCTCTCCGAACGGGGGTCGATCTGCCGCCCGGTCCGGGCGAATCGACTTCGTACGACGAGGAAAGTAGCCGAGCGGTCGCGCTCGAGCGTTGCAATCGTCTCTTCTCCGAGCTCGATCCGGTCAAGCGCATCGAGTGGGCACTCGAGCACCTCCCCTCGAACCACGTGCTCACGTCGAGCTTCGGTGCGCAAGCGGCCGTCTCGCTGCATCTCGTGACGCGGGTCTATCCCGACATCCCGGTGATCCTGATCGATACCGGCTACCTCTTCCCCGAGACTTACCGCTTCGTCGACGAGCTGACGGAGAAGCTGAAGCTGAACCTCAAGGTCTACCGCGCCGAGCTCTCGCCGGCATGGCAGGAAGCGCGTTACGGTCAACGATGGAACCAGGGGCTCGAAGGCCTCAACGCGTACAACGAGGAGAACAAGGTCGAGCCGATGCGGCGCGCTTTGCGCGAGCTCGGCGCGAACACGTGGTTCGCGGGCTTGAGGCGTAAGCAGAGCGCATCCCGCGCGTCGATCCCCTTTCTCGATTGGGCCGGCGGCCGGTGGAAGGTGCATCCGATCGCCGACTGGACGGATCGGGACGTGCACTACTACCTGAAGGAGAACGGCCTCCCCTATCACCCGCTGTGGGAGAAGGGCTACGTCTCGATCGGCGACGTGCACAGCACGAAGCCGATTCACGAGGTGGAGGCGATCGAGCAGACGCGCTTCTTCGGTCTGAAGCGGGAGTGCGGGATCCACGAGATCAATCTCGCGGATCTGTAAGCCGTCGGCTAGCCGCTCATTGGACCGTCTCCTCGGAGATGCCGCGCTCCGGGAGCACGATGTTCTTCAGCATGTCGTCGACCTCCTCCTGCGTCTGCGCGGCCGCGGCGCGGCGAATCAGATCCTTCGAATACTGCGGCGCCAGCAGGTGGATGAAGTCGACCATATAGCCGCGCAGCACCATCTCCCGCGGGAAGCCGATCCACGTCGTCAGCTTCGGGAACAGGCCGCGCGCGTCGAGCGCGACGAGATCCTCGGCATCCTTCGGCTCGAACGCCATCGACGCGATGACGCCGACACCCATGCCCATGCGCACGTAGGTCTTGATGATGTCGGCGTCGCGGGCCGTGAACACGACGCGCGGCTCGAGCCCCTGCTCGTGGAACGCCCGTTTGAACGACGATTCCCCGGTCAGCGAGAACACGTACGTGACGAGCGGATATTCCGCCAGCGTCGCGAGATCGAGCTTCTTGCGCTGCTCCGCGAGCGGATGCTGCTTCGGCACGAGCGCGATGCGGTGCCAGTGGAAGATCGGCAGCATCGTGAGGTTCGAGAAGAGGTGCCGGCCTCCGCTCGCGATCGCGAAATCGACCTTGTTCGTCCCGATCAGCTCCGCGATCTGCTCGGACGTGCCCTGGTGGAGCTCGAGGTCGACCTTCGGGTAATGCTCGCGGAAGCTGCGGATCGTCTCGGGCAGGACGTAGCGGGCCTGCGTATGCGTCGTTGCGATCGAGAGCTTGCCTTCCTGCTCGGCCGTCAGGTCGCTCGCCAAGCTCGCGATATTCTCGACCTCGCGCAGAATCTTGCGCGCCCGCGCGATGACCTCGCGCCCGGCGGGCGTGATGGCCGCGAGGCTCTTGCCCTTGCGTGTGAAGAGCTGGACGCCGAGCTCGGCCTCGAGCTGCTTCAGCTGCTTGCTGATGCCGGGCTGGCTCGTGTACAGACGCTCGGCCGCGGCCGTGATGTTGAGGCCGCTGTCGACGATCCCGATGAGGTATTTGAGCTGCTTTAGCGTCAAGGTCCGTCCAGTGGCAAAAAAAGCCGCTTCCTCTCGACGAGTCGGCGGCGGCTGGCCGAATATATAACCGCCGGTTACAAAGAGTGTCAACCGAACGCCCGGCCGGAGGTCGTCCGAGACTCGACGGGGCAGCGGGGAGACCGGGACGGCCTCGTCGAGCCTCGCACGAGCCGCCCGGATCAGCAGTCTTTGGAATAAGCACCGAAGCGCATCGTCTTGGCCGCCTTTCGACCGCGGGGTATCGTGACTCGTTCCGAGATCGACCGTCGCGAGCGTTGAGCAGTCCCCCCGGCGGACGCCGAGCCTTCGAATGCGCCACCTTCCCCTCTTCGCCCAGCTGCGCGGCCGCGCTTGTCTGATCGTCGGCGGCGGCCACGTCGCCGAGCGGCGCGCACGGCTCTTGCTCGAAGCCGGCGCGCGGCCGACGCTCGTCGCGCCCGAGTTCTCCGCGGGCGTCGAGGCGCTCGCCGCGGCCGAGCCCACGGTCACGCTCGTCCGCGCGCCGTTCACCGACGATCTCGTCGAGCGCTTCTGGCTCGTCGTCGCCGCGACGAACGATTCGGAGGTCAACGCCCGGGTCGCGGCCGCGGCGGAGCGGGCGCAGCGGTTCTGCAACGTCGTCGACGACGCCGAGCGGTCGACCTTCATCATGCCGGCGATCGTCGACCGCGATCCGGTGACGATCGCGATCTCGAGCGCCGGCCTCTCGCCGGTCATCGCACGCCACGTCAAGGGCCTGATCGAGTCGCTCGTGCCGTCCCGGATCGGGGCGCTCGCACGGCTCGCGGGACGCTGGCGCGCGCGGGTTCGCGGCGCGCTGCCCGATGCCGACGTCCGGCGGCATTTCTGGGAGGAGGTTGTCGCAGGCCCCGTCGCGGCGCATTGCGAAGCCGGTAGAGACGAGGCGGCCGAGAAAGCCCTCGTCCGAATGCTCGACGAAGCGGCTCGCGGCGCCTCGCACGGCGCTCCGCGCGGAGTCGCTTGGCTCGTCGGCGCGGGGCCCGGCAATCCCGATCTCATCACGCTGCGGGGGCGGCAGCTTCTCGCCGCGGCCGACGTCGTGCTCTACGACCGGCTCGGCGCGCCGGAGCTCCTGCGCTTCGCACGCCGCGACGCCGAGCTGATCCCGGTGGGAAAGGCGCCGAACCGGCCGACGACGCGTCAGGAGGAGATCAATCGGCTGCTCGTCGAGCTCGTCGCCGCGGGCAAGCGGGTCTGCCGGCTCAAGGGCGGCGACCCGATGGTCTTCGGCCGGGCCGGCGAAGAGCTCGACGCGCTCGTCGAGGCCGGGCTGCCGTTCGAGGTCGTCCCGGGCGTTTCCGCGGTCGAGGGCTGCGCGGCCTTCGCCGGGATCCCGCTGACGCTGCGCAACGTCTCGCGCGCGCTGCTCATCACGACCGGGCATGACGACAACGATGCATCGAGCGACCTCGCGTCGTTCAAGCCCGGACAAACGCTCGCGATCTACATGGGCGTCGCGAAGTATCCGCGAATCGCCGCGGACCTGATCCGCCTGGGTCATTCGCCCGAGACGCCGGCGACGATCGTCGAGAGAGGCACGACCGACGCGCAGCGCGTGATCGTGACGACGCTCGGCCGGCTGCCGGAAGCCACGGAGCGTTACGGCGTTGCGCCGCCGGCGCTGCTCATCGTCGGCGAGACGGCGCGGCTCGCAGCGCGTTTCGCGTGGTTTCAGCCTTCGACGGTCGAGATCGACGACGCGAGCCCGGCGGCGCAACGCGCTCGTGTAAGCTAGGACGACGACCGGGCCGGCCCTCCTGAAACCGGGGGCCGACCCTTTCGGCTGCGTTGCGGGCCGTATTTGGGACGCATTTTCACGGAACGAGACTTCAAATGATCTACGAAAGCATCCTCGATACGATCGGCAACACGCCGGTCGTCAAGCTCCATCGGATCCCCCCGAAGCACACGACGATCTACGTCAAGATCGAGGCGTTCAATCCGATGGCTTCGGTCAAGGACCGGCTCGCGATCGCGATCATCGAGGACGCCGAGCGGCGCGGCGTGCTTAAGCCCGGGCAGACGGTCGTCGAGGCGACGTCCGGCAATACCGGCATCGCGCTCGCGATGGTCTGCGCGGCGAAGGGACATCCGTTCGTCGCGACGATGGTCGAGACGTTCTCTGTCGAGCGGCGCAAGATCATGCGCGCGCTCGGCGCGAAGGTGATCCTGACGCCCGCGGCCGAGCGCGGCTCGGGAATGGTTCGGCTCGCGGAGCAGCTCGCGGAGAAGCACGGCTGGTTCCTCGCGCGGCAATTCCAGAATCCCGCCAATCCCGCCTATCATCGGCAGACGACCGGTCCCGAGATCCTGCGCGATTTCGCCGGCCGCAGGCTCGACTACTGGGTCACGGGCTGGGGCACGGGCGGCACGCTGACCGGCGCCGGCGAGGTCATCAAGCTCGCGCGGCCCGAGGTCCAGATCGTCGCGACGGAGCCCGCCGAGGCGTCGCTGCTCGGCGGGAAGCCGTGGAAGCCGCACAAGATCCAGGGATGGACGCCGGACTTCGTGCCGGACGTGCTGAATCCGCGCGTCTACGACCAGCTCGTCACGGTGACCGACGAGGAAGCGAAGCAGATGGCGCGGCGGCTTGCGCGTGAGGAAGGGATCTTCGTCGGCATCTCGTCCGGGGGAACGCTCGCGGCCGCCGTCAAAGTCGCCGAGCGTGCGCCGGCGGGCTCCGTGCTGCTCGCGATGCTGCCCGACACGGGCGAGCGGTACCTCGGCACCTACCTGTTCGACGATATCCACGAGGGCTCGGACGACGAGTGGCTCGCGAGCCTCGGGTAGAAAAGGGGGATGAGGGACTGGCGGAGAGGGAGGGATTCGAACCCTCGAAGGGCCTTTTTCGACCCTTACTCCCTTAGCAGGGGAGCGCTTTCGACCACTCAGCCACCTCTCCGATCGGCGCGACGGGCGTCGAAAGGCGGCATTCTAGCCCGTAAGCGCGCGAAGCGCGACGTGAAAATCCCTCGGCACCCGTCCCGGTGCCGAGGATCTTCGTTGCAGGTTTCGTCGTCGAGGCCAACGGCACTTGGCGGCGGCCACCGCGTCCTCCCCCACGGCGCCTTGCCTTGCCGGCCGAACGATTCGTTACGTCATCGTCGCTCTCGCTTCGTTCACCGCTCGTTATCTCGCTGCGCTCACCGCTTGCGGCTGCTGGCGATTCTCCCCCTCCGCCTGCTCACGCTTGATGCGCTCGTAGATCTCCTCGCGGTGCACCGCGACCTCTCTGGGAGCGTTCACGCCTAGACGCACTTGATTCCCTTTTACGCCTAGGACGGTCACGGTCACGTCGTTGCCGATGACGACCGTCTCCCCCACTCGCCGGGTCAAGATCAGCATAGCCAAACTCCTTCTTGGTCTCGCTGCCGAGTCCCTCGGCCGCATTCCCGTGCGACACGTTTCGGGCACGACAGCTGCCCGTCAGCTCTCGGATCACGAGCGCGCTCCTGGCCGCGCTGCGCTCTCCTCGAGCGTCCGTGGCTAGGCCGGCCTTGTGTTTCATTATGTCTTTACGGGCCGGTCCCCCCGATCGAGACGCCCGTGGCGCGACGACTCGACGCCCCAATACTAATGCATTTCACCGGGCTGTCACGGTTTTTCGTGGGGTCCGGGCAGATTTTCCCTTGAATGCGATAATCCCGCGATATGTGCCTTGACCGATGCCAACGCTTCGTCCAAGGCTTCGGGCCGGTTTCCGCCCGCTTGCGCGAAGTCGGGTCGTCCGCCTCCTTTGCCGCCGACTCGCTCCGCGACGCCGCGAATCAGCTCGCCCGCCGAGATGCGTTCCGTCAAATCCTTCGTGACGCCTGCGACGAGACGCACCTTGTCGCCGTCGGCCGCGCCGAGCACCACGATGCCCGACCCTAGCCGGTCCTTGAGACGGTCGACCGTATCGCGCAACGCCTTGTTGTCGACGCCATCGATCCTTGCCGCGATGAGCTTGATGCCGCCGACGTCCACGGCTTCGTCGAGCAGATCGCGGCCGCCCGCCCCGGAGGCGAGCTTCGCCTTGAGCTGCTGGAGCTCGCGCTCGAGCGCGCGGCTCCGTTCGATGAGCTGCTGCACCTTGTCGACGACCTCGTCGCGTCCTCCGCGCACGAGCGCAGCGACGTTTTTCAGCGCGCGCTCGTTCGCCGCGACGAGATCGAGCGCGCCTTGCCCGGTCACGGCTTCGATGCGGCGAATGCCGGCCGCGACTCCGCTTTCGGAGACGATCTTGAAGAGGCCGATATCACCCGTGCGGCTCACGTGCGTGCCGCCGCAAAGCTCCATCGAGAAATCGCCGAAGCGAAGCACGCGGACCTTGTCGGTGTATTTGTCGCCGAAGAACGCGAGCGCACCCGACGCGATCGCCTCGTCGTACGGCATCACACGGATATCGGCGTCGACGTTCCGCCGGATCTCGTCGTTGACGATCTTCTCGATACGCGCGAGCTCGTCGGGCTTGACCGGCTCGTAATGCGAGAAGTCGAAGCGCAATCGGTCCGGCGCGACGAGCGAGCCCTTCTGCTGCACGTGATCGCCGAGCACGCGGCGAAGCGCGGCGTGCAACAGATGCGTCGCGGAGTGATTGAGCCGTATCGCCTGACGGCGCTCCCCGTCGACCGCCGCGTGCAGCTTGTCGCCGATGCGGATCTCGCCGCGCTCGACCGTGCCGACATGCCCGTAGGCCGCGCCGAGCTTCTGCGTGTCCGTGACGCGAAACTCGGCGTTCTCGGCGCGCAACGTGCCGGTATCGCCGACCTGACCGCCGCTTTCCGCGTAGAACGGCGTGCGATTCAGCACGACCGTGCCGCTCGCGCCGCTCGCGAGCGACTCGACCGGATGCCCGTCGGCGTCGTAGAGCGCCGTCACCTCGCCGTCGAGCTCGAGCGTCTCGTAGCCGTGGAAGGCCGTCGGCTTGTCGAGGACCGGCGCCGTGCCGCCGACCATCGCGAAACGGCTCGCCTTGCGCGCGCGCTCGCGCTGCGCCGCCATCTCGCGCTCGAAGCCCGTCTCGTCGATAGTGAGCCCGCGCTCGCGCGCGACATCCGCGGTCAGGTCGACCGGAAAGCCGTACGTGTCGTAGAGCCTGAAGACCGTCTCGCCGGGAATCACGCCGTTCGCGGGCAGGCTCGCGATCGCGTCCTCGAGGAGCCGCATGCCTTGCGCCAGCGTCTCGGCGAAGCGGAGCTCCTCCTGATGCAGCACGCGCTCGACGTGCGCGCGCCGCTCGACGAGCACCGGATACGCATCGCCCATCTTCCGCTCGAGCGGCGCAACGAGCGAATGGAAGAACGGCTTGTCCTGCCCGAGCTTGAAGCCGTGTCGAATCGCGCGGCGAATGATGCGGCGCAGCACGTAGCCGCGGCCTTCGTTGCCGGGCAGCACGCCGTCCGCGATCAGGAACGCGCACGCGCGGATGTGATCGGCGATCACTCGCAGCGACTTGCTCTCGAGATCGTTCGTCCCGGTCGCTTCGGCGGCCGCCTCGATCAGATCACGGAACAGGTCCGTGTCGTAGTTCGAGTGCACGCCCTGCATGACCGCCGTGATGCGCTCGAGCCCCATGCCCGTGTCGACCGAAGGCTTCGGCAGCGGCGTGAGCTCGCCCTTCTCGTTGCGGTCGAACTGCATGAACACGAGATTCCAGATCTCGACGTAGCGATCGCCGTCCGCGTCCGGCGAGCCGGGCGGGCCGCCTTCGACCTCGGGACCGTGGTCGTAGAAGATCTCGCTGCACGGGCCGCACGGACCGGTATCGCCCATCGCCCAGAAGTTGTCCTTCATACCCATGCGCGAGAAACGCGCCGGATCGACGCCGATCTCGTCGAGCCAGATGCGCGCCGCCTCGTCGTCTTCCTCGTAGACCGTGCACCAGAGCCGCTCGGGCGGAAGCCCGAGCTCTTTCGTGACGAACTCCCACGCGAAGCGGATCGCTTCGCGCTTGAAGTAGTCGCCGAAGCTGAAGTTGCCGAGCATCTCGAAGAACGTATGGTGGCGGCCGGTATAGCCGACGTTCTCGAGATCGTTGTGCTTGCCGCCGGCACGCAGGCAGCGCTGCGCGGTCGCGGCGCGCGGAATCGCGCGCTTCTCGCGCCCGAGGAAGACGTCCTTGAACTGGACCATGCCGGCGTTCGTGAAGAGCAGCGTCGGATCGTTCGCGGGCACGAGCGGCGAGCTCGGCACGATCTCGTGGCCGCGTTCCTCGAAGTAGCGGAGAAACAGACGACGCAGCTCTGTGCTCGATAGGCTCATGGTGATTACGGTACTCGCAGAATCAGTTGGATCTCAAAGGCAGCGCCGCATGCGACTCGATCCCGCGCTCGCGGCCCCCGGCCGCTACGCGAGCCCGCGAGACGCGAAGCGGGTGTGCACGCTAATCCGAATCGGCGTCGACTTCCAGTGCCGCGTCGATCTGCTCCTTCGTGAAGCCGCGCGCCATGAGGAACCGCATCTGGCGGGCTTTTTCCTCGAACGAGCCGGGTAATGCGGCGCCGAACCGCTTCTTCCGCGCCTGACGGGCGATCGCCACCCAGTCCTCGTCCGCATCGCGCAAGGCCCGCGCGGCGTCGTCCGGCCGGATGCCGCGCTGCACGAGCTCGGCGCGGATCTTCTCGGGCCCGGAGCCCCGCGCGGCGCGGGACGCGATGAAGGTCGTCATGAAACGCTGACCGCTCAGGAACCCCTTTTGTTCCAGGCGGTTCAGCGTCTCGGCGACGATCGCGGCGTCGAAGCCGCGGGCCAAGAGCTTACGCTCGAGCTCGAAGCGGCTGTGCTCGCGGCGCGCGAGAAGCCCGACGGCGCGCTTCTCGCACTCGATGCCGGACTCGTCGCCGTCGATATCGCCCGATGCCCGCATCGCGTCCGCCCCCGACGAAGTCGGATTCGCGCCGCGGGAACGGGCCGCGGCGCGACGCCGCTCAGGCCTGCAGCGCGGCGCCCTCCGCCTCTTCGACGGCCTCGGCCGCGCCCTTCTTCGGCAAGAGCTTCGCGCGGATCTTCGCCTCGATCTCGGCCGCGATCTCGGGGTGCTGGATCAGAAACTCGCGGGCGTTCTCCTTGCCTTGGCCGATACGCTCGCCGCCGTAGCTGTACCACGAGCCCGATTTCTCGACGATGTTCTCGCGGACGCCGATGTCGATGATCTCGCCCTCGCGCGAGATGCCCTTGTCGTAGAGGATCTCGAACTCGCACGTGCGGAACGGCGGCGCGACCTTGTTCTTCACGACCTTGACGCGGGTCTCGTTGCCCAAGACCTCCTCGCCCTTCTTGACCGAGCCGATGCGGCGGATATCGAGCCGCACGGAGGCGTAGAACTTCAGCGCGTTGCCGCCGGTCGTCGTCTCGGGGCTGCCGAACATCACGCCGATCTTCATGCGGATCTGGTTGATGAAGATCACGAGGCAGTTCGAGCGCTTGATGTTCGCCGTGAGCTTGCGCAGCGCCTGCGACATCAGCCGCGCCTGGAGCCCCACGTGCGAGTCGCCCATCTCGCCCTCGATCTCGGCCTTCGGCGTGAGCGCCGCGACCGAGTCGACGACGATGACGTCGACCGCGCCGGAGCGAACGAGCATGTCGGTGATCTCGAGCGCCTGCTCGCCGGTATCGGGCTGCGAGATCAGCAGATCGTCGACGTTGACGCCGACCTTCTCGGCGTAGACGGGATCGAGCGCGTGCTCGGCGTCGACGAACGCCGCGGTGCCGCCTTGCCGCTGCACCTCCGCGATGACCTGCAAAGTCAGCGTCGTCTTACCCGACGATTCCGGGCCGTAGATCTCGACGATACGCCCGCGCGGCAACCCGCCGACGCCGAGCGCGATGTCGAGCCCGAGCGAGCCCGTCGAGATCACGTCGATATCGCGCGACGCGATCGAATCTCCGAGCCGCATTACCGAGCCCTTGCCGAACTGCTTCTCGATCTGGCTCAACGCGGCCGCCAGCGCTTTCTTGCGGTTCTCGTCCATTGATCTTCCTGCGGAGTGACGGGAGGCTCGCGCCGCCCGGTGACAACGATGAAAAGCGGCAGTGCCGCGGATTATTTCATAGATTCACGGGGCGGGCAGCCGGCGATTTTCGTCCGTCCCGCGTCGATTCTCGCGGCGACTCAGAGCGGCCAGTCGCGGAGCGGCTCGTAATGCACGCCGCGCTGAAGCGGCAGGCTTTCGACCAGCGTCAATCGCTCGACGACCCAGCGGATCGGCTCGATCGTCGCGTCGACGGCGCGGGCGCGGCGCGCGAGCGTCACGTGCGGCAGGTAGACGCGCGGCTCCCGCTCGAAGCCGACCCGCTCGAGCTCCTCCCACAGCTGCTGCTCGAGCGCCGTCAGCGACGGTGGCACGTTCCGCGGCCCAAGCCAAAGCACGCGCGAGCCTTCGAAGTAGCCGATCCGATCGAGCACGATCTCGAACGGTCCGACGCCGATCGGCGGCACGGCCGCAGCGATCTCGAGCGCGTCGGGCTCGAGCATGCCGAGGAACGCGACCGTGAGGTGCAGATTGCGCTTCGCGGTCGGCCGGCCGCCGGACCGCCGCACCGCCTGCCGGCACGCGCGCTCGATTGCGCCGCGCGTGGCGTCGTCCGGCCAGAGCGCGAAGAAGATTCGGCGCAGGCCGGCTTCCCGCTCCGGTTCCTCCGGCCCGATCTGGACGCTTTCGATCTCGTTCATTCGGTCTCCCGGGTTCGAGCGCAAGCCCGCGGCTCCCCGGCCACGCGGCGTGCGCCATTCCGCTGCATCGATCAGCCCTTCGAGCGCGAGCGCAACCGTCTGCCGGCGCACGGCCTCGCGGTCGCCGTCGAATTGCTGCCGCTCCGTCACCGTGCCGTGGGGGCCGGCCCACGCGAACCAGACCGTCCCGACCGGCTTCTCGGGCGTGCCGCCGCCGGGCCCGGCGATGCCGCTGACCGCGACGGCGATATCGGCGCCCGCGCGCTCGCGCGCGGCCTCGGCGAGCGCCGTGACGACGGGCTCGCTGACCGCGCCCGCCTCCGCGATGAGCTCGGCCGGCACGCCGAGCGTTTTCGTTTTCGCGTCGTTCGAGTAGACGACGTATCCCGCGCCGAACCAGCGGGAGCTGCCGGCGATATCCGTGATCGCCTTCGAGATCCAGCCGCCGGTGCACGACTCCGCCGTCGCGGCCGTCCAGCCGCGCGCGGCGAGCGCCTCGCCGAGGCGCCGAGCGAGCGACTCGAGCTCGGCGTCGGTGGGGACTTTCGCAGGGGTCGAATTCATGCGCGCACTTCCGGGTGTCGCGTTCGCCTGTCGGGATTGTGCGCCTTCGCGCAACGGGTTGCCGCCGCGCGCTCCGTGACCTCGCGGTAGACGGCGAGATTGCCGAGCACCATTCGCCTGACGCCGAACACGGCGCGGACGCGCTCGAGGCCTCCCTGAGCGAGGCGCGTGCGGAGCTCGCCGTCGCGCATCAGCCGATCCGCGGCCGCGGCCCACGCGCGCACGTCGCCGGGCGGCACGAGCACGCCGCTCGTGCCGTCCTCGACGATATCGACGAGGCCGCCTACGCCCGAGACCGCGACCGGCACGGCGGCGGCCATCGCCTCGAGCACCGCGAGGCCGAGCCCCTCCTTGAGGGCCGGATGCAGCAACAGATCGAGCCCCGGCAGCCAGCGCGCCGCCTCCGGCCGAAAGCCCGCGAGATGCACCCGCGATGCGAGCCCGAGCCTCGCGACTTCGCGCCGGATCGTGGGCTCGAGCCGACCGCGTCCGAGCAGGACGACGTGCCATTGCGGGTGCCGAGCAAGAGCCTCGGCCAACGCACGAAGCAGAACGCCATGGCCCTTGCGCGGAATCAGCTGCGCGACGACGCCGGCGATTCGCGCATCGTGCGGCAGCGCGAGCGACGCGCCGAGCTCGCGGCGCGCCGCGGCTCGCGCGTCATCGGCGCCGACGCGCGATGACGCGCCGCCGCGATCGACCGGCACACCGCTCGGCACGCGATGCACGCACGCGCGCGGCACGCCGACGTGCTCGACGAGCTCGAATTCGATCGCGCTCGAGATCGCGATCAACGCGTCGTAGCGCGAGTACTTCAAGCGCGCCCACGGCGGCCATTCGCGATGATCGACGCGGCGCGTGAGCACCGTGCGCCACGGCGCACCGATCGACGCGAACCCGGCGAAAAGATCCGCGCCGCGGCGCGAATGCACGTGCACGATGTCGGGCGCGACCGACTCGAGCGCCGCGCGCAGCCGCATCGGCGCACCGATATCGAGATCGCCGTGAAGCGGCAGCTCGACGACGCGGCACAGCGCGCGTGCTTCCGCGGCGATCGCGGAGCCGCGCGGGCAGATCAGCACATTGTCGACGCCCTCGCCGCGGAGCCCGTCGATCAGGTAGAGCACCTGCCTCGCGCCGCCGTAGAGGTGCCGCCCGGACTCGATGTGCGCGACTCGCATGGTCACCGATCATAAACCGCGCGCACACGGCCTGCGTCGGCGTTCGCCCGCAGACGACCAAGCTCGCGAAACCGATGCGACCGATGGGGCGAGCCGCGCCGCAGTCGAAAGACCATCCACCTTCGGTCCCCGACCTAGCGGAAACATCTCTCGAACGAGAATCATTCAAGAAACGCCTCCGCGGAGGCGCCGCCGCGCGCTCGCGTGCGAAGCGATCTCGCGTGGGGGCGTCAACGGGGCTTCGCGAGAGAGCCCATCGCCGCCAACGCGGCGGTCGCCGCGAGCTTGTGCTTGGCCTGCCACGGCGGGCCGATCGCGCGTCCCATCGCGGCGACGAGCGCGTCGATGTCGTCGCGGCCGAGCGCGCCCGCCGCATCGCGAGCGACGTGCTCGCGGTCGTACCAATGCACCGCCCAGCCGCGTGCTTCGGCCGCGCTCGCGAGCGCCTGTCGATACATCACGGAGTCGGCGAGAGTCGCCGCGCGGTTGTCCGCGATCCGTTCCTCGATCGTCGGCGGAAGCTCCGGGCAAACACGGATGGCAATGCCGGCGATCGACACCGGCACGGCAGCCGCGAGCGCCTCGAGGGCTTCGCGCGCGCCGCGCTCGGCGGCCGCGTGCACGCGCTCGATGAGCGCCACGGCGTCGGCGAGCGCGATCGACTTCGCCCACGGGCTGTTCAGATAACGGCCCATCGCCCAGGCGCCCTCGTGGTGATACGGCTGCGACGGCAGATCGTGCGTGAGGTCGACGCGCCGCCGGTCGAGAAGCTCACCGCCCGTTGCCACGGTGACGAGGATCGCCGAGTTGCCGTGCTCCGCGACGCCGACCGTTGCCGCGCTGCCCAAGCTCGCTTTGCCCATACGCCCTCCCCCGTGCTCGCCAATCATTGGCCGCATCCCGGAGCGCGGCCGCCCGCATCAAAAACCTCGTCTCGGGCCAGCGGAACGAATCGCACGCGGCGCGGTACGTATTTTCCGCCTACACCCGCCGCTTGCACGCGGTAGCGCACGCTGTCATCGTAGTCAATGAATCGATGCGCCCGTAAAATATTGTTCAACCTGGAGAATGAGCCGGTCGAATCGCGATTCGGCTGCACCCGCCTCGCAGCATTCGGATGGAGCACAGAGAGCCCCCACTCACCGCGCATTCGACCCCTAAGCGGGGGGGCGATGTCGCTTCACAGACGGCGCGCGCGTTCATCGGGCTTCGCGAGCTCTTGCTGCGCGGAGAGTTCGCGCGGGGGGAACGGATCTCCGAGCTCTCGCTCGTGGCCCGCTTGGGCATGTCCCGCACCCCGATCCGCATGGCGCTCGAGCGCCTGGCCCATCTCGGCTTGCTCGACGTCGGGCCGACCGGCGGCTTCCTCGTTCGCGAGTTTTCCGTCGATGAGGTCAGGGACGCGATCGAGCTGCGAGGCGTGCTCGAAGGCACCGCGGCCCGGCTCGCAGCGGAGCGTCTGCGCACCCCAAGCGAGCTCGAGCCGTTGCGACGTTGCCTAAGAGCTCTGGAAGAGCTTCAAGAGCTCTCCATCAAGACGTTTTCCATCTATATGGACCGCAACGAGGCGTTCCATAGAGCGATCGTCGATTTGGCGAAAAGCGATATGTTGCGACGAGCGCTCGCTTACACGAATTCGCTGCCCTTCGCGTCGCCGAGCGCGATGGTATTCCCTACGTCGATGCTCGCCGAGTCGGAAGCAACGCTTGCGATCGCGCAGGATCAGCATCGGCGCCTTTTCGAGGCGATCGAGAATCGCGAGGGTTCGCGCGCCGAGCACATCGGCCGGGAGCACGCTCGGCTCGGGCGCCGCGTCTTCGAGATCGCATTGTCGGACGACGACATCTTGAGTCGCGTGCCCGGCGGACCGCTCATCCACGTTCCCGACTAACTGGACCGCCCGTCGCGGGTCTCGACACCGCACGGCCGTCAGTCGGCGCCTCGGCTCGCGGAGCGCGCTTGGTCGACGATCGAGTTCAACAGGGGCACCTCGTCGGGCGACGGCGTCGTCGACGGCAATGACTCGAGGTACGCGTAGATATGCGCCACCTGCTGAGGCGAAAGATCCGAGTACGCCGGCATCTGGCGCATCGGCGGCGTCCTCACGATCACGATGAAGGCCTCTTTCGGCAGCAGCGGTCTCAGCGGCACTCCCGTCTCGCCGCTGAAGCCGTGGCATGCGTAGCACAGCCTCTCTCTGAACAGCACCTCGCCCTGCTTCGGATCGCCGACCAAGTCTCCGAGCTGCGCGACGGCGATGCTGGTCTGCAGCATGAGCGCGCCGATCGCGACAAAGCGAGTCGGACGCAATGTCTTCGCGATTCGCATCGTCTCATCCTCGAGCATTGGCTCAGCCGGTCGGCTGCGAAACGACGTCGATCAGCGCCGGCTCACCGGCCCTGACGCGCTGCAAAGCCCTCCGAATCGCCGGCGCGAGCTCGTCGGGATCAGCGATCGGACCTTCGGCATAGACGCCGTAGCCTCTCGCCATCGAAGCGTAGTCGATGTTCGGATCCTTGATCGCGGAGCCGATATATCCTCGATCCGTGCCCCGGCCCCGCTCCGCGCACATGCGCTGCACGAACATGACCTCGCGGTGATAACCGCGATTGTTGTGGACCATGATGAGCAACGGAATCTGATGATGCGCGGCGGTCCAGAGAACGCCCGGCGCGTAATTGAGATCACCGTCGCCGTTGATGTTCACGGTCAACCGCCCGTACTTCTTGTTCGCGAGCGCAGCACCGACGGATGCGGGCAAGTTGTAGCCGATACCGGCGCCGCCCTGATCGCCGAGATACCTATACGGGCGGTCGAAATTCCACATGTCGCGGGGCCACATGTTGAGGAACGGCAAATAGCCGGCCATCGACCAATCATCGTCCTTGATCTGCGCCCACAGCTCGGCGCACATCCGCGGGACACTGATCGGGCTCGCGTTCCAGCCCGAGCGTGCGAGCTCGAGCCTCGCGAGGCGCCGCTCGAGGTGCGCGGCCGCGACTCGCGCCCCGCGCGCCTCGTTCCGCCGCCGTTGCGCGGGCGTGAGAAGACGGCGGATGTTCTCGATCAAGCTCGGCAATGTCGCCGCCGCATCGCCGGGAATGATGAGATCGATCGCGGAGTACTGCCCGTGATCCTGAATATTGCTTCGCATGAAGAGATGCTGCGACGAGATGCTGATCGTCGTCGCGCCGCTCGCCTCGGCCTGCCGGACCCAGTCGGTCATATCGTTGACCTCGAGCGCGAGAATCACGTCCGGCTTGTAGTCGGCGCCGCCGTTGCCATTCAGCGGATGGTGCGACGGGAAATCGAGACGATTGCGCACTCCGACGTCGACGGGCGCCTGAAGCAACTCGGCCAGCTCGACGAGCCGGTCCCACGCTTCCTGCGTGACGCCGGTCCGTTCCGAGACGATCAGCGGCGATTCGGCCTCGACCAGCAGACGCGCCGCTTCGGCGACGGCGTTGGCGTCTCCCTGCGGAGGCGCCGGCATGGTGAGCCGAGGGAGCGGCGGGCGCTCGCCGGGAGGCAGGCTGCGCTCCTGCAGATTCTGATCGGTGACGACGAGCGTCGGTCCCATCGGCGGGGTCATCGCCAGCCGGTAAGCCTGCATGACGCCGTCCGCCCAGCGGTTCAGCGTGTAGGCCTCGTCATCCCATTTCACGAAGTCGCGGACGAGCCCGCCCAAGTCCTGGGCGCTGTGCCGCCGGCTGGTAAATCCCACGGGATCCTGATGCTGCGCGGCGACCATGAAGATCGGCACGCGATCCGCCCAAGCGTTGAAGATCGCCATCGAGCCGTGCAGCAGCCCCACGGTGCCGTGAAGCAGCACCATCATCGGCTTGCCTTCGATCTTCGCGTAACCGTGGGCCATCGCGACCGCCGATTCCTCGTGCAAGCACGTGAGCATCTCCGGCTTCACGTTGCCGCCGTAGTTGATCAACGACTCGTGGAGGCCCTTGAAGCTCGAGCCCGGATTGGTGGCGACGTACTCGAGATCGAGCACTTTCAATACGTCGACCATCCAATCGGATGCCGGATTCCGAACGATTCGCGGGTTGAAGACGTCGACTTGCGGCGGTCCTTCCTCCGCACGCCTCTCGGCCTCGGTCGGGACGGCCGCGCGCGGTCGATCGGCGGCCGTTCCGCCGGCTCCGTCGGCGCGCTGCTCGGCTTCCTGCGCGAGCGGCGCGATCGTCGTTGCGCCGAGCCCGACGGTTCCGATGGTGGCGCCCAAGAGGAAGTCACGCCGCGCGACACCGTGGCTGCGTTCCTCGGCCGGCCGCGTATCCGGATTCAGCGTAGTGTCGTCGTTGGGACCGCTCATGGCTGCTCTCTCATTCGCCGAACGTGACCGCGATCGCGTTCGCCGTCACTTGATCCGCGTAGATCGGTAAGAACCAACCTTCGTCGATCAGCTGGCGCAGGCGAGCGTCGACTTTGTCTCGATAGTCGCGCGCGTCGCGGTAAAGCCGCCGCAGCGTCTCGTCGGGCAGTCGCAGCTCGTAGCCCGCGATGCCGCAATAGAAGTCGTTACGCGTACCCGGAACGGGATCGGCCCGATTCGGCACGCCGTGCTTTGCGATCGGCACGTCGACGTAAGTGTTGCGTACGCCTCCCTTCGCGTTGCCGTGCTCGTCGAGCGCGAGCAACGAGCCGTCGCCGGACGTATCCCGATCCACCTCGATGCGCGAGGCTCGCGGCGGCACGACGCCTCGATCCACCCAGCTCACGAGGTGGTGCAGACCGACCGACATCAACGCACCCACGGGGAACATCGACATCGGAAGATCGCAGAACCCGGCCGCGTACGTCGGGTTCTCGCGCGAGTCGTTGTGCGGCATCCCGGCCATCTCGTACAAGCGAAACTGATTGCCGGGCTCGTCGCCGTCGTCGCGCCGATACGGATTGCCGGCCGCCGCGGCCCGTTCGACTTCCGTCTGCGTGGGAATCTGAATCAGCGGCACGTCGATCCTCGGCATCGGCGTATCGCCGGCCGTGCTCGTGGGCAGATAGCCGTCGTAGATCGGGTCGCCGTTCGCTAGCCGAAGCGTCGCGTGGACCGCGAGGTAGTTGCGCAACGTGGCCGCCGACTGCGACGTGCCCATCATCACGAGCTTGCGGACGGCGAGCCCCGCGAACGGATTGCTCGGGTGATCGGATTTGATCAGCGCGCCGACCTGCGCGAGGATCTCGTTGGTCTGATCGTCGCTCGCGATCGAGATGTCCGCGTAGCGCTCGGGGTTGAACTGCACGACTTGCGCCTCGACCGGCCCCTTCTGCGCGTCGATCTCCACGTGCCCATGGCCCGCGTGCATGACATAAAGACGCGTGTAGAAGAGCATCCAGCTGTTGCCGCTCGCGTGCATCGGCTCCGACACGACGACGCCGCTGAAGCGCTCCCTGTTCGCCGGGAGCGAAACGACGATCCGCGTCGTATAAGGCCGACCGCTCGCTTCCCCAGTGACCAGGTACTCGAACGTCTCGTAGCCGTAGTCGGCGAGCGACGTGCCGGCCGGCACTTTCTGCAGGTGCGGCTTCGCCGGGCCGGATCCTTGCAACGGCCCTGACACGTCGGGCAACGGCGCAACGCGCCATTCGCCGTCGTTGCCGAATGCCGGCAACGAGCCGAAAAGAGCCGCAACGAGGAGCGAGAACACCGACCGCGACAAACCACTTCTTTTCATCTTTCGTACTCCACAGAGCTTCTCGGCTCGTCGGTCGGAACGCCCGGTAAGCGACGACGACCGGCGGCTACGGCGCGAGAAGGCAACGAAGCTCGCCGACTCATTCGTCGAGCGGCGACCAAACGCCGACGTTGCCGAACTCCTCCTGCAGCGTTTCGATCGCCTTCGCGTCGAGCGTGAGGCAGTCCGCCACGCCGTTCGTGCACGGCGTTCCGAGCTCGCGAGCCCGGGCGGCCCACGCGGCACGCCCTCCACCGTAGAGATCGATACCGCCGTCCTCGCGATAAACGGCAATCGTGTCGTAGCGCGCTATCGGCTTGCCGTCCCTCGCCGGCGACCCGCTGACGCGCACGCGTGCTCCTTCCGGGATCGTCTCGCTCGAATAGCCGAGCTTCTGAAGCTGCGTCCACGAACCGCCGGCTTCCATCGCCCAGTCCTCGCCGCTATCCGTCGTCACGCGATAGTAGGAATGGGGATTCGCGAGCTTCATGCCCGTGACACGCCCCTCCACCGAGATCTTCTTCCCGAGGTCGTAAAAAGCCGAAGCCGTATGGTGGGCCGTTCCGGCCGTGCCGTATAACAGTGCCGCCAGACCGGCGCCAAGCAATAAGCGCTTGTGCCTCATCGCCGTACCTCTCTCGTCGTTCCCTCGAGCATTGCGCCGCCTCGCGCAGCGATAGCGATCAATCGAAGAAGGCATCGAGGTCGATCTCGCCTTCCGTGAACAGCGCCTCCTGGGTCACACATTCCCATTCGGCGATGTAGTCGTCCGGCGTGGGTGTGAACTCCGCACGCTCGAGCGCGAGCGGACGGTCGTAGAACTTCGGATCGTGGATCACGACGTCGAGATACAGCCCGCCGCGCTCGCTCTTCCGGTAGCGCTCGACCGTTCGCGCCTCCTCGCTGGTCGGCAGCGTGAACAGGTTCTCACTGAGATGCGTCGTCTCGACGACCAGCGTGTCGCCTTCCCACCGCCCCACCGAGTAGCCGTGCAGCGTGTGCGGGTGATCGGGCCCCGGCGGCTCGCCGTCGAGGTGGATCGTCCGCTGGATCGCGAAGTACTCGTAAAAGATCTCGATCTCGTCGTCCCGCTGCGTGATCCGGACGGGCCGCGGCAGACGCGTGAAGAGCCTGCCGAGCCCGTCCGCTTCGCAACGAAGCCCCGGATCGTCGTAGTGATCCACCGTCGCGACCCGCTCGAGAGCGGCGTCCGTGATCGGACACCGCTCCGACCGCTCGTAGACGCCCTCCAACCCGCAAGGGGAATTGGCTCGGCCGCTGCGGTAGATCCCCGAGAAATCCGGCACCGCCTTCGACTGGGCTCCCGCGGGCAGTGTCGGAAGACACAGCGAGAGCACGGCCGCGACGGCGAGCGAGCGGGTCGCGACTCGATTAACGCTCGGGACGTCGTTCCTCATACCCCTGCTACCACCTGTAGTCGAAGTTCAGGTTGAACCGCCGCCCGAAAAGATCGCCGGTGAAGCTTTGCACCGGGAAGCGAGCCGAGACCGACGGCACCGGAATCGGATCCTTGTCGAACACGTTCTGGATATTGAGACCGACCGACCACGTCGCCCCGGACGAGGTGTCCCTCGAATAGGACACCCGTGTGCTCCACCACGTATACGACGGCAGCGTGTTGTCGTCCACGTCGACCCCTTCGACCCAAGTCGGATCGATCTTGACCGAATCCGTGAAGCGGCCCTGCAGCTGGAACGTCCACGGACCGACGCCGTAGTTCGCGGTGATGACCGCCGTCAGATCCGGCGATCCGAGCGAGCCCGCGATATCGAGAGGCTGACCGTCGAGCGGCGTATCCGAGCGCTCCTTCACGTATCCGGCCAAAGCCCGCAAGCTGAAGCTCTCGGGCTTATCCGAGAAGAAGTCGGGCTCGGAGCGGTACAGCACCTCGAAGTCGTAGCCTTCGACGTGGGCGGCCGCGACGTTCTGGTAGACGTCGAGGATCTTGATGACGAAATCGTTCTCCCCGAGCGTGATGTACTGGCACATGCTTTGCGCATTGTTGATGAAGCATTCGTCGACGATGCGCTGCTCGCCGTACGAGCCGACCGCTCCCGCGATGTCGATGTCGTACCAGTCGACAGAGAACTGCAAGCCGTCGACTCGACGGAAAGACGGCGTATAGACGAAGCCCGCGGTTACGGTCTGCGCCTCCTCCGGGCTCAAGCTCGGGTTTCCGCCGCTGGTCGACGTGATTTGAAACTCGATCCTGTCGAATCGCGGATCGAGGATCTGTGCGTTTCCGCCCTGCTGATCGAACAGCTCCGAGAAGTTCGGCTCGCGGACGTCCTGCGATCTCGTGAAGCGGAACCGAAGGTCGTTGACGATCTGGAAGTCGACGCCTAGCTTCCAGCTATCGACGGCGCCGCTCCGCTCGTAATCCGAGCGCCTGTAGGCAAGCGACACGTCCAAGTCCTGCCTCTGCCCCATCAGGTTGCCGCCCCAGACCGGCATCACCACCTCGCCGAAGTACTCCCAGACCTTCGCGCTGCCGCTGATCACCGGCAGCGTCGAAATGTAGTGGAGGTTCGCGCTGCCGTCGGTATAGCCCGGCGGAATGCCGCGAATGCCGAGCGCGGGGTCGTTCAGGGGCGGCCCGAGCTCGTCGACCTCGATCGGATAGGCGTTGTCTTCGAAGCTCTGGTCACGCCATGTGAGTCCCGCCGCGAAGCTGAGCGGACCGTTTCCCCATCCGTCGTGGAACGTGCCGTCGAGAAGAATCTCGGCGAACTGCTGCTCGACGAGACCGGTGCCGATCTTCGGATCGCCCATGACGTACTTCATCGCCTCGGTCGTAATGTTTCCTGCGCCGAGCACGTTGAAAGGCACGCAATCCTCGACCGTCCGATCGAGACCGATCGGCGAGCGCAGCGGAATCGCGCCCGGATCCTCGGGCCGCGTTGCCCCGGGTGCGGAGCGGCTCGAAATACGGCCCTGCACCGCCGGCGAGCTCGCGAGCTGCTCGGGCGTCGGGTTGTAGAGCTGCACCCGGCAGACGATTTCTCCGGTATCGGGATGGCGAACGGCGTCCATCGCCAGGAACGCGCGGTCGACCCGGAAGCGGTTGCCGAAGACGTTCGTGCGCTCCGCCTTGCCGTCCTGATAGACGGCCCGCAGATGCCAGTCCCTGAACGGCAGATCCCAATCGAACCCGACGCTGTAGGACTCCATGACGTTCTCGCTGGTGCTCACGGCGCCGTGGCCGATCTCCGGCCGATCCACGAACGCGCCGTTCTTGTGCAGCTGGAACTCTTGGAGCCCGTTCTCGATCAGGACTTGCCGGACCTTCTCCGGCAGGTAGGCATTGTCGACCGCGATGCGGGGAGCCCAGCGGGTACCGAACAGCTACGAGCCGCGGTCCTGACGCATGCTGGCTTCGGTTCGGCCGTACAGGATTTGGCCGAACACGGACATCCTGTCGTTGATCGAGTACTTGAGTCCGACGAAGCTCGAGCGGTTCGACACGCTCGCGGCACTGATGCCGCCGTCGAACGCGTCGTTGCTCAGCATCGCGTCCGTTCCCCCGGAAGTCGATTGCGTGCTGCCCGGGCCCGAGGTCGACGAGATGGACCCGAGCTCGAACGGCACGATATCGGAGCCGTCCGCCGTGAACCGCATCATGTCGAGCTCGGTGCCCGTGTTGAGAATCAGCCCGAACGGGGAGACGACGGTCGAAGCGACCCATGGCAGCGTCAGGCGCTGCGGAATTCCAGGCGGCGCGCCCGGATACCAGTCGGGATTCGTCACCCATCCCCAGCGCTGCATCTTGGGCACTTCTCTTGCCGTACGCGTGAATCCGTCGATCTCCTGGGCTTCGAACGAGGCAACGACGTGCAATCGATCGTCGAAAAAGCCCTCGCCGCCGGCGATCGAGAAGTTCCAGTGGTCGCCGTCACCGAAGTCGTTCGCGCCGCTCGACGCGCGCAGATCGAACCCCTCGTACTCCCGATCGATGATGAAGTTCACGACGCCGCCGACGGCGTCTGCGCCGTACGCGGCCGACGCACCGCCCGTGACGACCTCGACCGAGCGAATCAGAGCCGTCGGGAATGCGTCGACGTTCACGGAGCCGAACTTCGACGACGGCACGATTCGGTAGCCGTCGAACAGCACGAGAGTCCTGTTCGGACCCAGATCCCTGAGGTCCAGCGAGGCGGTGCCCGTCGAGGCGATGTTGGTGAGCGTCTGCTGCTGAACCGATTCGTTGCCGAAGAACTGGGGCAACGCGTCGAGCTGAGCGGCGATCGTGCTGCCCGGCTCGTAGCTGAACAGCTCCTCGGTCGACAGCGACGTCACGGGCACGGGCGTCGTGAACCCCGTCACTTGCCGGGTGCGCGTTCCCGTGACCGTGACTTCTTCCATGACCGGCTGGATCGGCTCTTGAGCTTGGGCCGAACCGAGCCCGGCGATGATCCCGGCTATGGCCAGAGAGAGCGAGCTCCTTCCGAAAGCCGTTCTCTCCGAGCCGCGACGATACCGATCGATGAGCGCCATCTCCCCCTCCCCGACACTCGTTCTTGCTCGATGTTCAGTGCAGCCGAAGCCTCCGCTCCGGCCGAATCCGTGAAGCGTTGCCATCCGCTGCGGGCAACCGGGTCGTCGCATCGCTCGGCGTCGATCCGCCGCGATCGATCGCGCGTTCGTTCTTGCCCGCTACCGTGGAGAGAACCAGCGTCGTTCGCTCGCGCCAAACGACGGGTTGCATGACGTCGCGCGCGTCGAAGATTCGCGGGATGCCCGCGCGCATGTCGCGCGTCGAGACGGGTTCGGGAAAAGGCGGCTGAGCCGTAGCGTGATCGACGAGCGCGGTATCGAAGTCGATCTCGCCGCCGGCGACGCCGTTCGGAAGCGCCGCGAGACTTAGGGCAAGGACCCGACGTGCTGCTATCCGTGTGGCTTCGCGCGCCTCGAGCTGCTCGAGGCTCGGAATCCTCCCCCGACCTGCCATTCTCCCCCCTGCGGCCGGCCGTTGACCCCCAGCCCGGACGATCGTGCTCCGGGCCCGTTTGCCGCCGCATCCAACGCCGATCGGGTCGATGCGCCGCGCACCACCGTAGCGCAGCCGGCGGAGACAAAACGATCTCGAACGGTAGCTGTCGCCGATAACCCGTATTCATGAGCCAGGGGCCGGGATCGGCGTTTGCCGCCGAACCGTCAGCGACACCGCCCGCGGTGTGGTACGCCTCCGCGGAAGCGCACGCGCTCGTGCACGAGCCTCCCGCTAGCGCTCGCGGCGGCGCCGTTCCGCCGCGGCCTCCTGGTCGGGAACTTTCGGGCCCGTTCGTGCGAATAAGCAATGGAAACGGCAAGACCGAGCGCATGACCGCCACCGAGAACGAGGACGCGCTGCTGCTCCGCGATCTGATCGCCGGCGACGAATGGGCTTTCACGGAGCTCTACCGCCGGCGGCGCGGAGAGATTTATCGCTTCGCGTTCGCGATGACTCGCTCGGCGGCGCTCGCGCAGGACGTGATGCAGGACGTCTTCCTGCGTTTGCTCGAGGACGCGGCGCGCTTCGATCCGTCGAAGGGCACGGTGCGCGCGTGGCTTCTCGGCTGTGCGCGGCACGTCGTGCTCGACCGGCTGCGGGCGGAGGGTCGGTGCGCGACGGAAGCTCCGGCAGACGATGAGTCGATCGCATCGTGTCCCGCCGAGGACGCGGTGTTCCAACAGCAACGGCTCGCGCAGCTTCACGCGGCGATCCTGAGCCTGCCGATGGAATTCCGCGAGGCGGTCGCGCTCTGCGAGATCGCGGAGCTTTCGTACGCCGAGTGCGCCGCGGTGCTCGGCTGCCCGATAGGCACGGTGCGGTCGCGCCTGCATCGGGCCCGTGCGCTGCTCGCTCGACGGCTCGCGGACACGGTCGACGGAGAAGCGCCGCTGCGGCGCGTCAACGAGGTATGCGGATGACCCGAAGACCGATCGAGGAGCTCGTCATCGGCTACGCGCGGGGCGAGCCGATGGACGTCGAAGAGCTCGAGCGGCTGCGCGCGGAGTGCTCCGCCTCGGCCGCCGTCGCGTCCGAACTGCGCGCTCAGGAAGAGTTGACGCGGCGCCTCGCCGAGCTGCGCAAAGCGATGCGCATCCCGGAAGACGCGTTCGACGATGACCGCCTGCTCGACTCGTTCCGGGCCGCGCATGCTCGCCGCGCGACGCGGCGCCGGCGGTGGCGGCTCGGCGTCGGCGCGGCGGGGATTGCGGCAAGCATCGCGCTCGCGCTCGTCGCGACGCTCGACCGCAACGAAGACGCGACCATCCGAGCCGCGAGCACGCAAGCGCCGGCCCCGCCGGTGGATGCAAGCGCGGCGCCCGCGACGCCGGCGTGGGCGGTCTTTCATCCGCTGCCGTTCTCGCCCGGCGTGTCGACTGGCACGTCCTACAGCGTGGTGCGGGTGCGCATCCCGGCATCGTCGTTTCCGGCCGCATACACCGCCGAGCCTTATGCGAGCGTCGAGGCGGACCTCCTGCTCGGTCCGGACGGTATTCCGGCGGCGATCCGATTCGTCGACTCCGACGAGGTATTCGTGACCGCTGCCGCCAATTCGAAGGAGAGATGACATGAAGCTCGAATGGCAAAGCATCATCCGAATCGCCGGCCTCCTCCCGCTGCTCGCGGCCCACGATGCCCGCGCTCAGGGCGACGCTCCCGGCGTAACCGCCGTGAATGTCGAATCGGACAGACTGTTGGTTCTTTCGCCGGGCACGTTGCCGGCGGCGAACGGGTTCGTGCGCGTCCTCTCCGGCGAAGCGCGCGTCGTCGGCGAGCCGGTGACGGGGAAACCCTATTGCGCCGATTCGATCACCGAGACGATACAAACGCTCGCGGACGGCAATCGCATCGTCAGCACGAACACGTCGCGTATCTGCCGCGATTCGGCGGGCCGCACTCGTCAGGAGCAGACGCTGGCGCGGCTCGGCGCGTGGTCGGCGGGCGACCCGCCCACGACGATCATCACGATCGACGATCCGGTCGAGAAAGTCAGCTGGTTCCTCGATCCTCGAACGCGCACGGCCAGGCAGCTGCGCCCGCACCGCTTCGACGTCGTCATGGAGAACACGGAGGTCACGCAACAGGGCGTCTTGTCGAACCGGATCGTGTCGCGCCGCTTCCCTCCGGCGGCCGAGACGGCCCCGCATGCGCCGGCGGAGATCGAACCCGCAGCGCCGATGATCGCGGCCGGGCCGATCGCTCGATCGGTCGAGATCGGCCTCGCGCCGTCGATGGACGTGCGAACGGAGGACCTCGGCGAGCAGATCATTCAGGGCGTGCGCGCGCGCGGCACTCGACAGGTGCAGACGATCGCGGCGGGCGCGATCGGCAACGAATGGCCGATCGAGATCGTGACCGAGACGTGGTACTCGGACGAGCTCGAAACGCTGATGTCGAGACGCACGTCCGATCCGCGCTTCGGAGAGACGACGTACCGGCTCGGGAACGTCACCCGCGACGAGCCGCCCGCCGCGCCCTTCCGCGTCCCGCAAGACTACGAAATAACGAGCACGGGCGGGGCTTCCTCGGCGCCCTCCGGCTTCGGCATCGCCACGCCCGGCGAGGGCGTGGGGCCGCGCCTCCTGGGGCCCCAAGGCGGTTGAACCGGCAGACGCGGTAAAGGGGAGA
>PKRJ01000043.1 GCA_017577365.1 Gammaproteobacteria bacterium | reverse complement strand
GAACAGGACGGAACCCTCCGATGATCGACTCGTCGAGCGATGCGGCGACGCCCGGCGAGATCGAGGTGCTCGGCCGACAAGTCTTCTGCGACGATGAGCTCGGCCTTGCATGGTCCGCGGTCGAGAGTATGCCGCCCGCGTCGGTTCTCGCTCGCGTCAACGCACGCAACGAGGTCGTGCTCCGCACGTTGTCGCTCGTCGAGGAGCACGACGAGACGCAGGCCGAGGCCGCCGAGCGCGCGGAACTCTATCGGCTCGAGGCGAAGCTGAACCTCGTGCTCGAGCTGCTCTCCGAGCTCGTGATGCAGCACGCGTCGCCGCTCCCGCCGCGGCCGCTTCGTTTCAACAGCCGCGGGCTGTGCTGGCTCGCGGACGATACGGTCGAGCTCGATACGCTGCTGCTCGTCGAGTGCTTCGTTCTCCCGGCGTGGCCGGTGCCCTTGAAGCTCTACGCCCGCGTGAAGCGCGTAGAGCCCGCGGACGGGAACGGCCGCTATCGAATCTGCGCCTCCCTCGAGGGCTTGAGCGAAAGCGCGGCGATCTGGCTCGACAAGCTCGTGTTTCGGCGTCACCGCCGCGCGATCGCTCAGCGCCGCACTCGCGGCTAGACGGCCTACGCTCGGCGACTCTTCGCGCGCGAATCCGCCGCGTCGTGTGACGAGGTTCGCCCGAGCGGCCCGACTTCAAGTACAGTGTCGCGCCAACTGTGAACTAGGCGCGCGCCGCGACGCGATTTGCGCGCTATGTTCCGTGCTCCACGGTCGGTTGGGTCTCGGGCTCGGGGAGGCGAGCCGCCCGAAGCCGTGCGGGCGGGTTCACGAAAGAGAAGAAGAGAAAAAGAGGCAGAACGCGGCGTTCATTCGCATGGAAACGACGACGGTCCAGCTGCTGTCCCGCATCGCGGGCAGCGGAACGACGCTGCTGATCGCGGCACCGTCCGCCGAATCGGCGCACGGCATCGCGCACCAGTTCGAGTTTTTCGGCGTCGAGCCGGTCATCGCCGAGCCGGACGAGATCGCGCGCACGCTCGAGCGAATGGATCCGCCGCTGGGCTTGCTCGCCGTCGCCGCGCCGGGCCCGGAAGGCGAGCGCGTGCGCCGCGCGGTGCTCGAGGTCGTCCTCGCGCGCGCCGAGCTGCCGCTTCTCGTTTACGAGGACACCGGCGCGGACGGGGCGGGGGACCGCTACCCGAAGGACCGCGTCTACAAACGATTGAAGGCGCCGGTCGGTTATTCGTCGCTCGTCAAGCTCATCCGCGATCTGCGCATGATCCACGCGCAGGGCGGGCTCAAGGCCGAGGACGCGCAGATCCGGTTCCGCTCGCTGGTCGGCCGCAGCCCCGCGATGCAGGCCGTGAGGGAGATGATCCTGCGCGTCGCGCCGTGGGAGGCGACCGTGCAGCTGCGCGGCGAGACCGGGACTGGCAAGGAGGTCGTCGCGCGCAACATTCACTACCATTCGCCGCGCCGTAACGGTCCTTTCGTCGCCGTGAATTGCGGCGCGATCCCGGCCGAGCTGCTCGAAAGCGAGCTGTTCGGTCACGAGAAGGGCGCGTTCACCGGCGCGCTGACCGCGCGCAAGGGCCGGTTCGAGCTCGCGGCGGGCGGAACGCTCTTTCTCGACGAGATCGGCGATATGCCGCTCGAGATGCAGGTCAAGCTGCTTCGCGTGCTGCAGGAGAAGCGTTTCGAGCCGCTCGGCAGCGGCCGAACGATCGAGGCCGACGTGCGCATCATCGCGGCGACGCATCGCGATCTGGAGACGATGGTGCGCGAGGGCAAGTTCCGCGAGGACCTGTACTACCGCCTGAACGTCGTGCCGATCCACCTGCCGCCGCTTCGAGAGCGGCGCGAAGACCTGCCGCTCTTGATCGCCGAGATCAACGCACAGCTCCAGCGCCGCGGCATGCCCGGCTGCCGATTCGATACGCGCGCGCTGCGCGCGCTCGTCCGCTACGACTGGCCGGGCAACGTGCGCGAGCTCGCGAATCTCATCGAGCGCTGCGCGATCCTCGCGGGCGACCGCGACGTCACGGTCGACGATCTTCCAGAGCCGATCCGGCGGCTCGTGTCGGACGCCGACGAGGACAAGGCGGAGCGCGACGCCGTCGAGACGCTGATGAGCGAGATCGGCGTGCCGAGGCTCGCGGCCGACGGCGCGGCCGTGCCGCTCAAGAACCTCCTCGAGGACATCGAGATGCGGCTGATCCGCCAGGCGCTCGAGAGCAGCGAAGGCGTCGTCGCGCAGGCCGCGAAGCGTTTGGGATTGAGGCGCACGACCCTCGTCGAGAAGATGCGCAAGTTCCAGATCGGCCGCTGGGAGGAGGCGACGGAATTTTGACGCGGTGCCCTCCCGGATCCGGCAACGTTCCTCTAACTCACTGAGTTCTCTCCATAAATTTTTCTGGCACGAGAATTGCTCGACGCGGTTCGATCGAAACTGATTGGACCGCGGCATGCAGGAAGTCGAAAGTTGCCCCGCCCTCGTCGCCGAGGATGACGCGAGCAAGCGCATCGTCGCGCTCGCGCGGCGCGTCGCCGAGTCCGACGTCTCGGTGATGCTGACCGGCGAGTCGGGCGTCGGCAAGGAAGTCTTTGCGCGCTTCATCCATGCGAGCTCGGCGCGCCGCGACGGCCCGTTCGTCGCGGTGAACTGCGCGGCGATCCCCGAGGCCCTGCTCGAGGCGACGCTGTTCGGCTACGAGAAAGGTGCGTTCACCGGCGCCGCCGATGCGCGGCCGGGCAAGTTCGAGCAAGCCGACACCGGCACGCTGCTGCTCGACGAGGTCACCGAAATGCCTTTGGGGCTCCAGGCGAAGCTTCTGCGGGTGCTTCAGGAGCGCGAGGTCGAGCGGCTCGGCGCGACGCGAAGCCGGCGCGTCGACGTGCGCGTCATCGCGACGTCGAACCGCAATCTTCGCGAGGCGGTGGCCGAAGGCGTGCTGCGCGAGGATCTGTACTACCGGCTGAACGTTTTCCCGTTGCACATCCCGCCGCTTCGGGAGCGGCCGGGCGACATCGTGCCGCTCGCCGAATACCTGATCCGCCGGCATTACAAGGGCGACTCGCCGCGTCCGCGGCCGACGCCGGCCGCGCTCGCGCGGCTCACGGCTCACGACTGGCCGGGCAACGTGCGCGAGCTCGACAACGTCATGCAGCGCGCGCTCGTGCTGCAGCACGGCGACCGCATCGACGTCGACGACATTCGTCTCGAGGACGAGCCCGCCCGCCGCGTCGCGCTGCCGGCCGACCAGGTGCCGAGCGCGCTCGACCGCGCGAGGCGCGCGTCGGAAGGCGAGCTCATCCTCGATGCGCTGCGCGCCGAGCGGGGGCGGCGCAAGGCGGCCGCCGAGCGGCTCGGCATCAGCCCGCGCACGCTGCGCTACAAGCTCGCGCGCCTGCGCGAGCTCGGGGTCGCGGTGCCGGTGAGGTGAGGCGATGAGCGACGTCCAGATCAGGCAGGTTCTCGAAGCGATGCGCGCGCTGTCGGCGCGCGCCGCGGCGGGTGCCGCCGAGACGCAGGCTACGCAGGCCAAAGGGTTCGCGAAGCTGCTCGAGAGCTCGCTTGCCGAGGTCGCCGCGGCGCAGCGTCAGGCGGCGGATCTCGCGAAGCGCTTCGAGCAGGGCGCGCCCGACGTGAGCCTCGTCGACGTGATGGTGTCGATGCAGAAAGCGAGCTTGCAGTTCGAGGCGGTCACGCAGGTGCGCAACCGCGTGATCGCCGCGTACCAGGAAATCATGAACATGCAGGTTTGAAGACCGACGACCCGCGGCGCGGCCGCATAGGGGCCGCGCCCGGCCGAGGAGCTGATGGATAACGACGGTATGGCAGAGGCATTACCTCAACCCGTGGTCAAACCGTTCGCGGCGTTCACCGCGCTGCCGGTGCAACGGCAGATCGCCGTGCTCGGCGGCATCGCGATGGCGATCGCGCTCGCCGTGAGCCTCGCGCTGTGGGGTCTCAGGCCGAGCTATCAGGTGCTGTTGCCGGGGCTCGGCGAGCGCGACGTCGTCGACGCGATGAGCGTGCTCGGGCGGCACGGCATCGACCACAAGCTCGATTCGGCGACCGGCGCGCTGATGGTGCCCGTGACGAAGATGCACGAGGCGCGGCTTCATCTCGCGACCGAGGGATTGCCGCGCGAGTCGACCGTAGGCTTCGAGCTGCTCGATCGTCCGACCGGGCTCGGCGGAACGAGCCGGCTCGCGGAAGCGGCGCGCTATCAGCGCGCGCTCGAAGGCGAGCTCGCGCGCTCGATCATGACGCTCGACAGCGTCGAGTCCGCGCGGGTCCATCTCGCGCTGCCTCGCGAATCGGTGTTCGTGCGCGAGCGCGGCAAGCCGGGCGCGTCGGTGCTCCTGAATCTGCATCCGGGGCGCACGCTCGACGAGAAGCGCGTCGCCGGGATCGTGCATCTCGTCGCATCGAGCGTGCCGGATCTCGAGCCGGAGCGCGTGACCGTCGTGGACCAGCGCGGGCGGCTCTTGAGCGGCCCGGGCGAGGATCGTGCGCTCACGTCTATGAAGCGCCTCGAGTACACGCGCGAGATCGAGGAGGCGCTCCGCCGGCGCGTGCACGACATCCTGGCTCCGCTCGTCGGCGAGGAAGGCGTGCGCGCGCAGGTCACGGCGGAGATCGACTTCACCGAGGTCGAGAGCACGCACGAGGCGTACGATCCGGAGCGCACCGTGCTCCGCAGCGAGCAGTTCAGCGAGGAGCAACAGGCCGGTGCGGGCGCGGCCGGCATTCCCGGCGCGCTGACGAATCAGCCGCCGGACGGCGCGGTCATCGTCGGAGGCGAAGGCATCGCCGCGACGTCGAACGCCGTCTCCGGCGGCTCGAGCCGCAGCGCCACGCGAAACTACGAGGTCGATCGCCGCATCAGCCATATCCGCGAGACGCCGGGCGCGGTCAAGCGGCTCTCCGTCGCGGTCGTCGTGGACGATCGGCGTGTGACGAACGAATTCGGCGAGACCGTCATGATGCCTCGCTCGGAGGAAGAGATGGCGCACCTGACCGCGCTCGTGCGCGAGGCAGTCGGATTCGACGAGTCGCGCGGCGACCGCGTGAACGTCGTGAATGCGTCGTTCCGCACGATCGAGTCGCCGGCCGATTCGCTCGCTGCCGCGCGTCCGCTCTGGGAGGAGCCCTGGATCCAGGAGCTCGCGCGGCAGGCGCTCGCCGGCGTCGGGCTCTTGCTCGTGATCCTGCTCGTTCTTCGTCCGGCCGTGAAGCCGCTGATCAAGCCTCAGCTTCCGCACGCGCCCGCGGCGCTCGGGCCGCCCGCCCTCGCGGTCGTCGGCGACGACGAGGAGGAAGCACAAGACGAGGGCAAGGAACCGGAAACCCTGGAAGGGCGACTCGAGAAGGCGCGGCTCCTGACGCGGGAGGACCCGCGGCTCGTCGCGCAGGTCGTCCGGCGATGGATGCAAGACGATGAAAAGTGAGATCGCTTCGCTTACCGGGACGGATCGCGCCGCGGTGCTCCTGATGACGCTCGGCGAGGAAGCGGCGTCTCAGGTGCTCAAGCACTTGCGGCCGAAGGAAGTGCAGACGATCGGCACCGCGATGACGAACTTGCCGAGCGTCACTCGCGCGCAGCTCGAAGCCGTGATGGAGGAGTTCAGCACCACGGTCGAGGAGCAGACGGCGATCGGGCTCGGCAGCGAGGATTACGTGCGCAAGGTGCTCGTCCAAGCGCTCGGCGAGGATCGCGCGCGCTCGCTGATCGATCGCATCCTCGTCGGCGGGCAATCGAAGGGCCTCGAGTCGCTGAAGTGGATGGACGGGCGTTCGGTCGCGGACATGATCCGCAACGAGCACCCGCAGATCATCGCGATCGTCGTCTCGTATCTCGACAGCGATCACGCGGCCGAGGTGCTCAGCTACTTCCCGCAGCGGCTGCGCAGCGATGTCGTGATGCGCATCGCGACGCTCGACACGATTCATCCGAACGCGTTGCAGGAGCTCGACGAGATCCTCGAGCGTCAATTCGCCGGCGATTCGTCGAAGGCCTCCGTCGTGGGCGGGCTGAAGCGCGCCGCGGACATCCTGAACTACATGGACATGGCGTCGGAGACGGCGATCCTCGACGAGATCCGCGAGCACGACCCGAACTTGAGCGTGCAGATCCAGGAGCTGATGTTCACGTTCGAGAACCTGCTCGAGATCGACGATCGCAGCATGCAGAGGATTCTCCGCGAGCTGCCGCGCGAGCTCCTCGTCGTCGCGCTCAAGGGCGCGACCGCGGAGATCAAGCAGCATTTCTTCCGCAATCTGTCGAAAGGCGCGCGCGAAGCGCTCGAGGAAGATCTCGAACTCCGAGGGCCGGTGCGGGTCAGCGAGATGGAGAGCGCGCAGAAGGAAATCCTTTCGATCGTGCGCAGGCTCGCTGACGAAGGCGAGATCGCGATCACCGGCCGAGGCGAGGAGTACGTATGAGCGCCCCGGAGGCGCGCGGAACGCTCGCCGCGACGGGCCAGATCAAGCGTTGGCAGGCGCCCCCCGTCGGCGTCGCGAGCGAGAGCAAGTCCGAGCCCGCGCCCCGGCCCGAGCCGCTGCTCACGGCGGAGAAGCTCGCGGCGATCGAGGAGCAGGCGCGGGCCGAAGGCTACAAGGCCGGATTCGACGAGGGGCGTCAGGCCGGTTTCGAGGCGGGCCGCGAGGAGATGCGCGCCGCTGCCGCGCGGCTCGAGGCGATCGTCGACGCGTTGACGCCGCAGCTCCGCGTGCTCGACGAAGCGCTGCTGCTCGAGCTCGCGACGCTCGTGCTCGCGGTCGCGCGGCAATTCGTGCGCCGGGAGCTCAAGAGCCAGCACGGCGAGGTCGTGCGCGTCGTGCGCGAGGCGCTGCGCGCCCTGCCGAGCGCCGACTCGTGCGTCCGCGTGCATCTTCATCCCGACGATGTCGCGCTCGTGCGCGACGCGCTCGTGCCGGAGGCGCTCGAGCGTCCGCTCAAGCTCGTCGAGGACGTGACGATGACGCGCGGCGGCGCGCGGCTCGAGACCGACTCCTCGGTCGTCGACGCGAGCGTCGAGACACGCATGGGCGCGATCGCCGCGCGGATCCTCGGCGGCGAGCGGCGCGAGACGGGCGGCTTCGAGGCGCCGCGATGACGCTGCGCTCGTCGCTTACGCCGCTCGAGCAGCGCCGCGCACGCATCGGCGAGCGGCTCGAGCGCTGGGAACAGCTCATCGACGAGCCGATACGGCTCGTCGCCGAAGGACGGCTCGTGCGCATGGTGGGCATGACGCTCGAGGCGGTCGGGTGCGAGGTGCCGGTCGGCGGCCGCTGCCGCATCGTCGGGCGCGGTCACGATCCGGTCGAAGCGGAAGCCGTCGGCTTCGCGGGCGATCGCACGTATCTGATGCCGGTCGGGCCGATCGCGGGATTGACGCCGAACGCGCGCGTGCTGCCGATCGATCACGCGCAATTCATTCCGGTCGGCGAGGAGCTGCTCGGACGCGTGATCAATCCGCTCGGGCAGCCGCTGGACGATCTGCCCGCGTTGCGCTGCCGGCAGCGCATGCCGCTCATGGGGAGACTGCTGAACCCGCTGGGCCGGGATCCGGTGCGGCGGCCGCTCGACGTCGGCGTGCGCGGCATCAACGCGCTCCTCACCGTCGGCCGCGGTCAACGCATCGGGCTCTTCGCCGGCAGCGGCGTCGGCAAGAGCGTGCTGCTCGGGATGGTCGCGCGTTACACGCGTGCCGACGTCATCGTCGTCGGCCTGATCGGCGAGCGCGGCCGCGAGGTCAACGACTTCATTCAAGAGATTCTCGGGCCCGAGGGGCTCGCGCGCTCGGTCGTGGTGGTCGCGCCAGCGGACGATCCGCCGCTGATGCGGCTGCAGGGCGCACGCGCCGCGACCGCGATCGCCGAGCATTTCCGCGATCAGGGAAAGCACGTGCTGCTGTTGATGGATTCCCTGACGCGCTACGCGCAGGCTCAGCGTGAAATAGGTCTCGCGATCGGGGAGCCGCCCGTGACGCGCGGCTATCCGCCGTCGGTCTTCGCATGTCTGCCGCAGCTCCTCGAGCGCGCCGGCAACGCGGGGCCCGGCGGCGGCTCGATCACCGGCATCTATACGGTGCTCACCGAGGGCGACGACGTTCAGGACCCGGTCGCCGACGCCGCTCGCGCGGTGCTCGACGGACACATCGTCCTGTCGCGCCGCGTCGCCGAGCGGGGACGCTATCCCGCGATCGACGTCGAGGCGTCGATCAGCCGCGTGATGAGCTCGGTTGTCAAAAGCGAGCACCATGCACTGGCCCAACGTTTCCGTCAGATCTACGCTCGGTACGAGCAAAACCGGGATCTGATCAACGTCGGGGCCTACAAGAAAGGCACGGATCCGGCGATGGACGAGGCGATCGATCTGTTCCCGCGGATGGAACGCTTCCTCGCGCAGGCACCGGACGAGGCCGTGGATTTCGACGCGAGTCTGGCGCAGCTCGAGGCATGCCTCGACGACGGACTCCGAACGCCGGAAGGAGGGTAACGGCGGATGTCAGGACAGGAACGAAGTCTCGACGTGGTCGCGCGCTTGAAGGGGGCGGCGGAGCGCGAGGCCGCGGCTGCGCTCAAAGCCGCGGAGCGGCGCCTCGAGGAAGAGGAGGCGCGGCTCACCGCGATGCGCGCGATGCTCGACGAATATCAGCGCGGCGCTTTCGCGAGCGGCCGCCCGCAGCAGTTGCGCGAGATGCGCAATTTCTTGCAGCAGCTCCAGCAAGGCGTCGATGCGCAGGCTGCCGTCGTCGAGAGCCAGCGCCGCGCGACCGAAGCGGCGCGAGCGCACTGGATCTCGACACGCTTGCAGCGTGACGCGATCGAGCGGCTCATCGAGGAGCGCGCGGCCGAGGACGCGCGGCGGCGCGATC
This sequence comes from Gammaproteobacteria bacterium, assembly GCA_017577365.1. Taxonomy (GTDB): domain Bacteria; phylum Pseudomonadota; class Gammaproteobacteria; order Steroidobacterales; family Rariloculaceae; genus ZC4RG20. The sequence continues at coordinate 21,807 of PKRJ01000043.1, read as the reverse complement.
GAATCGAGCAGAAGCAGACCGACGAACGGGCGAGCTACGCGCGCGAGCGTCTGGCGAGCGCGGCGCGTTGACCGTCGCCGAGGACGCTGCGATGACCGTCGACATGAAAGCCTTATCGAGCGGGATGAACGGTGCCGCGGGTGCGCCCGCGTCGTTCGCGGTCTCGAACGACATGCCCGCCGCAGGCGCGAACGCGGACGGCGAACCGGCGCCGGGCTCCGCGGACGCGTGCTTTGCCGCGCTGATCGCGTGGCTGATGCAGGTCTCGCCCGCGGCCGAGCAAGGCGCTGCGACGGAAGGCATATCGGCCGGTCGGGCCGCCGGCGCAACGTCGGCGGCGACGGGTCCGCTCGCGGGCAGGACTTTGCCGTCCCCGCTCGGTATAGGAATCGCGGCGGACGCGGAAGGCGTCGCGACCGAGACTTCGGATGCCGGCGGGGCGCGCGTTGCACGCGTCATGCAAACGCTCGCCGCCTTGCAGTCGATGGCCGCGACGAAACGCGACGCATCGACCGCTGTCGAGCTCGCGGCGTCGTTGCCGGCGGCCGCGAGCGAACCTTCGGCTCGGCAGGCTCCACCCATCGATCTCTCGTTTCTCAACGCCGCAGCGGCTCCGGCGCCGGGTCGCGAGCCGCCGGCCACGCCCGGCGCCGCGCCGGCCGAGCCGCGCTTGCAGTTCGCTTCGGAGATCGGCCAGCGCGTCGTGACGATGGTCGAGCACGGCATGCACGACGCGCGCCTCCGGGTGCATCCCGAGCATCTCGGACCGATCGAGATCCGCGTTCGTCTCGAAGGCGACAACGCTCAAGTCACGTTCCATTCCGCGCATGCCGCCGTGCGTGACGCGCTCGCCGACGCGGTGCCGCGCTTGCGTGAGCTGCTCGGCGCGGCGGGATTCGGGCTCGATCACGTCGATATCGGCGCCGGCGATTCGCAATGGGCCGGCACGCCGAACGGCCACGCCGGCGCCGCGGATCCCGTCTCGAGCGATTCCGCCGTCGTAGCGTCGAGCGAGCACGACGAGCCCGAGCGCGGCGTCGCGATGACCCGCGGTCTCGTCGACACGTTCGCGTGAGCCGCTGGCGGCCGCGCCGTCCGGCGCGGCCGCTTCCCGCCTTTCGCCGTTCGCGGCGCCTCCGCTCGAAGAGCGTCAAATTCCCGTCACCCCGCGCACGCAAGGCTTCGCGACGCTCTCGGATAGAGAAATTTTCTCCAATCGAATCAATGCGATAAGCGCACATTTACCGAGTGGCACGACACTTGCTTCGGGTCCCGCCGAACGAAGTCGCACGGATTCCGAAGAGATGAGTGACGCACAAAGCTCGAACGCGCGGCGCGGCGGCGGATTCTTCGCGACCGTCGTGCTGCTGCTCATGGTCGGGCTCGCGGCGGGCGTGGCCTGGGAGCTCGGCTGGCTCGATCGCGAGCCCGCGCAACCGCAGCCGCATTACGTGAAGCTCGGTCCCGAGCTCGTCGTCAACTTCGACGGCGGCGGGCGGGTCCGTTATCTGCAGGTCGGCGTCGAGCTGATGACGTACGACAAAGACGCGCTGCCCGCGCTCGAGCTCCACACGCCGCTGCTGCGCAACAACCTGATCCTGCTCTTGAGCGACCAGACCTACGAGGAGCTGATCACCCGCGAGGGCAAGGAGCGGCTCGCCGCGACGGCCCTCGAGGAAATGCGCGAAGTGATGACCGAGCTCCACGGCAGGCCCGTCATCGAGACGTTGTATTTCACGACCTTCGTCATGCAGTGAGCGCGGGCATGGCCGATAACGACATTCTTTCCCAAGAGGAAATCGACGAGCTGCTGCACGGCGTCGCGAGCGGCGAGGTCGAGATCGAGGACGAGTATCGGCTTCGAGACGGAGTGCCGCGCGTCGTCGACCTGACCGCGCACGAGCGCATCGTGCGCGGTCGCATGCCGACGCTCGAGATGATCGGCAATCGCTTCTGCAGACACCTGCGCGCGAGCATGTTCGGTCTGATCCGGCGCGCCGTCGAGGTGTCGTTTCAGGGCGTGAAGCTCTGCAAGTTCTCGGAGTACGTGCACACGCTGCACGTGCCGACGAGCTTGAACATGGTTCACATGCGGCCGCTCCGCGGCACCGCGCTGTTCGTGATCGACGCGCGCCTCGTGTTCTCGATCGTGGACAACTACTTCGGCGGGACCGGCCGGTTCCACCCGCGCATCGAGGGGCGCGACTTCACCCTGATGGAGAACCGCGTCATTCAGCTCACGCTGCAGCGGATCTTCGCGGACCTGAAGGAGGCGTGGTCGCCGGTGATGCCGGTCGAGTTCGAGTACATCAACTCCGAGATCAATCCGCAGTTCGCCAACATCGTCAGCCCGACGGAGGTCGTCGTCGTCTCCGCGTTCAAGCTCGATATCGACGGGGCCGGCGGCGAGCTGCACGTGACGCTGCCGTACTCGATGATCGAGCCGATCCGCGAGCAGCTCGACGCCGGCGTGCAGAGCGATCGGACGGGGCGCGACGAGCGCTGGACCGCGTCGATTCGCGAGGAGATGGGCTTCGCCAAGGTCGAGATCCACGCGACGCTCGCCGAGACGACGATGAGGCTCTCCGAGCTCATGCGCATCGAGGCGGGCGACATCGTTCCGATCGAGCTGCCGCCTTTCGTCACGCTGTGCGCGGAAGGCGTGCCGCTGTTCCGCTGCCGCGTCGGCGTCTCGAACGGCATCAACGCGGTGCAGATCATCGAGCCGGTCAAGCGCGAAGCGTGGAGCGAATCCGATCCGGCCGCGGAGCCCGCGGCGGAGACGGCCGAGGCGGCCGTCGACAAGCAGGCGGAGAAAGTCGGCGCCCCCGCGAGCGCGCGCAGCGCGCAGCCGCGTCAGGCCGCGCAGCGGGCGAGCGGCGCCGCCGCACGGCCCGCCCAGCAGGTTTCCACGACTTAGCCGCGGACCTGGTGCCGCGCGCATGAGGAATTGATCCGATGAGCGAGCAGAAGCTGAAAGACAGTGCACAAGCGCACCCGGCCATGGAGCTGCCGACGTTCGAATCCGGGGCCGCGGATGCGTCCCGCGACGGTCAAAGCCGCAATCTCGACGTGATTCTCGACATCCCGGTCACGATCTCGATGGAGATCGGCAGGACGAAGATCCCGATCCGTAACCTGCTGCAGCTCAACCAGGGCTCGGTCGTCGAGCTCGACCGGCTCGCGGGCGAGCCCCTGGACGTGCTCGTGAACGGCACGCTGATCGCGCACGGCGAGGTCGTCGTCATCAACGAGCACTACGGGATCCGCTTCACCGACGTCATCAGCCCGGCAGAGCGCGTGCAGAAGCTCAGGTGAGCCCTTAGGCGATGCGCGTGCGCTTCGGAAACAGGATCGGCCGGCCGGCCGCGATCGTGATCGCGGGCATCGCGCTCGCGGCGGCGTCGGCCGCCGCGCTCGGCGCCGACGCGTCGCCGGCGGCGGCGTCGCTCGTGAAGCTGCTCGTCGGCCTCGTCGGCGTGATCGCCGCGGTGCTGATCTTCTCCCGCGTCCTGTCGCGCACGAGCCTCCTGCCGAGCGGGCACGACAAGTTCAGGGTGCTCGCGTCGTTGCCGGTCGGCGCGCGCGAGCGGATCGTGCTGATGCAGGCCGGCAACCGGCAGATCGTCGTCGGCGTCGCGCCCGGGCAGGTCAGCACGCTGCACGTGCTCGACGAGCCGCTCGACATCGGCGTGCGCCGGCCCGGGACCGACGCGTCGCCGGCGTGGCTCGCTCGCGTGCTCGCGGGGAGGGAGCGATGAGGCGTTCGTGGCGGCTCGTCGCTGCGGCCGCGGCCGGCGTGCTCGTTCCGGCCGCGGGCGCTCTCGCGCAGACTTCGGGTGTCGAAATTCTGACGGTGCAAGGCACGCCTGACGGCGGCGAGACCTGGTCCGTGAGCCTGCAGGTGCTCGTGTTCATGACGGCGCTGAGTCTCCTGCCGGCGCTGCTGATCACGATGACGTCGTTCACGCGGATTCTGATCGTGCTCGCGATCCTGCGTCAGGGTCTCGGCACGCAGCAGACGCCTTCGAATCAGCTCCTCGTCGGCATCGCGCTGTTCTTGAGCTTCTTCGTGATGGCGCCGGTCGGGGAGCGGATCTACACGGAGGCCGTCGAGCCTTATCTCGAGTCGACGATCAGCGCGCCTTCCGCGCTCGAGGCGGCGGCGGCGCCGCTTCGCGAGTTCATGCTCGCTCATACGCGCGAAGCGGACCTCGCGCTGTTCGCATCGCTCGCGGGCCGCGAGCCGCTCGACGGCAGCGGCGAGGTCGTGCCGTTCTCGCTGCTGTTGCCGGCTTTCGTCACGAGCGAGCTCAAGACCGCGTTCCAGATCGGCTTCCTGCTGCTGATTCCGTTTCTCGTGATCGATCTCGTCGTCGCGAGCGTGCTGATGTCGATGGGCATGGTCATGCTGTCGCCGCTGATCATCTCGTTGCCGTTCAAGATCATGCTGTTCGTCCTCGTCGACGGCTGGTCGCTCGTGATGACGACGTTGGCCGGCAGCTTCTATCGATTGTGACGAGGGAGGCGCGCATGACCCCGGAAGCGGTGCTCGAGATCGGCACGCAGGCGATGTGGATCGCCGTGCTGCTTGCGGCGCCCGTGCTGCTCGCCGCGCTCGCGATCGGCGTTCTGATCGGCATGATCCAGGCGGCGACGCAGATTCAGGAGATGACCCTGTCGTTCATCCCGAAGCTGCTCGGCGTCGCCGCGGTGCTCGCGTTCGCGGGCTCGTGGATGCTCACGCTCGTCGTCGACTGGGTCCGCGAGCTGTTCCTCGATATCCCGCTCATGCTCGGCTGACGATGGCGCTGTTGACGATCGAGTATGCCGAGCTGATGCGCTGGATCACGGCCGTGATGTGGCCGTTCGTGCGCATCGGCGCGCTGCTCGTCGCCGCGCCGCTCTTCGGGGCGCGCACGGTGCCGGTCCGCGTGCGCATCGCGCTCGCGCTCGTGCTCGCGTTCGCCGTCGCGCCGCTCCTGCCGCCGCTCGATCCGGTCGATCCGTTGTCGCTCCCCGGCGCGCTCGTCGCCGTTCGCGAGGCGCTGATCGGTACCGCGCTCGGTTTCTTGCTGCAGATGGTCTTCGGCGCGATGGCGATGGGCGGAGAGATCGTCGCGCTGTCGATGGGACTCGCGTTCGCGAGCGTCGTCGATCCCGAGCGCGGCGCGAGCGTCCCGCTCGTCGGCCAGTATTTCGTGATCTTCTCGACGCTCGTCTTCGTCGCGCTCGACGGTCACCTCGCGCTCGTCGCGATGCTCTTCGAGAGCTTCGTGCTGATGCCGCCGTCGGCGGGCGCATTCGGCCCGGCCGGTTTCTGGGAGGTCGTCGCGTGGGGCAGCGAGATGTTCCAGGCGGCCGTGCAGGTCGCGCTGCCGGCGTCGGCGTCGCTGCTCGTCGCGGGCGTGTCGATGGGCATGATCGCGCGCAGCGCGCCTCAGCTGAACGTCTTCGCGGTCGGCTTTCCGCTCACGCTGACACTCGGCCTCGTCGTGCTCGCGCTGACGCTGCCGGGGCTCGCGCCTCAGCTCGAGACGGTGCTCGAGAGCGTCTTCGTCGCGATGCGTAACGTGCTCGGAGCGGCCAGATGAGCGAGCACGACAAGGCGCAAGAGCGGACCGAATCCGCAACCCCTCGGCGCCGACAAGAGGCCCGGCGCAAGGGACAGGTGCCGCGCTCGCGCGAGCTGAGCACGATGACCGTGATGCTCGCGAGCGCGGCGACGATGGCCGTGCTCGGACCGTGGATGTTCGGCCGGCTCGAATCGCTGCTGGTCTCGGGATTGGCCGTGCCGACGCACGAAGGGTTCGCGATCGACGACGCGACGCTCGCGCTCGGCGGATCGATCCGAGAGGCGCTCGTGACGTTCGCTCCGCTGTTCGCCGTGCTTCTCGTCGCCGTCTTCTTGGGACCCGCGATGCTCGGCGGCCTCGTCTGGAGCGCCGACGCGCTCGTGCCGAAGCTCGAGCGCCTGGATCCGATGCGGGGCTTGAAACGGATCTTCTCGGTTCAGGCGCTCGTCGAGCTCGGCAAGACGTTGCTCAAGTTCGCCGTGCTCGCGGGCATGTCCGTCGCGCTGCTCTGGGCGCTCGCGGACGAGCTGCTGAGCCTGGGGCTGATGCCGCCGCTCGACGGGCTCACCGCGGCCGCGGGTCACGTGAAGCTCGCTTTCCTCGTGCTCGCCGCGGGGCTCGCCCTCATCGCCGCCGTCGACGTGCCGTACCAGGTCTGGAGCTACCTCGACAAGCTCAAGATGACGCGGCAGGAGGTCAAGGACGAGCTCAAGGAAACCGAAGGCAATCCCGAGGTCCGCGCGAAGATCCGCAGGCTGCAGCAACAGGTCGCGCAGGGCCGGATGATGCAGGAGGTTCCGCGCGCGGACGTCGTGCTGACGAACCCGACGCATTACGCGGTCGCGCTGCGCTACACCGATCGCCCGGAGCGCGCGCCGCGCGTCGTCGCGAAGGGCCGCGATCTCGTCGCGGCGCGCATTCGCGAGATCGCGGAGGAGCACCGCGTGCCGGTTTGCGAGGCGCCGGTGCTGACGCGCGCGATCTATTTCAACACCGAGCTCGGCGCGGAGATCCCCGTCGCGCTCTATCTCGCCGTCGCCCGCGTGCTCGCGTACGTGTTCGAGCTCAAGGCGGCGCGGGCACACGGCAGGCCGATGCCCGAGTTCCCGACCGACCTGCCGATCCCCGAAGGCATTAGGACGGAGCCGAGAGGGGCCGAGTCATGAGCGTCGCGACGCCGTCGATCAGCAGGCTGCAGCTCGTCGGTCTCGGCACTCCGGTGCTCCTGATCGCGCTGCTCGCGATGGTCGTGATCCCGCTGCCGGCGTGGATGCTCGACCTGCTGTTCACGTTCAACATCGCGCTCTCGCTGATCGTGATGCTGATGGTCGTGTACACGAGCAGGCCGCTCGACTTCAGCATCTTCCCGACCGTCCTGCTCGTGACGACGCTGCTCAGGCTCGCGTTGAACGTCGCATCCACGCGCGTCGTGCTGTTGAACGGTCATCAGGGCTCCGACGCCGCGGGCCGCGTCATCGAATCGTTCGGCGAGTTCGTGATCGGCGGCAACTACGCGGTCGGTCTCGTCGTGTTCACGATCCTCGTGATCATCAACTTCGTCGTCATCACGAAGGGCGCCGGGCGCGTCTCCGAGGTGAGCGCGAGGTTCACGCTCGATTCGATCCCCGGCAAGCAGATGGCGATCGACGCCGACCTGAATGCCGGCATCATCACGGCCGACGAGGCGAAGCGCCGACGCGAGGAGGTGGCCCGCGAGGCGGATTTCTACGGGTCGATGGACGGTGCGAGCAAGTTCGTCCGCGGCGACGCGATCGCGGGCATCCTGATCCTCCTCATCAACCTCATCGGCGGCATCGTGATCGGCACGATGACGCACGGCATGGCGCTCGCCGACGCGGCGGGCAACTATGCGCTGCTCACGATCGGCGACGGTCTCGTCGCGCAGATCCCGGCGCTGATTCTTTCGACGGCGACCGCGGTGATCGTCACGCGGGCCTCGTCGCGCGAGGACATGGGCGAGCAGGTGCGCCGCCAGGTGCTCGGCAGCCCGCGCGCGCTCGCGACCGTAGCGGGCATCGTCGGCGTGCTCGGCCTCGTGCCGGGCATGCCCTCGTTCGTGTTCATCGTGCTCGCCGGCTTCTTCGGCGGGCTCGCGTACGTGCTGAAGCGGCAAGCGAGCGCGGGGCCCGCACCCGAAGCGACCGCGCAGCCCGCCGAAAGCGCGTCGTCGAGCGCCGACCGGGAGCTTTCCTGGGAGGACGTTCCGCCGGTCGATCTCATCGGTCTCGAGCTCGGCTACCGGCTGATTCCGCTCGTCGATCAGAAGCAAGGCGCGACGCTGCTCGGCCGGATCAAGGGCGTGCGACGGAAACTCTCCCAGGAGCTCGGCTTCCTGATCCATCCGGTGCATATCCGTGACAATCTCGAGCTCGCACCGAACGCGTACCGCTTCAGCCTGCACGGCGTACCCGTCGGCGAAGGCGAGATCCAGCCCGACATGGAGCTCGCGATCAATCCGGGGCGGGTCTACGGGACGGTGCAAGGGCAGCCGACGCGCGAGCCCGCGTTCGGCATGGAAGCGGTCTGGATCGAGCCGTCGAAGCGCGAGGAGGCGCAAGCGCTCGGCTACACGGTCGTGGATCCCGCGACCGTCATCGCGACGCATCTGTCGCGCGTCTTGAAGACGCACGCGCACGAGCTGCTCGGCCACGACGAGGCGCAGCAGCTCCTCGATCTGCTCGCGAAATCGCACCCGAAGCTCGTCGAGAGTCTCGTGCCGAAGAGCCTCGAGCTCAACGTCGTGCTCAAGGTGCTGCAGAACCTGCTTCAGGAAGAGGTTGCCGTGCGCGACATGCGCACGATCGCCGAGACGCTCGTGCACCACGCCGCGCGGACGCAGGACCCCGACGCGCTCACCGCGGCGGCGCGCGTCGCGCTCGGGCGAGCGATCGTGCAGAGCATCGCGGGCTCGCGCGCGGAGATACCGCTGCTCGCGCTCGATCCGTCGCTCGAGCAGCTGCTCGCGAAGTCGCTCGCGACTCACGGGCAGACGCTCGAGCCCGGGCTCGCCGAGCGGCTCGGACAGTCGGTGCGCGAGGCCGTCGCGAAGCTCGAGGCGAGCGGCGATCCGGCCATCCTCGTCGTCGCGCCGGAGCTTCGGCCGTGGCTTTCGCGCTGGCTCAGGCCGGGCCTCGATGCGCTGCACGTGCTCGCGTACACCGAGATTCCCGACAACCGCGCGGTGCGCATCGTCGCGACGATCGGCCGCGACGACACCGCCTCGAGCGGGCTTCCGGCCCCGCGGACGAATCAACAGACGCCGGAACCGAACGGCAAAACGCTCATGCGAGAGGGATAAGGCATGAAGATCAGACGCTTCTTCGCGCCGGACATGAGGCGCGCGATTCAGCTCGTGCGCGCCGAGCACGGTGCGGACGCGGTCATTCTGTCGAGCCGCGCGGTGGACGGCGGCATGGAGATCATCTCCGCGGTCGATTACGACGAGGAGCTGATCGCGCAGATGATGCAGCCGGGCGCGCGTGCGCGGGCGGATGCGGTCGCGAGCGAGACCGCCGAGATCTCGGCCGCCGAGAGCTCGACCGCCGCGAGTGAGACGGTCGAAGCGACGCCGCCCGAGGCCGCGTACGCGGCGGCCGATACCGGCGCCGATCGGCCGGCGCCGACGCCGAAGGTCCAAGCAACCGCGCGGACGCTGCGAGCGACGCCGGCGCAGGAAGCGGCCGCGATGGAGACGCGCGCGAGTGCCGAATCGCCGAGCTCCGCCGCTCGCGAGGAAGCCGCCGAGCGCCGCGTTGCCGAGCGAGCGAGCTCGCGAGCCGACGAGGATCCCTCGATCGTTGCGCTCCGCAACGAGCTCACGGCGATGCGCAGCATGCTGTGCCGGCAGCTCGCGCAGATCCGCTGGGCCGACCGCCGGATGCTCGAGCCCGAGCGCGCGCTGCTCGCGAATCGCGTCGCGCGCCTCGGCCTCGACCCGCAGCTGGCGGAGACGCTCGTCTCGGAGGTCGAGGATCCCGGTCACGCCCGCGCGTGGCGCGAGGTGATGTACGGGCTCGCGCGGCGGCTCGACGTCGTGAAAGAGGATCCGCTCGAGAGCGGCGGCGTGTTCGCGCTCGTCGGCCCTACCGGCGTCGGCAAGACCACGACGATCGCGAAGCTCGCCGCGCGGCACTGCCTGCGTTACGGCCGCGAGTCCCTCGCGCTGATCTCGACCGACACGTTCCGCATCGGTGCGCAGCGCCAGCTCGACGCGTACGGCGCGATTCTCGGCGTGCCCGTTCGTCAGGCGCGCGGACCCGCGGAGCTCGAGCGCCTGCTCGGCGCGCTGTCTGACCGTCGGCTCGTGCTGATCGACACCGCGGGGCTCTCGTCGCGAGATCGCAGGCTGAGCGAAGCGATGGCGAGCCTCGAAGCGGATCGCCGCATCCGCCGGCTCATCGTCCTCGCCGTGACGATGCAGCCGAGGGTCATGGACGAGGCCGTGACCGCTTTCGGCGGCGACGCGCTCGCGGGCGCCGTGCTGACCAAGCTCGACGAGACGGACGGCCTCGGCGCGGCGCTTTCGGTGCTGATCCGGCGAAAGCTGACGGCGACGTGGCTGAGCCACGGTCAGCGCGTGCCCGAGGACCTGAGGCTCGCGCGCATCGTCCATCTGCTTCGCTGGGCGCTCGACGAGCCGTGCTTCTCGGAGGTGGACGATGCGCAGGATCCCGCCGTGAGCGGCGCAGGGACAGCGGCCGCGGAGGTGTTGCATGCAGCAGTCTGAGCAGGATCAGGCGGCGGGTCTTCGCGCGCTCGCGGCGAGAAAGCCGGTCAAGGTCATCGCCGTCACGAGCGGCAAGGGCGGCGTCGGCAAGACGAACGTCGCGGTGAATCTTTCGATCTCGCTCGCGCAGCGCGGCCGCTCGTCGTTGCTGCTCGACGCCGATCTCGGGCTCGCGAACGTCGACGTGCTCCTCGGGCTCTCGCCGACCGCGAATCTCGCGCAGGTTCTCGACGGCACGCTCGCGCTCGAGGACGTGCTGCTCGAGGGCCCGGCGGGCGTCAAGATCGTTCCCGCGGCGTCGGGCATCGCCGCGCTCGCGGATCTCGACGCGCGCCAGTACGGCGGGCTCGTGAGCGCGTTCGCGACGCTCCCGTACGACGTCGACTTCATGGTCATCGACACGGCGAGCGGAATCGGCCGCGGCGTCGCCACATTCTGTCAAGCGGCGGACGAGGTCCTCGTCGTCGTTTGCGACGAGCCGAGCTCGCTGACCGACGCGTACGCGCTGATCAAGGTCCTGTCGCGTGACCGCGGTGTGCGCGATTTCCGTGTGCTCTGCAACAACGTACGCAATGCTGCGCACGGAGAGACGCTGTTCCGCACGCTGCTTCGGGCGTGTGACCGATTTCTCGATGTGCGACTCGACTATTTCGGGATGGTGCCCGCCGACGAGGCTGTCAAACGCGCCGTGCGCCGGCAGCAGGCGGTCGTCGAGTGCTATCCGGGGAGCCCGGCGGGCCGGGCATTCAAGGAATTGGCACGTCGCGCCGATAACGGAGAGGTGCCGACGGACGTCCCAGGTCGTCCGGCGTTCTTTCTGGAGCGCCGGGTGGCGGGCGGCCGGGCGCTGGGCGCGCGGACGGACGCGTGAGCCATGTACGCGAGTGAAGCGGCGCAGCAAGGCGAGCTGCTGATCGAGCGCTACATGGACCTCGTCCGGCGCATCGCCTACCACATGCTGGGGCGATTGCCGGCGTCCGTGCAGGTCGAGGACTTGATCCAGGCCGGGGTGATCGGGTTGCTCGAGGCCGGTCGACAGTACGACGCGAGCCACGGTGCAAGCTTTGAGACATACGCGGGAATACGCATACGCGGCGCGATCCTCGACGAGGTGCGGCGCCAGGACTGGGGACCTCGGTCCGCGCATCGGACCGCGCGCGAGGTCAGCGAGGCCGTGCGTGCAGTCGAACGTCGGACGGGCCGCGAGGCTTCGGCGAAGGACATCGCGCGCGAGCTCGGCGTCGACCTCGACACCTATCACGGCATGCTGCAGAAGGTCACCGAGGCCCGCGTGCTCAGCCTCGATGCGCTATTCGAGGAGGACTCCGACTACGAGGATCTGCTGCCCGGAGACGCGGCCGATCCGGCCGCGGTATGCGTCGACGAGAGCTTCACGGAAGCCGTCGCGGCCGCGATCGACGAGCTGCCGGAGCGGGAGAGGCTCGTGCTTTCGCTGTACTACGACGAGGAGCTGAATCTGAAGGAGATCGGCGAGGTGCTCGGGGTCACCGAATCGCGAGTGTGTCAGATCCACGGTCAGGCCTTGGCGCGGCTGCGCGCACGGCTTGGCGATTGGCGTGACGAGAGGCGGAAAAGATGAGCATCGACAAGTCCATGAAAGTTCTGGTCGTGGACGACTTCTCGACGATGCGGCGGATCATCCGCAACTTGCTTCGCGAGATCGGCTTCACGAACACGGTCGAGGCCGACGACGGCTCGACCGCGCTGCCGATACTGAAGCAGGGCGGCATCGATTTCGTGATCACCGACTGGAACATGCCCGGGATGCCGGGCATCGAGCTGCTGCAAGCGGTGCGCAGCGACGAGAAGCTGAAGCACATTCCGGTGCTGATGGTGACGGCGGAGGCGAAGCGCGAGCAGATCATTCAGGCCGCGCAGGCCGGCATCAACGGCTACATCGTGAAGCCGTTCACGGCGCAAACGCTGCAGCAGAAGATCGAGAAGATTTTCGCGAACGCTTGAGCGGCGACTCGAAAGGGAGGCAATGGACCGGGACGAACGGCTCTCGTGGGCGCGCCGGCTGGTTCGAGCGATCGAAGCCGGCGACTCGCAGGCGGAGAACGAGGCGGCGAACGCGATCGCACGTCGTCAGACTCTGCACTTGCACGAGCAGCTGCAGCGCATCGCCAAAGAGCTGCGCGAGACGCTGTGCAATCTCGACGCCGCGGAGGAGCTCGCGCGTATCGCGCATCGCGAGCTCCCCGACACGCACGTTCGCCTGAACCAGGTCATTTCGCTGACCGAGGAAGCCGCGCACTCGACCCTGTCCGCGGTCGAGGCATCGATGCCGCTCGCGGACGGGATCGCCGAGGCCGTCGAGCGCTACCGCGCCGAGCACGCCTTGCCGCGCGGACCGCGCGGCAAGGCGCTTGCCGCGCTGTTCGATAGCGTCACGGCGAGCGCGACCGAGCTCCGTGCGCGTCTGTCCGACGTGATGATGGCGCAGAGCTTCCAGGACATCACGGGGCAGATCATCCGCCGCGTCGCGGGCCTCGTCGCCGACCTCGAAGCCGTGATCGCGAAGACGCACGCGGCCAGGCACGGGAGCGCCGAGCATCGCCGCAGCTCGAATGCCGGCGAAGGTCCGGCCCTGCCCGGCCGGCACCCGGATGTCGTCGCGGGTCAGGCTGACGTCGACGAGCTTCTTTCGGAGCTCGGAGTGTAGCGGCGGCCTGCCGCGCCGAGCGGGCGAACGCCCGCGGGCTTGAGAGGAGTTATGGACGACGAGCTGCTCAACGATTTTCTTGCCGAGGCGAGCGAGCTCATCGAGTCGCTCGACGCGGACTTGCTCGGGCTCGAATCGTCGCCGAACGATCGAGACGTGCTGAACGGCGTATTCCGCGCGTTCCACACGATCAAGGGCGGAGCGGGATTTCTCGGCCTCAAGGCGCTCGTCGACGTCTGTCATCGCGCGGAGGACTTGCTGAATCTCGCGCGGTCGGACGCGCGGCCGCTCGATGCCGACGATATCGATCTCGTGCTGCGCTCGGTCGACGAGGTCAAGCGCATGTTCGGCGAGCTCACGGACGGCAAGGAGCCCGCGCCCGCGCCGGACACGCTGCTCGCGGCGCTCGAGGGCGCGCTCACGAAGTCGAGCGTTGCGCAGGAGCACGACGGCACGGCCGCCGCGGAAGATTCGCCTCCGGCGGCCGATGATGATCCCGTGCTCGCCAGCTTCGAGGCGATGCTCGCGGAAGCGCATGGTGCGCACGAGCCCGGGCCGGTCGAATCCAGCGCCGAGCCCGTCGAGGACGAGTTCGACGCGCTGATCGATGCGATTCGCTCGGGCGACGTGGACAAGGTCCGCGCGCTCGCGCCGGATGCCGCGCCGGAACCGGCCTCGCAGCCGGCGCAGCCGGAGCGAGCGGCGCCCGGTGACGCTCCTGCCGCCGGACGGGCTGCGACGGCCGACGTGGGCGCGACGACTAACGTCGTCGCCCCGGCGTCGCCGGCCGTGCACGGCGCGCCAGGACCGGCACCCGCCGGACGCGCCGCTCCGAAGCCGGCCGAGAGCTCGTTGCGCATCGAGGCGGGCCGCATCGACGACGTGATGAATCTCGTCGGCGAGCTCGTGCTCGTGCGAAACCGCTTGGCGTCGCTGCGGCATCGCGTTCGCGACGAGGATCTGAACCGCACGCTGTCGAATCTCGACCTCGTGACGTCGGACCTGCAGTCGTCGGTGATGCGGCTGCGCATGCAGCCCGTGAGCAAGGTCTTCGGACGCTTTCCGCGCGTCGTGCGCGACCTCGCGCGCCAGCTCGGGAAGGTCGTCGAGCTCGACATGGTCGGCGAGACCACGGAGCTCGACAAAGGCATGGTCGAATCTCTGGCCGATCCCCTCATCCACCTCGTGCGCAACGCCGTGGATCACGGGATCGAGCCGCCCGACGTGCGGGATCGCGTCGGCAAGCCGCGCGTCGGACGAATCGTGCTTTCCGCGCGTCAGGAAGGTAACCACATCTTCGTCGGCGTGAAGGACGACGGCGCGGGGCTCGATCCCGCCGTGATCCGGCAGAAGGCCGTCGAGCGCGGATTGATCGACGCGCACGGCGCGTTGCAGCTTTCCGACGACGACGCCTTGCAGCTTCTGTTCGCGCCCGGTTTCTCGACGCGCTCGGAGGTCAGCGACGTCTCCGGACGCGGCGTCGGCCTGGACGTCGTGAAGAGCGTGATCGGCCGTGTGAACGGCACCGTCGAGATTCGCTCCGAGAAGGGCGTCGGCACGGAATTCCTGATCCGGCTGCCGCTGACGCTCGCGATCCTTCCCGCGTTGATGGTCGTCGTGTCGGATCAGGTGCTCGCGCTGCCGCTGTCGATCGTCGAGGAGATTCTGGATTTCGAAGCGCGCGACGCGAGCGTGCTCGACGGCAGGGAGGTGCTTTCGTTGCGCGGCGAGGTGCTGCCGCTTCTCGACCTCGAGCGATGGGTAGGCCCTCCGGCGAGCGGCGGCAGGCGCGTGAAGTATGCGGTCGTCACGAGCACCGGCGTCAGCCGCGCCGTGCTCCTCGTCGACAAGCTGCTCGGCCAGGAGGACGTCGTGATCAAGTCGCTCGGCTCGAAGCTGCGCACCCTGCCCGGCTTCGCCGGCGCGACGATCACGGGCGACGGCGGCATCGCGCTGATCGTCGACGTCGGCACGCTGCTTGCGGCGTGGTCGCGCGTCGCGGTCCATGCTCCGGCGAGGTCGGCGGCATGATGCGCGAGCGGCTGCAGAAACGGCGGGACGCCGCCGAGGGCGGAGGATAGCCATGGACATCCTCAGCATCATCGGCGTCGTGCTCGGCCTCGTGGCCGTCGTCGGGGGCAGCGTGCTGAAGGGCAGCGGCATCGCCGCTCTGTGGAATGCCGCCGCCTTCCTGATCGTGATCGTCGGCACGTTCGGGGCCGTGCTCGTGCAGGTGCGGCTCCCGGCCTTTCTGCACGGCTTCAGCATACTGCGCTGGGTTTTCTCGCCTCCCGACGCGGACGGCGAGCGCGTGTTGAAGAAGATCCTCGAATGGAGCCATATCGCGCGCCGCGATGGGCTGCTGGCGCTCGAGCCGATCCTCGAGCAGGAGACGGACGAGTTCCTGCGCAAGGGCATGCAGCTGCTCGTCGACGGCGCCGAGCCCGAGACGATTCGGCACGTCCTCGAGGTCGAGCTGCAGAGCCGCGAAGAATTCGATCGGCAGGGCGCCAGGGTCTTCGAAAGCCTCGGCACGTACGCGCCGACGCTCGGCATCGTCGGCGCCGTGATGGGCCTGATCGCCGTGATGCACAACCTCTCGGAGCCGTCGAAGCTCGGCAACGGCATCGCGACGGCTTTCGTCGCGACGATCTACGGTATCGCGTCCGCGAACCTGTTCTTCCTGCCGATCAGCAACAAGCTGAAGGCCGTCATCCAGCGCAGCACCACGCAGCGCGAGCTGATCATCGACGGTCTGCTCGGCATCGCCCGCGGAGACAACGCGCGCAGCATCGAAGCGAAGCTGCGCGGGTATCTGAGGTAGAGCGATGGCGCGGCGCCGGCAGCACGAGGAGCACTTGAACCACGAGGCGTGGGCCATCCCGTACGGCGACCTCGTCACGCTGATGCTCGCGTTCTTCGTCGTGATGTACGCGATCTCTTCCGTCAACGAAGGCAAGTACCGCGTGCTCTCGGATTCGCTCGTCGCCGCCTTCCGCGCGGCGCCGAAATCGCTCGAGCCGATTCAGATCGGCGAGATGTCGAAGGCGGAGAACGAGCTGCAGACGCGTCAGCCCCGTACCCTCGTGCCGCTCGAGATCGATCAGATGCCGCTCGATCTGCTCGAGCGAATTCCCGAGATCACGGCGTTGCATCGCGCGGGCTTCTCGCCCGACGAGCTCGACGCCGCCGCCGAGCTGATCGAAGAGATCGACGCCGCGATCACCGAAGCGCTCGACGATCTCGTCGGGCAGAAGCTCGTCCGGCTGCGGCGCGACCGTTTCTGGATCGAGATCGAGATCAACACGAGCGTGCTGTTTCCGTCCGGCAGCGCCGAAGTCTCGCCGGACGCGCTTCCCGTGCTCGAGAGGATCGGGCAGATCCTCGCCGGCAATCCGGTCCGGACGCACGTCGAGGGGCATAGCGACGAGCGGCCGATCAACACCGTGGTCTTCCCGTCGAACTGGGAGCTGTCCGCGGCGCGCGCGTCGCGCGTCGTGCGCATCTTCCAGGAGCAGGGAGTCGCTCCGGAGCGGATGGCCGCCGTCGGCCTCGGCGAGTTCCACCCGGTCGCGGACAACACGACGCCGGAAGGGCGGCAGGTGAACCGTCGGGTCGTGATCGTCGTGATGGCCGACCGCGAGCGCGTCGTCGATCCGGACGCGCCCGAGAGCTGGCGGCTGCCTACGTCGCGCCGGATGGAGGAGGCACCCGCGGAGGCGCAGGTCTCGGAGAAGACATGAGCACGTGGGCCGTCTGCAATCAGAAGGGCGGCGTCGGTAAGACGACGACCGCGATCTCGATCGCGAGCCTGCTCGCCGAGAAGGGCCGCAAGACGCTCTTGATCGATCTCGACCCGCACGCGTCGGCGAGCGTCTATCTCGTCGGGCGCGAGGACGATGCGAACGCGGGCGTGATGCGGTGGTTCTCGGCCGAGCTCGACGGATCGGCGGCGTCGCTGCCCGCCGCGGCGTTCGCCGCGGCTTGCGAGGAGACGAAGCAGCCCGATCTTTCGCTCGCGCGCGCGACGCCCGCGCTCGCGGCGCTCGAGCGCCGTGCCGCGGGACGCGAGGGATTCGGGCGCGTGCTGACGACGGCGATCGCGCGGCTCGGCGCGCGTTTCGACGACGTGATCATCGATTGCCCGCCGACGCTCGGTCTGTTGATGATCAACGCGCTTGCCGCGGCGCAGCAGGTGCTGATCCCGGTTCAGACCGAGCACCTCGCGCTCGAGGGTCTCGCGCGGATGTCGAGGACGCTCGAGATGGTCGAGCGCTCGCAACGCCGCGCGATTCCGCGAATCGTGATTCCGACGCTGTTCGACCGACGCACGCGCGCGAGCCTGCTCGCCCTCGAGCGTCTTCGCGAAGAGTATGCGTCGGTGCTGTGGCCGGAGCCGGTGCCGATCGATACGCGGCTCCGCGACGCGGCGCGCGCTGGGCTGCCGCCGCCTCTGTACGACCCGGCGGGCCGCGCCGTCGGCGTTTATCGGCGGCTCGTCGATCGCTTGATCGGCGCCGCGGAAGCGGGCGCAACGGAAGCGGCGCCGCAACCGACGGCAGACCGCTACGGCATTGTCGCGGCCGGATCGCCGGCGGCTGCGTCGACGCGGTGCTCGCTCGCGGCGGCGGGAGCGCGGTCGTGACCGTCACGGCGCCGCCGCTCGACGCTTCGCTCGAGGCCTATATCGGGGCGCTGCTCGCGCCGCGCGAGCCCGATGTCGAGCCGTCGACGGACGTTTCCGCTGAGCAGTCGTCGGTCGACGTTCGTGCCGTCGCGCCGTCGGCTGCAGGCGTCGAATCCTCGGCCGACGTTCTCGAGCTCAAGCTCGTCAAAGCAGCCGGGCTCGTATTCGCCTTGCCCGCGGGCGAGACGGCGGACGCGGACGACGCGGCGTGCGGCGCCGCCCGGATCATCGATCTCGCGGCGGTCGCGACCGGACGCCCTTCGGCGGCCGTGCCGGCGACGCGACTCGCGCTCATCGATCATCCGGGAGTCTTGATCGCCGTCGATAGCTGCGAAGGTCTTGTCGAGGTGCCGTCCGAGCGCGTGCGTTGGCGGACGGCGGGCGGAGCGCGGCCTTGGTTGGCCGGTATGCTCGACGACCCGCGCGCTGCGGTGGTCTCGGTCCGACACCTCGTCGAGGAGGGGTGATCTTGGTAACGCGAGTGCATCCGGTTTATCAGGCAATGCTCGATGCCCGCGCCGAGCTCGACGCGAGCATCGACGAGCGTCGCGGCACCGCGGGCGCGGTCGGCATCCGCTGCATCTCGTTCCGCGTGGGCGAGGAGCTCTATGCGGTCGAGCTCGCGGCGGTGCGCGAAGTGATCGTGCCGCCCGCGGCGGTGCCCGTGCCGGGAGCCGGGCACGAGATCGTCGGGGTGATCAACCTGCGCGGCAACGTCGTCACCGTGATGAACAGCCGCGCGATGCTGGGGCTCGTCGGAACGCCGCGCGGTCCGCACGCGCGCGTGCTCGTCCTCGATCACGGCGGGGAATGGATCGGCGCGCTCGTCGATGCGGTCGAGGACATCATTCGCGTCGATCCCGCGGCCCTCGAGCCCCCCGGACCGACGAATCGCCGCGGCGCAGCGTCGCTCCGGGTTCGAGGCACGTTGGCCGTCGGCTCCGAGATCATCTTCGTCGTCGAGCCGGAAGCGCTCGTCGGCGGGATGCAGGGGTGAACGAAAATGCGCCGCGTCGGCGACAACTCGAAAGTGCCGCCCGTATCGCACGTGCCGCACGTCAGGCATACTCCACGCGTGGATGACGACGCGGCCGGCCGTTCGGCGCCGCGCGCGCCCAAGGGCGGCGCGCCCGAGAAGCCGCCGGAACGCCCCCGGCGGGGCGGCGTCGTCGACGAGTATGCGTGACTGACGTCGAACGGGAAGCGTGGAGCACGTCGAGCTGATCGCCTTCATCTCCGGCGCGGCGATCGCCGTGGCGTTTGCGCTCGTGTTGTCGATCCAGCGAGGCCTGCGCGCCGACCTCGACGCGCTCGCTCGGAAGGTCGAGCGCAAGGCCGAGGCGCAGGACGCGGAGCTCGAGGCGTTGCATCGCGAGGTCGGAGAGGTGAGCGCGCACGCCGACGATATCGGGCGGCGGGTCGTCGAGCTCGCCGAGCAGATCGCGCTGCTCGCGCGTCAGCAGGAGCAGATGCTGCTGCGGGACCCGGACGGCGGCCCCTACATGCAAGCCGTGCGCGCGGCATGCAGTGGCGCGTCGGTCGAGGCGCTGATGAGCTCGTTCGGCTTGAGCCGGAGCGAGGCCGAGCTCGTCGTGACGCTGCACCGGCCTCGCGCCGATTCGGACGCGTAGCGGGGGCCTATCCCCGCGGACAGGCTCCCGGGGCGCGCCGTCACTCGGCGAGCGTCCGGCGCAGCTCGTCGATCTCGTCCTGGTAGAGCTCGAGCGCGCGGAGCGCGTTGCCGCCCCGGCAGGCGGAGAGCCGCGCGATCGCCGGGCATTTGCCTTCGAGCTCGGCGGGGTCCGAGGCCGCGACGAGGGCTTTCGCCGCGATCAGCACGTCCGTCAGCGTCACGTCGCCTTCGAGCTCGAGATCGATCTCGTCCTGCTTGTCGACCGCTTGCTGGAGCGCTTCCGGCAACCCCCAGCTCGAGACGATCGCCGTGCAGATCGCCGCGTGCCAGCCGGCCGCGACCTCGCGAATGTCGATCCGCTCGAGGGGCTTCTCTTTCGCGTGCTGCTCGGCCCGCATCACGATATAGAGGCGGCCGAGCACGTGCAGCAGGCCGGTGAGCAGCGCCTGGTCCGCGCTGAGGCGCGTGTAGCGCTTCGCGAGCACCGAGCAGATCGCGGCGATCTTGATGCTGTCGCGCCAGATGTTCTCGATCTCGACCCGGCCCGCCGGCGAGTACGTATCTTTGATCTTGAGCTGGCGCATCGCGAACGCGATCGCGGTCGTGCGCACCATGCTGAGGCCCATCCTCGCGATCGCGCTGCGCAGGTCCGTGATCTCTTTGTCGCTGCGGCGGAAGGCCGCCGAGTTCGCCGTCTTCAGGATGCGCGCGGCGAGCGCCGCGTCCGACTGCACGATCGTCACGATGTCGTTGACGCCGGTGTCGGGCGACTGCAGCGCGTGCTGAATGCGGAGGACCGCGTCCGGGAAGGCGGGTAGCTCCAGGCGGTCGTCCTTGAGATCTCGTGCGAGTTGCTCAACGAATCCGAAGGCCGTCGCGTGGGCGCTAGACACCATTGGGGTACCCCTCCTTGTCGTCCCGAGGCTTAGGTAGTCGGCCGATCGCGACGGATCTTGAGCGCATTGAGCGTGGTCGCGGCACCTCGGCAAGCGGGCTGGGTGCTCTCCGCCTTCACGGTCCCGCGAAAGCCCATTGCGCCAAGCCTGCCCACCGCCGACGTCGACGGGCAGTCTTGGCACTATGGGGTTTCACGGGACCGCATCGGCCTCGAACGAAGGACAACGGCGGACGGCCCGACGGCCGCGCCGCGGGCGACGAGGGGGAGGCTCAGGCGCTCGGTCGGATCCGCGACCGAGCCTGAGCCTGCATCATGAATCCGGCGCCGTGCTCGTTGACGTGCGCGACGATCGCGCGGCGACGGTGCAGTCGGATGATGCCCCCGACCCGCACGGCGAAGACGAGGTTGACCACGGTGCCCGCCGGGAGGCCGAGCGACTTGATCTCGAGAAACACACCCATGGCCGAAAGGTTTCTCGCCCGACACCGGTGCAGGCGGCCACCCGGCACCGACAGGTAGACCGTGGTCGAAACTCTGCTTCTCGTCAGTAGCCGACGTTCCATTCCAACGCCCCAGACAACGCCAGATTCGCCAGAACCACAGCGAGTGCGCCGCGACCAAGCATGCGCCGAGGAAGCCGTAAATCAAGCCTTGCGGTTGCGCCCCGATCGTGCAGGGCTCGGAATGCAAGGCGGGACGAGCGCTTGGGCAGTGCCGTGGCGCGCACCGCGGATCGAGGCCGAGCGAAGAGCCCGCGCGGAACGGTCTTATGTCAGGGCTTGCGCGCGCGGCGCTCATCCAAAAGTCCCTCACGCGACCGTGCAAGATCGAGACGGTTGGCGACGCGACGCGGCGCGCGGTATTCTTTACCGCCACGGCGAGTACGGGGTTTGCTCGTGCAACGCGAGACGGACCGGTCTCTATCGCCGGTTGACACTCCCCGTGCGAGACCAGAAAATACCCCGCTTATGTCCGCGGAGGGGTACCCAAGCGGCCAACGGGGGCAGACTGTAAATCTGCTGGCTTACGCCTTCGTAGGTTCGAATCCTACCCCCTCCACCACGTGAGGCGGGTCCGCGCCGGCTTCCGCCGGCGCCGGTCGGCGAGAAGGCGGGTGTAGTTCAATGGTAGAACCTCAGCCTTCCAAGCTGATGATACGGGTTCGATTCCCGTCACCCGCTCCACCGGATAAGAACGGGCAAGGTAACGGAGTTACGACAGGGGTTTCTCGCGACGCTTCTCGCCCACATAGCTCAGTGGTAGAGCACTTCCTTGGTAAGGAAGAGGTCACCGGTTCAAATCCGGTTGTGGGCTCCAAGGACTCGCGCGGTGCCGCGGTCGATGGGCTCGACCTGTCGGTGATCCGGTTATTGATGACTCATTAGTCTATATGTTCGGTGCGGCTGCCGTCTGGCGGACCGGTGCCGGCAACAGGCTGATCAGGAGCTTCCGATGTCGAAAGCTAAATTTGAGCGTACGAAGCCGCACGTGAACGTAGGGACGATTGGTCACGTGGACCATGGGAAGACGACGCTGACGGCGGCGCTGACGAAGGTGTGTGCCGAGAGGTTTGGCGGGGA
>PKRJ01000042.1 GCA_017577365.1 Gammaproteobacteria bacterium | reverse complement strand
CGATGCGACTGAAGGGCTCGACTCAGGCTGGAAGCTGATCGAGGAACGCTACGAGCAGCTTCGCGGCGATCTCGAGCGGCCCGTGCTGCCGCCCGCGGACGCGTTCTGGCCGCCCGAGGACGTGATCGCCGCGCTCGGCGAGCGCGCGATGCTCGCGCTGTCGCAGCACCGCGTCGACGGAGACGGCGAGAACGCGCCGGTCGAGCACGTGCTGACCGGCGGCGTCGCCGAGGACGTCGACCGGATCGCGCGCTGGCTCGACGCATCGCCCGACGACCGCACGCTGATCGTGACGTCATCGCCCGGGCACCGCGAGATGCTGCTCGAGCTCTTGCGCGGCCGCGGCTACGCGCCGAAGGCGATCGCCTCGTGGGCGGCCTTCGTCGACGGCGACGAGCGGCTCGGCATCGCGGTCGGCGAGCTCGAGGAAGGGCTGCGTCTGCCCGATGCGAAGCTGCGCGTGCTGACGGCCGAGCAGCTCGGCATGGAGCGGCCGCGTCAGCAGCGCCAGCGCCGCCGCCGAAAGGCGCGCGATCCGGAGGCGATCATCCGCGAGCTGACCGATCTTCGCATCGGCGCTCCGGTCGTCCACGAGGATTACGGCGTCGGCCGCTATCAGGGTTTGCAGACCCTCGAGGTCGACGGCGTACTGACCGAGTTCCTCGTGCTGGAATACGCGGGCGGCGACAAGCTCTACGTGCCCGTGCACAACCTGCATCTCGTCACGCGCTACACGGGCGCGGACCCGGAGCATGCGCCGCTGCACCGCCTCGGCACGGATCAGTGGGCGAAGGCCAAGCGCAAGGCCGCGCAGCAGGCGCGCGACGTCGCGGCCGAGCTGCTGCACCTCTACGCGAAACGCGCCGCGCGCAGCGGCGTTCGCTACCAGTTCGACGACGAGAGCTACAAGCGCTTCGCGCTCGAGTTTCCGTTCGAGGAGACCGACGACCAGCTCACGGCGATCGAGCAGGTGCTCGACGACTTGAAGAGCGACAAGCCGATGGACCGCATCGTCTGCGGCGACGTCGGCTTCGGCAAGACCGAGGTCGCGCTCCGCGCGTCGTTCGTCGCGGTGAGCGGCGGCCATCAGGTCGCGGTGCTCGTGCCGACGACGCTGCTCGCGGATCAGCATTACCGCACGTTCTCGGATCGCTTCGCGGAATGGCCGGTGCGCGTCGAGCTGCTCTCCCGCTTCAGGAACGCGAAACAGACCCGCGCCGTGCTCGACGGGCTCGCCGACGGCAGCGTCGACATCGTGATCGGCACGCATCGGCTCTTGTCGAACGACGTGAAGTTCAAGCGGCTCGGCCTCGTGATCATCGACGAGGAGCATCGCTTCGGCGTGAAGCACAAGGAGCAGCTGAAGAAACTCCGCGCCGAGGTCGACGTGCTGACGATGACCGCGACGCCGATTCCGCGCACGTTGAACATGACGCTCGGAGGGCTGCGCGATCTTTCGATCATCGCGACGCCGCCCGCCGAGCGCCTCGCCGTGAAGACGTTCGTCGGCGAGTGGCACGACCGGCAGATCCGCGACGCGGTGCTCCGGGAGCTTCGCCGCGGCGGGCAGGTCTACTTCGTGCACAACCGCGTCGAGAACATCGAGACCGTCGCGGACGAGCTCAGAAAGCTGCTGCCCGAGGCCAACGTCCGCGTCGCGCACGGCCAGATGACGGAGCGCGCGTTGGAAGAGGTCATGCTCGACTTCTATCACCGGCGCTTCAACGTGCTCGTCTGCACGACGATCATCGAGAGCGGCATCGACATCCCGACGGCGAACACGATCATCATCAACCGCGCGGACCGGCTCGGGCTCGCGCAGCTCCATCAGCTCCGCGGCCGCGTGGGCCGGTCGCATCATCAGGCGTATGCGTATCTCATCGCGCCGCCGAGACGCGAGCTCACGCCGGAGGCCGCGAAACGGCTCGAGGCGATCGAATCGCTCGAAGCGCTCGGCGTCGGTTTCGCGCTCGCGACGCACGACCTCGAGATCCGCGGCGCCGGCGAGCTCCTCGGCGAAGGGCAAAGCGGGCAGATCCAGAGCGTCGGATTCACGCTCTACAACGAGCTCCTCGCGCGCGCGGTGAAGGAGCTCAAGGAAGGCCGCGAGCCCGATCTCGAGGATCCGTTCACGCACGGCCCGGAGATCGAGCTCGGCTTGCCGGCGCTGATCCCCGAGGACTACATGCCGGACGTGCACACGCGCCTCGTGCATTACAAGCGCATCGCGAACGCCGCGTCGCGCGAGGAGCTCGATCAGCTGCAGATCGAGCTGATCGACCGCTTCGGCTTGTTGCCGCCGCCGACGAAGACGCTGTTCGAGATCACGTGGCTCAAGCTCCTCGCGCAGCGGCTCGGCATCGTGAAGCTTCAAGCCGGTGCGAACGGAGGCACGCTGCGCTTCGCCGAGCGCGCGAACGTCGATCCGGCCGTGCTCGTCTCGCTCGTCGCGGACCAGCCCGAGCGTTACAAGCTCGACGGTCCCTACAAGCTGAAATTCAGCTGGCCCGCGAAGAGCGAAGCCGAGCGCATCCGCCAGGCCGAGCAGCTCTTGCTCGATCTCGGCGCGGGCAAGCTCGAGGCGGCAGCCTGAGCCGAGAGGCTATAATCCGCCCATGAGCGAATCGTGCCTCCGTCGCGCTGCCGTCGCGCTCGCCTCCGCGGCGATTCTCGCCGTCGCCTCGACGATCGCGCCGTCGTTCGCGCAGAGCTCGCGCGACGCGGACGCGCCCAGGCTCTACCGCATCGAGGTCATCGCCTTCAGCTACAACGAAGGCGATCCGATGGAAGAGCTGTTCGCGCATACCGCGGCGCGCGCGTCGATCGAGGCCGTCGACCGCGAAGCCGGAGCCGAGACGTTCGACTTCTCCCGTTATCTGCCGCCGTCCGTCGACGAGCCGTTCGGATCCGGCGACGACGAGGAGCTCGGAGCGCAAGAGCGACGGCCGCGGACGCTGCTCGGTGCGGACGAGACACCGATCGGCTCGGACGAAGCGTCAGTAAGCGCTGACCAACGATCGGCCGGGCAAGCCGCGGAGCCCGACGCCGCCGCACCGGCCGAGCGCGATACGTCCGACGGCGCGGCGCCCGGCACCGTCGCGAGCGACGATCCCGGCGCGGCTGGCAGGGATCCGCTCGGCGTAACCGGTCCCGACGCGCCTGCCGCGGGCGCGGGCGAGCCCGAGCCGGCGGATCCGTTCGGACCGGGGCCGGTCAATGCGGCCGCCGAGTTCAGGTTCAGGCTGCTCGCGCCCGAGGAGCTGAAGCTCTTCGATACGTACCAGCGGCTCGAGCGGCTCGACGCGTATACGCCGCTCGTGCACGGGGGCTGGGTGCAGGAAGGCCTGCCGCTCGGCAGCGCGAAGCCTTTCGACCTCGCGTATCTCGGCGCGAGCAATCCCGCGGGAACGATCCGGCTGCATTTGAGCCGCTACCTGCATCTCGCGGTCGATCTCGTGTATCGCGCCGACACGGGACGAGATCGCGCGTTGCAGCCGGGGCCTTCAGGCTTCGAAGGAAGCGCTCCGTCGATGGGCGGGCGTACGCTTTCCGACGTGTCGCTGCCCGCGCGCTACGTCTTGCGCGCCGAGCGGCGTATCGGCAGCGGAATCGTCCAGTACTTCGATCACCCGATGTTCGGCGTGCTCGTGCTCGTCGAGCCTTACGAGCCGCCCGCGAGGACCGCCTCGGACTCGGGTCCCGCGGCATAGCGCGCGGCCTTCTCCGCGAGCTTCGCATCGAGCAGCCGCCTCGCGCGGTCGAGCCACGCTTCGACGTTGTCGTCGGGGCCCGGCACGCCGCCGACCAACGCGCTCTCGATCGCGACGTAGCGCCCGTATTTCGCCCTCGGGTTGTGGAGCTTGAGCCGGTGGACGTTCGCGACGATGCGCTCCGCGAGCCGGCCCGCCTCGGCCTCGTCCTGGCCGAGCACCGCGGCGACGATCGTCGTGTCGCCGTGCCGCGCGCAGAGATCGCCCGCACGGCGTAGCGTGCCGCCGATCTGCCCGCCGATCATCCGGACGCACGACTCCGCGGCCTTCGCGCCGAACGTCGCGCGGTAGGCGTCGAGCTCGAGTATCTCGAACAGCATCAGCGTCACCGGGCGGCGATCCCGCCTCGCGATCGCGATATCCCGGTTCAAGACCGCCTCGAAGTGCTCGAAGCGCGGCAGGCCAGTGATCGGATCGGTGCGGCCCGCGAACCCCGTGACATCGGTCCGCGCGCGAATGGCGTCGCTCGCGGGCACGGCCTCGCGCACGCCGAAACCGAGACGCCGCGGCGACGGACGCTGCTGGATCAGGTAATAGCGCGTCGTGCCGCGCGCATCCGCGAGCTTCGAGAAAGCGATCTGGCAGATCCAGATCGTGCCGTCTTTACGTCGGTCCGGCAGCTCGACCTCGATCGGCTCCGCTCGCTCGACCGCCGAGAGGAGCTCGTCGACTCCGTGATGCTCGCCCCGCTCGCGCTCGAGCACGTGCCAGGGCTTGCCGATCACGTCCCGCGCGCGATAACCGGTCAGCGACTCGAACGCGGAGTTGACATAAGCAATCGGAAGATTCGCGTCGGCGGCGTCGAGAAGCAGAATCCCTTCCGAGCTCCGCGCCACGATCTGTTCGAAAAAGTGCAGGTCGATGACGGAGAAAGAATCCTGATTATCGAGCGCGGCTTCCATGGCCGCATTATGTCGGCGACGCAGCGCGCGATGTCTATGACGTGAATCACACTGCGGCCGACGCCGCGTGCTCGCGCACGAGATATTCGACGATTCTCGCGATTCTCGGCATGCCGTCGCGCAGGTAGCGCTCGATCTGGTCGTGAATCCCCTCGTTCGACGGCCCTCGGCCGGCCGCGTAGTTCACGGCCAGCGCGCAGATCGCGTAATCCATGCCGAGCTCGCGCGCGAGCGAGGCTTCGGGCATCGCGGTCATGCCGACCATCGTGCAGCCGTCGCGCGCCATCCGGGCGATCTCGGCGATCGTCTCGAGCCTCGGACCCTGCGTCACGCCGTAGACCCCGCGGCGCACGTCGTAGCCCGACTCCCGTGCGGCCTCGACGAGCCGTGCCGTGAGGGTCCGCGAGAACGGCTCGGCGAACTCGGCGTGCAGCACGCGGCCGTCGCGTCCGCCGAACGTCGACTCGCGTCCCCACGTGTAGTCGATGAGCTGCTCGGGCACGGCGATATCGCCCGGCGAGAAGCCCTCCTCGATCGCGCCGACGACGTTGATACCGACGCACTGCCGCACGCCGTGCTGGTAGAGCGCCCAAAGGTTCGCGCGGTAGTTGATCTCGTGCGGCGCGATCCCGCCCTCCTCGCCATGGCGCGCGATCCACACGATCCGCCGCCCCGCGATCTCGCTCGTCAGAATCGGGCTACTCGGCGCGCCGTACGGCGTGTGCGTCGGCGCTCGCGCGACGACCTCGAGCCCGAGCGCCGACGCGCCGCTGCCGACGATCAACCCGAGCTTACCGCTCATGCGCCGCGCCCCGTCTCGGCCGATCCGACGGCCAAGAGCTCCGGCCATCCGCGCCAATAGCCGCGATAGTCCATGCCGCAGCCGAAGACGTAGACGTCGGGAACGCGCGTGCCCGCGAAATCGACGCTCGGCCGATCGACGGGCCGCGCAAGCTCCTTCACCGCGAATACGGCCTTGTAAAGGCGCGCGACGTTGCGCTCGGCGAGCGCCTTCTCGAGCGCGGCGAGCGTGAGCCCGACGTCGAGAATGTCGTCGACGACGAGCACGGTGCGCCCTTCGAGCTCCGACTGCGGCTCGACGCGCCAGTCGAGCGCGCCGCCTTCGAGCCGATTCTCGTAACGCGTGACGTGCACGTACGCGAACTCGTACGGGAAATCGAATCTGCGGCAGAGCTCGACGCCGGTGAACACGCCGCCGTGCATCACCGCGAGCACGACCGGATTCGAGCCCGAAAGCTCGGCCGCGATCGAGCTCGCCATACGGTCGTAGACGGCCGCGACCTCATCCGCCGAGAGCAAGCGGCGCGCGCCGCGCTTCGCGGCGATCGCTTCGTCGAGCCTGGGGTCGCTCTCAGCCATCGAGCGTGAGCTCCGGCCTTCCGGTCAGCGGGCGAAGCCGCTCGCACGCGCGATGCCACTCGTCCGAGCGGTGCAGCTCGTCCCAATCGATGCGCTTCCTTCCGCGCAGACGCATCAACCGCACCTGCGCCGTCGGGTCGACGAAGCCCTGAAGCGCGTCGAGCGTCGCCGGTACCTCCTCCGGCGCGTTGCACACGAGCACGAGATCGCAGCCCGCGTCGAGCGCGCGCTTGACGCGTTCCGCATGCGTGCCGCCGACGGCCGCGCCCGCCATCGAGACGTCGTCGGAGATGATCGCGCCCGTGAAACGCAGCTCGGCGCGAAGCTGCGTGCGGATCCACCACGACGACAAGCTCGCGGGAAGCGGGTCGACCTCCGGGAAGCAGACGTGAGCGACCATGATCGACGGCAGGCCGGCCGCGATCAGCGTGCGATACGGCGCGAGATCGTCGAGCAGGTCCGTGTACTCGCGGCGGTCGACCGCGACCTCGGTATGCGAATCGGCTCGAACGCCGGCATGCGTCGGAAAGTGCTTCGCCGTGGCCGCCATGCCCGCGTCGCTCGCGCCCTTCATGAGCCTCCGCGCGAGCTTCGCGGTGATCTCGGGGTCGGAATGGAGCGCCCGGTCGCCGATCACGTCGGCGAGCTTGCGATCGAGATCGACGACCGGCGCGAACGACAGGTCGATGCCGACGGAGCGGAGCTCGGCGGCCATGATCCAACCGAAAGCCTGCGCGGCTTCGAGCGCCGCGGAAGGATTCTCGTCGTACAGATGACCGAGCGCGCGCGCCGGCGGCAGCCTGAAAAACGGCTCGTGGAAGCGTTGCACGCGCCCGCCCTCGTGATCGACCGCGACGAGCAGCGGAGGCTCGCGTATCGCGTGAATCTCCTCGACGAGCCGCTCGAGCTGCTCGCGGCTCTCGAAGTTGCGCTTGAACAGGATCACGCCCGCGACGAGCGGCGAGCGCAGCCATTCGCGCTCGTCGGCGTCGATCGAAGTCCCTTTGAGGTCGATCATCAACGGGCCCAGGGACACGTGCGTCTCTCCTCGTTTCACGAGATCACGACCGGCGTCCGGACCGGGACGAGGTCGAACAGCTCGACGATATCCGCATTGCGCATTCTGATGCAGCCGATCGAGCTCGGCACGCCCATCGGCGCGTCGTCCGGTGCGCCGTGAATGTAGATGTAGCGGCGCATCGTGTCGACGTCGCCGAGCCGATTTCGGCCGACCTCGGTCCCGGACAGCCACAGGATCCGCGTCAGGATCCAGTCGCGGTCCGGATATCTCGCCGCGAGCTCCGGCGTGTAAATCTCGCCGGTCGGGCGTCGCGCGCGGAAGACCGCGCCCATCGGCGCTCCGGCGCCGATCTTCGCGCGGACGATATGCCGGCCGCGCGGCGTGCAGAAGCTGCCGTTCCGCTCTCCGGCGCCGTATTTGGACGTCGACACGAGGTACGTGCGCACCTCTCGGCCGCCGTCGAGCACCGCGAGGCGCTGAGTCGCGAGATCGACGCGCAGCTCGAGGCTCATGGCGCGCGCTCGGCGTCGCTCCACGCCGAGTACGGATGCGTCACGAGGCAGACGTTGTAGTAGCGCGGAAGATGCGTGACCTCGGTGCCGAGCCACGACGGGCGCGGAAACGGCCGATCCTCGGCGTCGAGCTCGATCTCGGCGACGATGAGCCCTTCGTTCGCGCCGTGGAACTCGTCGACCTCCCATTCGAAGCCGCCGTACGGCACGTAGTGGCGCGTCTTGTCGATCAGCGGCCCTTCCGCGGAAGCGAGCAACGCGTCGGCGTCCGCGACGGGGATCTCGTACTCGAACTCGAGCCGTGACGCGACGAGCCCGCCGACCTTGATGTTGAGCCACGCGCGCTCGCCGGCGACGCGCACGCGCACCGACGCGCGCTCCGAGCCGGCGATATAGCCCTGACGCATGCGCGCACGGCGCACCGCCTCCGCCCGCCACGCGTCGCCGACGACGAGAAATTTCCGCTCGATCTCCTGCGCCATGCTTCGGTCAGCCGTATTCCGGCCCGGCTCCTCGTTCTCGTTGCAGCTATGCCTCGAACAACGCCATCGCCTCGACGTGATGCGTGTGCGGGAACATATCGAGCGCCCGCACGGATCTCAGCTTGTATCCATGCTCGGCGACGAGGATCTTCGCATCGCGCGCGAGCGTGGCCGGATGACACGATACGTAGACGATCCGCCGCGGCTTCGTGCGGCCGAGC
This sequence comes from Gammaproteobacteria bacterium, assembly GCA_017577365.1. Classification (GTDB taxonomy): domain Bacteria; phylum Pseudomonadota; class Gammaproteobacteria; order Steroidobacterales; family Rariloculaceae; genus ZC4RG20. Next base: position 22,721 of record PKRJ01000042.1, on the reverse strand, counting down.
TGTCGCACCGGGACCTCGGCGCCGGTCCGCGGGGGATCGAGCACGGCGACGTCCCAGCGCTCGCGATAGAACGGCCAGTCGGGATCGGCGAGATCCGCCGCGACGAAGCGCGCGTTCGGAATGCCGTTGCGGCGCGCGTTCGCGCCGCCGCGTGCGACGAGCCCGGCATCGCCCTCGACGCCGAGCACCTCCGCCGCGCGTCGCGCGAACGGCAACGTGAAATTGCCGAGACCGGAGAAAAGATCGAGCACGCGCTCGCCGGGCCGCACTTCCGCGAGCTCGACCGCCGCGGACACCATGCGCCGGTTGACCTCGCCGTTGATCTGGATGAAATCCGTCGGCGCGAACTCGAGCTCGACGTCGAACTCGGGCAATGTGTACGCGAGCCGCGCGGGCTCGCCGAGCGGCTCGATCGAGCCCGGACCGCCCGGCTGAAGATAGACGTCGACGCCGTGCTCGCGGCCGAACGCCGCGAACCGCGCACGGTCCTCCGAGCTCGGCGGATCGAGCACGCGCAGCACGATCGCGGCCGCCGTATCGCCGACCGCGACCTCGATCTGCGGCAGACGCCGTTTCACGCTCGTCGCGCCGATCAGCTCCGCGAGCTCGCCGACCAGCGTATCCATCGGCGGCACGAGCACCGGGCAGCGCGCCATGTCGGTGATATAGGGCGCCGCGCGCTCGCGGAAACCGACGAGCACCCGCTCCTTCGCGTCGACGTATTTGACGCCGAGACGCGCGCGCCTGCGATAGTTCCACTCGCGTCCGACGATCGGCTCGAGCCATTCGTCGGGCGAGACGCCCGCGATGCGCGCAAACGCGTCCTCGACGACTTTCTGCTTGAAGCGCACCTGCGCCGGATAATCGAGGTGCTGCAGCGCACAGCCGCCGCAGCGGCCGAAAACCTCGCAAGGAGGCGTCACCCGGGAAGCCGCGGGCTCGACGATCCGAACGAGCTCGGCCTCGGTGAATCGCCGGCGCTTGCGGCGCGGCGCGATCACGACGCGCTCGGTCGGCAGCGCATCGGCGACGAACACGCGGCGGCCGTCGACATCCGCGACGCCGCGCCCGTCGTGCGTCAGATCGACGATCGTCGCTTCGATTTCTACTCGCTCAGAGACCGCCACGGGACGCTCGCCATGCCTCGAGGAATTCGAGCAGATGCGGCTTACCGGACTGCTCGAGCTTCGATTCGAGCTGACCGACCTCGGCTTCGTAACGCGCGCGATCGTAGAGCCCGCGCACGCGCTGAAAACGCAGATACAAGAGATAGGTGTTCAACACGTCCGTCTCGCAGTAGTTGCAGATCGCCGCGACGTCGCCGCGCTGCCAGCACTCCCACACCTTCGCGCCGCTCATGCCGAGCTTGCCGGGGAACCCGCAGAGCTGCGCCGCGAGCTCGAGCGACGTGCGTCCGGCGTTCTGATAGCCCGACAGCACGTCCATCAGGTCGAGATGCCGCCAGTGGAAACGGTTCACGTAATTGTTGAAGCGAAAGCTCGGATCGTTGTCGCCGAGCTCCCAGTAACGCGATGCCGCGATACCGTGCTTCATGCAGCGGTAATGCAGCACCGGCAAATCGAAGCCGCAGCCGTTCCACGAGACGAGCTCGGGCGTCGTGCGCTCGAGGCCGTCGAAGAAGCGCCTGAGGATCTCCTCCTCGGGCTCGCGTTCCGCGCCGAGGCTGAAGATATGCACGTCGCTCGGCGTCTTGAGCACCGCCGATATCGCGACGACCCGATGCATCGGCAGCGGCAAGAAATCGCTCTGGCGCGTCTGCTTCTGCTTGAAATGCATGATTCGCGCAACGTCGGCGTCGTCGAGGTCCGGCAGGCCGTAGTAACGCTTGCCCAGCTCTACGTCCGGTATGGTCTCGATGTCGAAAACCAGCACGTTCACGTCTCGACTCCGCGAATCATGATCTCGGCGCGCCTCCGCGGGACTCTTCAGGCGGAAGGGCTCGCGCGGCGCAGCAGCACCGCGACCGCAAGCACGAGGCCCGCCTCGTCGGTGAGCGTCAGGTAACCTTCACCGATGCCGAGCTTCTCGCACATCGCCCGGCCGCGCTCGGAGTAGATCACCTGCGGCTGACCGAGCCGATCCGGCACCGTTCCGACGTCGCGCACCCACATGCCGTTCGCGAAGCCCGTGCCCATCGCCTTCACGATGGCCTCCTTCGCGGCGAAGCGCATCGCGAGAAACCTCGCCGGCCGCTTCGACGTCGCGAACAGGCGGTACTCTTCGTCCATCAGCACGCGTCGTGCGAAAGCGTCGCCGAAGCGCGCATAGGTGCGCTCGACCCGCTCGAGCTGCACGATGTCCGTGCCTATGCCGAATATCATCGTTCGTGCCTTGTCAGAAGGCTCGCGCCGGTCGGCCTTCGTCAGAATCCTTTGGCGACGAGATCCTGCATGACCTTGCGGCTCTTCAAAGGCCGCTCGCCGAGATGGCGCTCGAGAATGCGGCCCAAGAGCCGTCGCGCGGCTTTCAGGCTATCGTCGTCGTCCAGCCTCTCGGCGCCCAAGGCGATCAGCTCGCGGCCCCAGTAGACCTGCTCCTCGGCGACGCGATCCCGGACGCGCCGCGGACCGTGCTCGGGGTCGTAGAGGTAACGGCCGTCGGGATCGAGCGGCTCGCCGCTGTCGAGCTCGCGATCGAGCTCGAGACCGTACCCGAGCGCACGCAGCAGACGCAACTCGAACAGGCGCAGCACGCGCGACACGCTCGGCGCGGCGGCCAGGCTGGATAGGCAGTCACTATAACAGGAATACACCGCTTCGTTCGGATCGCCGCGCGCGAGGAGGCGCAGCAGCAGCTCGTTCACGTAGTAGGCCGCGAGCAGCCGCTGCGCTTCGAGCGGCACGGCCTGCCCGTCCGCCTCGACGTGCGAGAGCGTGCCGAGCTCGCCTCGCCGCGTCCACGACAGGCGCAACGGCACGAACGGTTGCAGCAGCGCACGCCGCCCCTTCGCTCGCGAGCCGCGCGCGACGAGACCGACGCGTCCGTGCCTCTCCGTCAGCGCCTCGACCAACTGACTCGTGTTCCGATACGGGCGCTGATGGAGCACGAAGCCGCGCTCGAGATGGACCGTCTCGCGCTCGCTCATATCAGACGTCGAAGCCGAGCCGCTTCAGCTCCCGCTCGCTATCGGACCAGTGCTCTCTGACCTTGACCCACAGCTCGAGGTGAACGCGTCCGCCGAGCAGCTCGTTGAGCTCGAGCCGCGCCTCGCGGCCGGCCTGTTTCAGCACCGCCCCTTCGCGGCCGATGACGATCGGCTTGTGACTCTCGCGGTCGAGCCAGATCAGCGCATGCACGAGCCACCGGCCGTCCTCCATCTGCGAGAGATGCTCGACCTCGACCGTGAGCCCGTACGGCACCTCCTGATGCAGGAGATGCAGGAGCTTCTCGCGAATGATCTCCGCGGCGCGAAACGCGACGCCGCGGTCCGTCTTCATCTCGGGAGGAAACAGCGGCGGGCCGGGCGGCAAGCGCGTGAACAGCTCGCCCTGCAGCGCGTCGAGATTCTCGCCGCGCCGCGCGGAGATCGGCACGTAAGCGGCGAAATCGTGCTCCTTCGCGATCGCGTCGAGGAACGGAAGCAACCGCGCGCGCGGCTTGACGAGATCGACCTTGTTGAGCACGAGGATCGTGCGGTCCGCGCGCGGCCTCAACATGTCGACGAGCAAGCGGTCCTCGTCGGTGAGCCCGCGCGCGTCGACGACGAGAAGAACGAGATCGCAGTCTTCGACGGCCTGATGGATCGCGCGCGCCATCAGGCGGTGAATCGCTCGCTTCGCGCGCGTCGTATGGCCCGGCGTATCGACGAAAACCGCCTGGTCGCCGTCGCGGTTCAGCACGCCTAGGATCTTGTGCCGCGTCGTGTGCGGCTTGGGGCTCACGATGCTGATCTTCTCGCCGACCAGCGCGTTGAGCAGCGTCGACTTGCCGACGTTGGGCCGGCCGACGATCGCGACGTATCCGCAGCGGCTCTCGCCGCCGTACTCAGGCTTGGTCACCGGCGAACTCCGCGAGCATCGCCGCCGCGGCATCCTGCTCGGCGAGCCGACGGCTGCGGCCTCGCCCGATCGTTTCGATGTCGAGCCCGTTCACTCGACAGAGCACCGTGAACACTTGCTCGTGATCGCGCCCCTCGACGTCCGAGACCGAGTAGGCCGGCAGCGGGAGACCGCGGCCTTGCAGCCATTCCTGCAACCGGGTCTTCGGGTCCTTGAGCTCGGCCGACGACGGCAAACGCTCGAGCCGCGCCGCGAACAGCCGGTCGACGAGGCGCTCGGCGACTTCGTTGCCGCCGTCGAGCAGCACGGCCCCGATCACCGCTTCGACCGCGTCGGCGATCACGGCCGCGCGCTGCGCGCCGCCGGAGCGCAGCTCCCCTTTGCCGAGCACGAGCTGACGATCGATACCGATCTCGCGGCCGATCTCGGCGAGCGCCGCTTGGTTCACGAGCGCGGCGCGCGCCCTGCTCAAGTCGCCCTCGCTCGCGTCGGGCCGGAGGTCGTAAAGTCTCCGGGCAATCGTGAAATTCAGAAACGCGTCTCCAAGGAACTCGAGCCGCTCGTTGTTGTGCTTCGACGCGCTGCGATGCGTCAGCGCGCGCTCGAGCAGCTTGGGGTCCGCGAAGTGATGAAGCAGATACGTCTCGGCCCAACGGGCGCGAGCGGCTACCGCTGAATCTCGACCTGCTTGTCGAACGTCACGAGTAACCAAATATCTGCGATGTACCGCGCGCGGCTTTCGTACGTGATCTGAACGGTGTAGCCGTTTCGGCTCTGCGTGATATTAACACTCTCGCGAGGCAGCCGTATGCCCTCGACGTCGAAGCGGCGATTGAGCGCGGTGCGGATCTGGCCGGGCGTCGGATTGCGGCCGTCGAGCTCTTTCTGCACGTCGCTCAAGATCGTGTCGAGCCGGTAGTACTGCAGGTACATCGGAACGAGCTTGATCCCGGCGTAGCCCAGCAGCCCGAACAGGCCCGCGAGCGCCAGAAACCCGATGAGGGTGATACCGGCCTGCTTGCGCCGGAGTGCGCTTACTCGATGCTTTTGCCAATGCGGCTCCACTGCGGTCCCCCGTCTCTCGGCCAACGCCAGTTCATCCAGATCCGCTCGGCCCGACCGACGAGGTGATACTCCGGAACGAACGCCACTTCCGGGAAACGGCTATCGCGACTGTTGTCGCGGTTGTCGCCCATCATGAAGTAGTGGCCTTCGGGCACCGTGTACGTGCCGCCTTCGCTCGCGAACCCTCGCGCGAGCAGCACGTAGTGCTTGTGCTCACCGAGCTCTTCCTCGGCGAGCAACTTGTCCGGGTCGTCCTCGGCCGGTCCGACGATCTCGATCGGCACCTCCTCGCCGTTGATGGTCAACTGCTTACGATGCCTGTCGTAGTGCACGGTATCGCCCGGCAGCCCCACCACCCGCTTGATGTAGTTGATGGAGGGATCCGACGGCAGACGGAACACGACGACGTCGCCGCGCTCGGGCTCGCCGATATCTACGACCTTGGTATTAAGGACCGGAAGCCGGAGCCCATATACGAATTTGTTCACAAAAATGAAATCGCCCTCGTGCAGGGTCGGCAGCATCGACTCGGACGGGATGCGGAACGGCTCGAACAGGAACGAGCGCAGCACCAGCACCAGAAACAACACCGGAAAGAAGGATTTTGCGTACTCGACGACGACCGGTTCCCGGACCGCGTTGCCCCCTGCGCGAGCGAGCCGCAAGCGTTTGAATATCAGTGCGTCGAGCGCCCAGATAATCCCGGTGAGGAAGGTCGCGAGGACAAGAATCAGCGCGAACACCTATGCACTTTCCTTCGTAGAGCCAGGGGATTACGGGAGCGGCGCCCCAGTATTGGTTATTTCTTATCCGCCTGCAACACGGCGAGAAACGCCTCCTGCGGGATCTCCACGGAGCCGATCTGCTTCATGCGGCGCTTGCCCGCCTTCTGCTTCTCGAGGAGCTTGCGCTTGCGCGTCACGTCGCCGCCGTAGAGTTTCGCGGTCACGTCCTTGCGGTACGCCTTGACGGTGCTTCTCGCGATGATCTGGCTGCCGATCGCCGCCTGCACGGCCACCTCGAACTGCTGCCTGGGTATCACTTCGCGCAGCGTCTCGACGAGCGCCCGTCCCTTCCGCTCCGCGCCCTCGCGATGGACGATCATCGACATCGCGTCGACCCGTTCCTTGTTGATCAGGATATCGAGCTTCACGAGCGGCGCCGGATCGAAGCGCAGGAACTGATAGTCGAACGACGCGTAGCCGCGGCTCACCGACTTCAGTCGGTCGAAGAAGTCGAGCACGACCTCGGCGAGCGGCATCTCGAACTCGAGCGAGACCTGCCCGCCCAGGTACTGCAGCTTCCGCTGCGTGCCGCGCTTCTCGATGCAGAGCTGAATCACCGGGCCGAGATAGTCCTGCGGCACGAGAATGCTCGCGAGGATGATCGGCTCGCGAATCTCCTTGATCTGCGTCGTCGGCGGCAGCTGCGACGGGTTCTCGATCTTCTTCACCTCGCCCTTGGTCGTCTCGACCTCGTAGACCACGGTCGGCGCGGTCGAGATCAGCGAGAGGCCGTGCTCTCGCTCGAGGCGCTCCTGCACGATCTCCATGTGCAGCAGCCCGAGAAAGCCGCAGCGGAAACCGAAACCGAGCGCGGCGCTCGTCTCGGGCTCGTAGGTGAGCGCGGAATCGTTCAGCGACAGCTTCTGCAGCGCCTGTCGGAACGCGTCGTAGTCGTCGGAGACCGTCGGGAACAGGCCGGCGAAAACACGCGGCTGCACGCGCTTGAAGCCGGGCAGCGGCTCGACGTCGGGCGCATCGGCCGAGACGATCGTATCGCCGACGGGCGCGGCGTCGATCTCCTTGATCGACGCGATCAGGTAACCCACCTCGCCCGCGGTCAGGGCATCGCGATCCACCGCGCGGGGCGTGAACACGCCGACGCGGTCGACGGTATAGCGGCGGCCGGTCGAATGCACGATGATCCGGTCGCCCTTCGCGATCCTGCCGTTCACGACGCGCACGAGCGACACCACGCCGACGTAGCTGTCGAACCACGAGTCCATGATCAGCGCCTGCAGCGGCTCGTCGGAGCTGCCCTTCGGCGGCGGTATCCGCTCGACGATGCGCTCGAGCAAGTCTTCGACGCCGAAGCCCGTCTTCGCGCTGATCCTGAGCGCGTCCTTGGCCTCGATGCCGATGATGTCCTCGATCTGCCGGATCACGCGGTCGGGGTCGGCGGTCGGCAGATCGATCTTGTTGATGACCGGCAGCACCTCGAGGCCCTGCTCGATCGCCGTGTAGCAGTTCGCGACGCTCTGCGCCTCGACGCCTTGACCGGCGTCGACGACGAGCAGCGCCCCTTCGCACGCGGCGAGCGACCGCGAGACCTCGTACGAGAAATCGACGTGACCCGGCGTGTCGATCAGGTTCAGCAGATACGTCTCGCCGTCTCTCGCCTTGTAGCGCAGCGCGACGGCATGGGCCTTGATCGTGATGCCGCGCTCGCGCTCGAGATCCATCGAATCGAGCACCTGATCGGCCATCTCGCGCTCGGACAGGCCGCCGCAGATTTCGATGAAGCGGTCGGCGAGCGTCGATTTGCCGTGGTCGATGTGCGCGATGATCGAGAAATTGCGAATTCGTTCCATGAATGCACGAGCGCGGAGGAGCGGGGCATTATACCGGCGAGAGCCGGCCCGGCGAGCGTCCCGGCCGAGCCCGGCGCGCCCGGGTCGCGGGGCGCGTCAATCGAGCTCGGCGAGCCAGCGCGCGACGCGCTCCCGGTCCAGCGGGTAGCCGGAAAGCTCGGTCTCGCCGTCGGCGACCACGGGAATGGCGAAGATATAGCGGCGCTCGAGGTCCGGGTCCTCGCTGATATCGACGACCTCGACCGTGACCGGACGCCCCCGGACCATCTCGGCGAGCTCCATCTCGACCTCCTCGCACAGTCCGCAGCCCGGCCGGCTGTACAGGGTCAACGTTCTGCTCATCCCGTCGTCCGGCCGCTCGGCCTCGTCCCGGTATCCGGGGCGCCGGCCGCGACCGCGCGCCTCTCGCCCGCGGGCTCGAGCGACGCGCGCCGTAACGTCATCGCCTCCGCGCGCCTCCTGAGCCCGCGCGAAGCGGGCAGCGCGAACGCTACCGCCGCGAGCGCGCCCGAAAGCGTTCCGAGATCGGACTGCGTGAGCGCCGCCCCGAGCGCGCCGCCCGCGAGAAGCGCGGCGAGCGGCACGCCGTAGAGGAGCAGCCCCGTCGCCACGACGTGATCGGCCGGGAGCGTGACGCGCACGGCGTCGCCGGGCCGAAGCGGCATCGACGCGCGGAAGCCCGCGCGCAGCCGGCCGGCGGACCGGCCCCACGTGCAAAGGCCCGGGCAATTCGCGCAGCGTGACGCGCCGTCGAGCTCGAGCTCGACCGTGCCGTCGGGCTCGACGGCAACGACGACCGCCTCGGCGGAAAGACAATCGGCGCGGCGCTTCACTCCGCCGTCAACGACATCGCGATCGAGCGCACCGTCTTGCGCGGCACCTCGCCGATCGCCGTGACCTTCCGGCCGTTCAGCGTCAACGAGTACGCGTTCGTGCTGCCGACGCGCGAGAAGCCCTCGGCCACCTCCGAGCTCGTCTTCGGATCTTCGATGAAGACCGACACGGTCGCGAGGCCGTCCGAGTAGACGAGATGCGCGACGGGATGATCGGAGCCCGCGATCGCGCTTTGCGTCGCGGCCGACAGCCTGAATCCGCGCGGCAGCATCGACGCGCGATATTCCGGCGGCGTGAACTCGGTCGGAGGAGGCTCTTCCGGCGCGCGCAGGAACGTGAAGCCTTCGGTATCGATCGCCGGATGCAGCGCGGAAGCGGGAATGAAATCGGAGATCTGGATCTGCGTGAAGAGAATCTGCTCGATCACCTCACCGCGCTCGTCCTGGAGCACGGATTTCAGCGGCATGGCCGTGTCGCGATCGAGCCAGAGCGTGTAGCCGTAGCGATACTCGTCTTTCGGCTTGATCGCGACGACCTGCACCGGACGCTTCGCGACGCGTGCGGTGTCGTACAGCGTGAACTCGTAGTGCGGCTCGAGCTCGGCCGAATAATTCGGCAATGCGGATACGAGCGGGCTCGTATCCTTGCGCGTCTCGAGCAGCACGAGACGCTTGTCGGGGAATATGACCTTGACGACGTCCTCTTCGCGAATGATCTCGCGGCCTACGCCGTCGAGGGAAACCAGCCGCTCGCTGATGCGTCCGTGGTGATTGCGGTGGATGATGTGCATCGTCTCGGTGTTGTTGCCGAGCACGTGCACGAAAGTGCCTTCGTAGTTGAGCTCGACGACCGCACGATTCATGCGGTCGAGCCACCAGCGAGCGTCTTGGGCCGCAGCGTCGAACGAGACGAACGCGAGTAGAGAACAATAGACGCCAGCCCAGGCCCGGCCGTTCGCCATCATCTCACTTCACGCTCATACTGCACGGGCGCGTCGTCCACGACGACGGCATCGGGTATGAAAGGAAGCTCGGAAGCGCCGACCACGCTGGAATGCACCGATGTGCGGCTCAAACGAGCGTACTCACCGTGGTGCAGCAGATAATTCGTCAGACGCATCGGGACCGGCGACAGCACGCGCGTCTCGAGCGAATCGCCGTTGTCGCCCGGAACGACATAGCTCGGCACGGTCGATGCCGTCGCCCGAGCCGGCGCGTCGGCGTCGTCACTGCCGTTGATCGCACGGATCGAGAACAACGCGGCTACGGCGACGCTCGCGGCGAGACCGAGCCCTACCGCCGGATTGGCCCAGCGCGCATGCGCAGCCGCCGGCGACGCGGCGGCAACCGACTTCGCAGGTAGCGGCGTGCCGTCCAACGCGCACTGGATACGACGCCGAAGAAGGTCGGGCTCGGGAAGTAGGAGCTCGTCCCTGAGCACCGAGCCGATGAGCGAGTAACGGACGAGCTTGCCGCGGGAATCCGGATCCCGCTCGAGCCGCCGAACCAGGAAAGCGCACTCCTCGGGGGACAGTTCGTCGTCCAAGAAGGCCGATACCTGTTCGTGTACCTGTTCGCTCATAGCCGTCGTTATTGAAGCAGCGGACCGATACGTTTGTCTATCGCTTCCCGCGCGCGGAAAATCCTCGATCGGACCGTGCCGACGGGACACTCCATCGTCTGCGCGATCTCCTCGTAGCTCATGCCTTCGATCTCGCGCAGCAGGATGGCCGTGCGCAGATCCTCGGGAAGATCGGCGATCGCGCTGTTGACCGCCTCACGTATCTCGTCCGACAACGCCAAGCCTTCGGGCGTGTCCAGCTCTCGGAGCTTCGAGAACGCCTCATACTGCTCGGGGTCTTGCAGGTCCACGTCGAACTGAGCCGGACGTCGTCCAGCGGCGACAAGATAGTTCTTGGCGGTATTGATCGCAATACGGTACAGCCAGGTGTAGAACGCGCTATCACCGCGGAATGAGGGCGCTGCTCGGTAGGCCTTCAGAAAGGCTTCTTGCGCGACGTCCATCGCCTCCGACGGGTCCCTGACGTACCGCATGATCAGCTTCAGGATCTTATGCTGGTACTTGACGACCAACAGGTCGAACGCCGACCTGTCACCCTGCTGAACGCGTTTGATCAGCGCGAGGTCCGAGGCCCCGCTCCCCGACTTCTGGGTCTGGTCGGAATCCATCAAACGCCTTTCTGTAGACCGCATACCTCACCGAAAAGTTCTCCCCGCCAGTCGGGGAATGAGGGGTCGGAACGCGCGCGTTCCTTACTGCCATCGAGACTCATTCTAAGCCGAAAGCGGTGGAGTGTCGTGCTCAAACCTTACCAGCCGCGCCGAGGCGACGCAGCTCGGCCTGGAGCCGTCGCCACGTCTCGGCGTCAAGCTGGTCGCGCAGAAGCAGCACCGAGACGGCGGTGTCCGCCGTGCCTAGACGGAGCTTGATCCAGAACGGCCCGACCGACGTGCCGGGTCGAAGGTCGAGACGCTCGAAGCCTAAAGCCGGCAACGACCATGCGCCATCCGCATGGCGCCGGATGACCGTGATCGGCGGCGGCCGGCGGAGCGCGGCGTGCACGAGCACCGCGGCAATGCCGGCGACCTTGATCGGCCATGCGAGGCCGGAAAGCCCGAACGACGCCGCGGCGATCGCGTGGACCGCGACGCGCCAAGCCGACATAAGGCGCGACGGCGCCGGCTCAATCGCCCACGCTGCCGCGGATGCGGTTGATGAGCTCCGCGAGCCCTCGATCCTCCGGCTCATTGCGCCGTAAGAGGTAGTCGTAGAGCTCGGGATCGGACAGGTTCAAAAGTGCGTCGAAGCGGGCCTTATCCTCTTCGCTCAAGCCGTCGAGGTGCCGCTCGACGAAAGGCAGGAGCACCGCGTCGAGCTCGCGCATGCCGCGGCGAGCTCTCCAACGCAGCCGCGATAGATCCGTGCCCATGTCGCGCGCGATGAGCTCCCTCCGCTAGTGCTGCCGCTCGAGCATCATCTTCTTGATCTCGGCGATCGCCTTGCCCGGATTGAGGTTCTTCGGGCAATCCTTCGTGCAGTTCAGGATCGTGTGGCAGCGATAGAGCCGGAACGGATCCTCGAGCATGTCGAGCCGCTCGCCGGTGGCCTCGTCGCGGCTGTCGACGAGCCAACGATACGCCTGCAGCAGCGCCGCGGGGCCGAGATAGCGGTCCTGGTTCCACCAGTAGCTCGGGCACGCCGACGAGCAGCACGCGCACAGGATGCACGCGGACGGCGTGTTGATCCGCTCCTGGTCTTCCTTCGACTGCAGACGCTCGCGATCGGGCGGCGGCGGAGTTTTCGTCTTCAGCCACGGCTCGATCGACGCGTACTGCGCATAGAACTGCGTGAGGTCGGGCACGAGATCCTTGACCACCGGCATGTGCGGCAGCGGATAGATCTTGACCGTCGCGCTCTTGATCTCGCTCACCGGCTTCAGGCACGCGAGCCCGTTCGCGCCGTCGATGTTCATCGCGCACGAGCCGCAGATGCCCTCGCGGCACGAGCGGCGGAACGTCAGCGTCGGATCGATCTCGTTCTTGATCTTGATCAGCGCGTCGAGAACCATCGGCCCGCAGTCGTTCATGTCGACGCGATACTTGTCGACGCGCGGGTTCTCGCCCGAGGCCGGATCGTACCGATAGATCTCGAACGTGCGCACGCTCGGGCCTTCCGGTCCGCCGTGATCCTTGCCGGGTTTGATCTGCGAATTGCGCGGAAGTCGAAACTTCGCCATGTCAGCCTTGCTCCATCATGCGCCGCCGGCTCGCGCCGAGCTCAATACGTTCTTGCTTTCGGCGGAATCGGGTCGACTTCGCGCGTCTGCATCTGCACCGGGCGATAGTCGAAGCGAACGCTGCCGTCCGAGTTCACCCATACGAGGGTATGCTTGAGCCAGTTCGCGTCGTCGCGCTCGGGGTAATCCTCGCGCGCGTGGGCGCCGCGGCTCTCCGTGCGGTTCAGCGCGGACTTGATCGTGCCCATCGCCTGGAGCAGCAGGTTCTCGAGCTCCATCGTCTCGACGAGATCCGTGTTCCAGACGAGCGACCGGTCCGTCACGCCGACGTCGGCGAACGACGCGAACACCTGCTCGAGCTTGTCGATGCCCTCCTGCAGCGATTCGCCGGTGCGGAACACCGCCGCATGGTCCTGCATCACGCGCTGCATGTTCAGGCGAATCTTCGCGGTGGGGAGGCTCCCCTTCGCGTTGCGCAGCTTGTCGAGCCGCGCAACGGCCTCCTCGCCGGCCTCGCGCCGGAGCGGCGGCTGCCGCTGCCCCGGGCGAATCAGATCGGCGCAGCGGTACGCGGCCGCGCGGCCGAACACGATGAGGTCGATCAGCGAGTTCGAGCCGAGCCGGTTCGCGCCGTGCACGGAAACGCACGCCGCCTCGCCGACGGCGAACAGCCCGGGCACGACGTGCTCCTCGCCGCGCTCGTTCTTCGCGATCACCTCGCCGTGGTAGTTCGTCGGGATGCCGCCCATGTTGTAGTGCACGGTCGGCAGCACCGGGATCGGCTCTTTCGTGACGTCGACGCCGGCGAAGATCCGCGCCGTCTCCGCGATGCCCGGCAGGCGCTCCTCGATCACGTCACGCCCGAGATGCTCGAGATGCAGGTGGACGTGATCCTTGTGCTTGCCGACGCCGCGGCCCTCGCGGATCTCTATCGTGATCGAGCGGCTGACGACGTCGCGCGACGCGAGGTCTTTCGCGTTCGGCGCGTAGCGCTCCATGAAGCGCTCGCCCTCGGAGTTCGTGAGGTAGCCGCCCTCGCCGCGCGCGCCTTCGGTGATCAGCATGCCCGCGCCGTAGATGCCGGTCGGGTGGAACTGCACGAACTCGAGGTCCTGCAGCGGCAGCCCGGCGCGCAGCACCATCGCGTTGCCGTCGCCCGTGCAGATGTGCGCGGACGTGCACGAGAAGTACGCGCGCCCGTAGCCGCCGGTCGCGAGGATCACGGCGCTCGCGCGGAAACGGTGCAGCCGCCCCGTCGCCATCTCGAGCGCGACGACGCCGCGGCAAACGCCGTCCTCCATGATCAGGTCGATCGCGAAGAACTCGATGAAGAACTCGGCGCGGTGCTTCAGCGACTGCTGATAGAGCGTATGCAGCATCGCGTGGCCCGTGCGGTCCGCGGCCGCGCACGTGCGCTGCGCCGGCGGCCCCTCGCCGAAATGCGTCGTCATGCCGCCGAACGGGCGCTGGTAGATGCGCCCCTCCTCGGTCCGCGAGAACGGCACGCCGTAATGCTCGAGCTCGATCACGGACGCCGGCGCCTCGCGGCACATGTACTCGATCGCGTCCTGGTCGCCCAGCCAGTCCGACCCCTTCACGGTGTCGTACATGTGCCAGCGCCAGTCGTCCTCGCCCATGTTGCCGAGCGCCGCGCTGATGCCGCCCTGCGCCGCGACGGTGTGGCTGCGCGTCGGGAAAACCTTGCTGAGCGACGCGGTCTTCAAGCCCCGCTCGGCGAGACCGAGCGTCGCGCGAAGGCCGGCACCGCCCGCGCCGACGACGACCACATCGTACGTGTGGTCGATGAACTCGTACTCCCGGCTCATGGCGCGACCGCCAACGCGATACGGAGGACGGCAAACACGCTCGCGATCGCGATCGCGACGTGAACGAACGTCGACAACGCGAGCAGCACGACCTTCGTGCCCGGCTCGTGCACGTAGTCTTCGAGCACGACCTGCACGCCGAGGTACGAGTGATAGCTCGCCGTGAGCGCGGTGAGGATCAGCAGCACGCTCGTCGCGGGCTCGCGGATCCACTCGACGACCGTCGCATGGGCGAAATCGTCGAGCGAAGCGATCGAGCACGCGAACCACAGCCCGAGAAGCACGAGTGCCGCGGCGGTAACCCGCTGCACCCACCAATGCTCGACCCCGCCCTTGGCGGAGCCGAGCCCCAGAACCCGATTCAACGGCGTAACGAGACTCAAGGCCCTTCCCTCAGATGATCGCGATCGATGCGTAGATCACGGTGGCCGCGACGGCGAACACGACGACGGTCCAGCCGCTCAAGCGGATCTGCCGTCTATCGAAACCGAAACCGAAATCCCAGACGATGTGGCGAATGCCGTTCGCGAGGTGATAGAAGAAGCAGAAGGCGGCCGCGGTCAGCGGCAACTTCATCCAACCGCTGCGGAGGAGCGCCGCCGCGTCCTCGTAGCGCTCGCCGCCGCTCGCGACGGCCAGCAGCCACCACGCGAGGCCGATCGCCGTCAGCGTCAGCACGAGCCCGGTGGCGCGGTGAAGAATCGAGAGGGTGTTCGTGATCCGCCAGCCGTACACCGACAAATGCGGCGACAAGGGCCGATCCGCCTCGTGCATCTCCGCTTCTCCCATCAGTCAGCGTGAAACCGGGCCGCTTTCGGCCCCTCGGAGGGCAGGACCGGTGCTCTCGGGCTTCACGACGATCAGAAGTCGACGCAGCGGCCGGCGCGCTCCCAATCCCCGTAACGCGTCGGCTCCGGCCCTGACGGTCCGCCGATCTCTCGCGGAACGGTCTTGGCCTTCTCGACAGCCTGGGGCTCGTCTTCTCGAGCGGCGGGTTGCGGCTCGACGGGCTCTTGTTCGGTTCCGCGAAGCATCGCTAGAGTGTGCCAGAAACCCCGTCGCCGCGCACGTCGTCCCGGGCGCTGGCGACGTAGCACATTGGACCGGTGCGTTCGACTCGAGATGACCCCAGCCGCTCGCACTCTGTACGCGAGGGTTCCGTCCCTCGCCTGTGTCGCCGTCAGCGGTGACGACGCCGCCGACTTCCTTCGCCGGCAGCTCACGCAGAATCCGCCCGCCGACGAAAGCCGCTTCGCTCGGGCCGCGTGGAGCGACGCGAAGGGCCGTGTGCGTGCCCTCTTCGACGTCGCCCGCAGCGCGGACCGTTTCCTGCTCGTCGCCGAGCGCGACGGTCTCGAGAGCGTGCTCGCGAAGCTCCGCCTCTTCGTGCTGCGCAGCCGCGTCGAGCTTGCGATCGACGAGCGCCTCGCGGTCGGCGCGCTCGTGGGTGACGCGGGCTTCGACGCGATCGGGATCGATGTCGGCGCCGAGATCGGCGACGCGAGACGCGCTGGGGAGCTGCTTACGCTCAGGACCGGCCCCACGCTGGTGCGCTTGATCGGACCGGTCGCCGCGCTCGACGCTTTCGGTGCGGCCTTCGAACCGGCCTCGCCCGAGGCGATCGACCTCGCGGAGATTCGGCTCGGCCTGCCGCGCGTCGCGACGCTGCCCGAGCGCTACATCCCGCAGATGCTGAACCTCGATCGGCTCGACGGGGTCTCGTTCACGAAGGGCTGCTATCCCGGCCAGGAGGTCATTGCACGCGCGCATCATCTGGGATCCGTGAAGCGTCGGATCTGCCGCTACGTCGGCGCGGACGCCGGGCGCGCTCCCGAGCCCGATACGCCGTTGGTCGACGAGCAAGGCGAGACGATCGGCGAAGTCGTGCGCAGCGCGCGGGACCCGGAAGGCGGCGTCGAGCTGCTCGCCGTCGTGCGCGTCGACGCGGCCGACGGGCCGCTCTTCCTCGGTGCGGTCGGCGGAGCGCGCGTCGAGCGCGCGCCGCTGCCGTACGAATTCGAATGAGCGTCGGCGGGGCCTCGTCAATCCGGCTGCCGCCACGAAGCTTCCGAAGCCCGTCGGCGTCGCTTACCGTCGCTCGGGCCGCAAGCTCGCGCCGCTCAGCGTGCTCGTCCGAGACGCGCGCCACGCATCGCCGCTGAAGATTGCGACCGCCGTCCAGATCAGCGTGAAGCACACGATATGCGCGACCGTGAGCGTCTCGCCGTACGCGAGGCCGACGCAGAACTGCAGCGTCGGCGCGATGAACTGCATGATCCCGATCGTCGAAAGACGCAGGCGCCTCGCCGCGAGGGCGAAGCACAGCAGGGGCACGACGGTGAACGGTCCCGCGAGCATCAATATGCCGGACAACGCGAGGTCATCGGTGCCGAACGCCGCCGCACCGTCGAACGAAAGACTCGCGAGGTACACGGCCGCGACCGGAAACAGCACGAGCGTCTCGATGAAAAGCCCCGGCATGCCGCCGACCGCGACGCGGCTGCGGATCACGCCGTAGATCGTGAACGACGTCGCGAGCGTCAGCGCGACAGCCGGGAAGTGGCCGCCCTGGATCGTCAGCACGAGAACGC
Organism: Gammaproteobacteria bacterium; assembly: GCA_017577365.1. Taxonomy (GTDB): domain Bacteria; phylum Pseudomonadota; class Gammaproteobacteria; order Steroidobacterales; family Rariloculaceae; genus ZC4RG20. Next base: position 6,036 of record PKRJ01000042.1, on the reverse strand, counting down.
CGGCGGCCGCGAGCAGCACGGCCGCGCTCTGCGCGCGCCGCAACCGCTCGCGGAAGAACACGACGCCGACGAGCACGTACATCAGCGGGTTGATGTAGTAGCCCAAGCTCGCCTCGAAGATCAGCTCGTGCTGCACGGCCCAGATATAGACGAGCCAGTTGACGGCGATCAGGAGCGCCGAGAGCGTGAGAAAGCCGAGCTTGCGGCGATCGGCGATCGCCTGCTTCACGTCCGGCCATTGCCGTCGCACGAGGATGATCGGCAGCCCGAACGGTACCGCCCAGACGATGCGGTGCGCGAGCACCTCGAGCGGCGGCACCGCCTCGATGATCTTGAAGTAGATCGGCAGGAAGCCCCAGAGCACGTAAGCGATGAGCCCGGAGACGAGCCCGTCGCGCGTGCGCTTCTCGGCCTCCTCGGCCGTTGTCGACGCGGAATCCGCGGTCACGAAGCGTCCTCGTTGTGAACGGCGCGCGCCGGACGCACGCCGGCCATGCGCGCCGGACTCAGCTTTCGGGCTTGAGCTGCGGGAACAGCAACACGTCGCGAATCGACGCGCAGTCCGTCAAGAGCATCACGAGCCGATCGATGCCGATGCCGAGGCCGCCGGCCGGCGGCATACCGTACTCCAGCGCCCGGATGTAGTCCGCATCGTAGACCATCGCCTCCTCGTCGCCGCGCGCCTTCGCCTCGGCCTGCGCGCGGAAGCGCTCGGCCTGGTCTTCCGGATCGTTGAGCTCGGAGAATCCGTTTGCGATCTCGCGGCCGGCGATCATCAGCTCGAAGCGGTCGGTCAGGAACGGATCGCCGTCGGTGCGCCGCGCGAGCGGCGAGACCTCGGCGGGATACTGCGTCACGAAGATCGGTCCGCGCAGCTTCGACTCGACGGTCTTCTCGAAGAGCTCGAGCTGCAGCTTGCCGGGTCCGTGATCCGGCTGCACCTCGATGCCGAGCCTGTTGCAAAGCGCGGCGAGCGTCGCGCGGTCGCGGAGATTCTCGCGCGTCAGGCGCGGCTCGCGGTCCGGCGCACCGAGGCCGCTCAAGTCGAGCAACGCGTTCTCGAGCGTGACGTGCTCGAACGGTTCCCCGAGATCGAAGCGCTCCCCTTGATACTCGATCTCGGTCGTGCCGAGCACCGATCGCGCCGTCTCGCGCACGAGCGTCTCGGTGAGCGCCATGATGTCGCGGTAATCCGCGTACGCCTGATAGAGCTCGAGCATCGTGAACTCGGGGTTGTGCTTCGTTGACAGCCCTTCGTTGCGAAAGGCCCGACCGATCTCGTAGACCCGCTCGAAACCGCCGACGAGCAAGCGCTTCAGATAGAGCTCCGGCGCGATGCGGAGATAAAGCGTCATGTCGAGCGCCCGGTGATGCGTCTCGAACGGCCGCGCGGCGGCGCCGCCGGGCAGCGGGTGCATCATCGGCGTCTCGACCTCGAGGAAGTCGAGCGCGTCGAGGAAACGCCGGATCGTCTGCACGATGCGCGTGCGCTTCATGAAGACTTCGCGCGAGTGCTCGTTGACGATCAGATCCACGTAGCGCTGGCGATGCCGGATCTCGGGGTCCGTGAGCCCGTGCCACTTCTCCGGCAGCGGGCGCAGCGACTTCACGAGCAGCTCGAGCTCCTCGACGGCCACCGACACCTCGCCGGTCTTGGTCTTCATGACCTTACCGCGCGCGCCGAGGATGTCGCCGAGATCCCACTTCTTGAACTCGTCGTAGAGCGCCTCGCCGAGCACGTCGCGCTGAATGAAGAGCTGGATCTGCCCCGAGCGATCCTGGATCTTCGCGAAGCTCGCGCGCCCCATGACCCGCTTCGCGAGCATCCTGCCGGCGACGCTGACCGTGACGTTCTCGCGCTCGAGCGTCTCCGCGGAATGCTCACCGTACGCCGCAACGATCTGCCCGGCGAGCGCGGTCCGCCGCCATTGATTCGGGAACGCGTTGCCGCGCTCGCGCAACCGCGCGAGCTTCGCCCGCCGCTCGGCGATCAGGCGGTTCTCGTCAGCGTGACTTGAATCGGTCATTGGGCGTCGCCACTCCTCGAGTCGTTCTTATAACCCCTGCTTCAAGCTCTCACGGATAAAGGGATCGAGATCGCCGTCGAGCACCGCCGACGGCTGGCCGCTCTCATAGCCCGTGCGCAGATCCTTCACGCGCGACTGATCGAGGACGTAAGAGCGGATCTGGTTGCCCCAGCCGATATCCGCCTTCGTCTCCTCGAGCGCCTGGGCCTGCTCGCGCCGCTTCTGCTGCTCGAGCTCGTACAGCTTCGCGCGCAGCTGCTTCATCGCCGTCGCCTTGTTCTTGTGCTGCGATCGGTCGTTCTGGCACTGCACGACGATGCCGGTCGGCAAGTGCGTGATACGCACCGCCGACTCCGTCCGGTTGACGTGCTGCCCGCCGGCGCCGCTTGCCCTGTAAACGTCGATGCGCAGATCGGCGGGGTTGATCTCGATGTTGATATCGTCGTCGATCTCGGGCGAGACGAAAACCGCCGCGAACGACGTATGCCGCCGGTGCCCCGAATCGAACGGCGATTTGCGCACGAGACGGTGCACGCCGGTCTCGGTGCGGAGCCAGCCGTACGCATAGTCGCCCCGCACGTGGACCGTGGCGCTCTTGATGCCCGCCACCTCGCCGGGGGAGACCTCGAGGATCTCCGTCTCGAAGCCCCGCGACTCGGCCCAGCGGAGATACATGCGGAGCAGCATCTCCGCCCAGTCCTGCGCCTCGGTGCCGCCGGAGCCCGCCTGGATGTCGAGGTAGGCGTTCCGCGAATCCATCTCGTTCGAGAACATCCGGCGGAACTCGAGCCGCTCGACCTCCTGCTCGGCGCGCTTGACCTCCTCGGCGATGTCGGCGAGCGCCGCCTCGTCGCCCTCCTCTCGGGCAAGCTCGTACAGCTCGGCCGCGTCGCGCAGCGCGGAATCGATCTTCTCGAGCGTCAGGACGACGCTCTCGAGGGAAGCCCGCTCGCGGCCTAGCGCCTGGGCCCGCTCGGGGTTCGACCAGACGTTCGGGTCCTCGAGCTCGCGATTGACCTCCTCGAGCCGCTCGCGCTTCTCGCGGTAGTCAAAGATACCTCCTGAGCGCGTCCGCCCGTTCCTTGAGATCCTCTATGCGGGCGCCGATTTGTCCGGGTTCCATCGTTGGCCTCTGTTCCTTGGAGCTGAGTCTACGGCGTTGGGGGCGCGATAGTAGCATGCCCGGCCCGCCCGCGCGGGCGTTGCCGACCGTCGATGCCAAGAGCGCCCGTGAGACCACCAAGCGCTCGCTTTCGCGCCAACGCTCTTCCCGTGGTCGGCGTTGTCACGTCGCGTGCCCCGTGCACCCCGTCGCTCGACTCCATTGCCCAGCGTCACATCGACTCGCGAGCTTCGTCCCCCGCGGGTGAATATCCAGAAAGCGCGCGCTTACGCCCCCGCGATCGAGAACGCCGTCACATCGAATGCCGTCGGTCTAGCTCTTTCCCGGCGCCCTCATATTCACTTTCCGGGCCTGAATCTCGCGGACTGTGGCCCAGATCACGTTGAGTCAAACACGCCCCTCTTATCCTCTCGGTCGTCTCGGTTTCGCTATTTTTGCATCTGCAATGCACACTCCACGTCAGCCGGAGCTGCTACTACCCTTCCCGGAACACTCGGGCGACACACCGCTCCTACCCGTACGGATGGTCAACGAGTACGTGTATTGCCCGCGCCTTGCATACCTCGAATGGGTACAAGGTGAATGGGCCGACTCCGTGGACACGGTAGATGGAAAGCGCACGCACCGCCGGGTGGACAAACAGAGCGGTCGTCTACCAGACCCAGAGAACGAACAGGAATGCGGCGAAAAAGTTCACGCACGATCGGTCGCCTTATCGTCGACTCGGCTCGGACTGACAGCAAAGATCGATCTAGTCGAGGCCGACGGTAACGTCGTCACTCCGGTCGACTACAAGAAAGGCAAACGTCCTCACGTCCAAAAGGGTGCCTACGATCCGGAGCGCGTGCAGATTTGCGCACAGGGCCTGCTTCTCCAGGAGCATGGATACGAGTGCACCGAAGGGATCCTGTATTTCGCCGGCTCCAAAGAAAGAGTCAAGGTCGTTTTCGATGAGGAATTGCGCGAGCAGACTCTCAGAGCGGTCCACAGCTTGAGGTTCATAGCGAACAGCGGCCAGATACCTCCGCCGTTAGAAGACAGCCCGAAATGCCCCCGTTGCTCTCTCGTCGGCATATGCTTGCCGGACGAAGTCAACTTCCTCCGCCGCGGCGAGACCACGGCGCGGCCTTTGGCCGTTGGCCGTGACAGTGCGCTCCCCCTTTACATTCAAGCCAACAAAGCCAAGGTTACGAAGAAGGGAGAGACACTCGAGATCAGCGTCGACGACGAACCCGCCGCTACCGCAAGATTGATCGACGTTTCCCAAGTCGTCACGATGGGCAACGTCTACATCACGACGCCATGCCTGCACGAATTGATGCGTCGCGAGATCCCCGTCACCTGGCACTCCTACGGCGGCTGGTTTCTCGGTCACACAATCGGCGTCGGCCACAAGAACGTCGAACTTCGTACCGCGCAGTACAAGGCAAGCTTCGACGAGCACCAGTGCCTAAGGATTGCGCGGAGTCTAGTTCAGGCGAAGATACTGAATGCCCGCACCCTCCTACGGCGCAATTGGCGAGGAGACGAGCAACCCGCCGAACTCGTGCAAGATCTGAAGCGCGACGCCGACGCAGCTCGAAAGGCCTCGAGCCTCCAAGAGCTGCTTGGTATAGAAGGAGCGGCTGCCGCACGGTATTTCGGCGCGTTCTCGAACGTCCTCAAGCGCGACTCCGAAGATGCGGCATTAGCTTTCGACTTCACGACACGCAACCGCCAACCTCCTACCGATCCTGTTAACGCTCTGCTCTCATTCGCCTATGCGCTACTGCTCCGCAGCTGGACTGTCACGCTCAGCGCGGTCGGCTTCGACCCGTACCGCGGTTTTTACCACCAGTTGCGGTACGGCAAACCTTCTCTTGCCCTCGACATGATGGAACCTTTCAGACCATTGATTGCGGACTCGAGCGTGATCATGGCCATCAACAATGGAGAGATCCATCGAAGCGACTTTGTCATTACACCACAAGCGGCAGCGTTGACCGAAAGCGGAAGAAAACGATTCATTGCAACGTTCGAAAGACGTATGAGCCAAGAAGTCACCCATCCGGTTTTCGGCTACAAGGTAAGTTACCGGCGCCTGCTTGAATTGCAGTCGAGACTTCTCGGCCGATATCTGCTTGGCGAGATCGACGTCTTCCCCAGCTTCACGACGAAATAGCCATGGACGAGCACTTGTTCATCGTTACCTACGACATTAGTGATCCCAAACGTTGGCGTGCCGTTTACGGCTTGATGAACGGATACGGTGAGTGGCTTCAGCTTTCCGTCTTCCAGTGCCGACTGACTCCGAAACGCCACGCCGAGATGATCGCGACCCTTGACCAGCTAATCCATCACGATGAAGATCATGTGCTCATCATGGACCTTGGCACGCCCGAGAGGGTCAAGCCTCGGGTCGTCAGTCTCGGCAAAGCCACCTTCGAGCCGGTCCAGCGTGAACCTGTTATTGTTTAATTCTCGCTTGCCGCTCAAACGCGAGCGGTCGGGCGCTGCCCTGAAACCTGGGGAGCGCTCGCAAGAAAGTAGCTCTTTGAAAAATAGGAAAAATCTTCTTCGCGGGCCATCTCAGATTACGCTCGTGCTGCCCTTCTCTTGGCGGTTCGCGGCCAGCGCTCGCGCGTCCACGCCAGCGGCCTTGACCGACGGAGGCTTACGAGCGGTCTGTTTCCGCAGCTGAATTGCTGCGGCCTCATTGAAGCTCAGGTGGCACGCCGAATATGTCCGCGACGAGCTGAGGTTTCCGCAGCTGAATTGCTGCGGCCTCATTGAAGCGCGAGAAGGTGACGTGATCTCGGGCACCTGCCATGGGGTTTCCGCAGCTGAATTCCTGCGGCCTCATTGAAGCGGGGCAAGGGAACTACCGGCATCCTTTCCGGGCCGGTT
>PKRJ01000041.1 GCA_017577365.1 Gammaproteobacteria bacterium | reverse complement strand
AGCTCGTACAGGTCGACGCTGTATCGCACGATCCCTTCGCGGCTGCGGTCGTCGAGCAGCGTGACGTACTGATACAGGCCGGCCGTCATCAGCATCGGGTTCCACGACGGGCGCAGCACCGCGAAGAGAACGCCGACGGCGAGGCCGAGCGACGCGATCGAACTTGCGGTCAGCCAGCGGCGCGGCGTTCCTCGGAACGCGGCGAGCATCAGGATCGTCGCCGCGACGATCTCGCCGGCCGCGGCGGCGAGCACCGTGCCCTGCAAGCCGATCCCCGGCAGCAGCACGAATCCGGCGACGAATGCTCCGAGCACGCCGCCGAGCGTGCTCGCGCCGTAGAGCAAGCCGACGGGCCGTCCGAGAGCGTCCTCTCGCTCGACGAGCGCACGGATCGCGATCGGAAGATGCATGCCCATCAGCACGGCCGGCGGCGCCATGACGAACGCCGAGAGCAGCAGCATCACCGCCCACCGCCCTTCGGGGCTCGTTTCCGCCCCGACGAGATCGAACAGCGCGACGTACCAGAACGGCAGCTCCGGATAGAGGTACATCGCACCGTAAGAAAGGAGTGCGATCGCGACCTGCACGACGGCGACCGCGGCAAGCACAGCGCTTCGTCCGAAGGCGCGGAACAGACGGTCCGCGATCTTTCCGCCGAGCTTGCCGCCGGCGGCGATGCCCGCGAGAAACACGATCAGCATCAGCGAGAAGCTGTACGTCGACCCGCCGAGCATCAGCCCGAGCAGGCGCGTCCACGCGACCTCGCAAACGAGCACCGAAAAGCCCGCGATCGCGACGGCCCATACAACGGGCGCGAGCAACGGGTTGTCGTTCCGCTGGTCCGCCCCTGCCCGCGACGCAGGCATCACAGCACGCGGGCCGCGGCCCGCGTCGAGCGCGAGCGCGGCGAAGCCGATCACGACATTCGCGGCGGCCGCGACGAGGGTCGTCCGATCGCGTCCGAGCTGCGGCAACAGCACGAAAGCGCACAGCGCGGCGCCCGCGACCGCGCCGAACGTGTTGACGGCGTAGAGCGTCCCGATGCGGTCGCCTGCCCTGCCGAGCTCGCGGATCGTCGCGCGCGCGAGCAGCGGCAGCGTCGCGCCCATCGCCGCGGTCGGCAGCAGCAGGATCGAGCCGACGAGCGCGAACTGCACCAGCCCGAAGATCACGGGGCCCGGCTCGAGCGCGCGCCACACCGCTAGATAGATCGGCGTGACCGACGTCACGAGCAGCGGAAACAGCAACGCGTAAGCGCCGACGCCGATCTCGAGCAGCCCGTACGTCCGCAACGGGCGCGGCAAGCGATCGGCGAAGCGCGCGACGGCGAATCCGCCGAGCGCGAGTCCGCCCATGAAGGCCGCGAGAACGGTAGAGACGGCGAACGTGGACGCGCCGAATACGAGCTTCAGCTCGCGCACCCACAGCACTTGATAAGCGAGGCCGGTTGCGCCGGAGACGAAGTAGAGAACCGACGGAAGTGCTCTCGGCCGGCTGGACGAGGTGCGAAACGCCAGTGCGCTCATGCCGATCTTCCCGCCTCCGCCTCGCTCATTTCGGCAGAGAACGCCCGGCGCGGAATCGCTCAGTGGAACATGAAGGCGTCGACGCGCGAATCGAGAATGGAAGCATCTACCCCCGGGACCTGCTTCAGACTCTCGAAGTCCGAGAACGGCCCTTTCTCCTCGCGGTAAGCCACGATCGCCTCGGCCTGCTCGATCGGCAGCCCCGTGACGGCGGCGATATCCTCGGCCGTCGCGCTATTGACCGAGACGACTCCCCACACCCACTTCAACCAACGGCGCACGAGATCGACCTGCTCCGGGCTCGCCTCGGCGCCGCGTGCGATCATGCTCGAGACGATGTAGTCCCACTGCTCGGGCGTCTGCCGAGGCCGATCGACGATCTCGGTCCACCCGTGGCACTGGGTGCAGACGATGCCGGTCGTGTATTCGCCCAGCGCATTGAACTGCTCCGGGCCGAGATCCTCGAGGCGCGTGCTTTCCCCTTCGAACGACCAGTCGTCATCGGCGAACGCGGCGGGAATCTGGACGAGCAGCGCGCCCATCGCGACGCCGGCCAACCATCGCGGCGCGCGGCCTCTCGAAAAAGCGTCGTTACGCGAGCGAATCGCCACTCGGCAGCTCCTGGTGAACGAGGTTCTGCTCGACCTCCGCCGGGCTCGACCCGTTGTCTTTAGCGCCGAGCGGCCGGCGCTTCTCGATCGAAGCGCCGGCCGCCTTTGCTGGGTTTCGGGTCTTGGCGACGGCAGACCTTAGAACTTCTTCCCAAGCTCGAACCGATACATCCGGCCGAACGGGTTGTGAACGTTCGTGTCGATCGCGTTCGTGCCGTTCAGGACGATCGGAGGATCCTTGTCGAAGAGGTTCTGGACGCCGAGGCTCGCCGTCACGCCGGACCACCACGCGCCGTCCTCGGGCGCACGGTAGGCCACGACGAGGTCGTACGTCGTCCACGACGGCACCTCGTGGTGCGGCAGCTGGACGCCGTTGACGCGCGGCGTCTGATCGTTCCAGTAGCTGCCCTCGTGCCGCGCCGTCAGCGCCGCGTTCCAGTTGTTGTGCAGCCAGCTCAGGCGAGCGGTCGCGCGCAGCGAGGTCTGCCAACCGATCCGGTCGAGAACGTCGAACCACTCGCCGCCGTGGATCAGCGTACGCTTCAGATCGAGGATCTTCGCGACGTTCGTGCTGACCTGCCAGGTGCCGACGTCCGTGTTCCAGCGGTAGCTGGCCTGGAAGTCGTAGCCCCGCTGCGAGACCGAGCCGACGTTCTGGTCGCCGACGTCGATGACCGCGACCGTCTGACAGTCACCCGGGCCGCCCGCGAAACGCGTGCCGTCCATGTTGAGCCACTGCGTCAGGATCGGGTTGTACGTCGACAAGTCGCCGTCGACGCAGTTCGCCGGCTGCGTGTACGGATGGATGTACGGCGCGTAGATCCGGCGATTCTCCGCCGAGCTCAACGCGGTCTGCCAGTTCGGCAGGGGCTCGATGCGGTCCGTGTAGTCGATCTCGTAGTACGTGAACCCGATCTTCAAGCCATCGAGCGCGAGCGGCTGGATGTCGATACCGATCGACCATAGCTCCGCGGTCTCGGGGCCGAGCGTCGGCGTGCGGCCGCCTCGCGTGAAGACTTCGGACTGACCGGCCTCCGGATCGGTGATCGGGATGTCGAGACCCGGCGCGACGTTGATCCTCTGGCGCGTCAGCGTGCTGTTCACGCCCGGATTGATCTGCGTCAGCGTCGGAGCGCGGAAGGCCTCCGCATAGCTCGCCCGAACACTGAGGGCGTCGTTGACGTCCCACGTCAGGCCGAACTTCGGATTCGTCGTCGTGCCGAAGTCGGAGTAGTCGTCGCGCCGAACCGCGGCGCTCAACGCGAGGCGCTGCACGATCGGCTTGTCCGCGAGGATCGGCACGTAGGTCTCGAGGAACACCGAATTGACCTGCCGGTCGATGCTCGTGTCGCGCAGCCAGTAGAGCCGCTTGTCGTAGTAGCGAACGGTCTGATCGAGGCCGAGCCAGTGGTTGTGGTCCATGTACTCGGCGCCGGCGGACATACGCATCTCGCCCGCGGGCAGATTCGCTACCGGACCTTCGAAGCGAACGTTGATGCCCGTCGCGTCCTGGTCGCCGCGGCGGTACGTCATGCCGATCAGATGATCGCCCATGCCCGGCTGCGGCTCGACGAGGTACGGGTTGAACCACTCGGGGTTGTTGCCGTACTCGGCGTAGTTCAGATAGCCCTCGGGCGTACCGGCCGGGTCACGAACCAGCGCGGCGTTGTTCGCTTCGGGCCGATTGATGTCGAGCCCCTGCGTCTTTCCGTAGAACAGCGAGCTGTTCATCTGCCACTCGCCGATATCCCAACGCAGATCGATGTACTGGTTCTGCGTCGAGGAGTACGGACGACCATACCACCCGAAGTCGCGTTCCCAGGTATTCGTGCGAACCTGGTACGTGCCGCCGGTCGGGTTGGTCGGGTGAATGCCCGGAATGTAATACGGGCTGTCCGGCGTGATATTCACGGTCAGGCCGCCGAACTGCTGCGTCAGCGCCTCGCGCTGGCTGAACATTCCGGTATAGGTCAGCTCGAGGCGATCGCTGATGTCGTAGCTGACGCGCGCGAACACGCCCCTGCGCTGCAGCTCGCCGATGTAGTGCGAGTAGTCCGCGGTATCCGCGACCTGGAGCTCGGTCGCCTGAATTTCCTCGAGCGTCGGGCGCTTCAGTCCCGTCTCCGGATCGGTCACGCCGACCCAGTTTTCCGGCACCGTGTAGTAGCGGCCGGAAGCGATGATCACGGGCAGGCGACCCGGCGTCGGGTTCGTGCCGATGCGATTGTCGTTACCGCCGTACGGGCGCAGGTCCTGCTTCAGATAGGGGCGCTCGTTGCGCATCATCGAGCCCTGATCCTCGAAGCTGAAGCCGACCATGATGTTCAGCTTCTCGAAGTTGTGGCCCGCGACGACCTCGACCTTCCTGCTCTCGTAGGGACCGCTCAGGCCGCTGAGCTGAACGTCGACGCCTTCGAAGTTGTCGCGCATGATGAAGTTGACGACGCCCGCGACCGCGTCGGAACCGTACACGGCCGAGGCACCGTCGAGCACGACCTCGACGGTCTCGATCGCGGCGAACGGGATCATGCTCGGGTCCGCGGCGATGTCCGAGACGCCCTGGCCGACCATGCGGTGGCCGTCGAGGAGCATCAGCGACGCGTTCGTGCCGAGACCGCGAAGGTTGATGCCCGAGTTACCGGCGTCGTTACCGCCGTCCGCGCTCGCCACGCCGGAGCCGATCTGCGAGCCCTGCGGCATGATCGTGATGATCTCCGCGGTATCGCGCACCGGCGATTCGAGCAGAGATTCGCGCGAGATAGTGAGCGTCTGCGAGCCGACCGGCGCGACACCGCGAATGCTCGTACCGGTGACGGTGCCGAGAACGACGACCTCCTCGAGCGGCGAAGCTTCTTGAGCTTGCGCGGCCGCGACGCCGAGCGCGGCCATGACCGAAGACGCCAGAACACAAAGCTTGGTGCCGAGCGGCTCTTGCGTTTGACGCAACGAAGCTCGAACGGCCCCAGCAAGCAACCTCTTCATCACATCCCCCCCTCTAACGGATGCAGTAACGGGTGATGACACGATTGTTGCGACGCGAACGGCGTCGCGATATGGCTGTAGATGAACAAAGCTTTTGTTCCGAAAGAACTACACGAACTCCGAGGTACAAACGACGCGTGAAGCGCGTTTACTTCGCGCAAACAAACACCTCGCGCTTTCGTTGCACGCGGAGGAATTGCGGCTGTCGCGCGAACGCATCGCCACGCGCCGACAAGAATCGCTCACGCCGATGCCGTTTCGACGGAATGCTCTGGCGCTTCGATACGCTTCACCTCACCCACCAGGAACACGTACGAGAAGGCGCCGATCAGCGCGACGATCGCGATGAACGCGAGGCCGCCGAAGAACGAACCCGTCGCCGCGACGATGAGGCCGATGACGATCGGCGTCACGATGCCGGCAAGGTTCGTGCAGAAATTGAAGATGCCGCCCGTAAGGCCGACGAACTTCGCCGGCGCGACGTCCGAGATCAGCGTCCAGCCGAGATTCGACATGCCTTGACCGAAGAACGCGATCGACATCACGGTGACGACGAGGAGATCGCTCTCCGCGAACGCGGCGACGATGATCGTCGACGACATCAGGAGCCCGCCGACGATCGGCAGCTTGCGGCCGAAGGTCAGGCTGCCCATGCGCTTCACGAGATGATCCGACAGCTGCCCGCCGACCAGCACGCCGACCGACGCCGCAATGAACGGCATGACCGCGTAGAAGCCGACGCTGATCCAATCCATCTGCCGCTCGGTGGCGAGATAGGTCGGGAACCACGTCAGGAAGAACACGAGCGTCGAGTTCGTCGCGAACTGACCCAGAGACGCGCCGTAGACTTGCCGCTGACGAATGAGCCAGCGGATGTCGCGCCAGCTGAACGACGTCTTGCCGGTATTCGCGGCGGCGATCGCCCCGCCCTCGCGCAGCAGGTCGAGCTCGGCCTGGTTGGTCCAAGGGCTGTTCTGCGGCTCCCTGTACTGCCACCAGAACACGAGACCGAACACCACGCCCAAGCCTCCGACGAGCGCGAACAAAGTTCGCCATCCGAACGTCGCCGTGATCCAGAACAGCAGCGGGCTCAGGAACGCGATGCCGAAATACATGCCGACCGAGTACACGCTGTTCGCGCGTGCCCGCTCGCGCGCGGGGAACCACGTCACGAGGACGCGGCTGTTCGCGGGGAAGCACGGTGCCTCCGCGGTCCCGAGGCCGAGCCTGATCGCGACCAGGCTCCACAGATTCGCCGCGGCCGCGTGCAATGCGGTGAACACGGACCACAACGTGACCGACAGAAAGTACGTGAGGCGCGTGCCGAACCGATCGAGGAACATGCCCCCGGGAATCTGCGACAGCGCGTAGCTCCACGAGAACACGGAGAAAACCACGCCGAGCGCCGCAGGACCGATGTTCAGCTCCTGCGACATCGGCTGGGCCGCGACCGCGAGCAGCGAGCGGTCCAGGTAGTTGAGGAACGTCGCGAAAGCGATGAGCGCCAGGATTCGATAGCGGCTCTTCGTGGGACGCGAAGCCGCATCCGCCGCGGATCGAGCCGAAACATTCGCAATCATCTTTATTTCTCTTCCCTCGAGACCGTCGTGTACCAGCCGTTTCGCCCGACCTCGCAATCGGCCTTATTCAATGCGCGGCCCGATGCCGAGACACTGGCTAGACGTGAACACTCCGTTGTTCAAATGCGCACGCGAGCGTAGCGCCCGCGCAGTGCTCACAGAGCACAAGATTTATTCAGTTGCAGCCATGTAGCGCCGCTCGACGCGGCCTTACAATCCCGGACTCAACGTATCTCGTTGAAACCACGGGAGTTCTGCCGGGCGACGAGGCTCGTACGAGCCTGCCCGGCTTCAGTCCGTCCGCGCGACGGAAGCGAGCAAGAAGGTATGGCGAGAGCAATTACGGACGAAGAGCGAGCCTACGCGCAAGCCCTACTGCAGCGAGCACGCGTCGCCATGGCGGCGGTCGAGCACTACGATCAGGCGACCGTCGATCGCATTTGCCAGGCGATCGCTTGGGCGACCGCGAACGAGGAGACCTTCGGCAGGCTCACGCGCATGGCGGTCGAGGAAACCGGCATGGGCAGCGCCGAAGGCGTGCCCGCGCGCCGCTGGAAGATCCTCGGCATTCTGCGCGACGCGCTTCGCACGAAGAGCGTCGGCATCATCGAAGAGATCCCCGAGAAAGGCATCGTCAAGTACGCGAAGCCGGTCGGCGTGATCGCGGGCGTTCTGCCCGTGACGAACCCGCTCGTCACGATGGTCAACATGGCCATCAATGCGGTGAAGTGTCGTGACGCGGTCATTTTCTCGCCGCATCCGTTGAGCAAGAACACGGCGCTCGAGATCACGCGCATCCTGCGTGCGGTATTGAAGAAGCTCGGCGCGCCGGAGGACTTGATGCAGTGCGTCGAGAAGCCGAGCGTCCCCCTCGCGCAGGAGCTCATGTCGATCTGCGATCTGACCATCGCGACGGGCGGCGCCGCGATGGTCAAGGCCGCGTACAGCTCCGGCAAGCCGGCCTACGGCGTCGGCGCGGGCAACGCGACGGTGATCGTCGACGAGACCGCGGACATCGCGCAGGCGGCGAGGAACACGCGAATCAGCAAGACGCAGAACCACGGCTCCGGCTGCTCGTGCGACGGCAATCTGATCGTCGAGGCGAGCGTGTACGACGCGTTTCTCGACGCGCTGCAGAAAGAGGGCGGTTACCTCGCGAGCGACGAGGAGAAGGCGAAGCTCGAGGCGGTCATGTGGGACGCCGAAGGCCGACGGACGATCGACACGATCGCGCGCGCCGCGAACGTCATCGCACGGAAGGCGGGCTTCGAGCTCCCCGAAGGCAAGACGTTCATCATCGTCAAGCAAGAGGAGATCGGTAAGGAGCATCGCTTCTGCAGCGAGAAGCTGTCGCCGGTGCTCGCGATCTACAAGTACAGCGGCGGCTTCGACAACGCGCTCGATATGGTTGCGCGCATTCTCGATATCGGCGGCAAGGGACACTCCGTCGGCATCGCGTCGCACAACGACGAGCACATCCACAAGCTGGCGATGACCGCGCCCGTCAGCCGGATCATGGTCAACCAGCCGAACGTGCGCGGTAACGCCGGCTCGTTCGACAACGGCATGCCGCAGACCGCGAGCCTCGGCTGCGGCACGTGGGGCGGCAACATCACGAGCGAGAACCTGAGCGTGAAACACTACATGAACACGACTTGGGTCAGCCGCGTGATCCCCGAGGATCGGCCGAGCGAGCAAGAGCTGCTCGGCGAGTTCTACGGCTCGGAGATCTTCTGACGCTCTCCAGCGCTCCCCCGGCGCGGGGTGCCAAGGACGGCGCCCCGCGTTCCCTTTCTCTTCCACTATCCCTCACGAATACTTCGCGGGCTTGCAATAGGTTTCGATACCGACGCTTCGCGCGTCGGCATCGGGAACTCTTCCCGATCTCGCGCGGGAACGACTCCCGTTCGCTCGTCGGCCGATTTCTTTTCGAGGGGAATGCGTTTCTCATCGATGCGTCGCGCGTTGCCCACGCGGCGCCGCGCGTTTCGCAACTTCACGATGGAAGATTCTCGATGAGAAGCGAGCGTTTCCTGTTTCCGCTTGCCGCCGCGATCGCGGCGGCCCACGCCCCTCACGCCGCCGCCGAGAGCGGCGACGAGCTGCCCACGATCGTCGTGCGCGAGGTCATGCCCGACGATATCGCGCGAGCGCCGGGCGCCGCGGCGCGCCTCACGGACGAGCAACTGAGATCGCTTCGGCCTTATTCGATGCACGATGCGCTCGGCTTCGTTCCGGGCGTGCGTTCGATCGACGACGACGCGGCGGGACGCCGAAGCGGCATCGGCATTCGCGGCGCGCCGCCGCGCCGCTCGCGCAAGACGCTGCTGCTGGAGGACGGCACGCCGATCAACGCGTCGACGTACCTCGATTCGAGCGCGCATTACACGCCGCCGATGGAACGGCTCGAGTCCGTCGACGTTCTGAAGGCGTCGGGACAGATCGTGCACGGGCCGCTGAACAATCACGGCATCGTCAACTTCCGCAACAAACGTCCGACCGCCGTGCCGGAGACGAGCGTCGAGATCGCGGCCGGCACGCTCGACACGCTGAAGCGCCACGTGCTGCATCGGCGCATGGTGGGCTCGGTCGGAGTCGTCGCGTCCTACACGGGCATGGACGCGGACGGCACGTTCGACGTCGAGGACACGAGCTTCGACGATTTCTACGGCAGCGTCGAATGGCACATCGACGACACGAGCGTGCTCGGCGCCTCGTTCACGTACTTCGAGGAACGCTCGCACTACGACGAGAGCAATCTGACGCCGATCGAGTTCGCGATCGCGCCGCGCACGAAGCTCGGCCGCTTCGGGCAAGAGCACAACACCTTCGCGCTGAACTACCGCAAGGCGGACGTCGTCTATTCGACCGACGCCGGCGATCGGCTCTCGGTCTCGGCGAAGGTTTTCTTCACCGACGTCGACAGGCCGCGCTTCACGGTCGTGCCCGGCGATTCGCCGATCGACGCGCTGCCGGACATCATTCCAGAGAATCCCTTCGAGCCTGGGGTCACGGGGCGCATGGAGAGCCGCAACCGCCACTACCGCACGTACGGCATCGAGACGCGCATGGCACTCGAAGTCTCGGGACCGCATACGCTCGAGTGGGGCGTGAGAGCCGAGGACCATTCGTTCGACGACATGCGCAACCGGGCCGACGGCGGCCGCATCATCACGGAGAGCGATCGCGGCGCGTTGATCCGCGTCGAGCATTACGAGGCTCACGCCGTCTCGGCCTTCGTGCAGGACAGGATCGAGCTGTCCGACTGGGTCATCACCCCTGGGCTTCGCGCCGAGGAATTCACGCAGAGCAAGGTCCGCGAATCGATCCCGCTCGACCCCGGCCCGCACGGCCCCGAGGAGCGCGACCGCAACTCGATCCTGCTGCCCGGCGTCAGCGTGCTCTATACCGGCCTTCCGTCCGCGCAAGTCTTCGGCAGCGTGCAGCGTGGCTACTCGCCGGCGATCGCTCGCACGGCCACGGGCTTCCCGCTGTTACCCGAGATCGGCCTCAACACGCAGATCGGCGTGCGCGGCACGCTCGGCGCGAGAGTCGGCTATGACGTCGTTGCGTTCCACAACCGGCTCGAGAACACGCTCGTCCGCCAGGCGTTCACGATCGACGGATTGAACGTGACGCTCAATTCCGGCGACTCGACCGCGAGCGGCATCGACGTCGGGCTGCGCATCGATTCGTCGCCGGAGCGGACCGCCGCGAACGCGTTCGTCGAGCTGGCCTACAATTACACGTCGGCGAAGTTCGACGGAGGCCCCCTCGACGGCCGCCGGGTGCCCGAGATTCCGCGGCATGCAGGAAGCCTGACGATCGGCTTCGAGCATCCGTCGGGATGGCACGTCAGCGGCACGATCGGTCACTTCGGCGACTTCTACACGGACGTGACGAATATCGAGGCGTTCACGCTGGTCGACGAGGACGATCTCGCGCCGCTCGGCCCGGGCGACGACTTCAGCGTCCGCGAGCCGGTCGTCGTCGGACGCGTGCCGAGCCATACGCTCGTCTCCGCGCGGGTAAGCTATCGGCTGCCGGGACGTGACACGACGATCTGGCTGCAGGGCCGCAACTTGACGGACAAGCTGTATGTCGTCGACGTGGAGAACGGATTACGACCAGGACCGCAGCGAACCGTGGTCGGGGGCGTCAGCCTGCGGTTCTGAGCGACGTGACGTGCCCGGGCGGGTGCGCCCTCGTCTCGCGCCCGGGCGCAGCTTTCCGCGCCGATGAGCCTCAGGTTCCGCCTGAATCTGCTCGTCTCGCTGCTATCGCTCGCGACCCTCGCGCTCGGCACCTGGCTCGTGATCTACAACGCGAGACAAGCCGTCTTCGAGGAAATTCAATCCGCGGCGAACTTGACGCTGCAGCTTCTCGACGTCGCCGCCGGACCGGCCGACCAACCCGCCGCCTCGGCGACCGGCGCCGAGCTCGTCGCGCGGCTCGCTGCGCTCGACGAGATACGGCATCTGCGCATCGTGCCCGCGGAGCGCGGCGCGGAGGCCGGATCCGCGGCCCTCGATGGCGGCCCGGGTAAGGCCGAGGCGCCAACGTGGTTCACGCGGCTCGTCGAGCCGCCGCAGATGGAGTTTCGTTTTCCGGTCGATTCCGGGGACGGCGCGGACGATATCACCGAGATCGTGTTCCGCACGGACCCCACGGACGAGATCGACGAAGCTTGGAGCGATGCGCGAGTCCTCTTGGGACTCGTGCTCGCGTTCGCCGTGATCGCGAACGCGGTCTTCTTCTTCGCCGTCGGCCATTGGCTGCGTCCGCTGGAACGCATCGTCTCGGCGCTCGAAGGGATCGGACGAGGCGACTACTCGGCGCGGCTGCCGTCGTTCGACCTCCCCGAGCTCACCGTGCTCTCGAGGCAGTTCAACCACATGGCGGAAGCGTTGGAGCGCAGCCGCGCGGAGAACCGGGAGCTCACGCAACGATCGCTCGCGATCCAGGAAAGCGAGCGCCGGCATCTCGCGCAGGAGCTGCACGACGAGCTCGGTCAATCGATCAGCGCGATCAAGGCGGTCGCCGTATCGATCGCGAAAGAAAGCGACGGGCGGGACGACGCCGTGCGCCGAGCCGCCGCGACGATCGAGCAAGTCGCGAGCCACGTGTACGCCGTGGTCGCCGGCATCATCCGCAGGCTGCGTCCGGCTCGGCTGGACCAGTTCGGGCTCGCGGCGGCGCTCGAGGAGCTCGTCGACGGTTGGAACGAGCATCATCCGGATACGTTCTGCACGTTCTCCTCGAGCGGTCCTCTCGACGATCTCGACGAGACGATCGAGATCAATGTCTATCGCATCGTCCAGGAAAGCCTCACGAACGTCGCGAAACATAGCGGCGCCAACGAGGCGAAGGTGACGATCGCGCGCACGCACGGCGCTCTCCAGCTCGAGGTCCGCGACGACGGCGCGGGATTCGATCCGGCGAACACACGCCGCGGCCTCGGCCTGCTCGGCATACGCGAGCGCGTCGAGGCGCTCGGCGGGGCGTGGGCGCTCGAGACCGCCCCCGGGAGAGGCGTCGCGATCCGCGTCACGGTCCCGATCCCGCCGCGCCGGCGGGAGGTCGCAGCGTGATGCGCAGCGAGCACCGAATCAAGGCCCTGCTGGTCGACGATCATCCGGTCGTCCGAGCGGGCTACAGGCTCCTTCTCGAGCAAGGCGGCGAAATCGAGGTCGTCGCCGAGGCCGATAGCGGCGAGCTGGCGTGCCGTCACTACGTCGACTTCGCGCCGGACATCGTGATCATGGACCTTTCGCTGCGCGGCATGAGCGGGCTCGAGGCGATCCGTCGGATCGTCTCTCGCGACGCGGGCGCGCGCATTCTCGTCTTCTCGATGCACGAGGACACGATGTTCGCCGAGCAGGCGATCGCGGCCGGTGCAATGGGCTACCTCACGAAAAGCAGCGCGCCGCGCGATCTCGTGGGCGCGGCGAAGCAGGTCGCGGCCGGGCAACGCTATCTCGATCAGGATATCGCGCGGCGAATCGCGTTCCAGAAGACCGGCGGCCGCTCGGACGCGCTGAAGGCGCTGTCGACGCGTGAGTTCGAGATTTTCTGCCTGCTCGCGAGCGGCGCGACGAATGCGGAGATCGGCAGACGACTGTCGCTGAGCGCGAAGACGGTCGCGAACTACGCGACGCAGATCAAAGTGAAGCTCGGCGTCGGAACGACCGCCGAGCTCACGCGGCTCGCGATCCGGCAAGGGATCATCGAGCCTTAGCCGATTACTCCACGATACCGCCGAGCTCGCTCGAGTCGAGTTTCCCGTCGCTGTTGCGGTCGAGCTGATCCCATTCCTCGACGAGGCGGGTCGAGCCCTGCGCCTCGGATTGCGAAATCGCGCCGTCGCCGTCGGTATCGAGACGTTCGACGAGCCCGCCCGACGCGGGCTGCTGCGCGCCGCCTGCCTCGTGGCCGGACGGATGATCCTGTTGGGTCACCTCGCGCTGATGCTGCGTCGACGGCAAACCTTCCTCGGTCACCTCACCGCGGGCGATCTCGACGTCCTCCTCGAAAGAGCCTGCCGACTCGGGTTGGCTCTGCTCGAGCGCGGCGATCTCGGTGGAATCCAGCACGTCGTCCGAATTGCGATCGTATTCGCCCCAGCGCGCGGACAACGAAGGCTCGCCCTCCGCTTCTTGCCGCGATATGGAACCGTCTCCGTCCTTATCGAGCATTCGAACCGCTTGACTGTCGATATCCCGAAGCGCTTCCTCCTGATGCTGCGTCACCGGAATGCCTTCACGAGCCTGGTCGCTCGTCTCGGGCTGCTGCGCCGCAGCCACGCCGAGCAGGGACACCGCGCAGCCCGCCATCAAACATGTCACGACTCTCATCGGGCCTCCTTGCCGGCTCCTCGGGACGAGACCGGCTCCCCCAGCGGCTGCAATCCGCGTGCCAGGAAGCGGACCGGTCGTCGATCCGGCGCCGACCAAGCAAGGGTTTACCGAAGCCCGTGCGCCGCTGCGGCACGGAATACGGTTTAATGACGCGATGCGGGACAAGGAACTGCGGCTGGCGCTGGTCTTCTTCGGCGGCGTCTCGCTCGCCGTCTACATGCACGGCGTCAGCAAGGAGATCTTGAAGCTCGCGCGAGCGTCGCGCGCTCTGCACGGCATCGCCGACCGCTCGATTCGCTCGGCCGCACGCGCCGAGGACTTCATCGCGGCGGACGATCCCGAGCACGACACCGAGCTCGTCTACTTCGACCTGCTGCGCGAGATCGGCCGGCACGTCGAGCTGCGCGTCATCGTCGACGTGATCGCGGGCGCTTCGGCCGGCGGCATCAACGGCGTCATGCTCGCCCGCGCGCTCGCTCACGATCTTCCGGTCGCGCACCTGCGCGACATGTGGCTCACGTCCGCCGACGTCACGGAGCTGCTCGCCGAATCCCATCGCGCGCGCCGCTGGAGCAAGCCGTTCATGAGCCCGTTCGTGTGGGCGCTCGGCTGGAGCGATTATCTCGGCGGAGTCCGGGACAGCGAGGTCAGGCAGAAGCTTTCGCTGTTCGTGCGCTCGCGCTGGTTCCGGCCTCCGCTCGACGGGCCGAAGATGAGCGAGCTGATGTTCACCGCGGTCGACCGCATGGGCGACCCGGTCGACGAAAGCCGGTCGTTGCTGCCGGCCGGTCTCGCGCTCGATCTCTTCGTCACGCTCACCGACTTCTACGGATACCAGCGGCTGCTCGCGATACACGATCCTCCTCTGATACGCGAGCGCGAGCATCGCCACGTCCTGCATTTCCGCTACAGCCGCTTCCCGAGCGGCGAGGTGCGCAGCGACTTCCTACGCGAGGACGCGCCGGCGCTCGCGTTCGCCGCACGGGCGACGTCGGCTTATCCCGGCGCTTTCCCTCCGGCGCAGATCCGCGAGCTCGATGCGTTGCTCGCGGCGATCGGCCGTACGTGGCCGAAGCGCGACGAGTTCATTCGCACGCGCTTCCGCGACTACCATCGCGCCGGTCTCGATCCCGAGGCGACGTCGTTCATCGACGGCAGCGTGCTCAACAACAAACCGTTCGCCGAGGCACTCGAGGCGCTGCGCACGCGCCCCGCGTATCGGCAAGTCGACCGCCGACTCGTCTACCTCGACCCGGATCCGGCGCAGCCGGCTCCGCCGCCGAGCGGACGGCGGCCCGGTTTCTTCGCGACGCTGAAAGGCGCGCTCTCGGACCTTCCGCGCAATCAGCCGATCGCCGAGCAGCTCGAGCTGATCGCCTCGTTCAACGAGCGCGTGCGCAAGCGCCGCGCGATCGTGGATTCCGCGCGGCCGGAGATCGTCCGTCTCGTCACCGAGCTTCTCGCGGCGCCGATCGACGATCCGCTCGAGCCGGACGAGATTCGCGCTTGGCGCCGCGCCGCGAACGAGCACGCGGCGCGCAACGCCGGCTTCGCGTACGAGGGGTATCTGCGCCGCAAGCTCGACGACGTCGCGACTCATCTCGCGAGGCTGATCGCGTCGATCTGCGGCTCGAGCGACGATTCGGCCGCCGCACGGTCGGTGGAAGCGATCGTCTCGGCGTGGACACGACGGCGCGGCATCGCATACGGTTTCGCGGCGGAGCCGTCGAGCGGCTCCGTGCCGCCGTGGATCGCGTTCCTGCGAGCGTTCGACGTCGACTTCCGCAGACGCCGTCTCGCGTTCCTGATCCAGGGTCAGAACCGCCTTTATGCGACCCTCTCGAATCACGAGCACGGCGACGCTCGCCGCGAGATCGACGGGTTGAAGCGCTCTTTCCACGCGTGCCTCGAAACCCTCCGCCGGCGCGACGATCCGGAGCACTACTCGAGCGCGCTCGCCGACGAGCTGCGAGCGCTCTTCTCGGCATGGCTGCCGTCGGACGACCCGCACGCGCTCGAGCGCGCCGCGGAGGAATTCGTCGACGCGGCCGAAGACAGAATCACCCGAGCCATCGGGCGGCTCGCGGACGAGCTCGATCTCGGCGCCATCACGGACGAGCTCGATCGGATGATCGCGGGGATGGACACCGACAAATGGGCGCCGCACGCTCGCCGCGAGGTGCTCGTCAACTATATCGGATTCCCGTTCTGGGACGTCTTGACGCTGACCGTCACGAGCTGGCGAGATCTCGGCGAATTCGACGAGATCCGCGTCGACCGCTTGAGCCCGGACGACGCCAAGACCTTCGCCGCGTTGAAAGACCGGCCGACGCTCAAGGGAACGTCGTTCATGCATTTCGGCGCGTTCTTCTCGCGAGCGTTTCGCGAGAACGACTATCTGCTCGGCAGGCTGCACGCGGTCGATCGGCTCATCGACATCGTCTGCGATTCGGCCGGAGCGGAGGCCGCGTCCACGATCGACGTCGCGGCCCTCAAACGGCGCGCGTTCGACATCGTGCTCTCCGCCGAGGAGCCGTATCTGCCGCATTCGCGAGCGTTGATCGAGCGGCTCCGCGACCAGCTGATCGAAAGTCCCGTCGATTCCCCTCGCCGCTGAGCGGCGCGAATCTGCGTTACTTGCCCTCGAGCGTATCGGCGAGCGCGCGCAGCAGCGCGCCGCCGTCGCCGCGCCAGGCGCTTCCATGCATGCACGCCAACGTCGTCGGCTCCTCGGCGGCGAGCCGCTCGAGCGTGGCGCGCGTCTGCGGCGCATGGGCGAAATAGTCCAACGGCTTTCGAAACGCCTCGCTCGGTCCGAGAATATCGCTTTCGGTCACGGGCACCTTGCCCTTGCCTCCCTGCGTGAACAGGTCGCCGCAAAGAAGCGTCCGCGTGCGCGCCTCCATCATCAGCCCGCATTCCCACGCGTGCGGCACGTGCGGCGTGTCGAACCAGCGAACGGCACGACGGCCGAGCGTCAAATCCTCGCCGTCCCGGAGCGCTCGGGGCGGCCGATCGGCGTAGTCGCCCACCGAGACCATCGCGGCCACCGTTCCGCAAAGCGGCACGGCCTGGGGCGCGACCGCGAGCCATTCGTTGAGCGAGCCGCATTCGTCGGCCTCGAAGTGCGAGAGCGCGACATAACGAAGCGTCTCGACCGCGATGAGGCTCGAGACGGCATCCCTGACGTACGGGAAGAGCCGCCGCGGCCCCGTATGGAAAAGGAGCGGCGCGTCGTCGACGATCAGATACTGGTTGAAGCTGAACGCTCCGGCGCCGGGAATCGGGACTGGAGTATTGATACGGAAGATACCTTCCGCTATCTCGTGAACGTTGGTGCCCGACTGCGCGTTCGTGATCATGGCCGTCCCCGCTCCGCGGTGGTTGCTATACTTCGCAGCATTCGTTCCTCGGGACGATATCATGGTCAAACCTAGCACGAAGGGACTGCGGCGGCGAATCGGCAGCTCGACGGAAGGCTTCGCGTTTCGGCGAGCCTTCGCCGCTTGCGCGTTCTTGTGTTGCGGCATCGCGCTCGGCGCGATCGCCGCCGAGACCGACGCGACCGAGCCTCGCGCCGCGGAGACCGCGCTCGAGGAGGAGGTCATCGTCCGGGGGCAGCGGCGCTCGGAGCTGCGCGCCGAGATCCGGCTCGCCGAAGAGGCCCTCTATTCGCGTTTCAACGAGATCAACAGCCGCGACGAGTTCGATATCGTGTGCAAGGACGAGGCGCCGATGAACTCGCAGATCAAGCGGCGCGTATGTTGGCCGAAGTTCTGGAGGGAAGCTTACACGCGAGCCGGCCGAGACGCGTACCTGTGGATCACGGAAGGCTATAGCAGCGCCGACCAGCACGTGCTGCAAGCGCAAGCGAAGCAACCGGTCTTCGACGAGGAGCTGCGACAGCTCGCGGCCGAGGACGAGCAACTACGGCGAGCGCTCCAGCGTTTCGTCGACCTCAAGCGAGCGTTGCAAGGGGAAGACCCGATCGACACTCCGCTGCTTCGCACCGCCTGGAGCGAAAGGACGCCCGCGGACGGGCCGCTGCCCTACGACGCCGCGCGCATCGTGAACGTCGAGATCGGGCACACGCCGTTCGTCGGCACGCTCGAGCACGGTACGTTCACGATCGCGCACTTGCACGGAAAAATTCACGGCCTCGAGCTCGAATGCGGCGGGCGCAAAGCGGAGCTGCGCTGGAAGCGCGGCGTCGAGTGGCGCATTCCGACGGATCGCGGCACGTGCACGGTGCGCGTCCAAGCGCGTCCCGGATCGAGCTTCGCGCTCTACGAGTTCGAGTAGCACGGTTCACGAGATCGGACGCGCGGCTCGCGGAACCCCACGTCCTCGAGCTCCCCGATAGGCCCGCAATTTGCACGGCCGAAAGCATCGCCGTTGGAACGTCGCCGCACGAAGCCGGCGCCAAAGGAGACGGACTCCTGCTGCTCGATATCGCCGATCTCGAGCCGGGCGCGGAGGTTCGCGCGAGCGTCTGCATCGTCGGCGCCGGCGCGGCCGGCATCACGCTCGCGAGAACGCTCGCGAGTCGCGGCGTCGAGGTCGCGCTGCTCGAAAGCGGCGGTCTCGATCCCGAGCCCGAGATCCAGGCCCTGCACGGAGGCGAGGCGAGCGGCGCGGCCTATCCTCCGCTCCATGCCATGCGTTTGCGTTATCTCGGGGGCACGACGAATCACTGGGAGGGACAATCCGCGCTCCTCGATCCCGAGGACTTCGCCCTGCGCGCTTGGGTGCCCGACAGCGGTTGGCCGATTCCCTATCGCGAGTACCTTCGGTATCTCGACGAGGCTCGAGCGGTGTGCGAGCTCGGCTCCGGGTCGTTCGATTACTCGGAAGTCGCCCGCCAGCGAACGCTCGCGCCCTTCCCTCCGCTGGCCGGCCTCGAGCCCGTGGTGCTGCGCTTCAGCCCTCCGACGCGATTCGGTCGACGCTACCGCGCGGAGCTCGAGTCCCACGCGCGGATACGCTGCGTCTTGCACGCGACCTGCTTGCGGCTCGCCGCCTCGGAGAACGGCGGCTCCGTCGTGCGAGCCGATGCGGGCTCGCTCGACGGCCGCCGCATCCGCGTCGTCGCCGACCGCTACGTGCTCGCCGCGGGCGCGATCGAGAACGCGCGGCTCCTTCTCCTTTCGACGCGGCCGTCGGGCGTCGCGCTGGGCAACGATCACGGCCTCGTCGGACGTTATTTCATGGAGCATCCGTACGTCGAGCTTCGCTATACCGTGCTCTCCGACGATCGCACGAACGCGTACTTCGTGGAGCCTTCGGTCGGCGACGGCGCCGACCGCCTGCGCAGAGACGCACGCCTAGTGCCGGACGCGCGCGCGTCGATGCGGATCTTGAATCATTCGTTCTACTTCGCGCGGCTCCGGCAAATGCCGCCCAACGTGACGCTCGGCGATCGGCTCGTGCGACTCTGGGACAAGGCGCGCGACAAGCTCTTCCGCGACGAGGGTCCGCCGAATCATTTCGTGCTTCGCCTGCGCCTCGAGCATGCGCCGCACGCCGACAGCCGCGTCGTGCTTGCCGACGACGAAGATGCCTTCGGGTTGCGTAGGGCCAGAGTGGAGTTTCGGTTCGGCGAGCTCGAGCGCCGCACGATCGTCGCGGTGCAGGAACGCGTCGCCCTTGCGCTCGGCGAGGCCGGGCTCGGGCGCGTGCGCCTCGACGTGGACGAGGACGCGCGCGGGTGGATCGAGCGAATCGGCTGGCAGTGGCATCACATGGGCGGCACGCGCATGCACGAGGACCCTCGCCGCGGCGTCGTCGACGCGAACGCTCGCGTGCACGGAACCAGCAATCTCTACGTCGCCGGCAGCTCGATATTCCCGACGTCGGGCCATGCCAATCCCACGCTGAGCCTCGTCGCGTTGACGCTGCGGCTCGCCGACCGTCTCGGCACGGAAGCGAGAGGAGCGACTGCATGACGCGCAATGAGAAGATCATCGATCGGCCGACGCGCCGCGGCCTGCTCGCCGCGATCGCCGCTACCGCGGCCGCCGCGCTCTTTCCGAAGCGAGCGCCCGCGACGCCGCGGACGTCGGTCCTCCGCCGCATCGCCCGCGTCGGCGCGGAGGCGAGCGAGGTCGGCGCCCGCTACCTCCGTGCCGAGCCGACCGAGGCGGACCTCGCCGCGCTCGAGGCGAAGCTCGTCGAACGCCTGCGCGCCGCGCGCGGCGCCATCCCGACGCGCCTCGACGAAGCGACGCGCGCCGACTTCCGCCGCGGAGACGTCGTGGTCGTCGACGGCTGGGTCGTGTCGCGCACCGAGGCCCGGGTCTGCGCGGTCGCCCATCTGCTCGAGTCGGGCGAGTCCGGCTGACCCCCTGGCGCGCCCGCTATCCCGCGCGCTCCCGAAAGCAGGTACAGTACGCGCGGCAATTCTCAGGGAGTGCTCCGCGTGAATGAAGTGCCGCTCAAGGTCATCTCGTCGATGGCGACACGCGCATTGCTCGGCGAGCTCGCCGAGCGTTATCGGGCGACGACCGGCCGAGTCGTCGCGACCGAGGCGGCCGGCGGCGTCGACGTGGCCAAACGGATTCGCGCCGGCGAAGAATTCGACGTCGTCGTGCTCGCGAGCGACGTCATCGACGCGCTGATCGGCGAGGGGCGGCTGCTTCCCGGCCGCGTCGACGTCGTTCGCTCGCCGATCGCGGTCGCGGTTCGCAAGGGTGCGCCGAGGCCGGATATCGGCTCGGAGGCGGCCGTGAAGCAGGCGGTGTCCGCGGCACGGACGCTGAGCTACTCGACGGGACCGAGCGGCCGGCATCTCGAACGAACGTTCGAGCGCTGGGGCATCCTCGACGCGATTCGCGAGCGCATCGTCGTGCCGCCGCCCGGCGTGCCGGTCGCATCGCTGGTCGCCGAAGGCAAGGCGGAGATCGGATTCCAGCAGCTCAGCGAGCTGATCGGCCACGACGGCATCGACGTGCTGGGGCTCGTGCCCCCGGAGATCCAGAGCGTGACGATCTTTTCCGGCGGCATCGGCGCGCGCTCCGCTCGCGCCGATGCGGCGCGAGAGCTGCTCGCTTTCCTCGCTTCGCCCGAGACGGCCGAGACGAAGCGGCGCTACGGGATGGAGTCCGCTCACGCGGACGGTGACTGACGCCCAACGCCAACCGTTCGTATCCGGCAGAAGCGCTCCCCTCGATGGCAGAGATCCTCCTGCAGCTCGCGCCGATCTTTGTCTACTTCCTGATCGGCGTGCTCATCCGTCGCGCCGGCGTCGCGGACCGCTCGCACGGCGACTTCGTCTTGAGGCTCGCGTTCTTCGTGACGTTGCCGCTGTTGATCCTGACGTCCGTGTCCGAGACGCGCCTCACCGCCGACAAGGCGCTGCTGCCGGTCGCGAACATCGTCGTGAACGTGCTCTGCCTCGGCGTCGCGCTGCTCGCGACGCGGCCGATGCGCCTTGCGCGTGCGACGCAAGGCTCGATCGCGATGAGCACGATGATCGTCAACAACGCCTTCATGTTTCCGTTCATCCTCGCGATCTACGGCGACACCGGCTTCGCCGATGCCGTGCTCTTCGATTTCGGCAACGCGCTGATGGTCGCGACGGTGACCTATGCGACGGCGTTCCGTTACAGCGTCGAGAGCTTCGACCGCGTTGCGATGCTGAAACGCATCGTCAAGGCGCCGGTCTTCTCGGCTCTCGTGCTCGGCGTCGTGCTCTCGGTCACCGATACCGCGTTGCCGCCGTTCGTGATCCGCATCGTCGAGCCGGTGGCCGACATGACCGCGCCGTTGATCCTGATCGCGCTCGGCATCTCGTTCTCGTTGTCGCTCGCGGACGCGCGCCTCGCCGCGCTCGCGCTCGCCGTTCGTATGGGGCTCGGCCTCGTGTTCGGGCTTGCCTTCGCGACGATTGCCGGCTTCGAGGGACAGACTTTCGCCGTCGTCGCGCTCTGCAGCGCCGCGCCGATCGGGTTCATGGCTCTGACGTTCACGTCCGTGGCGAAGCTCGACATGCGGCTCACGACCACGGCCGTGTCGCTGTCGATCCTCATCGGCCTGATCTATATCCCGTTGCTGATGTTCTTCTTCGAGTAGGACGGGGGCCGCCTGCCGTCCGCGGACGATCGCGCTCACCCGCATAGCGCTTCGAGTCGCGCGTGCGGATAGTAGGGGGATCGCAGCCCATCGGCAGGAGCACGAGACATGAAGATCGAGCGCAGCGGTTCGGCCACGTGGAGCGGCGGATTGAAGGACGGACGAGGCACGGTTTCGCTCGAGAGCGGCGTCCTGAAGGATCAACCTTACGGCTTCGCGGCGCGTTTCGAGAGCGGACCCGGTACGAATCCCGAGGAGCTCATCGCCGCCGCGCACGCGGGCTGTTTCACGATGGCGCTGTCGTTGGTACTCGAGCAGGCGGGGTACAAAGCGACTCGAATGAGCACGAACGCCGTCGTGACGCTCGAGAAGGCCGGCGACGGATTCACGATCAGCGCCGTCGCGCTCACGCTCGATGCCGATATCCCCGGTATCGACGAAGCGACGTTTCGGCGGCTGACCGAGGATGCGAAGGCCAACTGCCCGGTATCGAAGCTGCTGAACGCGGCAATCTCGCTCCAAGCCCGTCTTCGCTAGGACGGGCCGAACGGTCCGGCACACGGACGACGTCGAGGCACCCACCGGGTTTCCTCCGTGCTCGAAGTGCGCGACACTCTCGGAGCCGAGTCTTTCTCGGCGACTGCCAGCCGCCTGACCGTGCGAAAGGAGGCGTTGTGAATATCACGAGATTGCTCTGCCCGGCGGCCGCGCTCGCATTGGCCGCATGCGCGGCAGCCCCCACTACACCGCCGCTCCAAGCCTCGTTGACCAACCGTGCCCCCGCGCCCGAGGCGGCCGCTGCGCCGTTCGACATGGCCGTGGCGGACGTCATCGACATCACACCGAAACCCGCCGCCGACCCGGGGCTGACCTGCCGGGAAACGAAGATCACCGGGTCGCATATTCGCCGGACGGTATGCGAGCAACCGCTGACGGCCGCGGAAGCGGAGATGCAGGAAGAGTTCTTCCGGTCGGACCTCGACTACGCGCGCGAGCTCGCGCTGCGTGAAGAGTACGAACGAGCGCAACAGCTGCTGTTCGAGCGAATGCCGCTGCACCAGATGAATCAAATGATGCGGCGCTGACGCGTATCGCCGGGAGCGACGGCACGGCCCTTGCATCGCTGGTTCGTTACCGGCTTGAGATCACTCCGGAATCAGGGGGATAGCCATGGCCACCGTCGCCGAGCAAAGACCGATTCAAGAACGCCGCTATCACGAGCGGCGCCGCAACTGGCCTTCGCCGTTCACCCGCACCGACGGCATGAAGGTCTCATGGGGCGGCATATTCGGGGGCGTGCTCGTCGCGCTCGGACTTCTGATGCTGCTGACGTCGCTCGGGCTCGCCGTCGGCATCTCGGCCGTCGATCCCGGCGAGACCGAGGCGTCGACGCTCGGGACGGGCGCGGGGATCTGGGGCGCGCTGTCGTTGCTCATATCGCTGTTCGTCGGGGGACTCACGGCAACCCGCATCAGCGCGATCACCGACCGATCCACGAGCTTCTTCGAGGGCGCGCTGGTTTGGGTCGTCAGCGTGCTGCTGATGGCGTACTTCGCGACGAGCGGCGTCGCGACGCTCGCGGGCGGCGCGTTCCGCGTCGTCGGCGGCGCCACCGAGACGCTCGGCCAAGTTGCTCAGGAAGGCGGCGGAGCGGATTTCGACACGTCCGGCACCGGGCAGCAGATCGCACAGCGTCTGAGAGATCCCGAGACCATCTCGCGGTTCGCGTCGCTCACCGGCTTGCCGGAGAACGAGGTTCGATCGACGCTCGCCAGGGCGGCTCGGACGATCGAGGCGAACCCCGAAGATCCCGTTGCGGCCGCGGAGGCCGCGCGACAAGGCGTCGCAGAGCTGATGCAGCAAGCCCGCTCGAGCGGGGCGCTCGCGGAGCGCGCGGAGCAGATCCAGCCCGAGGCGAGCGCCGCCGCGTGGGTGACGTTCATCGCGCTCGTGCTGTCGCTCGCGGCGGCCGTCGTCGGCGCGATGGTCGGGCGGCGCAAGATGCTCGCGGGAAGCCCCACCGCCGCCCAGACGACGACCTGACGACCGCCCGCGGAGCCGTCGGTCTCACGAGGGGGCGCGTCCGCGCCCCCGTACGGCCCTTCTTCCGCTCGCTCGCGTCGCCCTTGCCGCGGCCCACGCCCGTTGGGAATGCGTATTTTCCGAGCGTCCCTTGGGTTAATCTCCGCGTCCGCCGGCGGTACAGTGACGCCGCAAGCTTTCCGGAGGAACCATGCCGATATCCGAACGGCGCGACGCGATCGTCGCCGACGTCATGGCGCGAACCGGCATCGACGCCGCGATGATCGAGCGCCTCGTGCACGCGTTCTACGCGAAGGTCCGGCGAGACGAGCTGCTCGGGCCGATCTTCGACGCGCGCATCGCCGACTGGGATGCTCACCTCGCGCGGATGTGCGTGTTCTGGTCGTCCGTCGCGCTGATGACCGGCGCCTACCACGGCAGCCCGATGCAGAAGCACGCACCGCTGCCCGTCGACGCGCTGCATTTCGACCGCTGGCTCGCGCTCTTCGAGGAAACCGCGTACGAGGTCTGTCCGCCCGCCGCCGCCGAGCACTTCGTGACGCGCGCGCATCGCATCGCCCGAAGCCTCGAGCTCGGCGTCGCGATCTACAACGGCCGCATGCTGCAGAAAGGCGAACGCTATCGCCGCGAGCCCGAGGCTCCGTCGGCCGGCACGCCCTGATCGAGCATCTCCAGGATCTCGGCGTTCACGAGGAAACGCGCGATTCCACCGGAGAGATATCTCGTCGTCACGTCGTGATGCTCGCGGTCGTATGACGCGACCGCGTCGGCCGCGACGACGACGTCGTAGTCGCGCTGATAGGCGTCGATCACCGTCGTGCGGACGCATGCGTGCGTGTTGACGCCCGAGACGACGAGCGTCTCGGGCCGCCAGGTTTCGAGCATCGACTCGAGCGGCGTGCCGAAGAATGCGCTGTATCGTTTCTTGACGACGACCGGATCGGACTCGGCGCGCTCGAGCTCCGCCAGGATCTCCGCCCCCTTCGTTCCCGCGATGGTGACGTGCCTCTGCTGGCGCCGCATGGCGAGGAACGCGTCCCGCAGGTCCGCGCGGAATTCCTGGCGCACCCATACGACCGGGTGCCGTCGACGACGAAACGCGCGCACGAGCTCGTTGGTCCGCGCGACGAGCCTCGCTCGCGAATCGGCCAAAGCGCTCGGCGGCTCGAAGAAATCCTCGAGCATGTCGATGACGAGCAGGACGTAGCGCGAATCGACGGCCTGTTTCGGCATCGGTAGTTCGCCCACGAGCCTCAACGCGCGGGCACGAGCCGCACGATCCTGCCGCTAGACGCGTGCTCGAGCAGCAGGTACACGAAGCCGTCGAAACCCGTCTCGACGTCGCGAATGCGGCCGAGCCCTCCGAGCAGCGTTTCCCGATGCTCGACGCGATCGCCGCGCACGACCATTCGATAGAGCTCGGTCGCTTTCAACGTGCCGACGAGCAGGTTGCCGCGCCACTCCGGAAACGCGTCGCCGTCATAGACCGTGAAGCTCGAGACGGCCGGCGACGGCGTGAGATCGACGACCGGCTGCTCGAGCGCCGCGAGGTCCAGCTCGATACCGAGCTCCTTCGCATGATCGACGGCTCTGCCGTCGTAGTTCATGCCTCTCGAATAGAGCGGCCAGCCGTAGTTGCGTCCGGGCCGAAGCACGTTCACCTCGTCGCCGCCGCGCGGTCCCATCTCGGTTTCCCAAAGCGTGCCGGTCCGCGAATCGACCTCGAGACCCTGAGGGCTTCGGTGCCCGTACGTCCAGATCGTCGGCAACGCGCCGGGCGTATCGACGAAGGGGTTGTCGCGCGGGATCGAGCCGTCGTCGCGCATCCGATGGATCTTGCCGTACGGCAGCGCGAGGTCTTGCACGCCCGCGTGCTCCGAGCCGCCTTTTATACCGACGCTCAGGAACACGTGACCTTCGCCGTCGAACGCGATGCGGCCCCCTGCCGCCATATCGGGCATGCCGGTGTAATGCTCGATATCGGCGCGATAGATCGGCTCGACGTCGACCCACTCGCCGTCCTCGATGCGCCCTCGCGAGAGCGCGACCATCGACACCGGGCGGCCGGTCGCGCGGCTCTCCTCGTTACAGCCGCTGCATCGCTCGGTGTAGCTCAAGTAGATCCAGCCGTTCTCTGCGTAGTCGGGATGCAGCGCGACGTCGAGAAGGTAACCGAGCCCGTACACGATCCGAAGGCCTGGAACCTCGAAGCCGTCGTCGAACGCCGGCGGCGTGCCGCGCACGGGCTCGGAGAGCGTGCCGTCCGGCGATACGATCCGAAGCGCCCTCGCCTTCTCGGTGACGAGGATCCGTCCGTCCGGCATCGGCGCGATCGAGTACGGCAATCGGTCGAGGCCGTCCGCGACGAGCTCCACGCGAAACTCGTGCGCCTCGCTCGCGATCGCGCCCTCGGGCAGCGGCGGCGCCGGGTCGACGTTGAAATCGGTATACGTGAGCCCCGCTCTCCGCTCGGCGACGTAGAGCGCGATGCGTCGGATCTGCTGCTCGTCCAACGTCTCCCGCCACGCGGGCATCCCGGCATCGGGAAAGCCTTCGGCGATGCTCCGCGCGATCTCATCGACGGAAGCGCCGTGTCGAAGCTCGACGCCGGCGAGCGGCGTGCCGCGCGGTGCGCCTTCGAGATTCTCGCCGTGACAGGCGCTGCAAAGCTCCTTGTACGGTCCGCCGAAAGGGTCGGAGGGGATTTGCGCGCGCGCGGCCGAGCCCGCGAGCGCAACGGCGGCGGCGACGGCGAGCGGCAAGGCGCGAGTCTCGAGACGCGGTCGGGGCGAGAACATGATGAGGCTCCTTTATTCGTTGGCGACTTCCTCAGGCGAAGTCGCGTTGGCGGGATCGAATGAAAATCCCGAGAGCGAGCACGGCGGCGCCGAGCGCGGCCTCGATCGCAAGGATCGACAGCATGGTCGGCGACCAGATCGGACCGGCGCTGCCGGTGTTGACATGTCGAAACATCGCCGGGATCAGGAAAATCGGCGCGGTGTTGCCGACGATGATCACGATCGTGCTCCATACGGCCGAGTCCGTGACGAGCGCGACCGCCAGATACGCCGAGTGGTAGCAGAACGCGTAAAGCATCAGCGCCGCGATGAACGACATCAGACCGTCGGGTATCGGGGTCGCGACGATGACCGAAAGCGCCGCGACGCTCAGGAGGGTCCAAGGGACCCAGAAGGCGATGCCGTTGGCCGCGAGCTTCGCGAGCGTGTATTGCGTCGGCGATATCGGCAGCGTCAGCACGAGGAGATGGGCCTTCTCCTTGCGCTCCGTGATGACGCCGAGCGTGGTCGAGAAGATGCCCAGAAGCAAAACCGTGATGAACACAATCACCCAGCCGACGAGGAACGCGGTCTCCCCGAACGGCAGCAGCGCAACGCCGACTCCGCCGATGACGAGCGCGCCGATGATCATCGGCCGCAGAAAGTAAAGGTCCTTGGCGATCAGCCTGCTAACGATCGATACGCTCATTCTCCCGCTCCTTGCGGCTCGCCATCACATTCGCGACGAAGATCTCTTCGAGCGTCATGCGCTGCACGTCGCACACCTTCGCGCCGGCGCGCTCGTACGCCGCCGCGACCTCGGGTGTGTATCGGTTCACGGTCGCGACGGCGAGCTGACCCGTGCGCGCGAGTCGATGACGCCGGGAAGCGCCGGCAGAGCGGCGCAGGTGGGCGCGACGAGATGCAGTCGGCGCCAGCGATCGAGAAAGGTCTCCTTGTCGCTCGACTCGACGATCGCGCCGCGATCGATGAACGTGATGCAGTCGGAGATCTGCTCGACGTCCTGCGTGTTGTGCGACGAGAACAAGATTCCGCGCCGCTCGTCCTCGATGACGCTCATGAGCTCGGCGAGCACCTCGTGCCGCGCGACCGGATCGAGGCCCGCGGTCGGCTCGTCGAGCACGAGCACGCGCGGCCGGCGCGCGAGCGCGAGCAAGAGCAGGAGCTTCACGCGCTCGCCGCGGGAAAGACCTTTGACGCGCTGCGCCTCGTGCAGGTTGAGACGCTTCGTCAACGCTTCCGCGTAGCGCGCATCCCAGCTCGGGAAGATCGATGCGACCCAGCGCATGTGCCAGCCGACGGTCGCGTACGAATAGAGCCCGACGTCGTCCGAGACGAACGCGACGTCGCGCTTCGCGGCCGCCTGATCCTGGGGCATCGTGCGGCCGAGCAGACGCACGCTGCCCCGCTCCTGCGCCGTCAGTCCCATCGCGATGCGGATCGTCGTCGACTTCCCGGCGCCGTTCGGGCCGACGAGCCCCATGACCTGACCGGCCTCGAGCCTGAGATCGATATCCCGCAGCGTGAAGAAGCGATAGCTCTTGCGTACGCCTTCGAGCTCCAGCAATCGGTCGGTCATTTCGCCTTCTCTTCGTTTCGTTCCGCGATCTCGCGCAGCCGGTCCGCGAGCTCCTGCGTCTCGATGCCGATCTCGCGCGCGATCCGCGCCGCCGCCTCGAGGTGCTCGTCGAGCTCCCGCCGCCGGAGATCCCGACCGAGCTCGACGTTGCTCGCGACGAACGTGCCCCGTCCCTGACGCGTGACGAGAACCCCTTCGCGCTCGAGCTCGAGATACGCGCGCTTCACGGTGATCACGCTCACCTTCGTCGCCGCCGCCAGCGCACGGATCGACGGGATCTCCTGACCCGGCTGCCAGTCCCCGACCGCGATGCGGCGCCGAATCTGCTCCATGAGCTGGAGGTACATCGGCCTCGGGTCCGCGTGCGAGATGGTAAGCATAGTGTGCATATTGAGATGTACAGTATGCACAGTCGCACGACAAAGGCAAGAGATCGAGACGACGGCTTGGCGGGATCCGGCGGCCGGGGTGAGCGGGAGCTGCATGAGACCGGCGCACCGCTGATGCAACGGCGAAGCACATGTGCGGAACGCGACGCTCGACTGGTGAGTGACGGACAAGCTGTCGATGCAGCTCATGGGCGAGGTGCGCTCACGCCGCTATCGCGGCGTCGACGCGGTGATCCGCTCTACTTCAAGTCGTATGACGTGCTGCACCTCGGCATGCAATACCGGATCAGCGAGAAGCTCAGCTTCGCCGCGCGTCGCCGCGGTCTCGATGCCGCAGCGGCGCTTCTTTGCAAGGTGGACCGTTCCCGCGGTCGGTTGTTACCCTGTACCGCCGCGGACAAATCCAAGCAAGGAGCGATCGACGATGTGGGAAGCGATTCGACGAGGATCCGCACGGCTGGCCGACGCCATCGGGAGCGCGTTGACGCTGAGCGCGCTCGCTATCGGGACGAGCGCCCTGACGCTGCCGGCCGTGACCTCGGCGCAGGACGGCGGCAAGGGGTGGAAGCACCCCGTCACGCCGTGGGGCGATCCCGATCTGCAAGGACGCTGGCCGATCCGCCACATGACGCTGACGCCGCTCGAGCGTCCGGTCGAGCTCGGCACCCGGGCCTACCTCACCGATGAGGAGTTCGCGGAGCGCGTGGCCGCGATCGAAGCGCGCAATACCCGCTACGAGAAGGAGACGTCGTCGAACCAGATGGGCATGGGGCATTGGGCCGAGGCCGGTCAAGTGCCGCAGCGTCAGGCCTCGCTCATCGTCGATCCGCCGAACGGCCGGCTGCCCGCGCTGACGGAAGCCGGGCGCGCGAAATCGGCCACGATGCGCAGCAGCTGGCAGGACATCCCGTTCGACACGGTCGAGGACTTCGACACGTGGGACCGCTGCATCACGCGCGGCCTGCCCGCCTCGATGTTTCCTATGCAATACAACAATGGCATCGAGATCTGGCAGACGCCCGGCTACGTCGTGATCCGCCTCGAGATGATTCACGAGGTTCGCATCGTGCCGCTCGACGGACGTCCGCCGCTCGATCCCGCCATCAAGCAGTGGATGGGCGAGTCGCGCGGCCGCTGGGAAGGCAACACGCTCGTCGTCGAGACGACGAACTTCAACGGCATGACGCCGATGGTGAACGTCGTGACGCCCGGCGCGCCTCCGGGGAACAACATTCCGACGAGCGAGTCGATGCGCATCGTCGAGCGCTTCACGCGCATCGACGACGACACGATCAACTACGAGATCACGACGTACGATCCCGAGACGATGGTCCAGCCGTGGACCGCCGCGTATCCGTGGAAGCGCGAGCCTGACTACGTGATCTACGAATACGCATGCCACGAAGGCAACACGGCGATCCGCAACTACATCGAAACGTCGCGATACGAGCGCGCGCACGGCGGCACCGCGAACTGATCGCGCCGGCGAGGCTCGCATCATCCGACAAGGGAGGGGAGTCCGATGAAATTTTCGAAGTTCCTGCGCGCGGCGCCCGCGCTGCTCGTGCTCGTGACCGCGTCGTACGGCTACGCCGCTGAGGTCGTCGAGCCGGAAAGCGTCGGGCTTTCGAGCGAGCGCCTCGAGCGGATCGGGGAGCTCATGGAGCGGCACATCGAGGCGGGCAGCTTCTCCGGCGCGGTCACGCTCGTCGCGAGGCACGGCAAGATCGCTCATCTCGAAGCGCACGGGCTGATGGATATCGACGCCAAGACGCCGATGCGCACCGATGCGATCTTCCGCCTCGCGTCGATGACGAAACCGGTCACCGCCGTCGCCGTGCTGATGCTCGTCGAGGAAGGCCGGATCCGGCTCACGGATCCGGTCTCGAAGTATCTGCCGAGCTTCGAGAATCAGAAGGTGGCGGTCATTCGCAATCCGAGCGCCGGCGGAGGATACGGCGGGCCGCCGCCCGAGTACGACACGGTGCCCGCGGAGCGCGATATCACGATCGCCGACCTGCTGACGCACACGTCGGGCTTCATGAGCGGGCGCGTCGGCAACGCGGAAAGCCAGGCATTCTATGCGCGGCGCGAGGAGATCGGCCTCCGCCTGGTCGACGAGATGGGGCAGATGCCGCTCGACTTCCAGCCCGGCTCGCGATGGTCGTACAGCGCGGTCGGCGGCTTCGACGTGCTCGCGCGCATCGTCGAGGTCGTCTCGGGACAGAGCTTCGCCGAGTTCCTGCAGAGCCGGCTCTTCGGGCCGCTCGGCATGAAGGACATCTTCTACTGGCCGAACGATGCGCAGCGTCGGCGCCTCGCGAAGACCTACATGGGAGGGCCGAACGGCCTGCAGCCGCGCCCCGATCCCGACTCGATGTCGAGCCCGGTGTATTTCTCGGGCGCGGGCGGTCTGATGGGCACCGCCGAGGCGTATGCGCGCTTCGCGATGATGCTCGCGAACGGCGGCGAGCTCGACGGCGTCAGGATCCTGAGCCCGCGCGCCGTGAAGCTCATGGGCTCCGCCGTCATCGAGGAAGGCCTCGAGGGACTCAACACCGGAATTCATCCGAGCCGGCCTCCGGGCGAGGGCTTCGGTCTCGGGGTCAGCGTCGTGGCGGATCCCGTCGCACGGCGGTCGCTCGTCTCGAAGGGCAGCTTCGGCTGGAGCGGCTTCTACGGCACGTATTTCTGGGTCGATCCGGAGGCGAATCTCGTCGCGCTGCTGATGGTGCAAACC
This sequence comes from Gammaproteobacteria bacterium, assembly GCA_017577365.1. Lineage (GTDB taxonomy): Bacteria > Pseudomonadota > Gammaproteobacteria > Steroidobacterales > Rariloculaceae > ZC4RG20. The sequence goes on along the minus strand of PKRJ01000041.1, from coordinate 88 downwards.
TACAGCAACGACGCGTGGTTCGAGTTCGAGTCGGCCGTCATGCAAGCCGTGATCGATTGACGCGTCGCCGCGTCGCTTCTCCGCGGTC
>PKRJ01000040.1 GCA_017577365.1 Gammaproteobacteria bacterium | reverse complement strand
AGGCGGCTGGCTTTGCGCCGGCGCCGGTTTCTCCTGCGCCGGCTTGTCCTGGGCCGCCCGCTCTCGCTTGTCGCGCGCCGCCTTCTCCTGAGCGGGCTTGTCTTGCGAGCCGCCGTTGCGGCCCCCACGGCTCTTGCGCGAGCCGCTGTTCTGCCCGCGCTCGCTTCGGCCACGACGCTCGGCGCGGCCGTCCCCGCCGCGCGCCGTCGTCTTTGCGGGCGCCTTCTCCTCGTCCGCTTTCTTCTCGTTGGAGCGGATGCCGCCGTTCAGCCATCCGAACATGCGCTGCCAGAGGCTCGGCTCGCTGCGCGGCTTCTCCGGCGGCACCGGCGCCGGCGTCTCGGGCAGGATGCCGGAGACCGCCGCCTCCTCGACCTTGATCGCGCGCTTGATCTCCTGATAGGCGAGCGCCGGGTCCTCCTTCGGCTCGATCATCTTGTAGCTCGCGACGTTGTTCTCGGGCAGCTGCGCCTCGTCGTCGCGGACTCGCTTGATCGAGTAGTTCGGAGTTTCGAGGTTCGGATTGCCGACGAGCACGACCTGCACGTTGTTGCGCTCCTGGATCGTGTTGACCCATTCGCGCTTCTCGTTCAGCAGGTAGTTCGCGACCTCGATCGGCAGCGACGCGATGACCTTCGCCGTGCGCTCCTTGCGGGCTTCCTCGCCGACGAGGCGAAGGATCGCGAGCGCGAGCGATTCGACGCTGCGGACGTTGCCGGTGCCGTTGCAGCGCGGGCAGACGGACTGCGTCGACTCCTCGAGCGAGGGCCTCAAGCGCTGCCTCGAGAGCTCGAGCAGCCCGAAGCGCGAGATGCGGCCGATCTGGATGCGCGCACGGTCCTGCTTCACCGCCTCGCGCAGCCGATTCTCGACCTCGCGCTGGTTCTTGTGCGGCCCCATGTCGATGAAGTCGATGACGATGAGTCCGCCGAGGTCGCGAATCCGGAGCTGGCGGGCGATCTCGTCCGCCGCCTCGAGGTTCGTCGTCAGCGCGGTTTCCTCGATGTCCTCGCCTTTCGTCGAGCGCGCCGAGTTGATGTCGATCGCCGTCAACGCCTCGGTGTGGTCGATCACGATGCAGCCGCCGGAAGGCAGCTGCACCTTGTGCGCGAACGCCGATTCGATCTGGCTCTCGATCTGGAACCGCGTGAAGAGCGGAACGTGCGGATCGTCGTAGAGCTTGAGCTTGCGGACGCTCTGCGGCAGGACGCGCTGCATGAACTCGAGCGCTTCCTGATAGACCTTCGGATCGTCGATCAGGATCTCGCCGATCTCGTTCGAGTAGTAGTCACGCAGCGCGCGGATGATCGCGTTGCCTTCCTGGTAGATCAGGAACGGCGCCGGGCGCGTGACGACGACCTCGAGAATCGATTCCCAGATGCGCAGGAGATAGTCGAGGTCCCACTTGAGCTCCTCGATGCTGCGGCCGACGCCCGCGGTGCGCACGATGCAGCCCATGCCCTCGGGCGGCTGCAGCTCCTCGAGCGCTTGACGGACGATCTCCCGGTCCTCGCCCGTGATGCGGCGCGACACGCCGCCGGCGCGAGGATTGTTCGGCATCAGCACGAGGTAGCGGCCGGCGAGGCTCACGTAGGTCGTGAGCGCCGCACCCTTCGTGCCGCGCTCTTCCTTCTCGACCTGGACGACGATCTCCTGATTCTCGCGGAGAACGTCCTTGATGTTGACCTTCTCGCCGGGCTCGGGTTGCTTGATGAAGTACTCGGGCGAGATCTCCTTCAGAGGCAGAAAGCCGTGCCGCGGAGCGCCGTAGTCGACGAAGCAGGCTTCGAGGCTCGGCTCGATGCGCGTGATGCGTCCTTTGTAGATGTTCGCCTTACGCTGTTCTCGTGTAGGTACCTCGATATCAAGATCGTAGAGTCTCTGGCCATCGACCATGGCCACGCGCAACTCTTCCTGCTGAGTTGCGTTCACCAACATTCGCTTCATAAATCCTCAGCCCATGGGGGGCGGGCCCGGTGTCGGGTACGATCGCCGTGATCTGCCGTGCAGAACGCAAAAGGGTTGCGCCGCGTGGGCGCGTTGACACGCTTCTGCGGGAGGCTTTGTTGGCTCGATCCGTCAACGTCGTAGATCTTGAGTGGCTCGACGGAGAGTCATCGCCCTGAGATCGCGGCAGCCCATTCCGGGTTCGCCGACAACAAAACCCTTTCATTAAAGTAAAGGCCGCTCGAATGGATGACGCGGCCGAAATCGGACGAATTTGGCCCGGCAATCGGTCTGCCGCGGGCAAAATCCGTTGTCCGTACTATAACATAGACCTTCTTATGCACAATTTGGCAGAAGCGGTGGGCGCGCAGAAGACGAAACCGGCCGTCGAGCACAGGGAAGTGGGCGCGGAGTTCGAGGGCCAGCGGCTCGACAACTTTCTGCTGGCCTGCTTGAAAGGCGTGCCCCGCAGCCACGTTTATCGGCTCATTCGCTCGGGACAAGTTCGGGTCAACTCCGGTCGCGCGTCGCCGCGATATCGATTGAGAGCCGGAGACCGCGTCCGAGTTCCGCCCGTGGCGCGCTCGGCTCCGGCGGCCCCTCCGGCGCCTGCGGCGGTCCAGTGGCTGCGCGATCGGATCATCTACGAGGATCAGCGCCTGCTCGTCGTCGACAAGCCCGCGGGGCTCGCGGTGCACGGCGGGAGCGGCGTGCAGCTCGGCTGCATCGAGGCGCTTCGGGTGCTCCGGCCCGAGCTGACGACCCTCGAGCTCGTCCATCGCCTCGATAGGGGAACGTCCGGGTGTCTCCTCGTCGCGAAGCGCCGCAGCGTGCTGCGCGAGCTGCATGGGCTGCTCCGCGAAGGCGCGATGGAGAAGCGCTATCTCGCGCTCGTCCGGGGGCTCTGGGAGCACGGCGACGTCACGATCGATGCGCCGCTTTCGTCCCGGCGCAGGGGCGGCGAGGTCATCGTGCGCGTCGACGAGGCCGGGAAGCCGGCCGCGAGCCGCTTCCGCCGCGTGGACGCGTTCGGCTCCGTCGCGTCGCTCGTCGAGGTCTCGATCGCGACCGGCCGCACGCACCAGATTCGGGTCCACGCCGTCCATGCGGGTCATCCGATCGCCGGGGACGACCGGTACGGCGATCCGGATTTCAACGAGACGATGGCCGGCTACGGGTTGAGGCGCATGTTCCTGCACGCGGCCGCGGTCTCGTTCGACTGGCCGGGCACCGGCACGCCGTTCGCGGTCAGCGCGCCGCTGCCGGAAGAGCTCAAGACCGTGCTCCAGGCCCTCGGCAGCCGCGGACGGGGCTGAAGCTCGGTCTCAGGCTCCGCGCTCGGACGCGAGCGCGAGCGGATCGAGCCCGGCCTCGCGGAGGCTCGCGGCGACAAAGATCATCGGCAGGCCGATGAGCGCGGTCGGATCGCGGCTCTTGATGGCCGAGAACAGCGCGATGCCGAGCCCTTCGGCCTTGAAGCCGCCGGCGCAATCGTACGGACGCTCGATCTCGAGGTAGCGCTCGAGCGCCGCGCGGCCGAGCCTCGCGAACTCGACCTCGGTCACGTCGACCGTCTCCCACCGGCGCCCGCTCGGCCGGTCGAGGATCGAGACCGCGGTGTAGAACAGCACGCTCCGGCCCTGGCACGCCTCGAGCTGCTCGAGCGCCGCGCCGTGGTGACCGGGCTTGCGTAGAATGCGCCCGTCGAGGGACGGGATCTGATCGGAGCCGATCACGACCGCGTCGGTCTCGTCGACGGCTTCGGCTTTCGCCCGAGCGAGGCGTGCGGCCGCATCGCGGGCGGGCTCGCCGGGTGCGATCGTCTCGTCGACGCGGGGCGCGCGGACCTCGAACGGCATGCCGAGCCGGGCAAGCAACTCGGCCCGGTATTTCGAGGTCGAAGCAAGGACCAGGCGACGCTTCATCGCGCCGGCCTGCCAGAGGAGCCCGGACGGTCGTCCCTAACTTGCGGTTTTGACAGCATAAACCCGCGTCTCTATGATACGCCGATTATGCCCGCGTCGCTCTTCAGTTGGTACGGTGCGCGTGAGCTTCAGTCGCTGGGGGAGCGCAGGAGCGTTCTACGCGGGGTAATCGAGCTGAAGCGGTTCAACCGCCTCAAGGATGCGCTCGAATCGGATTCGGGCACGGTCGAGGCGGAGCTCCGCTTTCGTCGCGATCCGGAAGGCTGGCTCGTCGTGGCGCTCGAGTACGAGACCACGGTGCAGCTCCAGTGCCAACGGTGCCTGGCGCCGATCGAGCACCGCATCGGCGACAAGGTCGAGGTGGCGCTGCTCGAGAGCGAGGCGCTCGAGAAGCACGTTCCGGACCGTTACGAGCCGCTCGTGCTGGACGAGGACCGGCTGATGCCCGCGATGCTGATCGAGGATGAACTTATAATCTCGTTGCCCATCGTTCCTCGCCACGAGCGGCCGGAGGAGTGCGATCCTGCGTTCGTCGGGGTCGTTCAGAGCGACCGCGGTTGAGCCGAACGGCCGGCTTCAAATCGCTGCGCTTCGATTGTTTACCAGGAGAACCTGAACATGGCTGTGCAGAAATCGCGCAAATCGCCGTCGAGGCGTGGCATGCGTCGTTCCCATGATGCCCTTCGCGCCCCGACGCTCTCGGTCGATCGGACGACGGGCGAGACCCATCTCCGTCATCACGTGACTGCCGACGGCTATTACCGCGGTCGGAAAGTCATCGACGTTCCGCAAGAGGTGGACGAGGAGTAGCGCCGTCTCGTGCGCTCTGGCCGCCGGCTCGTCGAGCCGACGGTCCGATCGGTCGAATCATCGATGACCCGCAAGGTAACCATTGCGCTCGACGCGATGGGCGGCGATCGGGGCCCCGATACCGTCGTGCCCGCGGCGCTCTCCGTGCTCGGCAAGGACGAGTCCGTCACGCTCGTGCTCGTCGGTCTTCCCGACGTGCTCGAGCGGGCGCGGCGTGAAGGGGGCGAGCGCTTCGGCGATCGGATCCGCTACCAGGTCGCGACCGAGGTCGTCGCGATGGACGAGCCGCCCGCCGACGCGCTGCGCAAGAAGAAGAACTCCTCGATGCGCGTCGCGCTCGAGCTCGTGAAAGCGGGCGAGGCGGACGCTTGCGTCAGCGCCGGCAATACCGGCGCATTGATGGCGACGGCCCGCTACGTGCTGAAGACGCTGCCCGGCATCGATCGCCCGGCGATCATCTCCGCGCTGCCCGCGCTCACCGGGCCGACGTACATGCTCGATCTCGGCGCGAACGTCGGCTGCACGCCGGAGCATCTTCTGCAATTCGCGCTGATGGGCTCGGTGATCGCGTCCGACATGCTCGACGTCGAGCGTCCGCGCGTCGGGCTGCTGAACATCGGGCAGGAGGACATCAAGGGCAACGAGGTCGTCCGCGAGGCGGGCGAGCTGCTCGCGCAGAGCGGGCTCAACTACATCGGTTTCGTCGAAGGCGACGGCATCTTCCACGCCGACGTCGACGTCGTCGTGACCGACGGCTTCGTCGGCAACGTCGCGTTGAAGACGATGGAAGGCGTGGCACGGCTGATCGCGGCCTTCATGAGGCAGGAGTTCCGCAGGAGCACCACGCGCGTGCTCCAGGGCATCGTCGCGAAGTCCGCGCTCGACGCCATCGCCGAGCGCGTGGATCCGCGCCGCTACAACGGCGCGAGTCTCGTCGGACTGAACGGCATCGTCCTGAAGAGTCACGGAGGCGCGGACGAGGTCGCGTTCGAGAACGCCGTGCGCACGGCGATCGTCGAAGCTCGTAAGGGCGTGCCCGTGCAGATCGGCAACATCATCAAAGATCAGCCAGCAGAATGTATTCGCGCATAGCGGGCACCGGCTCTTATCTTCCCGAGAAAGTCCTGACCAACTTCGATCTCGAGAAGATGGTGGACACGTCCGACGAGTGGATACGCACTCGCACGGGCATCGAGCGTCGTCATATCGCCGCCGAGCACGAGACGACGAGCGATCTGGCGTATCGCGCCGCCGTCGCGGCGATGGACAGCGCCGGCGTGGACGGATCGGACATCGATCTCGTGCTGGTCGGCACGACGACGCCGGATCTCGTCTTCCCGAACGTCGGCTGCCTGCTTCAGGAGCGGCTCGGCATCCGCAATGGGCCGGCGTTCAGCCTCGAGGCGGCATGCTCGGGATTCATCTACGGGCTCACGGTCGCGGACGCGATGCTGAAGAGCGGACAAGCGCGCCGCGCGCTCGTCGTCGGCGCCGAGACGATGTCCCGCATCGTCGACTGGACGGAGCGCGAGACGTGCGTCCTGTTCGGCGACGGCGCGGGCGCCGTGGTCCTCGAAGCGTCGGACGAGCCGGGCATCGTCTACGCGAAGCTCGGTGCCGACGGCCGCTACCGCGATCTGCTCTACGCCTCGAGCGGCGTATCGAAGCCGAAAGAGGAAGGCGAGAGCGGTCTGCTGCGCATGAAGGGCAACGAGGTCTTCAAGGTCGCGGTGAAGACGCTCGAGACGATGGTCGACGAGGTGCTCGAGTCGAATCGGCTCGACAAGGGCGAGATCGACTGGCTGATCCCGCATCAGGCGAATATCCGCATCATCCAGGCGACCGCGAAGCGCTTGCAGATGCCGATGGAGCGGGTTGTGCTGACGGTCGCGGAGCACGGCAATACCTCCGCGGCGAGCGTGCCGCTCGCGCTCGACGTCGCGGTGCGCGACGGCCGCGTGAAGCGCGGCGATCTGCTGCTGCTCGAAGCCTTCGGCGGCGGATTCACGTGGGGCGCGGTGCTCGTCCGTTATTGACGGGCGTGACGTAGTGCGTTCATCGTGCTAGGGCGTTCCGTATAATGGCCGCCATGCGGTCCTCGCCTTCGATTCTCCTTCGCGCCGTCTTGCTGCTCGTCGCGGCCGCGACGGCAGCCGACGCGGCCGAGTTTCCGCTGCCGCGCGATCACGACGTAATCGGCGAGGTGCGCGAGATCGTCGCCCGCTACGAGGATACGTTCGTCTCGCTCGCCCGGCGCCACGGCGTCGGCCTCGAGGAGCTCAAGCTCGCGAATCCGGGCGTCGACATGTGGCTGCCGGGCGAGGGCACGAAGATCACGCTGCCGACGCGATACGTGCTGCCGCGCGCGCCGCGCGAAGGCATCGTCGTCAACATCGCCGAGCTTCGGCTGTACTACTTCCCGAAGGACGAGCCGGACAAGGTCTACACGTATCCGATCAGCATCGGCCGGATGGATTGGAGCACGCCGGTCGGCACGACGACGATCGTCGCGAAGCAGAAGAACCCTTCGTGGTATCCGCCGAAATCGATCCGCGAGGAGCACGCGGCGCGCGGCGATTTCCTCCCGGCGGTCGTGCCGCCGGGGCCGGATAATCCGCTCGGCGCTCACGCGCTCAGGCTCGGTTTGCCGGGCTATCTGATCCACGGCACGAACCGGCCGTCCGGGGTCGGCATGCGCGTCACGCACGGCTGCGTGCGCATGTTCCCGGAGGATATCGCGGCGCTGTTCGAGCGGGTGCCGATCGGCACGAAGGTGCACATCGTCAATCAGCCTTACAAGCTCGGCTGGAGCGAGACCGGCGAGCTGCTGCTCGAGGTCCATCCGCCCCTCGAGGAGGAGGTCGAGGCGGGCAAGTGGACGCTGACGGACCTCACGCGCGAGATCGTCGCGGTCACCGACGAGGGATTCACGCACCTCGTCGATTGGGATCTCGCCGAGACGCTGATCGGCAGCCGCGAGTCGCGCGGTATTCCGGTTCCGGTATCACGCGGCGTGCGCGTCGAGCTCGCGGGCGACGAGCCGGAAGAAGCGGCGGCCGGTGAGGACGAAGCGGGCGCCGCCGCCGACGCGACGACCTGATTCCGTTCTTCTCTCCGATCGATTCCGTTTCCGCGGAAGCTCGCGCCGCGAATGCCGCCCGTTTACCCTTCGCGGGCTTCGTGCGAAGCCGCGAGAAACAAAAGAGCCGCCGACGCACCCGCCGGCGGCTCTCCTAGCAAATGGTCAACTCGGCGAACGTTGCGATGTCGGTATTGTTCTCGTTCGCCTGCCGAGTTACTTGCGCTGCAGATCCTCGAACATGCGGTCGAGGCGCTGATTCGTCGCGTCGCAGCAGGCCTGCGCGGCCTGAGCGGCCTGAAGCGCCTGATTGGCCGTGCTCTGAGCGCCCGAAGCCGCTTGCCGGGCTTCGTTCGCCGTGCGCTGAGCAGCGTCGGCGGTGTTCCGAGCAGCTTCGGCAATGCTTCGAACCTCTTCGAGTTGCTCGGCGGTCACGGCGCAGCCGGTAGCGATCGCGGCACCGATGACCAACGCCGTCGCGCGCAGTACGCGGGTCAGGTTCATCGTCATTAGATTCCCCTATGAATGGTGGACAAAAACAGGCGTGATTATTGACTAAAGCGAATCGTACTGCAATTGCGGTTATATAGTCGTCGGCATTAGCAGACAATTGACGCAGCAGCACTTTTTCTGCTTTGGCGCGCGCACTTGACCGTACGCGAGACCTGTATATAACATCAGCCTAGTCGTTCATACAGGTCAAGGTCATGCGGGATCTCACTCCTCGTCAAAGGCAGATCCTTCATCTGATACAGAAGACGATCCACACGACCGGCATGCCGCCGACGCGCGCGGAGATCGCGAAGCGCTTGAAGTTCAAGTCGGTCAATGCGGCGGAGGAGCATCTGCGCGCGCTCGAGCGCAAAGGGGCGATCGAGCTGTTGCCCGGCACGTCGCGTGGGATCAGGCTCAAGGATACGTTGCGCGAGCAGCTCGGCTTGCCGCTCGTCGGCAGGGTCGCGGCGGGCTCGCCGATCCTCGCCGAGGAGCACATCGAGGCGCGCTATCAGATCGATCCGGATCTGTTCAAGCAGCAGCCGCATTTCCTGCTGCGGGTCAAAGGCATGAGCATGCGCGATGCCGGCATCCTCGACGGCGATCTCGTCGCCGTGCATCGCACGCCCGAGATTCGCAACCGGCAGATCGTCGTCGTTCGCCTCGAGAACGAGGTCACGGTCAAGCGGTATCGGCAGGAAGGTCATCGCGTCTGGCTCTTGCCGGAGAACCCGGATTTCGAGCCGATCGAGGTCGATCTGCGCAAGGAATCGTTGACGATCGAAGGGGTCGTCGTCGGTGTCGTACGGCACACGATGGAATGAGCCATGAATGCCGGGCTCGACGCGCTTACCGGTCCGCACCTGTGGCGCGGGCGGGCAGGCTGTGCGGCGCGGCTCGTGCGCGCGACCGGTTTCGATGCGCTCGACGACGCGTTCGGCGGCGGCTGGCCGTGGGGCGCGATCGTCGAGATCTTCGTGGAGCGTTACGGCAGCGGCGAGCTCGGCGTGCTGATGCCCGCACTCGCGGCGGCGATCCGCGACACCGAATCCGGTCTGCTCGTTTTCGTCTCGCCGCCGTTCGTACCGTATCCGCCGGCGCTCGCGCAGCACGCCGTCGACGTTGGGCGAACGTTGGTCGTGCGAGCCGGCGCTTCCGCCGAGCGCTCGCCGAAAGCGGAGGACGCGGCGCTCTGGGCGACCGAGCAAGCGGTGCGCTCCGGAGCGTGCACGGCCGTGCTCTCCTGGCTGCCGTCGGCGGACGGCATCGCGCTTCGGCGTCTGCAGCTCGCGACCGAGGAGCGGCGCTGCGGTCTCGTGCTGTTCCGATCGTTGCGCAGGCTACGTATGCGGTCGCCGGCCGCGCTGCGCATCAAGGTCTCGGCCGAAGGCCCGAGGACGCGGGTCGAGGTGCTCAAATGCCGCGGCGGGCGTCCCGGCGCCGTCGTGCTCGATGCGCTCGGTCCATCGTGCCTGGCGAAATCGTCCGGAGAAGCGTCTCCGGCCCATTGATCTCGACCCCCGCGGGGGCCTATGGCCGTCAAGCCGCTCGCTTTTGCCTACGGAGACGTTCGGCGCTACGCCGAGGCTCCGCCCGATCCGTCGCCGAGACGGGAGCTTCTGTGGATTGCGGCGTATCACCCGGAGCTCGCGCTCGACGCGATCGATCCTTCCGCTCGCCGTGATCCGAGGCCGACCGTCGTCGTCGAGGCGCACGGCGGACGCCTGCGCGTCGTCGCTTCGAACGACGCCGCGCGTTCGCGCGGCATCCGGCCGGGCCTCGATCTTTCCGCCGCGTTCGCGTTCTCGGGGGCGCTGCGCGTGCTCGAGCGTTCCCCGCAAGCCGAACGGAGCCTGCTCGAAGCCGCGGCCGCGGCCGCCGGACGTTTCTCGCCGACCGTGAGCCTCGAGCCGCCGGAAAGCCTCCTGCTCGAGGTGCGTGCGAGCTTGACGCTGTTCGGCGGTCTCGAGCGGCTCGAGTCGGCGCTCGCCGAGACGCTCGCGCGTCACGTCGCGGGCTTTCGACTCTCCGCCGCGCCGACGCCGCTCGCCGCGCTGTGGCTCGCGCGCGGCGGCGGCGACGATGTGTTGGCTCTGCAAGCACTACCTTCGACGCTCGGTCGGCTGCCGCTCGGCGTGACTCGTTGGCCCGACGCGGTGCTCGAGCGGCTCGCGGGCATGGGTATCGCGACGATCGGCGACTGCTTGCGGCTGCCGCGCGACGGATTCGCCCGCAGGGCGGGCGAGGCGTGCCTCGAGGAGCTCGACAAGGCCGTCGGCAGACGGCCCGATCTTCGCCACGGTTTCGAGGCGCCTCGCTACGTCGGTTACGAGATCGATCTCGTCGACGAGAGCGCGAGCGTGCCCGTGCTCGTCGAAGCGGTGACGCAGTCGATCGCGCGTCTCGCGCACGAGCTCAAAGTGCGTAACGCGCAGATTCGAGAGCTCGAGCTCGTCCTCGGGCACGCGCGTCGCGCACCGACCGTGCAGCGCTTCGAATGGCTCGAGAGCACGGCCGATCGCGAGCGGATTCTCGATCTTCTGCGCGACCGGCTCGAGCGCATCGAGCTGCCGGCACCGGTGACGGAGATTCGCCTGTCCGCAGGGCCTCTGAGGCCGGCGATCCTCGACGCCGGCCGTCTGTTCAACGGAGCGGGGAACGCGGCCGAAGGCGAAGCCGCGGTGCGGCTCGTGGAGCGTTTGCGCGGACGGCTCGGCGCGGCGGCCGTGCACGGGCTCGCGCCCGCCGCCGATCATCGGCCCGAGCGCGCGTGGGTCGAAACCGAGCCGCTCGAGGCGCTCCGCGCTCGGGCCCGTGCGCGCCGCGCGTCGCTCGCGGCCGTCGAATCGGCCTGGTCTCTCCCGCTGCGGGCGGAGCGGCCTTTGTGGCTCTCGTCCACTCCGGAGCCGCTCGCAAGCCGCGCCGGCCGCCCGTGTCTTCGCGGCCGAGCGCTGCGTCTGCTCGAAGGGCCCGAGCGCATCGAGAGCGGCTGGTGGGACGGCGAAGGCATCGCGCGGGATTACTACGTCGCGCTCGGTCCCGAAGGCGAGCGGCTGTGGATCTTCAGGGACCGCGCGGATCTCGGCTGGTATCTGCACGGAAGGTTCGGCTGATGGGATATGCGGAGCTGCATGCCATCAGCAATTTCACGTTCCTGCGCGGCGCCTCGCATCCCGAGGAGCTCGTCGAGCGCGCCGCGGAGCTCGGCTACGCGGCGCTCGCGCTGACGGACGAGTGCTCGGTCGCAGGCATCGTGCGTGCGCTCGTCGCGGCCGAGGAGCGGGGGTTGAAGCTGATCGTCGGCAGCGAGCTCACGGTCGACGATGCGCCGCCGGACGAACGCGACGACGGTGAAGACCGGCGCGACGGCGGCACGAAGATCGTCGTGCTCGCGCCGAGCCGCGACGGCTACGGCGCGCTCTCGACGCTGATCACGTGCGCGCGTCGCGCCGCGGCGAAGGGCGGCTATCGGCTCTGCCGCGACGATCTCGTCCGTCATCTCGCGCCGTCCGACTGTCTCGTGCTGTGGAGGCCCGGAGCCGAGCCGGACGTCGAAGCGGGCGAGTGGCTGCGCGAGCATTTCCCCGGCCGCCTCTGGATGGCCGTGTCGTTGCTGCGCCAAGCGGGCGAGCCGCGCTCGTTCGAGCGCCTCCGCCGCGTCGCGGCGAGACTCGGGCTGCCGATGACCGCGGCCGGCGACGTGCACATGCACGTTCCCGAGCGTCGCGCGCTTCAGGACACGCTGACCGCGATCCGTCTGAAGACGCGCGTCGACGCGCTCGGCTTCGCCGCGTATTCGAACGGCGAGCGTCATCTCCGCCCGCGTGACGAGCTCGAGCGGCTCTATCCGAAGGCGTTGCTCGACGAGACGCTCGCGATCGCCGAGCGCTGCAATTTCTCGCCGCGAGAGCTGCGCTACGAGTATCCGTACGAGCTCGTGCCGCAAGACGAGACGCCGGCGAGTCATCTGCGCGCGCTCACGGAGCAGGGGATGGCGTGGCGCTGGCCGAACGGCGCCCCGGAGAAAGTCCGCCGCATGGTCGAGCACGAGCTCGGGCTGATTCGCGAGCTCGAGTACGAATCCTATTTCCTCACCGTCCACGACATCGTTCGCTTCGCGCGCGAGCGGGGGATCCTTTGCCAGGGGCGCGGCTCGGCCGCGAACTCGGCCGTGTGCTATTGCCTCGGCATCACCGAGGTCGATCCATCGCGGATGGAGATGCTGTTCGAGCGGTTCATCTCGAAGGAACGCAACGAGCCGCCGGATATCGACGTCGACTTCGAGCACGAGCGGCGCGAGGAAATCATTCAGTACATCTATCGAAAGTACTCCCGAGAGCGGGCCGCCCTCGCGGCGACGGTGATCACCTATCAGCCGCGCAGCGCCGTGCGCGACGTCGGCAAGGCGCTCGGCTTCGACGCGACGCAGATCGATGCGCTCGCGAAGTCGCTGAGCTGGTGGGACGGAAAGCTGCTCCATCCCGAGCGGCTCGCGGAGGCGGGGCTCGATCCCGAGAGCCCGAGGCTCGAGCTCCTGACGGCGCTCGTCGGGCAGCTCGTCGGCTTTCCGCGGCATCTGTCGCAGCACGTCGGCGGGTTCGTGATCTCGCACGGGCCGCTCTCCCGCCTCGTGCCGATCGAGAACGCGGCGATGCCGGAGCGCACCGTGATCCAATGGGACAAGGACGACCTCGAGGAGCTCGGTCTGCTCAAGGTCGACGTGCTCGGGCTCGGCATGCTGACGGCGATCCGCCGCAGCTTCGAGCTGATCGATGCGTTCTACGCGGGGCGCGGCGGGCCGCGCGAAGCGATGCTGCCGATGTCGCTCGCGAAGATTCCGGCCGAGGATCCGAAGGTCTACGACATGATCTCGAAGGCCGACACCGTCGGCGTGTTCCAGATCGAGTCGCGCGCGCAGATGGCGATGCTGCCGCGGCTCAAGCCGCGCTGCTACTACGATCTCGTGATCGAGGTCGCGATCATCCGGCCCGGGCCGATCCAGGGCGACATGGTGCATCCGTACCTGAGGCGGCGGAACGGCGAGGAGCCCGTGACGTATCCGAGCGAGGAGGTGCGCAAGGTGCTCGAGCGCACGCTCGGCGTGCCGATCTTCCAGGAGCAGGTCATGCAGCTCGCGATCGTCGCGGCCGGATTCACGCCGGGCGAGGCCGACCAGCTGCGCCGCGCGATGGCCGCGTGGCGGCGGCGCGGCGATCTCGGCCGCTTCGAGAAGCGTCTGATCGACGGCATGCTCGAGCGCGGCTATACGCCCGAGTTCGCGAAGCAGATCTTCGAGCAGATCCGAGGCTTCGGCGAATACGGTTTCCCGGAGTCGCACTCGGCGAGCTTTGCTTTGCTCGTCTACGTATCCGCGTGGCTCAAGTGCTACGAGCCCGCGGCGTTCTTCTGCGCGCTCCTGAACAGCCAGCCGATGGGCTTCTACGCGCCGGCGCAGCTCCTGCGCGCCGCGCGCTCGCACGGCGTCGAGATTCGTCCGGTCGACGTGACCGCGAGCGGCGTCGAATCGACGCTCGAGCCGGACTCGCGAGGGGAGCCCGCGATCCGTCTCGGTTTCGACCGGGTCAAGGGGCTCGCGACGAAGGCCGCCGAGGCGATCGTCGCGGCGCGTGCCGACGCGCCGTTCGATGACGTGCACGATCTCGCGCGCCGCGCCAAGCTCGACGCGAAGGCGCTCGAGGCGCTCGCCGCGGCCGGTGCGCTCGAGCGGCTCGCGGGCCACAGGCACCGCGCCCTCTGGGACGTCACGGGCGTCGAGCGCCCGATCCCGTTGCTCGAGACCGTGCGCATTCCCGAGGGCATTCCGTTGCTGCGCAGGCCGACGGAAGGGGAGGACATCGTCGCCGATTACCGGCGGCTCGGCTTCACGCTCGGCCGCCACCCGCTCGCGTTGCTGAGGTCGAAGCTCGAGCGGATGGGCGTCCTTTCGGCCGCCGAGGTGCACGCGCTCGACGCCGGCGCGCGAGTCCATACCGCAGGCATGGTGATCACTCGGCAGCGTCCGTCGAGCGCGTCGGGCGTGATCTTCGTCACGCTCGAGGACGAGTCCGGATACGTGAACCTGATCGTCTGGCCGAACGTCGTCGAGCGCGAGCGGACAGCGCTGCTCGGCGCGAGGCTACTCGGCGTGACCGGGCGGATCCAGAAGGAAAGCGGCGTGCTGCACGTCGTCGTCGAAAAGATGCACGACTACAGCGTATTGCTCGGCCGGATCGTTGCCGAAGCGAGGAACTTTCGCTGACCGTTTCGACGGCGCCGAGAGAACGAGCGAGCGAACGGCGTCTGGTTCGACGGGATTCGTAAGAATCGGCGGGTATCGCCGGTGATAGAAAAATAAAAAATCTTACGAGGGGGGCGTTGCCGCGTCGCCGATGGAATCAGCCTCTATCGCTGCCCGAGCGGCGACTCGGCTCCCGAAGAGGAACGCGTTACCGCGCGTGTCTCAAATTTCGTAGTCCTCGAAATCCTCGAGCTCTTTCTTCGCCCTCTTTTGCTCCATCAGTTCCTCGAGACGCCGCCGCGCCGCGGCTTCCCTGTCGAGCCGCTTCGTCATGCTTTGCATCTCGATTTCCTGAATCAATTGCTCGACGTTGATTTCGACGGACGTGTCGCCGACGTTATCCGTCAACGGATCGACGTCGTCCTCCTCGTCGTCCGTTTCGTCGTCCGGCAGATCGTCATCCACGTCCGACTCGCCGTGCTTCATGTCGAACCTCCAACCAACGAGTCACCGTTCTCCTCACCCACGGTGCGCGCTGTTATAGCGGTAAGGTAAGACCTTGGCAATAGCCCCGCAAGACGGTGCGAACCGGGTTTTCGAAGCCCGTCACACTGCCGCGAAAACGCCCTTGCCGACGGTCAGCCGACGAGCTGATTGATCTGAAAGATCGGCAGCAGGATGGCCATGACGATCGCGAGAACGATCAGGCCCATGCCGATGATCAGCGCGGGTTCCAGGACGCTGAGCATCGTGCCGATCAGGCTGTCCATCTCGCTTTCCTGATGAGTCGCGGCACGCTCGAGCATTCGGTCGAGCTCGCCGCTCGATTCGCCGCTCGAGATCAGATGGATCGTCATCGGCGGGAAGAGTTTCGACTGCCCGAGTGACCGGCCGATCGCGCCGCCTTCGCTGACGCGTATCGCCGCCTCTTTCACCGCGTCCTGCATCGGCAGGTTCGTGACGACCGTCGCGCTGATCCTGAGCGCTTCGAGCACCGGCACGCCGCTCGACGTGAGGATGGAGAGCGTGCGCGTGAAGCGGGCCGTGTTCACGCCGCGAATGATGCGGCCGACCAGCGGCGCGCTCAGAAGCCAGCCGTGCACCCTCCGCCGGATATGCTCGACCTTGAGCATGCGCCGCACGCCGAGCACCGCGACGACGATCGCGCCGATCACCGCGAACCACCACGACTGCATGAAATCCGACACCGCGATCAGCGAGGTCGTGAGCAGGGGGAGCTCCTGGTTCGTCGACTCGAAGACGCCGACGACTTTCGGCACGACGTACGCGAGCATCAGCGCGATGATGCCGAGCGCGAGCGCCGTCAGCACGATCGGATAGACCATCGCGTGGCTGATCTTCTGCCGCAGCGCGTGGCGCGACTCGGTATAGTCCGCAAGCCGCTCGAGGACCGCGTCGAGGCGGCCCGCCTGCTCGCCGGCCGAGGCGGTCGCGCGATAGACCTGCGGGAACGCGTGCGGGAACTCCTCGAGACCGGCCGCGAGCGTATGACCTTCGAGCACTTTCGCGCGCACGCCGAGCAGGATGCTCTTGATGCGCGCCTTCTCCGTCTGCTCGCTGACCGCGAGCAGCGCTTCCTCGAGCGGCAGGCCCGCGCGTAGCAGCGTCGCGAGCTGACGCGTGACGAGCGCGAGGTCGAGCGTCGAGACGCCGCGCTTGAGCGTGATCGTCGCGCGGCTCGTCTTGCGCTCCTGCGACTCGACCTCGGTCACCTCGACCGGCAGGAGCTGGCGCTCGCGCAAGAGCTGGCGGACGTGCCGGGCGGTGTCGCCCTCGAGCACGCCTTTGTGCTCCTTGCCGTTCGGATCGACCGCGACGTACTGGTAAGCGCCCATCGGCGTCGCCTCGGGGAGCGATCAATCCGTGCGCGTGACGCGCAGGACTTCCTCGAGCGTCGTCGTCCCCGCGAGCACCTTGCGAATGCCGTCCTCGCGAATGCTCGGCCCGCGCGTGCGCGCGTAACGCTCGAGCTCGTGCTCGCCCGCGCCGTCGTGAATCATCGCGCGCATCGTGCCGTCGACGGTGATCAGCTCGTAGATGCCGGTGCGTCCGCGATAGCTCACGCCGTCGGACGGCCGGTAAAGGATCGGCGGATCGGACGGGTCGACGCCCATGAGACGGCATTCGTACTCGCTCGCGCGGTAGGCCTCGCGGCGCTCGGGATCGAGCACGCGCACGAGGCGCTGCGCGAGCACGCCGATCAGGCTCGACGAGAGCAGGAACGGCTCCACGCCCATGTCGCGCAGACGCGTGACCGCGCCGACGGCCGTGTTCGTGTGCAGCGTCGATAGCACGAGGTGGCCGGTCAAGCTCGCCTGAACGGCGATCTCCGCCGTCTCGAGGTCGCGGATCTCGCCGACCATCACGACGTCCGGGTCCTGGCGCAGGATCGCGCGCAGCCCGCGTGCGAACGTCATGTCGACCTTCGTGTTGACCTGCGTCTGGCCGATGCCGTCGATGTGATACTCGATCGGATCCTCGACGGTCAGAATGTTGCGGCTCGAATCGTTGATGCGCTCGAGCGCGGCATAGAGCGTCGTCGTCTTGCCCGAGCCCGTCGGCCCGGTCACGAGCAGGATGCCGTGCGGCCGATGGATCAGCTCGTCCATGTTCTTCTGATCCTCGGGCGACATGCCGAGATGCTCGAGCGTGAGCCGGCCGGCCTGCTTGTCGAGGAGTCGCAGCACGACCCGCTCGCCGTAGCCCGACGGGATCGTCGACACGCGCACGTCCACGGCGCGGCCGGCGATCCTGAGCGAGATCCGGCCGTCCTGCGGCAGACGCTTCTCGGCGATGTCGAGCTTCGACATGACCTTGATGCGCGAGACGACGAGCGGCGCGATCTCGCGCCGCGACGTCAGCACCTCGCGCAGCACGCCGTCGATGCGGAAGCGCACCGCGAGGCGGTTCTCGTACGGCTCGATGTGGATGTCCGACGCGTTGTCCTTCACCGCCTGCGTCAACAGCGCGTTGATCAGGCGGATGATCGGCGCCTCGTCGTCGCTGTCGAGCAGGTCCGAAGGCTCGGGGAGCTGCTGCGCGACGGCGGAGAGATCGAGGTCGCCGTCGAGCCCTTCGACCATCGTCATCGCGGCGCCGCTCTCGTACGCGCTTTGCAGCGCCTGATCGAACGTCTCGGAGTCGACCTCGGTGAACGCGACAGGGACGCCCGCGTAGCGGCGCACCTCCGCGAGG
Source organism: Gammaproteobacteria bacterium (assembly GCA_017577365.1). Lineage (GTDB taxonomy): Bacteria > Pseudomonadota > Gammaproteobacteria > Steroidobacterales > Rariloculaceae > ZC4RG20. The sequence continues at coordinate 14,146 of PKRJ01000040.1, read as the reverse complement.
CTCAGCATCGATGCGCCTTTGCGGTAGATCGCGCTGTATCGGCCGCCGGCCTCGCCGTCGAGGATCAGCACGCCGTGCCGTTTCGCGAACGCGAAAGGCAGGCGGCGCGGTCCCGTCTGCTCGGCCGGGCTCGCGCCGATCGCTTCGACGTTCGGCTCGGGATTAGTCGCCATCGTCGGGATTTCGCGTCTCCGGCGTATCGGCTTCGGAACGAGGCTCGCCGGTCCGGTCCGGCTCCTCGAGCTCGGGAAGCAACGGGCGGGTCTCTCCGCGCATCAGCTGCACTGGCCGCTCGGCCTGCAGGCGCTGCATCTCGCGGATGTAGTTGTACTTGCGGCTCGTGTGAACGCCCGCCTGGATGTTGTCGCGCAGGATCGTCGGCCGGATGAACACCATCAAGTTCGTCTTGACTCGCTCGGTCGAGCGCGCGCGGAAGAGCCAGCCGAGACCCGGAACGCGGCCGAGCCCGGGCACGCGCTGCTCGGTCTCGCGCAGCTGATCGTCGATCAGCCCGCCGAGCACGAGGATCTCGCCGTCGCGCGCCGCGACCGACGTCGAGATCGTGCGGTTGTTCGTGATCAGGTCGACCGCGCCGCCGGCGCCGAAATTGATGCTCGACTGCTCGACCTCGATGCGAAGCTTCATGCCGTCGCCTTCGTTGATCTGCGGCGTGATGCGCAGGCTCGTGCCGACCGGCTCGCGCTGGATCGTCTGGAACGGATTGATCGCGCCGTCCGAAGTTCCCGTGGCGGTGAACGATCCGGTGAGGAACGGCACTTCCTGGCCGACGGAGATCTCCGCCTCGTCGTTGTCGAGGACCGTGACGTGCGGCGTCGCGATGATATTCGTCGAGCCGTCCCCGCGGAGCGCCGACAACAGCGCCGCCCAGCTCGTGCCGGTGTCGCGGATGCGGCCGACGCCGATCAAAGCGCCGTCCGGAATCGCGTTGATCGACGGCTGATCGCCTTGCGCGGCCGCGCCGAGCTGCACGACGCCGCGCGTCGTCGAGCTGAAGTTCGTGAGGCCGACCGCGTTGTCGTCGTCCGAGCCGTCGACGATCCACGTGACGCCGAGCTCGGCCGCTTTCTCGTCGGTGACCTCGACGAAGATCGCCTCGACCAGGACCTGAGCCCGCGGGATGTCGATCTGGTCGATGATCGACATCATGCTCTGCATGATCCGCGACGGCGCGCTGATCACGAGTGCGTTCGTCGCCGCATCCGCCCAGATCATGACCGGGCCCTCGGACGGCGCCGCCGCGCCATTCGCGCCGGCGGCCGTCGCCGCGCCGGTGCCGCCGAATTGCTGCTGAAGCTGCGTCGCGAGCTGCTCGGCGTCGGCATAGTTCAGATACCGAACGCGCGTGTCGCCGCCGCCCTCGACCGGCTCGTCGAGATACGCGACGAGCGCGCGGTAGCGCAGCCTTGCTTGCGCGGTGCCGGAGAGGAGCACGCTGTTCGTCCGCTCGTCGGCGACGATCTGCACGCCCGGGGCGCCGCCGGCGGCGGCCGCCGAGGCCTGCGCGACCGCGCTCAGCGTCTGCACGACCTCGCCCGCGAACGCGTGATTCAAGCGAATCACCTCGACGTCCTCGACCATCTCCCGGTCGACCGCCTCGATGACCTCGATCAGTCGATCCACGTTCGACTTGCGATCGACGATGACGAGCAGATTGCTGTTCGGGATCGCGGTGAGATGCGCATACTGCGCCTGCATCGGCCGCAGGATGGGCACGAGCGCCGTGGCGGAGACGTTGTCGACGCGCACGACCTGCGTCACGAGCGCCTCGCGCTCGCGCGCGCTCGTCGGGCTCGGTAGCTGCCTTGCGGTCTGATCCGTGACGATGCGCGTGAACTCGCCGTCGTCGATCGTCACGAAGCCGTTGATCGACAACATCGTGAGAAACGCCTCGTAGACCGCGTCGAGGGACATCGGCGTGTTCGAGATCAGCGTCACCGTGCCGCGGACCCTCGGGTCGGGCAGGAAGTTCCTGCCGGTCAGCTCGCCGACCGTCTCGATGACCTGACGCAGGTCCGTATCGCGGAAATTCAGCGTGAATTGCTGCTGCGCGCCGACCGGCGCTCCGGCGAGGACGAAGAGGATCGCCGCGACGCGCAGCGCACGGCGGACTGCCGCGCTCGGGCTCACTGGTCGGTTCCTCTACGCGATGACCGGCTCATGTGTTCGGTGCCCCCCATGCTGCTCGAGCTCTCGTTACTGTCTGCCTTCCGCGATGTTCTGAATCTGGGTCGTATCGACGACGAGCACGTTCGGGACGCCCTCGCGCACGACGGTGACCTCCGCCTGCACCGACTCGCCGAGCGCCTCGAAAACCTGCAGGGCGCGATTCGGATCGTCGAGCACCATGCCGTTGATCTGGGTCACGACGTCGCCCGGCTGCAGGCCCAGCGCCTCGAACGCCTGGCGGTTGCGCCCCGGGTTGACCCGGAACCCGATCATCGTGCCGCCTTCGTACTGCGGCGCGAGGCGCATGATATCGGTTAGGCGCGAAGCATTCTCGTTCGCGAGGTCACGAAACGTCGGGCCCTCGACGGGCGCCGCCGGCGCGGCGACCGGTTGCCGCGCCGGAGGGATCCGAGACGCCGCCGCCGTCGCGGCCGTCGGCGACGGCTCTTTCGGTAGCCGCAACGCCTCGAGCCGTCCGCCGCGATTCAGGATCACCCGATCGGGGTAAACGGCGTGCAGCGTGGCGCCGTTCGTGTTCTCGATCTCCTGTCCGATCCGATACTTACGCTCGTCGCTCCGCCCGCTCGCGACGATCGCGAGCGACAGCTTGCCGTCCTCGTCGGCGGCGACCCCGGTCAGGCGGATGTTGAGCGTCGTGTCCGGCGCGTCGACGACCGTCTCGACGACGACGGGTTCCTCCACGGGCGCCTCGGGCGCCTTGCCGAAGAGGTCGGAGTCCGCGAGCGCCGAAAAGTTCGCGGTCGAGGCGGTTCGTTCGCTCGTCGGGTGAACGATTACCGGGGCGGGGCGGTCGAAGGACGTGCGCGGGGTCGCAAGCCACGTGATCTCCGCGAGGCGGTGAGCGATCGCGATGACGAGCACCGCCGTCACGGCGGGCGGAAGGAAGCGGTTCGCCGCGCGCAGCCACTGCTCGGGCGAAAGCTCCTTCCATTGACTTAGCGATTTTGCGACGTTCATCACGCTTCGCGGCGATAGGGACGGTAACGAATCATAGGCGCTCGCCGCGCGGCGCTACAAGTCGCACGGCGACGACAAATCCTTGAAATAACAAGCTGTTGGGCGACGGAAACACGGTCGACGAAAGCGGGATCGGGACATTGCGAGCCTGCGCCTCGGTCGGTAAATTGAGAGCCGTAAGACGAACGAATTCGCGACATGTCGGACGATCGATTGAAACCGGGCAGGGACGATGACCACGGGCTCGCCGTAGAGGAGGCGCGCCCGATCCTGAAGCGGCCTCCGCTGTATCGGGTCATTCTACTCAACGACGATTACACCCCGATGGAGTTCGTCGTGCAGGTGTTGCAGAAGGTGTTCGGCATGGACCGCAACACCGCGACGCGCATCATGCTGGAGGTCCACACGAAGGGTAAAGGGGTCTGCGGTGTCTACACCTACGAGATCGCCGAAACGAAGGTGGCGCAGGTGACGGGCATGGCCCAGCAGCACCAACATCCGCTGCTCTGCACTATGGAAGAAACCTGATGTTATCGAGCGAACTCGAGTACTGCCTGAACGAGGCGTTCCAGCGCTCCCGCGAGGAACGTCACGAATACATCACCGTCGAGCACCTCTTGCTCGCGCTGCTCGACGTGCCGCAGGTCATCGAGGTCCTGAGGGCCTGCGGCGCGGATATCGCGCGGCTCAGGCAGGACCTCACGGACTTCATCGACGACTCCACGCCGCGGCTGCGCCCCGGCGAGGACGAGGATGTCGACGTCCAGCCGACCCTCGGCTTCCAGCGAGTGCTGCAGAGGGCGGTCTTCCACGTCCAGTCGAGCGGCAAGAAGGAAGTGACGCCGGTGAACGTGCTCGTCGCGATCTTCAGCGAGAAGCAGTCGCAGGCCGTTTACTTCCTCGGGCTGCAGGACATCACGCGGCTCGACGTCGTCAACTACATCTCGCACGGCGTCGCGAAGCTGCACGAGGACAAGACGGATCCCGATCGCACGCTCGCCGGCGATCCCCGCGGAGGCGCGGAGCCGAGCGCGCTCGAGCGCTTCACGACGAACCTGAACGCGCTCGCCGAGGCCGGCAAGATCGATCCCTTGATCGGCCGCGAGCTCGAGATCGAGCGGACGATCCAGATCCTTTGCCGCCGCCGCAAGAACAATCCGCTGTTCGTCGGCGAGGCGGGCGTCGGTAAGACGGCGCTCGCGGAAGGGCTCGCGCGGCTCATCGTCGAAGGGCGCGTGCCCGAGGTGCTCGCCGACAGCACGATCTACGCGCTCGATATGGGCTCGCTGATCGCGGGCACGAAATATCGCGGCGATTTCGAGAAGCGGCTGAAGAGCGTCGTCGCCGAGCTCAAGAAGCAGCCGGGCGCGATTCTCTTCATCGACGAGATCCACACGCTGATCGGCGCCGGCGCGGCGTCCGGCGGCGTGATGGATGCGTCGAACCTGATCAAGCCGGTGCTCGCGAACGGGGAGCTACGCTGCATCGGCTCGACGACGTATACGGAGTTCCGCAACATCTTCGAGAAGGATCACGCGCTTGCGCGTCGTTTCCAGAAGATCGACGTGCCGGAGCCGACGGTCGCGGAAACCGTCGAGATTCTGCGCGGCTTGAAGAGCCGGTTCGAGGAGCATCACGGCGTGCTCTACGACGACGACGCGCTCAAGGCCGCCGCGGAGCTGTCGGCGAAGCACATCAACGACCGGCACCTGCCGGACAAGGCGATCGACGTCATCGACGAGGCGGGCGCGAGCTGCCGGCTGCAGCCGCCCGCGACGCGGCCGACGAAGGTCACCGTCGAGATCATCCAGAACATCGTCGCGAAGATGGCGCGGATCCCGCCGAAGACCGTGTCGGCGTCGGATCGCGACGTGCTGCGTAACCTCGAGCGCGACCTGAAGCTCGTGATCTTCGGTCAGGACGAGGCGATCGAGGCGCTCGCGTCGGCGATCAAGATGGCGCGCTCCGGTCTCGGCGACGAGCGGCGCCCGATCGGCTGCTTCCTGTTCGCGGGCCCCACCGGCGTCGGCAAGACCGAGGTCACTCGCCAGCTCGCGCTGACGATGGGCGTCGAGCTCGTGCGCTTCGACATGTCCGAGTACATGGAGCGCCATACGGTCTCGCGACTGATCGGCGCGCCGCCGGGCTACGTCGGCTTCGATCAGGGCGGTCTCTTGACGGAGGCGATCACGAAGAACCCGCACTGCGTGCTCCTGCTCGACGAGATCGAGAAGGCGCACCCCGAGGTCTTCAACCTGCTGTTGCAGGTCATGGACCACGGCACGCTCACGGACAACAACGGCCGCAAGGCGGACTTCCGCAACGTGACGATCGTGATGACGACGAATGCCGGCGCTCAGGAGGCGAGCCGGCCTTCCGTCGGCTTCACGTATCAGGACCACAGCTCCGACGCGATGGAGGCGATCAAGCGCCTGTTCTCGCCGGAGTTCCGCAACCGGCTCGACGCGATCATCCAATTCAAGCCGCTCGACAAGAAGTCGATCGCGCGCGTCGTCGACAAGCTGATCCTCGAGCTCGAGGCGCAGCTCGACAAGAACAACGTGACGATCGAGCTCGAGCCGGCGGCGCGGGAGTGGATCGCCGTGCGCGGCTACGACGAGAAGATGGGCGCGCGGCCGATGGCGCGGGTGATCCAGCAGCACATCAAGCGGCCGCTCGCCGAGGAGCTGCTGTTCGGCAAGCTCGTCGACGGAGGTCACGTCCGCGTCGACGTCTCGAAGGACGGCGAGGAGCTCGAGCTGATCGTCGAGCCGGCCACGCGGGAGCTCGAGCATCTTCCGGAGTAGGCCGGTCTCCTTGCGAGCCGCGACCGAACGGGCCCGACCTCCTCGGGGAGTCGGGCCCGATGCTTTCGAAGGGGCGGCCTTCTCGAGAGGAGTCGATACGGACAGGCCGTCAGCGCGTCCGGTAGACGATGCGGCCCTTCGTCAGGTCGTACGGTGTGAGCTCGACCGTAACCCGGTCGCCTTTGAGGATGCGGATATAGTTCTTCCGCATCCGGCCGGAGATGTGCGCGGTGACGACGTGCCCGTTGTCGAGCTCCACGCGGAAGGTCGTATTCGGCAACGTCTCCGTTACCGTGCCTTCCATTTGAATTGCATCTTCTTTCGCCACAGAAACAATCGTCGTCGCCCTGTACGGGGCGCAGCATTCTTGCACAACCTCGGATAGGCGGCAAACGGGGGTGTTGCGCGATGCCGCTGGCGTCGAGCTCGCGCTACGACGTCGGACCGGCCGCTCGGGTACCCTCGGCGCCGCGCTCGTTCGCCGCCCACGCCGCGAAATCGGCCATCCACGGTCCGAGCGCTCGCGACTCGCCGCAGAGCTGCTTCAGGAGCTTGAGGAATCGCGTGCGCGGCACGTCGACGGCGCCGAGGCTCGCGAGGTGCGCCGACGCGATCTGACAGTCGATCAGCTCGAAGTTTCTCGCGCGAAGATACGAGACCGCGGTGACGAATGCGGCCTTCGATGCGTCCGTGACCCGCGTGAACATCGATTCGCCGAAGAAGACGCGGCCGATCGCGACGCCGTACAGTCCTCCGGCGAGCTCGCCTTCGTGCCACGCCTCGAACGAATGCGCCCAGCCGAGCTCGTGCAGCGCGCAGTACGCCGTGACCATCTCGTCGGTGAGCCACGTGCCCGGGCCATAACGCCGCGGCTCCGCGCAGGCGCGAATCACTCGCTCGAAGGCCGTATCGGCGGTGATACGGAAGATCTCGCGTCGAACGACGCGGCGCAGGCTCCTCGAGACGCGAAGCTCCGACGGGAAGAGCACGGCCCTCGGGTTGGGACACCACCACAGGATCGGTTGACCGCGCTCGTACCAGGGGAAGATACCGCGTCGATAAGCCGAGAGCAGGCGCTCCGGCCGCAGATCGCCGCCGGCCGCGAGAAGCCCGTTCGGCTCGTCGAGTGCCAAGTGCGGCGGCGGGAACGCGTCCACGTCGGCATTGGCCGAAAGCCAGCGTATCGCGCTCATATCCGCTCGATATCGCGCCGGTCGCGGCGATACGGCACGTGGTCGTCCACGAGATCGATATAAGCATCCACCTGGGCCGTCTCGTGCGTCAAGAATCGCTGCACGGCTCGGTGAAAGCCCGGATCCGCCAGGCGATGCCACGACCACGTCGGCGTCGGCGTGAAGCCTCGGCTGATCTTGTGCTCCCCTTGGACGCCGGGCTCGAACTTTTGCAGTCCTTCGCGGATGCAATGCTCGATGCCCTGGTAATAGCACGTCTCGAAATGCAAGCTGTGAAAATCCGCGAGGCTGCCCCAGTAGCGGCCGTAAAGCGCGCCGCCGCCCTTGAAACAGATCGCCGCGGCAATCGGCGTGCTTCCGTGACGCGCGACGATGACGAGCACGTTCTCGGGCATCGTGCGCGAGACCTCGGCGAAAAACGCCCGGTTCAGGTACGGTCGGCGGCCGTGCAGCAGGAACGTGCGCGCGTGGAAGCCGAAGACGAGATCCCAGTCCTGCTTCGACAGCTCGTCGCCGCGCACGTGCTCGAAGCGTATCCCGGCCTCCGCGATGCGACGCCGCTCGCGACGCGCCTTCTTGCGCTTCTCGGCATTGAACGCGGCGAGAAAGTCGTCGAAATCGCCGTAGCCGCGGTTGTGCCAGACGAACATGCAGCCCTTGCGGGGCAAGAAACCGGCCGCCTCGAAAGCCGGCCCTTCCGCTTCGGTCGGAAACAGGCAATGGACCGACGACGCGTCGAGCTCGTCGCACAGCGACGTCGCGGCGTCGAGCAGCGCCGCGGCGATCTCGTCGGCGCGGGCGGGATCGCCGACGAGCAGCCTGCGCCCGTTCGCCGGCGTGAAGGGGATCGACGCGACGAGCTTCGGGTAATAACGGCCTCCGGCGCGCTCGTACGCGTCCGCCCAGCTCCAGTCGAACACGAACTCGCCGTGGGAGTCGTGCTTCAAGTAGAGCGGCAGCGCGCCGACGAGGCGTCCCGTGTCTTTCTCCGAGACGACGATATGGCTCGGCTCCCACGCCGTTCCCGGGCCGACGCAGCCCGTGTGCTCGAGCGCGGCGAGGAACTCGTGGCGCAGGAACGGGTTGCCGTCCGATAACGCGTTCCACGCGGCCGGGGCGATTTCGTCGAGGGACGAGAGGCGCTTGGGCTCGAGATCCATGGTGCACAGCCGTTCGCACGTTCAGTGTAGCGGCTTCGACGGCGTCGAGTCGCCGTCCGCGGAACGATGACCCGTTCCGCTTTGTTGGAGAGCCCGCGTACGTATAATCAGGCCCTTAAGTAGGGAAGTTGCGGTTGAACTTGACTAGAGCCAAGACGAGCACCGCGGTGCAGGGGATCTTCGTGCCTCGCATCAAAGGGTTGAAAGAGTCCGCATTCTGGGTGCTGGTGGGCCTCGCGCTGATCCTGCTGTGGGCGCTTCTGAGCTACGACCCTGCCGATCCGGCCTTCACGGTCAGCGGCGACGACGTCGTATCGAACCGCATGGGGCCGGCGGGCGCGTGGTTCGCCGACATCGCGTTTCTGCTGTTCGGCGTTTCGGCCTACCTGTTCCCGGCGCTCGTGCTGCTGTCCGCGGTGCTGCTGTTTCGCAGCCGAGACCCGGCCGCGCCGCGAGGCTCGGCGTGGTTCAAGGTCGTCGGCGGCGTGCTCACGATCGCCACCAGCTGCGGGCTCGCGACGCTGCATTTCTCCGCGCCGACGCTGCAGGAAAGCGCGGGCGGCGTGCTCGGCCAGCTCGTCGGCTTCGGGCTCACGAACGCGCTCGGGACGCTCGGTGCGACGGTGCTTTTGCTCGTGCTGTGGCTCGGCGCCGTATCGCTCGCGACCGGCGTGTCGTGGCTCGCGGTCATGGACGGCATCGGCCGGCTCGTCTATGCCGGGATCGCCGAGACGCGCGCGCTCTTCGGCCGCATGCGCGTCTTCCTCGAAGGCCGCCGTGCGAAGCAGCAGCGCCACGAGCTCGTCACGAAGACGCGCAGCAAGCCGAAGGCGAAGGTGCCGCGGATCGAGCCGACGATCGGCAAGGTCGAGCCCAGCGCGCGCGTCGAGCGTGAGAAGCAGGTGCCGTTGTTCGAGCCGGTCGCGGCGGGCGAGTTGCCGCCGTTGTCGCTGCTCGACGATCCTCCGCCGCGCGAAGGCGGCTACTCGGCCGAGGATCTCGAGAAAATGTCGCGGCTCGTCGAGATCAAGCTCGCCGATTTCGGCGTGCAGGCCGAGGTGGTCGCCGTGCATCCGGGGCCGGTCGTCACGCGTTTCGAGCTGCAGCCCGCGCCCGGCGTGAAGGTCAGCCAGATCTCGAATCTCGCGAAGGATCTCGCGCGCTCGCTGGCGACCGTGAGCGTGCGCGTCGTCGAGGTGATCCCCGGCAAGCCGTACGTCGGCCTCGAGATTCCGAACGAGGTGCGCGAGCTCGTCACGCTCGGCGAGATCATCAAGTCTCAGGCGTACGACGAGCTGAAGTCGCCGCTCGCCCTCGCGCTCGGCAAGGACATCAGCGGTCAGCCGGTCGTCGCGGACCTCGCGAAGATGCCGCATTTGCTGATCGCCGGCACGACGGGCTCCGGTAAGTCGGTCGCGATCAATGCGATGGTGCTGAGCCTGCTCTACAAGGCGCTGCCGACGCAGGTCCGCTTGATCATGATCGACCCGAAGATGCTCGAGCTCTCCGTCTACGAGGGCATTCCGCATCTGCTCGCGCCGGTCGTCACCGATATGAAGCAGGCGGCGAACGCGCTCAGGTGGTGCGTCGCCGAGATGGAACGGCGCTACGCGCTGATGGCGGGCCTGGGCGTGCGCAATATCGCCGGCTACAACAAGAAGGTCGCCGACGCGGAAGCGCAGGGCAAGCCGCTAGTCGATCCGACGTTCAAGAAGGTCAACGAGGACGACGAGCCGCCGAAGCTCGAGCTCTTGCCCTATATCGTCGTCATCATCGACGAGCTCGCCGACATGATGATGACGGTGGGCAAGAAGGTCGAGGAGCTGATCGCGAGGCTCGCGCAGAAGGCGCGTGCGTCCGGCATTCACATGATCATCGCGACGCAGCGGCCGTCGGTGGACGTGATCACCGGCCTGATCAAGGCGAACATTCCGAGCCGCATCGCGTTCCAGGTGTCGGCGAAGGTCGACTCGCGCACGATTCTCGACCAGATCGGCGCCGAGCATCTGCTCGGCCACGGCGACATGCTCTATCTGCCCGCCGGCACGTCCATCCCGACGCGCGTGCACGGCGCGTTCGTGTCCGACAACGAGGTCCACGCGGTCGTCCGCGCGTTGCGCGCGGGCGGCGAGCCGGTGTACGTCGACGAGGTCCTGCAAGGGCCGGCGGCCGGCGACAACGGCGCCGCGGGCGTCGGCGGCGAGGCCGGCGGCTTCGCGATGGACGGCGAGCAGGATCCCCTTTACGATCAGGCGGTCCGCATCGTGACCGAAACGCGCAAGGCTTCGATCTCGGGAATCCAACGGCGCCTGAAGATCGGTTACAACCGCGCGGCAAGGATGATCGAAACCATGGAGGAGGCGGGCATCGTTGGAGAGCTGCAACCGAATGGCTTCAGGGAGGTCCTCGTGCCTCCGCCGCCTCGCGATTGAGCGCGTGGCCGCGCGCGCCTCGCTCGCTCTGCTTTTCGCCGTGCTCGCCGTTCCGCTTTCCGCCGTCTCGCAGGCGGACGATGCGGACGAGAGCGTCGCGGTGCTCGGATCCACGGTGCTCGATCGTTTTCTCGACGAGGTCGATACGCTCGAGGCCCGATTCGAGCAAGAGCTTTTCAGCGCGGACGGCCGGCTCGCCGAGCGGCAATCCGGGACGCTCGTGCTGGAGCGTCCGAGCCGCTTTCGTTGGCATTACAGCGAGCCCTTCGAGCAGCTCGTCGTCGCCGACGGCAAGAACGTCTGGGTCCACGACGTCGAGCTCGAGCAGGTCACCGTCACGCCGCTCGACGACTCCGCCGCGGCGTCGCCGGCGATGCTCCTCGGCGGCGACCGGGCGGTACGCGAAAGCTTCACCGTCGTCGACGAGATCGCCGACGGCGAGCTGCGGTCCGTGTTGCTCGAGCCCAAGCTCGAAGGGACCGATTTCCGCTCGGTGCTGATCGCGTTCGACGGATTGATCCCCCGGCGTCTCCAGCTCGTCGACGGCTTGGGCCAGGTCACGTCGATCGAGCTCTTCGACGTCGAGCTGAACGGGGAGGTCGATCGGGAGCTCTTCCGGTTCGATCCGCCGAGAGGTGCGGACGTGATCGGGAAGCCGGCGCGCTGACGTCATGGTGCCGCTTCGCTATCCGTGGGCGTGGAGGCTCGCGGGCTGGTTCATGATCGCGGCGGTCGTCGCGGGCAGCTTGATGCCGGGCAGCTCGGTGCCCTCGACGTTCGGGCACGACAAAGTGGTGCACGCGGCGACGTATTTTCTGCTGATGATCTGGTTCGCCGGGTTGTATCGGCGCAGTCGCCATCTCTGGATCGCGCTCGGGCTCGTGGCGCTCGGCGCGGCGCTCGACGCGTTGCAGTCGCTGGCGCCGGCGCGCTTCTTCGACTTGCGCGACGTCGCGGCGAACGCGATCGGGGTGTTCGCCGCGTTGCTCCTGTCGTATTGGTTGCTCGAAGGCTGGTGCCAGCGCATGGAGCGATGGCTCTTGCCGTCGTAAGATTCGCGCATGCTGGATCCCAAGCTTCTTCGTACGGACCTCGACGGCGTCGAGCGACGGCTCGCCCGCCGCGGCTTCGTGCTCGATCGAGAACGTTACGAAGCGCTCGAGGCGGAGCGCAAACGCCTGCAAGTCGAGGTGGAGTCGCTGCGGCAGCGGCGCAACGAGCGCTCGAAGGAGATCGGGCGCGCGAAGGCCGCGGGCGGCGACGTCGAGGCGCTGAAGGCCGAGGTCGGCGAGCTCGGCGCGGCGCTCGAGCGCTCCGAGCGCGAGCTCGAGGCGGTCGGCGTCGAGCTCGAAGCGTTGCTCGCGGGTCTTCCGAACCTGCCGCACGACAGTGTCCCCGACGGCGCGGACGATAGCGCGAACGTCGAGGTTCGCCGTTGGGGAGAGCCGCCGCGTTTCGACTTCGAGCCGCGCGATCACGTCGAGATCGGGCAACGGCTCGGCGGCCTCGTCGACTTCGATGCGGCGGCGAAGCTTTCGGGAAGCCGATTCGTCGTGCTGCGCGGCGAGGTCGCGCGTCTTCATCGCGCGCTCGCGCAGTTCATGCTCGACCTGCACACGCGTGAGCACGGCTACAAGGAAATCTACGTCCCTTATCTCGTCCGGGATGCCGCGCTTCACGGCACCGGTCAGCTGCCGAAGTTCGCGGAAGACCTGTTCGCGGTCGACGGCGGCTATCGCTTGATCCCGACGGCCGAGGTGCCGCTGACGAATCTCGTGCGCGAGGAGATCGTCGACGCGAACGCGCTGCCGATGCGCCTGACGGCCCATACGCCGTGCTTCCGCTCCGAGGCGGGCTCGCACGGGCAAGACACGCGCGGGATGATCCGCCAGCACCAGTTCGACAAGGTCGAGCTCGTGCACATCGTGCGCCCGAGCGAGTCGTACGAGGCGCTCGAGCTTCTGACGTCTCACGCCGAAGAGGTGCTGAAGCGCCTGGGGCTCGCGTATCGGGTGGTGGCGCTCTGCTCCGGGGATTTGGGCTTCGCGTCCGCGAAGACCTACGACCTCGAGGTGTGGCTGCCGGGACAGAATCGTTACCGGGAAATCTCCTCGTGCAGCAACTGCGAGGCGTTCCAGGCGCGCAGGATGCAGGCCCGTTGGCGAAACCCGGAAACCGGCAAGCCGGAGCTCGTGCACACGCTGAACGGCTCGGGCGTGGCCGTCGGCCGCGCGCTCGTCGCCGTGCTCGAGAACTATCAGCAGGCGGACGGATCGGTCCGCGTGCCGGACGTGCTCGTGCCGTACATGGGCGGCGTCACGACGATCGAGCCCGTGAAGTAGGGCGGGCACGCGCGTCCTTTCTCACGGCACGGACGCGCGCCCCGCGTCACTTCGCGAGCGGGTCCGGCCGCAGCTGAATGTGCGCGACGAGCGGCTTCGTGCCCTTGCCGCCTTCCATGAGCCACGGCGTCCGATCGCCGCTCGGCACCCACAGACCGCGGCCCTTCCAGCCCGCGTCGGGATCGTCGATACGGCCGTCGAAGCCCTTCGTGTAGAAGCCGAGGGGATACGGCACGCGCAGCGTCACGAATTCGCCGTCGACGAGCGCGTGAATGCCGTCGAACAGATTTGCGGTCGCCATCGGCACGTCGTGGCCGAGGCCGAGCGTATTGTGCTGATCGACCCACGTGTAGTAGCTCGCCTCGGCGCTCGTCTCCGGCCTTCCTTCGAAGCCCGGCCCGGGAAAGCGATAGAACGACCAGCCTTCGCGGCAATGGTCGCCGGTCGCCTCGGGACCGTTCAGCGGGCCCTCGCACTTGCGTCGGTCGAACGCGCCGAGATGACCGCTGCCGAGCGAGACCCAGACGACGCCTTCGCTGTCGATGTCCGCGCCGCGCGCGCCGAAGCCCGGCAGCGGAACGCGGTAGATCTCGGCGAGCGCGGTCGAGGGCGGGCTCGGCCCGGGATCGAGACGCACGACTGCACCGGGAAAGCCGAGGCTCGAGCCCCAGATCGCGCCGTCCGACGGGCTCGGCATCACCGCGTAGAAGCCCGCGACGATGCGCTTGTCCTTCCCGGGGGCGAGCGGCTCGTCCGGCTCGACATAGGCGTCGCGGCGGCCGTTGCCGTTCGTGTCTAGCACGAGCGCGGTCCAGCCTTGCGCGCGTGCCGCGTCGCCGGTCTCGTCGAAGGTCTTCGTGTCGAGCCAACCGACGACCTCTCCGCCGCCGCTCGTCCAGAGCGTGTTGCGCTCGTCGGCCGCGAACTGCAAGTGATGCGTCGAGAAGCACGTGTCGATGAACGTGTAGTCGCCGGTCTCGGGCTCGTGCAGCGCGAGCTGGCGCGTGGATCTCTCGAGCGGGAAGAGCTTCGCGGACGGATGATCGG
>PKRJ01000003.1 GCA_017577365.1 Gammaproteobacteria bacterium | reverse complement strand
CGTAAAAGCCTTGGCGATGAGTCGACGTAGCACCTCGAGGTCCCTTTCCCGTCGCAACGATCTCGAAATGAAAGGCTTGAACGCTGCCGCCGACGCCGACGACCATGCTGAAGGCGCGGTCGGGCACGTTCGTGGCTTGCACGAACGTCGTCTCGACCTCGACGCTGCCATTGCCCACGGAAGTCTCCGGGATCGTCGTGCTTTCGAGCGTCGAGAAGGCGCCGCGCGAGATGGCCATGTCGATGCCTGTCTCCGCTGCCTGGAAGGCCTCGTCCTGCGCCTGCGCATTCCCGGCCATCGTGAGCTCGAGCGTCGCGGTGCTCATCGCGGAGACGCCGAGGATCGTCATCACCAACAGCAGCACGAGCCCGACGAGCAGCGCCGCGCCGCGTTGGCGCGTCGGTGCGCTCAGCGTGCGGTCGCGCCGGGTCGATTGGGGAAGCGCAGGCGTATCCAGCGCGGCGAACATGAGGGACCGGCTCATGATGCGGGCCTCGCGTTGCGGAGATAGATCGTCTTCGACACGACGATGCGCCGATAGCCGTCGTTCGGCGCGTCGTCGTTCCGATCGGCGTACGCGTAGCTGCTCGAATCCGTGAAGTCCGGCTCGGGACGCTCGCTCCGGATGCGCAGCCACACGCGGACCGCGAGCACGCGGACGTCCGGGTACGTCGACCGATCGAGCAACGGATCGCCGGGATTGACGTACCGATCGATCGCACCGCGGCCGGGTGTGTCCGGCGGGTCCGTATCGATGCCGAATTGGACTTGCATGTCCTCCACGCCCGGAAGCACTTCGCGATCCTCGATTCGCGGCCCGTCGATGAGCGTCTTGACCCGCAGTGAAGGCACGGGATTGTCCGCCGTCGACAGCGACGACGTAGGGCTCACGTAATAGCCGTTGACGACGAGACGATAGGTGGCCGAGGTCTCCGAGGAGTAGCCCTCGGGAACGTCGGGGCCGACGAACAGCTCTCCTTCCTGGAAGCGCGCCGACTGCACCTGGAGGCGATTCGGCGCCGGTGCGCCCGGTGCCTCCTCGACGCGCCGCACGACGAGCGTATCGGAGACTGCCATCGCACCGGCGCCCGCGTACGGAGTGCAGCTCCACCCATAGACGTTGTTCGTGCCGTCGATGGCGGCGTCGAGATTCACCGTCCAGTTCGGGCCGCAGTCCCCGCCGACCGCGAACGCGACCGGATCGTCGGGGGATGCGCGGCCGCGGATTCGATCGGGCCGCGTCGTGAGCCCGAGGTAGTACGCCATGCGGATATCGGGCTCGATCGCACCGAGCGCGAAGCGGGCATTTTCCTGCAAACGCGCCGACGCCTCGTTCACGCGAAACGCCGCCTGGCTTTGCACGAATACCGTGACCGCGCCGAGCAGGAGAAACGAGCCGATCGCGAGCGCGACCATGAGCTCGATGAGCGTCATGCCGGACACGTTCCGCGAGCGGAACGACGCGCGTTGCGCCGGCGGCGGCAGGAGGCCGAGATCGCGCGGCTTGCTCATCGCTCCGGTACTCGAATGTCGAGGCGATGCGTGAGCTCGCCTTGGCCAGGCTCGGTCCAGCGCACCTCGATCGTATAGGTCGGCGGCATCGTCGTCGCGTCGCATGTCACCGTGCCGACTCCGTTCGGCAGCCGTTCGGAGACGAGCTTCTGCCAGACGAAGAGATCGTGCGCGGCCATCTGCTCCGGCGTGCAATAGGCGCCGCCGCTTTCCGGATCGCATTGCTGGTTCGCTGCGGGACCGCCGTAGGCGGCACCGCCGAGCGGATTCACGCGGATGCGATCCGCCATGTCGGAGACGAGATTCACGGCTTGAGTGCGCAGGTGCGCCGAGCGGGCGGCGGACAGGCTGTGGCCGTGCAACGCGGCGATGCCGATCATGCCGACGGACAGGACGACGAGCGCAATCATCGCTTCGAGCAGGCTGAAGCCGCGCGCGACGCGCAGTGCGCGGAGCAGGGCAAACGCGCGGCCGGCGCCGCAGCGGGATGCACGGGAAGGTCCGAGGCCTGCGGCCGCCATCATTCGCACTCGGCGCCGAGCGCGTCGGCGGCACGTGCGACGATATCGAGGTCTTGCCGCGTCGAGCCGCGGCCGGCCGGGTCGATCACGATGACTCGGGCAGCGGAGCCGCCGGCAGCAGGACGAGGTGCAGCGGCGGCTCGGGCGGCGGATCAGCCGGGACATGTCAGGGGTCTACCCGGCCCGTGGGTCGCGACACGCGGCCGGCCGGTATAACTCACGATGACGGCTCGCGCGGACACCTCTCCGCGCCGGTCGCAGAAGGTCACCGTGCCGTTCGTGCTGCGCGTGCGGAAGGGCCGGAACTCGAACAAGGCGCGGTTCGCGGAGATCGTGCCGCCGAAAGTCGGCCGGTGGGCGACGATCAGGGGCTCGTCGGGCGAGCGGCTCACGGGTTTCTCCCCGTCCTGATCGACGAAAACCATCCAACCGGCGTGATAGTCGATATCGCTCCCTCCGCAGCGCTCGAAATCGACCGTCTTGCAAAGCACGATGGGCCGTGCGCGTTTCGCGGCCTCACTACGCGCGCGCTGCACCGCTCCGACGAAAGCGTTGACCTCGGCCGTGAGCCGCGAGTCGAGCAGAAAGCGCTCGAAGCCGGGCACGGCGAGACCGACCAAGATCGCGGCCACCGTGAGCGCGGCGGCAAGCTCGGGCAGCGTATGGCCCCGTTGGCTCATCGTCGGCCCTCCCTGGCCCGATGACTCGAGGCCAGAGACTACCGGGGGAGGCGAGGCCGGGATCAGGGCGAAATCCGGCCGGAATCGCGGATTTTTCGACGGATTCGACGGTCAGAATGCGGTAGCTCAGGTAGCCATGCGGCGAACCGCTCGGGTATACTCGGCAACCGTTTGATTTCATGGAAACCATCGTGACCCGCGAGCAGATCTCGGAGCGCCTCTACGAGCGGGGGATCGTTCCCACGCCGCAGCGCCTCGATGTCGCCGAGGTGATCCTCGCGCGGCCGCAGCACTTGTCGGCCGACCAGATCATCGCCCAGATGCGGCGCCGGGGCTCGCGCGTCTCGAAGGCGACCGTGTACAACACTTTGAATCTTTTCTGCGAACGCGGGCTGCTACGGACGGTCGAGGTCGACCCGACACGGATGTTCTACGATTCGACGATCGAGCCACATCATCATTTCTTCGATGTCGAGACCGGCGAGCTCGTCGACATCCCTCTCGAGGGCGTCGACGTGGCGCTCGCGCAGCCGCTGCCGGAGGGCAAGGAGCTGGTGGGCGTCGACGTCGTGATCCGCGTGCGCCGCGCGGACGAGCGGGCCAAGTAGCGCGCGCCGACGGATCGGCTCCGCAACGCAGAAATCACTCGACTACGGCCGACAATCGGCTAGAATTGCGCGCTCCAAACGCTGCCTTCCAAGAAGGCCGGTGTAGCTCAGCTGGTAGAGCAACGCATTCGTAATGCGTGGGTCGGGGGTTCGAGTCCCTCCACCGGCACCATGATCCTCCCAATTGCCTTCCCTTGCGTCCGCTAGTCCGGGGACGCCGGTCTCGCCGGGCGACGCGATCTTGTCCGGTGCACGTAGCATTTCGCTGATCAGCAGAAATTGCTTGCACTCGGTGCGTACCTCGCCACGTCACCGAAGCTTGAGAAGCTCTCACCCATCGATAGCGATCGATGTCGCGATCTCATTCGGCATTTCGACGACGGTCTCGGCGATAAGCGCAATCGGATGCGCCGGGGAAATCGATGCCCGCTCCGGGGCCCTAGCGGCTACGATGTGGAGTTTGACGGCCCAAGGCACATTAGGGAGCATAGTCCCATGGCTTGTGTTCTCCCGAAACGCTTCGATCGATGCGCCGGCAAGCTGCTCGCACGCGCCTGACCCCGGGCGCCGACGCGAGCGCGTCGCCGTCGCCCGGGGCTTGCACCTTCACCGCGTAGTGATCTGCGCGCGATCCCATTCGTAGCGGTGTTCCGAAAGAGGCGAAAACCCTTTCGGACGAGGCGGATTCGGAGAAACAAAGTGTGCAAGGACGATTCGAGCGAGCGCGAAGGGCGTAAGGTCGACGCGAGGACCATCGAGTCGAGGCCGGCGCTTTCCGGGAACGACAAGCAGGAAACGCGCGGCGTCGTCGTTCCGCTAAGAACGAAGCAGCGGCGAAGAGCCGAGTATCCGCATGACGATCCGAACGGAGACGATCCCGGTCCGGCCGCCGCATGAGGATCTGCGGCGTCAGGCGAGGCTCAAAGCCTGAACAGATACTCCTGCATGCCGTTGCGCAGCAGCCGCGCCCGCTCGACCGTGTAGCCCGGCAAGCAGTTCGCGAGATCCTCGGGCGAGTAGCGCGGTGCGTCACGCTCGGGCATCGGCGGCGACACGTTGAGTAGCCGTTGCCCGTCGACGGGCACGAAGCACGCCGGCTTGATCGGCATGCGGCTCGACGAGTACGCGATCAGCGCGTGCGCGAAGGCGCCGCGCCTCGCGCGGTCCGCGACGGCGCTCATGAACGCCGTGAGGGCCGGGCGCTTCAAGTAGTTCAGCAGATCCCAGCAGAGGACCAGGTGCGCCTTCTCGGGGCGTCTCGGCGGCAGCACGCGCTCGATGTTCTCGCGCAGCACGTCCGGCTCATCGACGTCGAGCAGGTCGAGGCTCTCGCCGAGATCGACGATATCGAGCCGTGCGCGAAAGCGCGCGAACAGCGCGAGCGTCTCGGTGCGCGCGGCTCCGAGGTCGAGCACGACGCAGCGTTCCTCGGCCGCTTCGAGCCGTTCGATCAGCGACGCGAAAAGCGGCGCATTCAACGGCTCCGTGCCGGCGGGCTGAACGGGTGCGGCGGAGCGACCGGAGACCTTCACGGTGTCATTCGCTCGTCAATCGGCTGTTCTTTCGGAAAGACGGCTACCGTGCCGGGCGGGTTGCCCGGCGGACGGTAGCGTCGAAGTGTAGCGCGTTCGGAGCAGTAGGGGTCAGCGCTTCACGCCGGATAACGCCTCGGGCTTCACCTCGCCCGGCTTCACCGGAGTGGCTGGACCTTTTGCATCGTTCGAGGAAGGTGGCACGGGCTGGCCCGCGCTTCGGCGCTTGCCGAGCGCCGCCTCGACGGCCTGCGGATCCATCTCGATGGTGCCTTTGAATCGCGCGCCGTCGTCTAGGCTGACTCGCGGCGAAGTGATGTTGCCGCGGACCTGCGCGCTCTTGCGAATGCACACGCGCTCCGAGCCGTACAGATCGCCTTCCATGTAGCCCTCGACGTAGATCGAGTGCGCGTACACGTCCGCGCTGACCTTACCCTGCGGACCGATCGTGAGGCTGTTGTTCCGCAGCATCACGGTGCCGTTGACCTCGCCCTCGATGATCAGGTCCTCCTCGCCGCGCAGGTCGCCGTCGATATGGATCGACGGACCGATCACGGCTGCTTCGCGCGACGGGGCGCGCCGCACGGCCGGCGCGTCGGCCGGGACGTGGGATGCGCTTTCCCTCGAGCCTGCGTCCTGACCCTTGTCTGCGCCCTTCTTGCCGATATCGAACATCGCTGAGCCCCCTGGGTGCCGCTGCACCGCCATAGTTTGCTACTTGAAACCGCCCCAGAAGGGGCCGACCACGAGCAGCCAAGTTGCCAGACGGCCCGTCGGGCACGCCGGTACGCCGCCGCGGCGAATCGACGCGCGGTGTATCGCGGGTGCGCCTCCCGAAGCCTTCGCCCCCGCACACGGCCGTGAGCACGTCAACGGCGGCTGAGTGCGACCCGCCGGTGCGCTTACGACTGAATGCAAGAAATGCAATTTGGCCGATAAATCCTTGCGCTATCTAGCATGATTCGCCAGTTGGCGACAACTGTCGTCGCGCGGCGACGATGGGTCTCCCACGCGCCGGCGAAGTCGTGCGGAGAAGAGGAACGACGGCGTCCTCGCCGCAGCGACAGTCTCGAGAGAGCATCGCAGAACCGAGGCGATCGCGTCGGCGAGCCGATCACGTCGACGTGGCGCGAATCTGCGCGGCGAGGCGTTCGATCGCGGGATCGATCTCGACCGGGAAGGGCGGCGCGCGGTCGAGCGACGCGTATGCTTGCGGCAGGCGCTCGAGGCTCTCCCGGCAACGGCGGCGCGCCTCGTCGAGCCCGCCGTGCGGCTCCGCGATCGGCTTCCCGTTCCTCATCACCGGCACGAGCAACGGCTCGCCGTCCTGCGGATCGTCGACGAGCGCGACGATATCGCGCTCGAACCGGCCGTCCGCCGTGTAACGCCTGAAGACTTGCTTGCGGCCCGGCAGGGTCGCCTTGCCCGGCGAACGCTTGCCGCGCGGACGGCCTTGGTACTCCTGAAGCTTGTACGCGCAATCGAGCGAAGGCGCATCGCTCGACACGTCGAGGGCCGTGCCGATGCCGAAGCCGTCGATCGGCGCGCCGTTCTCCAAGAGCCGAGCGACGTCGTGCTCGTCGAGGCCGCCGCTGACGAAGATGCCGATCCGCGCGCCCGGCGCGCGATCGAGAATTCTCCTCACGGAGCGCGACAGGGCGTCGAGATTACCGCTGTCGATGCGGACGGACGCGATGGAACGTCGTTGCCCGACGAGGCGCTTGGCGAGCTCGACGACGCGTTCGGCGGCCGCCTCGGTGTCGTACGTGTCGATCAGCAGCACGGCGTTGCCGCGATAGTCCCGTACGAAGTGCTCGAATGCCGCGATCTCGGACTCGTGCGCTTCGATGTACGAATGCGCCATGGTCCCGAAGATCGGAATCCCGAACAGCGGATTGGCGAGGACCGTGGCCGTGCCGTCGAAGCCCGCGAGATAACAGGCGCGTGCCGCGAGCACGCCGGCCTCGGCGCCGTGAGCGCGCCGAAAACCGAAATCGACGAGCCCTTTGCCGCGCGCGGCGAGCACGAAACGGGCGGCCTTCGACGCGATCATCGTCTGGAAGTGCAAGAGATTGATGAGGCGCGTCTCGACGAATTGCGCTTCCGGCAGCGGCGCCGTCACGCGCACGATCGGCTCGTTCGGAAAGCAGATCGTGCCCTCCGGCATCGCATCGACGTCGCCGGTGAAGCGCAGCCGCTCGAGCTCGGCGAGGAAACGATCGTGGAAGAGGCCCGTCGCGGCGAGATGCTCGAGGTCCGCCGCGTCGAAGCGGAGCGACGTGAGGTAATCCACGAGCTGCTCGAGACCCGCCGCGACGAGGAAGTTTCGCGTCGGCGGAAGGCGCCGCACGAAGAACTCGAATACGGCCTCTCCGCGCATGCCGCCGTCGAAGTACGACTGCAGCATCGTGAGCTGGTAGAGGTCCGTGAGCAGCGGGCTCGACAGCGCGAAACTCGTGCGCGGCGTCATCGCATCGGCCCGGCGGATGCGTCGAGCAACGTCCTGGACTGGATCAGCGTGATGCCGCGGCTTCGGCACGCCGCGCCGTCGGACGACGGATCGACGGCGCGCGTGAGATCCCAAATGATCGTTGTCTCGAAGCCGAGATCGACGGCGTCTTCCGCCGTCCACTTCACGCAGAAGTCGCGCGCGAGCCCGCATATGAAGATCCGCTCGACGCCGCGTTCGCGCAGGTATCCCGCGAGCCCGGTCGGCGGCCGCTTGCCGGCCGCGTTCCAGTTGTTCCTGAACGCGCTATACGAATCGACGTCGCCGTCGGCGCCTTTGCGAATGATCGCGGTCGCGTAGCGCCACGGCAGGTCCGGATGGAGGCTCGCCCCCGGGGTATCTTGGATGCAGTGATCCGGCCAGAGTATCTGCTCGTGTCCGTAGAGGTCGATCGTGTCGAAAGGACGCCGCCCGGGATGCGAAGATGCGAACGAGACGTGCCCGGGGGGATGCCAGTCCTGCGTTGCGACGACGAGCGGGAAACGGTTCGATCGCAGCAGCGCGTCGAGCGGCGCGAGAATCTCGTCGCTGCCGCGCACGGCGAGCGCGCCGCCCGGCAGAAAATCGAGCTGGACGTCGACGACGATGAGCGCTGAGCGGTCCACGCCCTAAAGTTAGCGCTCGGACGGGAGGGCGCGCCACCGCGGAATCTACGTGCGCGCCTCGGGCGGGCTCGCGGTCGACCGCCACAGGAGCGTCGCGCCGCGAAGCCGCGTCGCGACCGCCGCGGCGATCTCGGGCGAGATGCCGCTCGGCAGAATCAGCACGCTTGCATGGCGCGCCGCGTCCGCGAGCGCGTCGAGCGTTGCGCTGCGCAACGGAATCACTGCGGCGAGACGCACGCCGGACTCCCGCGCGTGGCGAGCGAGACGACCGCGCGCGTTCTCGTCGACGCTGCCCGTCGCGAGCACGGTGAGCGGTGCTCCGGTGCGGCGCGCGAGGCGCAGCGCGGTTTCGATCTCGGAGGCTCGGTGAGCCTCCGAGTCCGCGGCGAGCGCACCGGGATCGGCGAGCACGACGACGTCGCCCGCCACCGGCCAGCGCGGCGGCGCGAGCAGCAGCGCGCGAAGCGTCGCCGGGCGCGTCAGGCTCGACCAGAGCTCGAGAGCGTCGGCCGCCGCATCGCGCTCGACGACGAGGGCATCGGCGCGCTCGATGGCCTTCGCGAGCGCCTGGCGCGGATCGTCGCGCACGAGCGTGACCTCCGCCGCGATGCCGAGCCTCGCGCTTTCGGTCTCGAACCATCGGCGCAGCTCCGACCAGCGGGCGCGCAGCTGCCTCTCGAGCGATTCGGGCTCGAGCCGCCGCTCGACCCCCGAGAGCACGATCTCGCGTGCCAAGGCCGCACGCGCGTGTGCGATCAAGCGCGGGTTCTCGACGAGCAGACCGACGAACGTCGGCGGCGCGTCGCCGAGCAGGTAGCGGTAAACGTCGAGCGACAAGCGCGTTTCGACCTCGGCCGACAACGCGATCAGGATGCGCCCGGCGCGCCGCTCGATGTTCTCGTTCACTCTTCGTCGTGCTCCTCGACCTTCGTCTTGCCCTTGCCGCGTTTGCCCTTGCGCATTTCTTGCGCCATGGCCTCGCGCTTCTCCGCGAGCTCCTTGAGGCGCTTCTCGACGCGATAGTTCACGCTTCCGCGCGGGAAGCGGCCGCGCGCATCGCGCTCGCCGGCCGGGACGCCGGTGAGGAGGGTGATCGCCTCGTCGATCGTCGAGATCGGATACACGTGGAACCGATTCTGCCTCACGGCCTCGACGACGTCCTCGCGCAGCATCAGGTGCTTCACGTTGTCCTTCGGGATCAGCACGCCTTGCTCGCCGGTGAGTCCCCGACGCTTGCAGGTATCGAAGAAGCCCTCGATCTTCTCGTTGACGCCTCCGATGACCTGCACCTGCCCGTGCTGGTTCACCGAGCCGGTGACGGCGAGCGATTGCTTGATCGGGAGCCCCGAGATCGCCGACAGCAGCGCGCACGTCTCGGCGACGGAAGCGCTGTCGCCTTCGACGCCGGAGTAGGTCTGCTCGAAGACGAGGGTCGCATGGATCGACAGCGGCGTCTCCTGCGCGTAGCGCGTGCCGAGATACGCCGAAAGGATCAGCACGCCTTTCGAATGGATCGCGCCGCCGAGCTCGATCTCGCGCTCGATGTCGACGACCTGGCCGTCGCCGATCCGCACGTTGGCCGTGATGCGGGTCGGCTGGCCGAACTGAAAGCTGCCCAAGCTGAACACCGAAAGGCCGTTGACCTGACCGACCTTCGCGCCCGAAGTGTCGATCAGGAGATCGTTGCGCTCGATTTCTTCTTGAAACTCTTCGCGCAGACGATCGACACGCCGCGTCTGCGCGTCGATGGCTTTCTGCACGTGCCGGCGCTCGATGACGGGTGCGCCTTCGCGCTCTGCCCAGAAGCTCGCCTCGCGCACGAGGTCCGCGATGTCGCGATACCGCGTCGTGAGTTTCTCCGCATCGCCGATCAAGCGCGACGCATGCTCGATCACGCGGGCGACCGCATCGGCGCGCAGCGGCAGGAGCTTGTTGCGGCGCGCGAGGGACGCGATCAGCCGGCTGTAGAGCTCGGCGCTCTCGCCGTTGCGGTCGATGCGGTTCTCGAAGTCGGCCGCCACCTTGAACAGATCGGCGAAGTCCGGGTCGAGCTCGCAGAGCAGGTAATACGTCAGCCGCTCGCCGATCAGCACGACCTTGAGGTCGAGCGGCACCGGCTCGGGCTCGAGCGTGACGGTCGTGACGAGGCTCAGCAGCTCGAGCGGCGTCTCGATGCGGATCTCGCCGGAGAAGAGCGCGCGCTTCAGCGCGGTCCACGCGAGCGGCTCGGTCAGCAGGCGTTCCGCGTCGAGCACCAGATATCCGCCGTTCGCGCGATGAAGCGCGCCTGGGCGGATCATCGTGAAGTCCGTGACGAGCGCGCCGAACTGAGCGGTGTGCTCGATGCGGCCGACGAGATTCGAGAGGCTCGGGTGCTGCTCGTAGACGATCGGCGCGGTAGCGCCGTCGGAGTGATCGACGACGACGTTGACCTCGTAGCGCCGCAGGCGCTGCGCGGCGGGACTGGGGCGCGCGCCCTGCACGAACGGAGGCATTGGACCGATCTGAGCGATGTCCGGCGGCGCGACGTATTGCGGGTTCGCGAGCACGTCGTCGCGTACACGGTCGAGGTAACGGACGACGTGCGGGAACTCGCCGTACTTCGCCTTCAGCGCGTCGATCGCGGCGCCCGCGGCGAGCTCGGTGAAGTGCCGGTTCAGCGCCTTGATCCGCTCGCGGCGCTCCTTTTGCAGGTTCTGCATCGATTCGATGTGCTGCCGGAGCTTCTCGGAGATCGAGGTCATCGCCTGACGGGTGCGTTCCTGCTCGTCGGCGGGAAGCCGCTCGAATTCCTGATCGGTCAACGGCTCGCCGTTTCGAATCGGCGCGATCGCGAAGCCGGCCGGCGTGCGCATCAGCCCGACGTTCTCGCGGCGCGCCTCCTGCTGCAGCCTCTCGAGCGACGCGCGATGCCGGTCCTCGAGCTCCTGGTCGATCTCCGCGACGCTGTTGCGGTAGTGCTCGCTCTCGAACGCGGCGGGAATGGCTTCACGCAGCTCGTCGACGAGACGTTCCATGTCGCGCCGCAGCGCCGACCCCTTGCCCGGCGGGAGCTTCAGCGTCAGCGGCTTGCGCTCGTCGTCGAAGTTGTTGACGTAGCACCAGTCCGACGGATCGCCGACCGGCGGCGCGTGGCGCTTCAGGAATTCCTCGACGGTGGCGTGCCTGTGACTGCCGGACGGGCCGAGGACGAAGATGTTGAAGCCGTGTTGACGGATATGCACGCCGAAGTCGAGCGCCTCGAGCGCGCGGTCCTGGCCGACCGCGATGTCGAGGTCCTCGAGCTCGGCCGTCGTCGTGAACGACAGCGTCGCAGGGTCGCAGCGTCGGTATAGCGCCTCCGGCTCGAGGCGGGCCGGGGGCGTCGGTCGAAAGGTGCTGGCCATAATCTCCGTGAATCGATAAATGGATGCCGCGGGCGGACTGCCGTCCGCCCGCGGCGGAAGACATTTCAACACGGAATTAGGCTCACGTCCGATCCGAAATGGACGCAGGGTCCGACGGACACCGGTCCTCGCGCCGTGGCTACTGCTCTTGCCGGGCGCGCTGTGGCACGATGAGCAGGAGAGACGAAAGGAGGCGGCGGTTGGCGATTCGAAAAGTGCTCCGGATGGGACATCCGGTCCTGCGTCAGCGCGCGCGTCCGCTCGCGCCCGAGGAGCTCGGGTCCGACCGGATCCGCGCGCTCGTCGACGACATGATCGATACGATGCACGACTACGGCGGAATCGGGCTCGCGGCGCCGCAGATCGGCGAGTCGATTCGCCTGGCGGTCATCGAGATTCCCGGCGGGCCGACCCGCTACGGCGTGGTCGAGCCGCTTCCGCTGACCGTGCTCGCGAATCCGACGATCGAGGTGCTCGACGAGACGTCGGCGGGCTTCTGGGAAGGCTGCCTGTCGATTCCGGGTCTACGCGGTTATGTCGAGCGGCCTCAGCACGTCCGGGTGGAGTACGTCGATCTCGACGGCAAGCCGCATGCCAAGGAGCTCGTCGGATTCCTCGCGACCGTCTTCCAGCACGAGCTCGATCACCTCGACGGCACGCTCTATATCGACCGCATCAAGGACTCGCGGCTGCTCGCATTCGACCTCGAGTACGAGCGCTATCTCGCGCCGCGGCAAGCCGCCTGAAACGGAAAGGCCCGCCGGCCGGAGCGCGAAGGCGACCTTCGCGGCTCCGACGGGCGGGCCGAAGCTCTATACGGGAGCGGCGCTTACCAGCGACTGCCGCCGTAGCCGCCGCGTCCGCCGCCGCCGTGATTGCGCGGCTTCTGCGGACGAGCCTCGTTGACCGTCATCGGACGGCCGCTGTAGTCGGCGCCGTTCAGCTTGTCGATGGCCGCCTGGGCCTCCGAATCGCTGGACATCTCGACGAAGCCGAAGCCCTTGCTGCGGCCGGTCTCACGGTCGGTGATCAGCTTCGCGGACTCGACCCGCCCGAAAGGCGAGAACCTCTCGATGAGATCGTCTTCGGTGGCGGAGAACGGCAGGTTGCCGACGTAGAGTTTTCTGCCCATGGTGTACCTCCTATCAAGGCTTAGAGAACCGTCAACGGAGGACCAGGGCAGGATTGCCCGAGACTCGAATTGAACGGTTAGGCGAAAGGAAGTCTACCGCACTTTGCGGCGCCGTGCTCGACTATATTGCACGGCTGACGACCGACCGGGCGGCGATTGCCGCGGAGCGGACGGGAAAAAACGGGATTCGACGGGAAAGAGCGGGATCGGTCGGGAAAGAAGCGCATCGCATCGTTCGTGCGCGAAGAGCGTGTGCTCCCGCGGTTGCGCGCTCCTGGCCGCTCCGCTACTGTCTCATGTTCTCCGACCAAATTTCCGCGGCGCCGCGACGGTTCCGACCCAGTCGGCTGGAGCGGCGTCAGTTTCCGGACCAAGAATAAGGAGGTTCGTGCCATGTCACAGCCGTTTACTCTACCGCCGTTGCCGTGGGCCGATAACGCGCTGGAGCCCGTGATCTCGAAGCGCACGATCGAGTTTCATTACGGCAAACACCATGCGGCCTACGTGAACAACCTGAACGGGCTCGTCGCGGGCACCGACATGGCCGACATGTCGCTCGAGCAGATCGTCCGCGCCGTGAAGGACGATCCCGCGAAGAAGGGCGTCTTCAACAACGCGGGGCAGGTCTGGAATCACACGTTCTTCTGGAACTCCCTCGCGCCGCAGCGCACCGAGCCGAGCAAGGCGCTCGCGGACAAGATCGCCGAAAGCTTCGGCGGCATGCAGCAGTTCGAGGAGCAGTTCATCAAGGCCGCGACCGCGCAATTCGGCAGCGGCTGGGCGTGGCTCATCGTGAACAACGGCAAGCTCGAGATCGTGACGACGGCGAACGCCGATACGCCGATGGCCCAGGGCAAGACGTGTCTCCTTACCGTCGACGTGTGGGAGCACGCCTATTATCTCGACTACCAGAATCGGCGCCCCGATTTTCTCAAGGCCGTCGTCGGCGAGCGTCTGAACTGGAAGTTCGCGAGCGAGAACTTCGAGAAGGCATAATCTCCTCTCGTGTGGACGCGGGCACGCTCCGGTGCCCGCGTCGCACCGGCCGTCCATTACGGTTTGCCGCGGTTGAAGGCGCCGCCGCGCGCCGCCATCATGCAGCTTGGCGGACCGTATCTTTTCAATCAAGAGAGTAATGCATGGCTAGGATTCTCGGCGGAATCGCGACTTCGCATACCCCCACGATCGGGTTCGCACACGACACGAACAAGCACGAAGATCCGGTGTGGAAGCCGATCTTCGAGGGCTATCGTCCCATTCAGGAGTGGCTTGCGGAGAAGAAGCCGGACGTGTTGCTGCTGATCTACAACGATCACGTCACGTCGTTCTTCTTCGATCACTACTCGCACTTCGCGCTCGGCGTCGGCGACCTGTATCCGGTCGCGGACGAGGGCGGCGGTCCGCGCGCGCTTCCGCCCGTGAAGGGCGATCCGAAGCTCGCGCATCACATCGCGAAGTGCCTGGCGGCCGAGGAGTTCGATCTCTCGGTGTTCCAGAATCGCGGACTCGATCACGGCGCGTTCTCGCCGCTGTCGGTGCTGTGGCCGCACGAGCCGGATTGGCCCGGGAAGATCGTGCCGCTGCAGGTCGGCGTGCTGCAGTTCCCGGTCCCGTCGGCGAAGCGATGCTACAAGCTGGGCCAGGCGCTGCGCCGGGCGATCCTGAGCTATCCGGAAGATATCGGCGTCGTCGTCGTCGGCACCGGCGGGCTGTCGCACCAGGTGCACGGCGAGCGCGCGGGCTTCAACAATACGCCGTGGGACATGGAGTTCCTGCGCCTGCTCGAGGAGGATCCGGAGAAGCTCACCGAGATGACGATCGCCGAGTACGCGAAGCTCGGCGGCGTCGAGGGCGCCGAAGTGATCATGTGGCTGATCATGCGCGGCGCGCTCACGCCCAAGGTCAAGAAGCTTCACCAGTCGTACTACCTGCCGTCGATGACGGCGATCGCGACGCTCATTTTCGAGAACGTTCCCGAGTCGAACGGAGACAAGCCGGGCCCGGATTATCTCGAGCGAGTCAACCGTGAGCTCGCGGGCATAGAGGAGCTCGAAGGGTCGTATCCGTTCACGATCGAGACGGCCGTTCGCGCGTATCGGCTGAATCGCTTCTTGCACGATCTGATCATTCCGGAGAAGCGCAAGCTCTTTCTCGAGGATCCGGAGCGGGCGTTCGAGGAGGCGGGCCTCACGGAAGAGGAGCGCGACATGGTGCGCCGCCGCGACTGGCGCGCGATGATCCATTACGGCGTGATCTTCTTCATGCTCGAGAAGCTCGGTGCCGTCGTCGGCACGACGAACCTGCACATCTACGCGGCGATGCGCGGCGAGACGCTCGAGGAGTTCCAGAAGACCCGGAACGCCCAGATGCTCTACTCGGTGGCAGGCACCGACGAGGGCAAGAAGGACTGGGATAGGCCGCGGTCGCAGGCCTGACGGCCATGCCGCGGTGGCGCGTTCGGCTCGTCCGGCCGTCGCCGCGGCACGAGACGGCGTTTCTCGCCGCCGTTCGCCGCAGCCGGCGCTTGCACGGCGTGTTCGTCGAGCCGCCTTCGACGAGCGAGGAGTTCGCCCGCTATCTGCGCCGGCAGCGGCAGCCCAATCAGGTCTCGTTTCTCGTCGTGGACGCCGCGACCGACGAGCTCGTCGGGGTCGTCAACCTGAACGAGATCGTGCGCGATTCGCGCGATTCGGCGTCGCTCGGCTACTACGCGTTCGAGCCGTTCGCCGGGCGGGGACTGATGCGCGAGGCGCTGACGCGCGTGATCGCGTTCGCGTTCACGGAGCTCAAGCTGCACCGCCTCGAGGCAAGCATTCAGCCGTCGAATATCCGCTCGATCCGGCTGGTCGAGAGCCTGGGCTTCGAGCTCGAAGGCGTCGCGCGGCGTTTTTTGAAAATACGCGGACGTTGGCGAGATCACGAGCGATGGTCGCTCCTCGCCGAGGAATGGCGTGCGATGCGCGCGCAGCGCTCGGGTAGCGGTCAGCCCGACGGCGCGCTCCGTTCCGGCGGTGCGGGCCGCTCGGCACGACTCGATCGGTACACGCGCCAGGTCCACGCGACGAGCACCATGAGGACGGTGCTGGTCAGGACGAGGAGGCCGCCGGCCGCCGAGCGCAGGCCCTCGGTGAACGCGCCCAGGAGTCCGCGATCCGCATCCGCGGCGACCTCGTCGAGCGACGGCGCGTAACCGGCGCGTGCCATCGTCAACGAGACGATCGCAGTGCCGAAAGCGATGCCGATCACGTTGCCGGTGTTCCGGCAAAGGTTCACGAAACCCGACGCGAAGCCGTGCGCGCGCGGTTCGACGGCGTTCAGCATCGACGTCGAGTTCGGCGCGCTGAACGTCGAAAGGCCGAGCGCGACGGTCATCAGCGCGGCGACGACGGTCCACGCCGACGACTCGGCGTCGAGCAGCGCGAACTGCAAGAGACCGAGGAGCGCGATTCCGATGCCGAGATTCGCGAAGAGCCGCACGCCGAAGCGATCGGCGAGCCGGCCGACGAACGGGCCCGTCACCGCGGTCACGATCGCCGCCGGCATCATCAGCAGGCCGACGCGCGAAGGATCGAGGCCCTTGACCCCTTGCAGGAAGAACGGCGCGAGGAAGCGCGTCGACGAGATGCCCATGAAAGCGACGACGGAGCCGAGCGCGCCGAGGCCGAATGCGCCGACGCGAAACAACGCGATGTCGAGGAGCGGCGCGGCGCTGCGCCGTTCGACCGCGATGAACGCGAGCGCGAGCAGCGCGGCGACCGCGTAGACGGCGACAGCCGCGGGCGCCGTCCAGCCCATGCGGGGGCCGAGCGTCAGTGCCAGCAACGCGGCGACGAGCGCGGCCGAGAAGAGCGCCGCGCCCGTGGAATCGAACGGCTTGCGCTCGGTGGGGTGGCGCTTGTCGCGCTCGAGAACGCGATGACCGGACAGTGCGATCACGAGCATCGCGACTGCCGTCATCGCGAACAGGGCGCGCCAGCCGACGGCGCCGACGATGAGCCCGCCGACCGCGGGGCCCGCGATCCCGCCGAGCCCGACGCCGGTCATCTGTAGGCCGAGCACGCGCGCGCGCTCGTGGATGCCGAAAGTCCCGATGAGAATCGCCATCGCCGTGCTCTGCGTCATTGCCGAGCCGATGCCGACGAGAACTCGTGCGGCGATCAGCGGGTAAATGCCCACGGCGGTCGCGGCGAGCACGGCCCCGGCCGAGAACAGGCAGCAGCCCGTCACGTAGATGCGTTTGCGTCCCACCGAGTCGGACAGCCGTCCGAGCGGGACCAGCAGCGCGGCGATCGTCAGGCTATTCCCGAGAATGACCCACTGCGCCGTCGGCAAGTCGGTCGCGAACTGCAGCGCGATCGTCGGCAACGCGACGATCGACGAGCTCGTGTCGAACACGGTCACGAAGATCCCGGTTACGCAAACCAGGAACGCTTGAAACTTGTGCTGCAACGGCGGCTCTTGACGACGGGATGGTTGTGCCGCCCGCGGCGGCGCCTTCGAGGCGAGTCATGGTAGGAGAGGCGTGCGCGCACGGCCACCCCCGATGCGAGAAAGGCCGTCGATGCGCTCGACGCGAGCGGGGGCGTATAGCGGTGCGCGCCTCGAGCTCCGGAGCGCCGCTCCGGTGTCAGCGCATCGTGACGCGCCGTTCCTCCGGGGAGTCGCTCGGCTCGGCGTCGGGCTCGGCCGCCGGGCGCCACTTTGTCTCGCGCTCCGCGGCGAAGAGATCCATCATGTCGTCGCCGAGCAAGGTCAGCGTTTCGACGGCATCGAGCATGTCGAGGTCATCGTGGTCTTGCGACTCGGGCCGATCGTCGATCCAGTCCGTGAGCACGGGAATCTCGTCGGCGACGGCTTCCGACGGGGAGCCTGCCGGGTCGAAGAAGTCGGACTCGATTTCCTCGACGGCCGTTTCGGCCCACGCGGGCTCGCCGTCGAGCTCCACGGACATCGTCTCGCCGAGCGCGTCCACGATCGCGGGTGCGGTCGCGTCGGCGATCGGGTCGTCGAGCGGCTCATCGGCGGCCGCGGACACGGCGTCGGAAAGGAGCGCGCTGTCGTCGTGCGCGTCGGGGCTTTCCTCGGCGTCGTACGTGTCGGGACCTCGCGCGTCATCGTACGCGCCGAGTCTTTCCTCGTGGTAGTTGCCGATGCCTTCGTCGCCGTCGTTGCCGAGGTTCTCGTCCTCGTCCGTGCTCGGGATTTCCTCGCAGGCCGGCGCGCTGGAGTTGTTCTCGTGGCCGTGCGTGCCGGGGCCTGCCTCGTCGTACGTGCCAAGGGCTTCCTCGTCGCACGTGGCGAGGGTTTCCTCGTGGCCGGCCGCCCTTGCGTCTGCCTCGCCGTTCTCTCCCGTGCGGAGGTCGGCGTTGCCCGCGGTCGTGTCGAGCTCGTGACCCAGGCCGTAAATGTCGGTCGCGACCTCGCGCACCAATGATCCGGTCAGTACCGACTCGCCGCGGAGCGCGGCGAGCGCGAGGGCGCTGTCGGTGAGATGATTCAGCAGCCGCGGAATGCCGTCCGAAAGGCTCGCGAGCGCGTCTATCGCATCCTCTGCGAATATCCGTTCGAACGCTCCGCCCGCACGCTCGACCGCGGCGCGGAGATAGGCGGCGACGCCCGATGCATCGAGCGGCTCGATCTCGCGGACGAGCCGGACCCGTTGCCGCAGGCCGCGCAGCTCGGGGTGGCCGAGCGTTTGTCGAAACGCGCCGGGGCCCATCAGGATCAGATTCGCGCCCGCGCAGCCGTGCGGATCCGGGGCCGTGAGCGCGTCGAGGGCGCGGAGCACGGCGATCTCGGCCTCGTTCGCCCGCTCGAGCGCGACGAAAAGCCGTGTGTCGGTCGCCGAAAGCTCGACCAGCGTTTGGCGCCACGCTTGTAGACGCTCGGCTCGACTTTGCTTGTACGGCTCGTGGCCGAGCTCGACGAGCAGCGACTCGAGCAGCTCGTGCGCCGTCGAGGGAGGCGTCCGCAGCCACACGGTCGTGCTGCGCGCGCTGCCGGAGGCCGCGCGCAGCGCGGCGCCGGCCTGCGTCGTCTTGCCGACGCCGGGCGGTCCCAGAAGGACGACGGCGGCGTCGGGGGTCGACAGCGCGATGCGCGCATGCGTCATGAGGTCCGCGTGCGCGGTGGGGTCGCCGACGAGCATCGTCTCGTCCTGGGCGATGCCGGCGGGGAACAGCGGCCGGTCGAGCTCGAAATGGGTCGGATACATCCGCGGGCGCAACCTCGATCGTGAAGCCGATAGTCTGCGTCGGTTCGCGCGATCGTTTCGTGAAGCGGGTTCACAAATGCGGTGTTCAGCGGTGCGGCGGTGCTAGCATGGGTCCGGGCTCTGCCGCGAGCGAGGACGACCAATGCCTTCGTCGAATCCGCGCGATGCGACCCGACCGCCGCCGGATCGGCTGCTGACCGAGATCGCGGACTACGTCGCGGCGCGCCACGCGGGCTCGGACGAGGCTCGCGAGATCGCTCGGTACTGCCTCTTCGATTCGCTCGGCTGCGCCCTGCTCGCGCTGAGTTTCCCCGCCTGCACCCGCCTGCTCGGGCCGATCGTGCCCGGCGCGGAGCTGCCGAGCGGCGCCCGCGTGCCGGGAACGCCGTACGCGCTCGACCCGGTCAAGGCGGCGTTCGATATCGGCACGCTGATCCGCTGGCTCGACTACAACGACACGTGGCTGGCCGCCGAATGGGGGCATCCGTCCGACAATCTCGGCGCGGTCCTCGCGGTCGCGGACTACCTTTGCCGGCGCCCGGGCTCGCCGCGTCGCATCCTCGTCGGCGACGTGTTGACGGCGATGATCCAGGCGTACGAGATCCAGGGCGTGCTCGCGCTCGACAATGCGTTCAATCGCGTCGGCCTCGATCACGTCTTGCTCGTGCGCGTCGCGAGCACGGCGGTCGCGACGCGCCTTCTCGGCGGTAGCCGCGACCGAATCGTCGCCGCGCTGTCGCACGCGTGGCTCGACGGCGGGGCGCTGCGTGCGTATCGGCATGCGCCGAATACCGGACCTCGCAAGAGCTGGGCCGCGGGAGATGCGGCGAGCCGCGCGGTGCGGCTGGCGTTGATGGCCGTCGCCGGCGAGCCCGGTTATCCGTCGCCGTTGACGGCACCCGTCTGGGGTTTCGAGGACGCGCTGATGCGCGGCGACGCGGTGACGCTCGCACGCCCGCTCGGCTCGTATGTGATGGAGAACATCCTGTTCAAGATCGCGTATCCGGCGGAGTTCCACGCGCAGACGGCCGTCGAGGCGTCGCTGCGCTTGCATCCCAACGTCGGGCATCGCATCGACGACGTCGACCGCATCGTGATCGAGACGCAGGAGCCCGCCCGCCGGATCATCGACAAGACCGGCCCGCTCGCGAACCCGGCCGACCGCGACCATTGCCTGCAGTACATGGTCGTCGTCGCGCTGATGCGCGGCCGGCTGACGGCCGACGATTACGAGGATGCGGCGGCCGCGGATCCGCGCATCGATCTTCTGCGCGAGCGTTGCGAGGTCGTCGAGAACCCGCGATTCACCGCCGACTACTATGATCCCGACAAGCGCGCGATCGCGAACGCGGTGCGGGTGCGTTTCGTCGACGGCAGTGCGACCGAACGGATCGAGATCGAGTATCCGCTAGGTCACCGCGAACGCCGCGCCGAGGGTATTCCGCTGTTGCTCGAGAAGCTCGCCCGAAATCTGCGTTCCCGCTTCGATTCGGCACGCTCCGGGCGTATCGAGGCGCTTCTCGACGACCGCGGCGCGCTCGAGGCGATGCCGGTCGACGAGCTCATGTCGTTCTGGACGGAGGCGCAAGCATGACGAGCGCGCGCGAGGCGACGCCGAGCTCGCCGGGGAAACGCTTTCGCGCTGCGGTGGAGCGAAGCTCGCCGCTGATCATTCCCGGTGCGATCAACGCGTATTGCGCGCTTCTCGCGGAGAGGGCGGGATTCGAGGCGGTCTATCTTTCCGGCGCCGGCGTCGCGAACGCGTCCTTCGGTCTGCCGGATCTCGGCATGACGACGCTCACGGATGTCGTCGAGGACGCCCGCAGGATCACGGGCGCGACGTCGCTGCCGCTTCTCGTCGACGCCGATACCGGATGGGGCAACGCGTTCAACATCGCGAGGACGGTTCGCGAGCTCGAGCGGGCCGGTGCCGCCGCGCTTCATATCGAGGATCAAGAGCAGGCGAAGCGCTGCGGCCATCGGCCGAACAAGGCCACGGTGCCGGTCGATGAGATGTGCGACCGCGTGAAGGCCGCGGTCGACGCGCGAAGCGACGAGGATTTCGTGATCATGGCGAGGACCGACGCTTGCGCGAGCGAGGGGCTGGATGCGGCCATCGAACGTTCTCGGGCTTACGTCGATGCCGGGGCGGACATGATCTTCGCCGAGGCGCTGAATCGTCTCGACGATTACGCGGCGTTCGCGTCCGCGCTCGAGGTTCCGGTGCTCGCGAATCTGACGGAGTTCGGCGTCACGCCCGCGTTCACGGCCGCCGAGCTCGGCCGGGTCGGTATCAAGATCGTGCTGTTCCCGCTTTCGGCGTTCCGCGCGATGAGCCGCGCGGCCGAGCGCGTCTATCGCGCCATTGCCGAGACCGGCACGACCGCGGGCGTGCTGGACCAGATGCAGACCCGGGACGAGCTCTATGCCGTGCTCGACTATCTGCGCTACGAGCGCCTGCTGGACGCGCTGACGGGGCGGAAGGAGTAACCCGCCGCGGACGCCGCAATGGGGCCGGAAGAGGCCCCTTATCTCGGGCGCGGGCGCTTGGAGAAGCCCTTTCGATCGGGCTACCATTCGAACCGAACTGCCCGTTTCAGAGGCTGGCCTCGCGCTGGGGGAGCGCAGCGGACCGTCCGGCGATCGCCGCCGGTCGCGTAGGGACCGTCGAGGAGGGCGCGTGGAAAAGTTCAGGCGTTGGGGGTGGGGCGCGGTTGCGATCGGGCTCGCCGGCTGCGGCCCGTCCGGGCAGGAGGTCGTCAGCTCGACGATCCGCGGGTATTGCGTCGACTGCCACAACGATATCGAGCGGGTCGCCGATCTTTCGCTCGATCGTCTGGATCTCGCGCACATCGATGCGGATCGCGAGATCTGGGAGAAGGTGCTCGAGAAGCTCAACGCGGGAATGATGCCGCCCCCCGACGCGCGCCGTCCCGAGCCCGAGATCTATGACGCGGTGACCGATTGGCTCGCGGGCGCGCTCGACGAGGGCTTCACGCCGTACCTGCCGCCGCCCGGCGCTCATCGATTGAACAGGACCGAATACGCGAACGTCATTCGCGATCTTCTCGGCATCGAGGTGGACCCGGCGGCCTTCCTGCCGGTCGACGACTCGAGCAGCGGATTCGACAACCAGGCCGGTACGCTGACGTTGTCGCCGGCGCTTCTGGAAGCGTACCTCTCGGCGGCGGGCAAGATCAGCCGGCTGGCGGTCGGCGACGTCGATACGCCGACGCAGACCGTCTACCGCGTCGCGGAGGACACGACGCAGAACTACCACGTCGAAGGGCTGCCGTTCGGCACGCGCGGCGGACTTCTCGTCGATCACTACTTCCCGGCCGACGGCGAGTACGTGATCAAGATCTTTTCCGTGAACCTCGGGAACATGGGCAATTTCCGGCCGTTCGGCGAGGTGCGCGGCGAACAGCTCGAGGTATCGCTCGACGGCGAGCGGATCGCGCTGTTCGACTGGGACGAGGAGTTCAATCTCAATCGCGGCTTCGGCGGAGGCCAGGGGCAGCTCGAGACGATCGATGTGCGCGTGCCGGTCACGGCCGGACCGCACAAGATCGGCGTGACTTTCCTCGCGACGAACTTCGCTCCGTTGCTCGACCTCAACAACGATTTCGAGCGCAGCACGATCGAGACGGGCGGACTTCCGGGCTTCACGTTCTATCCGCACGTCGGCAGCGTGCGGATCGACGGCCCGTACAACGCGAAAGGCGCGGCCGACACGCCGGCCCGCAAGCGCCTCTTCGTCTGCTACCCGCAGAACACCGGGGACGAGCAGGCGTGCGCCGAGCGAATCGTCTCGACGCTCGCGTTCCGTGCGTATCGCGGCTTCGACACGGAGGAGGATATCCGCACGCTGATGCGCTTCTACGAGCAGGGCCGGCAGGCCGGCGGATTCGAGGCTGGCATCCAGATGGCCCTGCAGCGCGCGTTGATGGATCCGAAGTTCATCTACCGCTTCGAGTTCGAGCCGGACGACGTTGGCGAGGGCGAGCTCTACGAGATCGACTCCCTCGCGCTCGCGTCGCGCCTGTCGTTCTTCCTTTGGAGCAGCATGCCGGACGACGAGCTGCTCGAGCTCGCGAAACGCAACGAGCTGTCGGACCCGCAAGTGCTCGAGGCGCAAGTGCGCCGCATGATCGAGGACCCGCGCTCGAAGGCGTTCACCGAGAATTTCGCGGGACAGTGGCTCGCGCTCCGCAACCTCGACGGTCACCAGCCCGTCGTCGACGAGTATCCGGATTTCGACGACAACCTGCGGCAGGCCTTCCGGCGGGAGACGGAGCTCTTCTTCGACAGCATTCTGCGCGAGGGCCGAAGCGCGCTCGAGCTGCTCACGGCGGACTACACGTTCGTCAACGACCGCCTCGCGAAACATTACGGGATCCCGGGGATCCAAGGCAGCCATTTCCGACGCGTCGAGCTCGGCGAGGCATTCGACGAGCGACGAGGGCTGCTCGGGAAGGGCAGCATCCTCACGACGTCGTCGCAGCCCGGCCGCACGTCTCCCGTGATCCGCGGCAACTGGATCATGACGCATCTCATCGGCGTCCCGCCGCCTCCGCCGCCGCCGAACGTCCCGCAGCTCGAGGCGAGCGAGGAGGAGCTGCTCGGCAGCGGCGCGACGCCGACGCTGCGCGAGATGCTCGAGAAGCACCGCGAGAATCCCGCGTGCTTGAGCTGCCACTCGCTGATGGATCCCTTCGGGTTCGCGTTGGAGCCGTTCGATGCGATCGGACGAATGCGCACGACGGATAACGGCAAGCCGATCGACTCGGCCGACGTCATGTACGACGGCACGCGCGTCGAGGGGCCGGCCGGCGTGCGCGCGTTCGTCTTGAAGTACTCCGATCAGTTCGTCACGAATCTCGCCGAGAAGCTGGTGACCTATGCGATCGGCCGAGGCGTGACGTATCGAGACATGCCGATCGTTCGATCGATCGTGCGGGAGGCCGCCGAGGACGAGTATCGGCTCGACTCCATGATCGTCGCGGTCGCGAAAAGCGCCGCGTTCCGGATGAACACGAAGACCGGGCGGACGGCCGAGCCGGCGGCAAGCGGCTTCGCGGAGTCGGCGGCCGCGGCCGCGGCCGCGCGGGACTTTTGAGGAGGAGCAAGCCCATGTTCATCACGAAGAAGGTGCTGCCGCGCAGAACCTTTCTCCGCGGTGTCGGCGCGACGGTCGCGCTGCCGTTTCTCGACGCGATGGTGCCGGCGCTTGGCTCCTCCGCGTATGCGAAAGAGATCGTGCCGACGCGCTTCGCGGGCATTTTCATCCCTCACGGCGCCGCGCCGGGCTACTGGGTGCCGCAGTCGAGCGAGCCGGGATTCGAGTTTCCGTATATCTGGAAGCCGCTCGAGCCGTTCCGCGACCGGGTCGTGCTGACGAGCGGCCTGTGGTCGCAATCGTCGGAGCCGCCTCCGGGCGTGACGGGCGCCGACCACTTCGTCGCCGCCGCGTTCCTCTGCGCCGTCAAGCCGAAGAAGACGACGGGGGCCGACGTCGAGGCGGGAACGACGGTCGATCAGGTCATCGCGCGCAAGATCGGCCAGGAGACGCTCCTGCCTTCGCTGCAGCTCGCGGTCGAGGATCCCGGCGCGAACTCGACGAATTGCGGCGAAGGCTATAGCTGCGTCTATACGAACACGATCTCGTGGCAGACGCCGCACCGGCCGCTGCCGATGGAGATCAACCCGCAGATCGTCTTCGAGCGCATGTTCGGCGACGGCGGCTCTCCGGAGGTTCGCGCGGCGCGGCGCGAGCAGCAGCGCAGTATCCTCGACTCGGTCGCGGGCGACCTCGAGAGCCTCAAGATCAAGGTGGGTCATCACGACCGCGTTCGCGTCGAGCAGTACCTCGACGACGTCCGCGAGATCGAGCGTCGCCTCGAGGTCGCCGCGAAGGCGTCGAGCGAGGCGCCGTCACGAACGATGCCGGTCGGCGTGCCCGAATCGTTCGACGAGCACATCAAGCTGCAGTTCGACCTGCTCGCGCTCGCGTTCCAGGCCGACATCACGCGGGTCTCGACGCTGCTCTATGCGCGCGATCTGACCGGCCGCGTCTATCCCGAAAGCGGCACGAACATCAGCTTCCACGGCGGGTCGCATCACGCGGAGGACCCGGGCCGCATCGCGCAGTTCGCGATGCTGAACCGTTATCACGTCAAGACGCTCGCGTACTTCGTCGAGAAGCTGCGCAGCATTCCGGAAGGCGACGGCACGTTGCTCGATCACTCGCTGATCCTGTACGGATCGAACATGGGCAACTCGAATCAGCACCTCCATTACGACGTGCCGCACGTGCTGATCGGAGGCGCTTCGGGCCGGCTCGAGGGCGACCGGCATCTCGCGTTCCCGCAGCGGACGGTGCCGACCGGTAGCCTGCTGCTCAGCATCCTGGATCTGTTCGATATCCACCTCGACAGCTTCGGCGACAGCACCGGCCGGATCGAGAACCTCTAAGGGCAGAAAAAGCGCATCGGCCGGCTCGTCCGCGCGACGAGCCGGCCGATGCGCGTCTTTCGTTCGTTCAGCGAGCCCGGGCGGCCGCTCAGCCCGATCCGAGATAGGGGATCAGCCGGCCGAAGCAGATCACGCCGATCCAGAGCACGAGCGATGCTCCGCCGACGGCCTTCGCGAGCGGCGGAGTCGGTGCATTCGGCCCCGCGGCGGCCAGCGCCGGCGAGACCTTGACCGCGTAGAGCAGGGCGTTCAGGCCGGCGAGGAGGATCAGCACCATCTTGATCTGGAATGAAATGTTGACGAAGTAACGGTGCGGGTCGCCGAACACGAAGATCAGCCCGGTGAGGAAGTTCAAGCCGAAGCCGAGGAACGCGATCGGCAGCAGCGCGTGCACCGTCGACGCGGGGATAAGGCGCTGCACGCCGAGCAGCCGCAGATCCATCACGAAGATCGCGCCGATGAGGAGCGACATGCCGAGGAAGTGCAGCGTCTCGGCGATCGGCCACGTCCATTGGTAGTTGAGCGCGAGGGAGTTCAGCCAGGTCGATTGCATCCAGTCGAGCAGAGCGTTCATCGCCGCGTTCCCCCGCCTACAGATAAGCGATCAGACGGCCGGTCACCGTGGCACCGGCCCACACGATCAGCGAGATCACGGCCGCAGCCTTCGCGCCGGCGGGTAGGACGCTGTCCGCGCCGGTGCCCTCGCCGAGCTTCGCCACCGCGGGTTGCAGATAGCCGATGGTCGCGGCGCCCGCGATCACGAAGCCGATTTTCGTCAGGAACGGGACGTTCGAGATGTAGTGCGACGCGGCCTGCGACGCGAACAGCGCGGCGCCCGAAAGAAAGTTCACCAGGAATCCCAGCCACGCGATCGTGAAGAAGGTACGCAGCGAGGTGAGCGGAATGCCGCGGAAGCGGCCGAGCAGGCGAAGATCGATCGCGACCGCGAGCCCGACGACGACCGCCAATCCCACGGAGTGGAGCGTGATCATCAACGGGTAGCCCCACGCGGAAACGCGGACCCATTCGGCGAGCGCCGTCGCCTCGAGCCAATTGAAGAATTCCAAGGCGTCCCCCCGTGACTCGTTGTATTGTCGACTGAGTCGCGCCGGAGGTTATCTCGCCTACGGGTTCGAGTCCAGGCCGCCGGGGGCCGCTTGACATATCGAAAGACTCTGGACGCGAAGGAGAATCGTTCCATCGTGGCCGCACCGAGCGACATTGCGGGTTTTCCCGATAGGGAAAACTCCAGGCCCTCGGTCCCCGTGTTCTGGTACTCTTCACCGACTTTGCACGACTTTTGCTTTCGGATAACGGAGGCCGAGGCCGGCATCGATGACGTCTTGGTAGTTTCGAGGTTCTAAATGGCTTTCGACGGTTTGCTCGATCTGTCCGCGTGGGGTTACGTGGCGGCGGCTCTGATTCTGACGCACGTGACGATTGCAAGCGTCACGATTTTTCTCCACCGACACCAGGCCCACCGGGCGTTGTCTTTGCACCCGATCGCGAGCCATTTCTTCCGCTTCTGGCTCTGGTTGACGACGGGCATGGTCACGCGCGAGTGGGTGGCCGTGCACCGCAAACATCACGCGCGTTGCGAACGCGAGGACGACCCGCATAGCCCCCAGCACAAAGGCATCTGGCGGGTTCTGTTCGCCGGCGCCTTCCTCTATCACAAAGAAGCCGCGAACGCCGAGACGCTCGAAGCGTTCGGTGCCGGCACGCCGGACGACTGGCTCGAGAGAAACCTCTACTCGAAGCACCGACAGCTGGGAATCGGCACGATGCTCGTGGCCGATCTCGTGCTCTTCGGCGCGCTGCCGGGGCTTCTGATCTTCGCCGTGCAGATGGCGTGGATTCCGTTCTGGGCGGCCGGAGTGATCAACGGCGTCGGCCACTACTGGGGATACCGAAACTTCGAGACCGACGACGAGTCGCGCAATATCGTTCCGATCGGCGTGCTGATCGGCGGCGAGGAGCTCCACAACAACCACCACGCTTACGGCTCGTCGGCCAAGCTGTCGAACAAGTGGTGGGAATTCGATATCGGCTGGCTCTATATCCGAATCATGGAAATGCTCGGGCTCGCCTCGGTCAGGCGGACCGCGCCGAGAACGAGCTTCGCCGTCGGACGAGCGGCCGTCGACATGGACATGCTGCGCGCGGTGGTCGCCAACCGTTTTCACGTCCTGAAGCTCTACGGCAATCGCGTCGTGCGTCCGGTGTTGCGTGCCGAGGCGGCAGCGCTTCGCAGGGACGTCAAGCTGCGGGTTGCGCGAATACGCTCGCTGATCCTGCGCGAGGAGACTGCGCTCGACGTGAGGCGCCGCCGCGACCTCGAGGCGGTCCTGGGCAGCAATGCGACGCTCAGGACGATCTACGACTTCAAGCTGCGTCTCAAGGCGTTGTGGACCCAGCAGGCGAAGACGCAGCAAGAGCTGCTCGCGCGGCTCCAGGCATGGTGCGCGGACGCCGAGGCGAGCGGCATTGCCGCGCTCGAGGAATTCGCGCGTCAGCTGCGCGCTTACCGGGCCCAGTTCGCCTGACCGCCCGTCAGGACGGCCCTTTCGCGACTCGCGCGGCCGAACCGGCCCGTCGGTCGGGCGGCCTCGGGTTATTGCTATACTCCCGCCGGCGACGGCGCGCTCGCGCCGTCCCAAGCGTCTGCTCGAGGTGGCGACGCGCTCTCGATGCCCCTGCCGCCGGCAGGCGATGCATCTTCGTCCGCTTTGACCGGCGGCGGTCACGGCGGTCACCGGGGGGCGGTGTTCCGTAACGAGATCATGGGTTGCGAGGCGCCCGCGCAGGGAAGGCATGACTTCGACCAATCGCTCCGGCCGAGCCGAGGGCAGCTCGCTGACCGGCCCGCTCGCGGCATTCGGGCTGCTCGGCCTGCTGTGGGGCTACAACTGGGTCGTGATGAAGCTCGCGCTTCGGGACGCGGGTCCGATCGATTTCGCGATGCTGCGCGTCGTCTTCGGCACGTTGGTCACATTCGCGCTGCTTCCGATGCTGAACGTCCCCTTCAGGCCGCCGCGGCACATCGGCAAGACGATTCTGCTCGGTCTGTTCCAGACCACCGGATTCGTCGGCCTGATCTCGTGGTCTTTGGCCTTGGGACAGGCGGGGAAGAGCGCGGTGCTCGCGTACACGATGCCGTTCTGGGTGATCCTCTTCGGATGGCCGTTTCTCGGCGAGCGGCTCAGGGGCTTGCAGTGGCCGGCAGTCGTCCTCGCGTTCGCGGGCCTCGTGCTCGTCCTCGAGGTCTGGCGAGGTGGCGCGGGGCTCGCGAACAGCGTGATTGCGCTCGCCGCCGGCGCGTCATGGGGTGTCAGCGTGATCATCGCGAAGAAGATTCCGGTCAAAGGGCGCGAGGAGCTCGTCTCGCTGACGGCCTGGCAGATGGCGTTCGGCTCGCTGCCGCTCGTCGCCGCGGCGCTGCTCGTGCCCGAGCGGCCGATCGAGTGGACGGCGTATTTCATCGGCGCCGTCGCGTACAACGCGATCGGGGGCACGGCGATCGCGATGCTGCTGTGGCTCTACATCCTGCAGCGGCTGCCTGCGACCGTCAGCGGGCTGAGCTCGCTGATCGTGCCGATCGTCGGCGTCGGCGCCGCGTGGGCGCAGCTCGGCGAGCGGCCGACCGCCGCGGAAGGCACGGGGATCGTGCTCATTCTCGCGGCGCTCGCGCTGCTCGCGTTGGCCGGACGCGAGACCGGTCCGGCGGCACCCTGAGGAACCCGATCCCCTCGCGGAAGGAGGGGGAAAGCATGAACGGAGGCTAGTGTGAAGCTCGAAACCCAATGCATCCACGCCGGAGCTCGGCCGGATCCCACGACGAAGTCGCGCGCGGTCCCGGTCTATCGCACGAGCTCCTACGTCTTCGACAGCACGACGCATGCAGCGAATCTGTTTGCGTTGAAGGAGCTCGGCTACATCTACACGCGGATCATGAATCCGACGCAGGACGTGCTCGAGCAGCGCATGGCGGCGATGCAGGGCGGTGCGGCCGGGCTCGCGCTGGCTTCCGGAACGGCCGCGATCTTCAACAGCATCAACAATATCTGCGAGGCCGGGGACGAGATCGTCGCCGCGAACAACCTCTACGGCGGCACGTTCACGCAGTTCAACGACATCCTGCCGCAGTTCGGCTACAAGGTGCATTTCGTCGATCCGAACGATCCGGAGAATTTCGCCCGGGCGATCACGCCGAAAACGAAGCTGTTGTTCTGCGAGACGCTTTCGAACCCCGCATGCGACATCGCGGACATCGAGGCGATCGCGGACATCGCGCACGCGCACGGCCTGCCGTTGATCGTCGACGACACGTTCACGACGCCGGTGCTGCAGCGGCCGATCGAGCACGGCGCGGATATCGTCGTGAGCTCGCTGACGAAGTGGCTCGGCGGGCATGGCAACGGGATCGGCGGTATCGTCGTCGATTCCGGCAAGTTCGACTGGAAGAGCGAGAAGTTCCCGTTGATGACGCGGCCGGATTCGAGCTACCACGGCCTGCGCTGGGCGTATGATCTGCCGGAGCCGCTTGCGCCGATCGCGTATCTGATCAGAATGCGCACGGTGCCGCTGCGGAACCTCGGAGCATGCATCAGCCCGGACAACGCGTGGATGTTCCTGCAAGGCATCGAGACGCTGCCGCTTCGGATGGAGCGGCACTGCGAGAACGCGAAGAAGGTGGCCGAGCACTTGAAGGACCATCCGCAGATCGAGTGGATCCGCTATCCGGGGCTCGAGACGGACCCGGCCTATGCGC
Organism: Gammaproteobacteria bacterium; assembly: GCA_017577365.1. Taxonomy (GTDB): domain Bacteria; phylum Pseudomonadota; class Gammaproteobacteria; order Steroidobacterales; family Rariloculaceae; genus ZC4RG20. The sequence goes on along the minus strand of PKRJ01000003.1, from coordinate 88,573 downwards.
TGAACAAGAAGTACCTCTCCGGGATGGGCGGCGCGATGGTCGTGTTCGGCATCAAGGGCGGGCTCGAGGCGGGCCGCAAGTTCATCGAGGGGCTCGAGCTCTTCAGCCACCTCGCGAACGTCGGCGACACGAGGAGCCTCGCGATCCATCCGGCGACGACGACGCATTCGCAGCTGTCGCCGGAGCAGCAGAAGGCCGGCGGGATCACGCCGGAGCTCGTGCGCCTGTCGATCGGCCTCGAGCACATCGACGACATCATCGAGGACATCGAGAAGGGTCTCGCCGCGGCGAAGAAGTAAGCGGGAAGGCAGGGGTGCCCGCGGCCGGCGCCGCGGCCACCGTTTCGAAGTGAACGAAGGCGTAGAGATCATTCCGCGTTTCACGCTCGAGGACGGCACGACGCTCGAGCAGGTACCGGTCGCCTACCGGACATGGGGCCGCCTTGCGCCCGACGGCGCCAACGCGGTCGTCGTGTGCCACGCGTTGACCGGGAACGCGGACGTGGCGGCGTGGTGGGGAGCGTTGCTCGGTCGGGGGCGTGCGCTCGATACCGATCGGGATTTCATCGTCTGCGCGAACGTCCTCGCGTCGCCGTACGGCACCGCGTCGCCGATCACGACGAACCCGGCGACCGGACGGCCCTACGGCGCCGATTTTCCGATCCCGACGATCCGCGACACCGTCGCGCTTCACCGGCTCCTGCTCGAGCGGCTCGGCGTGCGGAGAGTGCGCTTCGCGATCGGGGGGTCGATGGGCGGGATGCAGGCGCTCGAATGGGCGTTCTTCGGCGATTTCGTCGGCGGGGTCGTGCCGATCGGCGTCGGCGGCCGCCATTCGGCCTGGTGCATCGGCTGGAGCGAGACGCAGCGACAGGCGATTTTCGCCGATCCCTCGTGGCAAGGCGGCCGTTATCCGCCGGGAGAAGGGCCCGAGGTCGGGCTTTCGATCGCGCGGATGATCGCGATGATCTCGTACCGCTCGTTCGCATCGTACGAGCGGCGCTTCGGCCGGGAGCGCAACGAGTTCCGCGGCCGGACGCGCTTCGCGGTCGAAAGCTATCTCGAGCATCAGGGCGAGAAGCTCGTGCGCCGGTTCGACGCGAATTGCTACGTCAGGCTCACGCAGTCGATGGACACGCACGACGTCTCGCGCGGCCGCGGAGACTATTTCGACGTGCTTTCGGGTGTGAAGCAGCCCGCGCTCGTGGTCGGCGTCGACACGGACATCTTGTATCCGCTCGACGAGCAGCGCGAGCTCGCGCGCTACATGCCGCGAGCCCGGCTCGCGGTGCTCGAGTCCGAGCACGGGCACGACGCGTTCCTGATCGAGCAGGACGCGATGAACGCGATCGTGCAGGAGTGGCGGCGGGAGGTTATCGATCGAGAGGCCTGACGACGCGCGCGTCCGTCGTCGGGCCGTGAGCTTCCCCGCGTCGCGCTCAGCGGCCTCCGTCAGCCGAGCGCCTGAACAGCATCGATAGCAAGAACAGCACGAGCCGCGGCCTCAGGAGCTTCAAGCCTTTTCGCGCCTGCTCGGGCTTGAGGCGTGCCGTGATCGGCATCGTCCCGAAGACCTTGCCTTTGATCACGAGCTCGTCGCCGCTGCGCTCGAGGCTTTGGATCTCCATCAGCGCGGAGTTGTCGGGCGAGTAGAGGATCATTGACGCGCGCCGACCTTCGAGAAATCGAGACCGAGATCGTCGAAGACACGGATCGCGGTCGCCCGGCCCGCGCCGAAGACGCCGCCGCCCGGATGCTGAAACGGACCGACGAGGTAGAGCCGCTCGCAGCCCGGCACGGTGTTCTGCCCGAGATCGGGCGTCGGACGGTGGGCGCCATACTGGTAGGTCGTCGCCGCGATGCCGTGCAGATCGCCCCTGCGGAAGCTCGACGAAGTCCTCTCCATGTCGACCGGGCTGTCGCTATGCCACGCCAGCACGTCGGCGGGCAGGTTCTCGATGAACCTCGACATGTGCTCGAGCATGCGGTCGACGTAGCTCGCCTTCGTGTCGTCCCAGCTCTTGCCGTCGGCGCGCTCGTAAGGCACGTAGTCCCACGCGTGCATCGTCGCCTTGCCCGCCGGGGCGCGCGACGGATCGAACATCGTCATCGACGCAACGCCGATCAGGGGATAGTCCATGAGCTCGCCGTAGCGGACGTTGTCGAAGGACTTCCGCATCGTGTCGTAGCTGTTCGGCAAGAGCTCGATCATCGCTCCCCGGACGTGATCGCCCGCGCGGAAGCGCAGCGGCCGCTCGAGCGCCGCGATCAGCGTGATGCAGCCGACGGTCGAGATGTGCGTGCGCTCGGCGTCGCGAACGACCTCCGGCGCGAGACCCTCGACCATCTTGCCGATATCGTGCGGATGCAGCGCGCCGATCACCGCGTCGCGGGCCTCGTACTTGCGTCCGTCCGTGAGCTCGACGCCGACCGCGCGGCCGTTCCGCACGAGCACGCGCGCGACGTCGGAGCTCGCGAGCACTTCGCCGCCGTTCTCGCGAATGCTCGCGATCAGCGCGTCGGTGAGGCTGCCGGAGCCCCCGATCGGCACGCCGATCCCGTAGGCCTCGAGAAAACCGACGAACACGAAGACGCCGAAGCCCGTCGCCTTCTCGTCGGGCGAGACGAGGTTCTCGCCCGCGATTCGGGCGAAGTGCATGATGACGCGCTCGTTCTCGAACCATTCCTCGAGCAGGTCGTGCATGCTCATCTGCATCGTCCGCCAGAGCTCGCGACCCTCGCGGCTCTGATCGAGCATCGCGTAAGTCGCGCCGAGCGGCGTCGGGGGCGAGTAGAGCCCGGCGCGCACCATCGGCAGCCACGCGGCCGCCTGCTCGGCGAGCCGGCGGTAGGCCTCGGCGTCCTTTCGCGAGAACTTCGCGATCTCCGCGCAGGTCCTCTCGCGGTCCCGGTAGAGCGCGAGCGTCTGGCCGTCCTCGAACACGGAGATCATCGGCATCTCCGGGAAGACGTACTTCAACCCGTGCCTCGACTTCAGCCCGAGCTCGTCGTTCGCGAGAAGCGGGTTGCCTTGGATGAAGATGTGCGCGATCGAATGCTGATCGTGCTTGAAGCCCGGCAGCGTCAGCTCGCGCGTCACGACGCCGCCGCCGAACCACGCGTTGCGCTCGAGGACCAGGGTTTTCTTGCCCGCCGCGGCGAGATACGCGGCCGCGACGAGGCCGTTATGGCCGGAGCCGATCGTGACGATGTCGTACGTCTCGCTCATGACTCTGACAGCTGCTGAAGGATGTAAGCGGTATCCATGTACTCGCGGATCGCGTACAGCTTGTCGTCGCGGATCTCGAAGATCCACGCGTAGCGGTTCTCGTAGGGCTTGCCGCTTGCGAGCGTGCCGTAGGCTTCGCACTCTGCGGCGACCCACTCGTTCTTACCGAAAACGCGCAGGACCCTCACTTTCGGATCGCCGGGCTTGAAGAGACCGCGGATCGGAGCGAGCAGCTCGTCGATGATCTTGTCCCTTCCTCTCGTGATGCCGGCTCCGGGAATGGTCTTGCCCGTCGCCTCCCAGCTGCCGTCGACGTGAATCAGCGGTCTCACCGCTTCGAGATCGCCGGAGCTGAGCGCTTCGAAAAACGTGCGGACGAGCCGCTCGTTGCGCGTCTCTTCGCCGTTGCTCATCGGTTTCCTCCCCCTCGCCGCCGAGCGGCCGAGGCCCGTATTGTGTGGGTGCCCGCGACGCCTGTCCACGCTCGCCACGCGCACGCGAGCCGTCGAGTTCTCGCAAAGAGAAGACGGCCGCGCGCGCTCGTTGGCGCTCGTCGACGTTGTGTTAGCATTGCGGCTACCCGGCGGCGCAGCCTTCCCACGGGCGCTTCGCGCGCACGGTCTCAGCGCGTGGGAACGGCAAGGACTCGAACGTCGTCCGCCAGCCATCGAGGAGGGCTCGTATGCTCCATGTCTCCCGTCTCGGGATGGGCGGAGCGCTCATTGCGGTAACGTTCGTCGGCGTGAACGTCGCCGAGGCGCAGGTCAACCTCGCGGGAGTTTGGACCGCTACTTACGGCGAGGACTATCCCGACCGCATTCCCGGGCCGGAGCTCGGCGACTACGCCGGGCTGCCGCTGAACGACGCCAATCGTCTTCGCGCGCAAAGCTGGAGCGCGTCGATCCTGTCGCTGCCGCACTATCAATGCCGCGTCCATCCCGCCGATTACGCGAACAGCTTCGCCGACATCAGGATCTGGGAGGAGATCGATACCGTCACGCAGGAGCTGATCGCGATTCACATCCAGCACTTCGCGTGGAACACGGTGCGGACGATCTGGATGGACGGCCGTCCTCATCCGCCGGAGCTCGCCGAGCACACGTCGATGGGCTTCTCCACCGGCGAGTGGGAAGGCCGCACGCTCAAGGTCACGACGACGCATCTGAAGGAAGGGTGGCTGCGCAGGAACGGCGTTGCGCGCAGCGATCGCGCCGTCGTCACGGAGCATTTCATCCGGCACGGCAACCATCTCACGTGGACCGTCTACGTTCAGGATCCGGTCTACCTCGAGGAGCCGTTCTTCAGGTCGCGGGACTACGTGCTCAGCGAGACGGATCGAATCGGCGCGTATCCGTGCGAGAGCGTCGTCGAGGTCGTGCTGCCGGCGGATTACTTCCCGCACTACTTGCCGGGCCAGAACCCGTTCCTGCACGAGTTCGCGGAGAAGCACGGCATTCCGTTCGAGGCCGCGATGGGCGGCGCGAGGACGATGTACCCGGAGTACCGCGAGAGGCTGAAGGAGTTGCTGCCGGCGAAGGCGGCGGAGTGAGCGGAGGACGGCCCGGATGAGATCGCACGCGACGCTGTTTCCGATGGCCGCGCTCGGCGCGATGCTGAGCGTCGCGGCCTTGTGGGCGGGCGATGCCGTCGCGCAGCGGGATTTCGGCGCGGTCGAGATCCAGACGCTCGAGGTGCGCGACAACATCTACATGCTCGTGGGAGCTGGCGGGAACATCACCGTCCAGGTCGGCGATGACGGCGTGCTGATCGTGGACACGCAATTCGCTCCGCTCTCCGAGAAGATCCTCGAGGCGATCGCGAAGCTGTCGGATCGGCCGCTTCGCTACATCGTCAACACGCATCACCATGGCGACCACACGGGCGGCAATGCGAACCTGCGCCTCGCGGGCAGCACCGTATCGGGCGGCAACATGCAAGGGGCGATCGCGGATGCCGGCGTCGGCGCGCAGATCTTGTCGCACGAGAACGTGCTGTTCAGGCTGAGCAGCATGACCGGGGAGGGCGCCTTGCCTTCCGACGGATGGCCGACGAGCACTTACTTCGACAAGGAGAAGCGGCTCTACTTCAACGGCGAGGGGATCCGGATCATCCACGTTCCCGCTGCGCACACCGACGGCGACAGCATCGTTTTCTTTCGCCGCTCCGACGTCATCGCGGCGGGCGACGTGTTCTCGACGACGAGCTATCCGGTCATCGATCTCGAGTCCGGCGGCAGTCTCCAGGGAATCATCGACGCGCTCGATACGATCGTCGATCTGATCATTCCGGTGTACGGACAGGACGGCGGCACGCTCGTGATCCCGGGACACGGGCGGATCAGCAATCTCGGCGACGTGCTCGACTATCGCTCCATGGTCCTGATCGTTCGCGATCGGCTCGAGCACATGATCGAGCAGGGCATGACCCTCGAGCAGATCAAGGCTGCGGAGCCGACGAAGGACTACGACCCTCGTTACGGGGCGGGTCCGTGGACCGCCGAGAGGTTCATCGAAGCGGCGTACCGAAGCCTGACCGAGCGGGAGTAGCGACGATCATGCAGCGTTCGATCGCAGGATGGACGAAGGCGATCACGGCCGTGGTCGCGGCCGGTGCTTTGCTCACCGGCGAAGCGCTCGGGCAGCCGGGGCGCGGCGGACCGCCGCCGGCGCAGGAGCCTTCGCCGCGCGAGGCGGCGCCGATCGACTTGACCGGACAGTGGGTGTCGATCGTCACCGAGGATTGGCGCTACCGGATGATGACCGCGCCGAAGGGCGATTACGAAGGCATCATGCTGACCGCCGCGGGCCGCGCCGTGGCGGACGCCTGGGATCCGGCGCGCGACGAGAGCGAGGGCAGCGCCTGCAAGGCGTACGGCGCGGGCGGCATCATGCGGATGCCTGGGCGCATCAGAATCTCTTGGGAAGACGAGAAGACGCTGCGCGTCGAGGCGGACGCCGGGCGTCAAGTCCGCCTGTTCCATTTCGACGACGTCGAGCCGCCAAACGAGCCGACGTGGCAAGGCCATTCGCGCGCCGAATGGATCATGCACGGCGGCGGGCGGGGGCGCCCGCCCGTGAACGCGACCTTGAAGGTCACGACGACGAACGTCAAACCCGGCTATCTGCGCAAGAACGGCGTGCCTTACGGCGAGCAGGCCGTCATCACCGAGTACTTCGACTTGCTGCACCAGCCCGACGGCACGCAGTGGATCGTGGTGAAGACGATCGTCGAGGACCCGGAGTATCTCGCCGAGCCGTATATCGTCAGCTCGAACTTCCGCAAAGAGGACGATCGCGGCAACTGGAACCCGAGGGATTGCAGCGTCGACTGAGACGGTGTCAGCGCGAGACCGCTCTTCTTCGGCCCGCGCTCTTCGACTCGAGTAGTTGCCGGTCGGCCCGTTCCAGCAAATCCTCGATGCTCGCGCGCTCGCCGGGTTTGCGCACGGTATGGCCCGCGCTCGCCGCGACTCGTATCGGACCGTCTCGAGTCGTGAGCGGCGACCGTGCCAGGGCGTCGAGAGCGCGTTGGATGATGCTCGACGTGGTCGCCTCGTCCGCGCTGTCGACGATCACGAGGAACTCGTCGCCGCCGAGCCGAGCGACGATATCCGACCCGCGCACGCTCGCGACGAGGCGCTCGCCGATCCGGCGCAGCACCTCGTCTCCGGTCTGATGTCCGAACGTATCGTTGATGTATTTGAAGTTGTCCAGATCGAGAAGAGCGATCCCGATCGGCGTGCGGGTGCGATCGGCGTGCTCGAGTGCCGCCTGTAACAGCGTCATCGCGCCGTGCCGATTCCATAGTCTCGTCAAGGAGTCCATCATCGCCTGGCGTCGGGCGAGGCCGAGCTTCGCCGTCAGCGCGGCGTGAGCTCCGCGCAGATGCTCGTCGGCGAGCTCGCGCGCGGCGAGGGCCGCGAGGTCGCGGAAGCACGCCAGGTCGGCTTCGGTGAACCTTCGCGGACGCAGATCGAAGACGCAGAATGTGCCCGCGGAGATGCCGGTGCCGTCCGCGAGCGCGTGGCCCGCATAGAACCTGAACTTGGGCCGCGACACGACGAGGGGGTGACCGGATGTCCGCGGATCGTTCCGGGTGTCGGGAATGATCACGGTGCCGCCGTCCTCGAGCGTCAGCCGGCATAGGGAAAGATCGGCCGGCAGCTCCGAGACGGCCCAACCGGCCACGGACTTGAACCATTGCTTCTCCGCGGAGAGCAAAGTGATCGCGGCGACGGGCACGTCGAGCGCGCGGCGTGCGATGCGCGTGATTCGCTCGAAGCGCTCCTCGAGAGGCGTATAGAGCAGATCCAGCATCGGCGGGTGGACGAGTCTCATCGTCGCCGTGCTGGCGATCGTTCGGCTCAGGAGCGGGGTACCGGTATGGGACACCGTTCGCGGGACTTATGAAGGCGACTCGATCGAGCGTACCCCCGCTTGCCGCTCCCGGCCGTGATCAGCGTCTCGAAGCGTCGCCGATTCGCGGCGCGGAGTGACGGAGTCGACATCGCCGCGCGGGCCGGGTATCGGGACACACCCGACAGTCGCCGAGCCTCGACCGGCTTCGTGAGCCTTGACCGATGGTCGCCCGAGCCGCTAGCCCGCAACCGCGTCGGCGGCAACGGACGCCGGCGCGGTTTCAATCCGCCGACGACGTGCCGTCGAGCGCGGCCGTTAGCCGTTCGAGCACGGCCGCGAGCTCGCGCATCGCTGAAAGCTGCTCCGGGGTCAGCTCGTTGAGAGCTTCCGCCAGCTGCTCCAGGCGTTGCTGCTGCGCACGTCGATAGACGCGCCGTCCCTTGGGCGTGACGCTCACGAGGACGCCTCGACCGTCCGTCTTGTCCTCGCGCCGCCGCACCAAGCCTTCGTCGACGAGCGCCGACACCATTCGAGACATTGTCGCGGGACGAACCATCTCCCGATCGGCGAGGGCGGTGACCGAGATCGGACCGTTACGGTCGATGACCGCAAGCGTGCTCAGCCGCTCCGGCGTCATGCCCGCCGGCAGTTCCATGTGACGAAGCTGCCTGGAAAGCCGCGAGAAGCGCTCGTGGAGCAGCTCCGCTAGCTCCCCGGAACGGAGGTTATGTGCCTGTACGGACATGAAGCCGTGACCTCTTGTTTTTCTGCTCAAGCGCTGAACCTTGATTATTTTACTCAGACTACCTACGTTCGGCATAGATTCCGTTCGCTGCTCCCCCGTATCCGCCGAGAAGAATCGGGGGAATCAATGTACGAAGAACATTTTTGCCGTTCGAATCGAGAATCTCCTCTTTTTCAATCAATAGAATACGTAAAGCGAAGCTGCGCGAGCCGCTCCGGGAAGATGCGCGGATTCTCCGGGTCGGTGTCCTGGAAGCGGAATTGTCGATCGAACAGGTTGTGCACGCGCAAACTGACCTCGCCGCGCTTCGAAGGTAACCTCAAGCCGAGCGCAAGATCCGCGAGCCAGAACCTGTCAGAGCCCGGCTCGAGCTCGTTTATCGGCGAGCGAAACATGCCGTCTTGATCGACGAACATCGCCTTCACGCCCGCCGTGAAGCCACTCGGGTGAAAGTAGTTGACCGCGACGGGCAACCGGTGAGTGCGCAGCCGGTCGAATCCTTCCGGCCCGGTCATCGGGCTATCGAAACGCTCGTAGTCGTGCGTGACCGAAAGGCTTACGCGTGTGGCCGGAAGCCAATACAGGTATAGCCGGCTCGATCGTTCGTCGCGGGAGATACGGTTGAAGACAAAGGTCGCAGAGTCCGGGTCGAACGTCGCGATATCCGTCTCGATCTCGGCACGCGAGATCTCCGCGCCGCCGAAAAGGTTGTCTGCGAATTCGTGATCTACCGCGAGACCGTACCGGCGGGCCTCCTCGCCGAGCGCGCCGAAATACCGTTGATTGAATCCCATGACGTGCGTCGGCTCTAGCGTCGGCTGGATGTTGTGCTTCGACACCACGGACGGCTGCAACGTCTCGAATGCCGCCGCGCGCAACGTCGTCCGGTCGGTGATGTCCCACATTAGGCCGAGCTTGGGATTCAAGCGCCGACGGGTGATCTCGTTGCCTTCGACGCTCTCGAGATTGCTGCCGATCGTGAATCGCAGCGTTGCCGTCGCCTCGACGTTTGCGTACAGATAACCGCTCGCGTGGGAAACGTCGTGGACGCCCGTCGGCGCCGGCGGCTGGGATCCGCCCGCGAGAGCCTCGTCCTTCTGCCGTTGACGCTGCGCTCGCGTTCCCCCGACCAGATTCCAGCTGCCGACGGTTGTGATGTACTGCAAGTCGAGGGCGGCGCCTTCCAGAGTTCCCCGCTGAGAGAACGTGTCGAATATCCCGCGAATGTCCTCGTCGGCCTGTTCCGCGATCACCGACGCGAGCCAGGTGCCGCCCGATGTCGTTCGGCGCAGGCCGAACCGTATCGAGTCGACGGTCTCGTTCTCTCGAACGAGGCGAGAAAAGCTGGACGGATCGAAGCGCAGAGCGAGGTCGCCTTTCTCGATCTCGTTCCTGCGCAGCTCCACGGTATAAGTCGTTCGAGCGTTCGGGCGCGCTTGCACGATCGCGTCGAAAAGATGCTGCTCGAAGTCGTTGTTCGGTCGAAAGCCGTCCGTTCGGAAATCGAAAACGCCGACGTTGTAGGAAATGCGGTCGTGCACCCCATTGATCGCGAGATCCATGCCCCGGGTGCCGTTGCCCGCGGCGACCGCGGAGGTTTGCGCGGAGAGTCCGTTGGTGAGCAGGAGCGAGTGATACTCCTGGAACGCGAGGGCGCTCGGGCCCGCGACGTCGAGCAGGAAGGGGCTCGATTCCGACAACTGCGGCTGGATCGGCGTGACGTTCAGCGGCTGATGGAGCAGCGCTTGGTAGACCTCGTTCACCCTCGCCAAGTGGTGACGCGGCCGATGCGCATAGACGTCGGCGAGCAGCCGGTGCGCCGAGTAGTCGAGTGGATCGTCTATGGTGGCGCGCCAACCGCTCACGGCCGCGAGGTGCTCGAACCCCAAGGCCGAGTGCAAACGGCCGATGCCGGCGCTGCGCGCCCGCAAATCCTCGTCGAGGGCGAGGCGCGAGCCGTAGACGCTCTCGCGGCCGTTGTTCCGGTACGCGCGCCTGAAGTCGAGGAGGGCCTCCGCGAGACGATTCTCGTGTTGCTTTCGGAGCGCGTCGTAGTACCAGCCGGTCGAGTCGTCCTCGTCGAGCAACTTCGCGAGCTCGAGCAACGTGGCGCCGAGGGCGGATCGATTCTCGTCGTCGTAGATCCGGCCGACGTGGCTGCGCAACGTTGCGCGCGTGGGATCGAGCGCCAGCGCGATCTCCGCTTCGGTGCGAGCGGCTTGTCGTTCGCCCTGGCGGTAGAGAGCGAGCGCGAGCCCGAGGCGGGCCGTCCAGCTCGACGGCTCGAGCTGGATCGCTTTACGAAAGCTTTGCTCCGCTGCTGCGCCCCCGCGCTCGACGAGATCGACGAAGCCGATCATCGCGTGGGCATGCGCAAGACCGGGCGCAATGGACAACGACTCGAGCGCCGCTTCCCGCGCGCCGCGATAGTCCCGCGCTTCCAGCCGTGCCTCCGCGAGCCGAGCCCATGCAATGGCATTTCGCGGCTCCGCGCGCACGGCAGATTCCGCGTTCGACAACGCGGCACGGAGGTCGAAACGGGCCCTCGCCACATGGGAAAGCGCGAGCCAGCCGGCTGCCTCGCGGGGGGCGAGGTCGACGGCACGCGAGCCGAGCTCGAGCGCACGCGCCTTGTCGCCGTCGGCGAGGGCGATCAACGCGGAGAGTGCGAAGGCTTCCCCAAAGGACGGGTCGAGCGCGAGAGCGGCTTCGAGGTCGCGTGCGGCCGCGTCTTTGGCTCCCGCTCGAAGCCGGCTCGCCGCCCGTCCGACATAGAACGCGGGTGAGGTGCTTTCGGCGTCGCTCGGCGGCTGATCGCCTCGGGGCAGCTCCCGGTCCAGGAGGGGCGGGTATTGCCGCGTCCAATCGACCGCGCGGGCCGTGTCGACCCGCTCGATCGTCGGCCCGCCGCCGGCCGGCACGAATCCTCTCTGGCCGCCCGGAACCCCGGCCGTGCCGTACCGGTTCTCGAGCGCGACCTCTCCTTCGAGGACGGTGACGGCCGTGCCTTCCTCCGTGACCTCGAGCACGAACTCCGTGCCCTCGATCCCGGCATTGACGAACGGCGTGTCGAAGCTCAGCGACTCCGGATCGCGGCTGATCGCGTGCAGCGTGCCCTTGATGAGCTTGACGACGACATCGAACCAAGACTGAGTCTCGTTCTCGACGGCGTGTACCCGAATGGCGGAGTCGGCATCGATTCGGACGAGCGTACCTTCGGGGATGCGAACGCTCGCTCGGCTGAACGGGCCGGTCCGTATGGTATCGCCGTGGCAGAGCGCGTCGCCGGGCTTCAGAAGAACCCAACCTTTCGGCGTTTCGATCTGAACGACACCCTCGGCAGCGACGACGACCGCTTGCCAGCCGTTGACGCAGACGCGATGGTCGCCGGCGTGCGCGGCTCCGCCGGCGAAGACACAGAGCAGCGCAGGTACGATCAGTCCGAGGAGTACGTTACCCTCTTCGGCGCCCGGAACGTTCGGACGAGCCGGCCGAGCCGTCGTCTTCGCCGAGGTCAATGCCATCCCGGGACTCTCGTGGTGGCTGCTTGCGAGGGGGTACTGCCGAGTAAAGCGGACGCTGGAATGCAACGATATCGAAATCGAGCCCCCCTGCCGTCAGCGGCTCAGTCTAAGGGCAGGGCGACCCGTGTCAAGCAGCCGCCGCGGGAGCGCCTTCACGCGCGCGGCGAGCCGGACGACGGCTTTCACTCGGACGAATCGCGCGGCACGTGATCGCTTCCATCGCCAGAATCGTACGGCTCGGCCTCGTGGTCGCGGCGGTGGGGACCGTCGCAACCTTGTTGCCGCCGGTTCAGGAGCTCGAAGAGGCGATCGGGCTGGGATGGCTGTTCACGGCTCGCGGTCCGATCGAGCCTCCGGCCGACGTCGCAGTCGTGGCCCTGTCGAGCGAAACCGCCGAGGCGCTCGGCGTGAGCCGCGACGTCGATGAGTGGCCCCGTACCCTGCACGCCGAGCTGATCGATCGTTTACAGAATGCCGGCGCTTCCGTCATCGCGTTCGACATTATTTTCGAGGCGCGCCGCGACGACGATCCGGAAGGCGATATCCGGCTCGCGGAGGCGATCGCCGGTGCGGGTAATGTCGTGCTCGCGGAGCGCGTCACGGAAATCGAGCATCGCGGGCTCATCGGCGAGCGGCGTATCCTTCCGATCGAGGCGTTTCGCGACGGCGCGTTGGCGACGGCGCCTTTCATTCTGCCGCTTTACCCGGCGCGTGTCGGTCAAGCGTGGACGTTCGGCCGTGCCGACGGGACGCCTTCGCTGCCGGCGGTAACGCTGCACGCCTACGCTTTGCCGCAACACGGTCGGCTGCTCACGCTGCTGATCGAATCGCGGCCGGCGCTGGTCAGCGAGCTCGGTGAGATCGGTCTCGACGCGGTGGCACGGGATGGGCTGCAGGAAGTCATGCGGCGGCTGCGCAGCCTGTTTCTTGCCGATCCCTCGCTCGGCATGGACCTCGAGCGCCGGCTCGCGGACTGGCCCGAATCGAGGGAGAACCGAGCCCTGCGCGCGCTCGTCGCGCTTTACGCCGGGGGTAACGGCCGATACCTCCGCTTCTACGGCCCCGCCGGGACGATCGACACGATTCCTTATCACGACGTGCTCGACGCCGATCCGGAAACGTTGCGTCGGCGACTCGCTGACCGGGCCGTATTCGTCGGTTACTCGGAGAAGAGGAGATCCGAGCAGCAGGATTTTTTCGACTCCGTGTTCTCCGAGCGCTCGGGGCAAAGATTGAGCGGAGTCGAGATCGGAGCCACCGCCTTCGCCAATCTCTTGCACCGCGAGCCCGTCAGACCGCTGCCGTGGCTCGAGGGCTGGGTGCTGATCGTGCTGTGGGGCGCGCTCGTCGCCGCCGTCTCGTTGTCGCTGCGGGGCTTCGCCGCGGCGGGAGCCGCCGGGGCGGCCGCCGCGGTCTTCGCGGCCGCGGCGCTCTACGCGTTCGAGGCGCACGGGATCTGGGCTCCGCTCGTGATTCCTCTCGGCTTGCAATTGCCGATCGCGCTCGTGGCGGGGCTTTCGTGGAATCACGTCGTGCTACGCCGGCAACGCGAGCGTATCCGTTCGGCGCTCGAGTACTACGTTCCGGCCGAGGTCGTGGATCGGCTCGCGGCGAAGGCGTCGCCGCGTGCGAGCCGCGAAGTGATCTACGGAACGTGCCTCGTGACGGATGCCGAGCAATACACGACCCTTTCCGAGTCGGTGAGCCCGGCCGAGCTCGGAGAGCTCATGGACGCGTACTTCGACGTGCTCGTCGAAGTCGTCCATCGGCACGGCGGCGTCGTCTCCGACATCGGCGGAGACTCGATGATCGCCGTATGGCCGACGACGCGCTCGGCCGACGCCGCCCGTGCGGCGGCGAGCCGTGCTGCGCTCGACGTGCTCGCCGCCGTCGACGAGTTCAACGACGCGCGCGCATTCGAGGTGCTGCCGACACGGATCGGCATCGATTCCGGTCAGCTGCTGCTCGGCAACGTCGGCGCGAGCGGTCGGGGCGAGTATCGAGCGGTCGGCGACATCGTCAATACGGCCGCGCGGCTACAGGGGTTGAATCGGCTGCTCGGAACGAAGGTCTTGCTTTCGGCATTCGCCGTGCCCGAGACGTCCGGGCTCGACTATCGCCCGCTCGGTGAGTTCCTGCTCGTGGGCAAGCGCACGCCGATCAGCGTCCTCGAGCTCAGGTCGAGCGGAGAAGGGGCAAAGACGACGTTCGAGCTCGACGAAGCGTTCGCCGACGCGCTCGCGCTGTTTCGCCGCGGTGAATGGCGAGCCGCGGAGAGCGCATTTCTCCGAATCGTCGAGCGGTTTCCCGCCGACGGTCCGGCCCGCTTCTACGCCGCCGAGTGCAAACGCCTTGGCGAGCGATTCCCGAACGGTGCCGGCTGGGACGGGGTCGTCCAGGTGACGGTGAAGTAACGTGCGACGGGCGGTTCGTACGGGGCTATACGCTACTGTACCGTCGAGCGCAGGAATGCCCCGCGCAGCGCGATCCAATTCGCGGGCCTCTCGTCGGCGCCGACGACGGTGCGCTCGAGATACGCGATCAGCTCGTCGATGCCGGCCGCGCATTCCGACTTCGTTCGGGGATTCGCGTCGATCAGGCTGCGAACGAGGGCGAGGCTTTGCTGCTGAACGTGAAACGGGGCGAGCGACAGCAAATCCACGAGGCGCAGAATGCGGTTCTGGTCGTCGCGCGGCAGTCCGGCCACCGTGCGCACGAGCTTGACGATCTCATCCGTCGTATCCATTCCGTAGAACCTCGTGTCTTGATCTCCCCCGGAGAGCTATCAATAGCAAGAACCTGCATCCGCTTCTGTCAGGTTCCTGACACAAGCGCGGAGATCGACGGAAGTGTCAGGGGCGCGACAGACGCGGATACCGAATTCGTCGACACTCCGATTGCCGCGACAGGCGGCCCGTTTTGAGACCGCGGAGGGAAGCCATGAGGAAAATTAGAAACTTCTTGCTGGGTGTCGCGTTGGCTCTGCCGCTGGCGGCGCTCGGGTCCGCAGGCGACGTAGCGACGGCCGGCTTCTGCCCGGGCAAGCCCGCGGGCGGAACGAGTGTCGTCGCCGGGCCGCAGTCCCAGATGGGGTGGTGCTGCGTGATGTATCTGGGGACATGGCTCTGCTTCCCCTGCACGCAGGGCTGATTGGTCCGCCGGATGTCTGAGCGCCGCCCGGCTCGTCCGGGCGGCGCGGCGTCGAAAGGAAAGCGCGTTCTAGCGCGAAGGCGTCGCGTCTTGAGCGATCAGCCGCTCGAGTGCCGCCGGGTCGGCGATGACGATCCGGCCTCGGCCGAGCTTCACCCAGCCGGATTTCGCCCACTCGCCGAGATGCTGGTTCACGATCTGCCGGGAGATGCCGAGGAAATGCGCGAGCTCGGCCTGCGAGATTCGCATTTCGAGCGTTTCACCGTCGCCGCTGGCGGGCCGGCCGTGCAGCTGAGCGAGGATCAAGAGCCGCTTGGCCAACCGGGCCGGGCCCGAGAGAAAGGCCGTTTCCTCCACGAGCTCGCTCGTCCATCGGAGGCGCTGACAAAGGAGCTTCAGCAGATGGATCGCGAGCTTCGGCTCGCGTTCGACGAGGCCGAGGAAGTCCGCGCGTTTCAGCACGATCAGCGTCGTATGCTCGAGCGCTGTCGCGCCGGCCGTGCGCGGAAGCCCGTCCATGACGGCGATCTCGCCGAAGGTGTCGCCCGGCTCCATGATGTTCAGGAAAACTTCCCGGCCCCCGGCGCCGCTTGCGCTGATTCGCACTCGCCCGGAAGCGACGCCGTAGAGCGCGTCACCCGAATCGCCTTGTGAGAAGATCACGCTACCCTTGCGGTACAGCTTTCGGCCCGCGAGCGCCGCAATGCGGCGGAGCGTCGGCTCGGGTAGCCCGCGAAACATGTAGTTGCGGCGCAGCACGGCAGCGGCCGTGAGCACGGCAGCCGGCGTTGACGTCGCGTCGGGTTCCATCGTAAGCCCCGGTCGGTTCTAGTCGTGATCGGTGCGCTGGGCGGCCGGCTCGAAAGCCGGCGGATGCGCCGCCGACGGGGCCGTATCGTACTCTTCCACCGAGCGCGAGACATCATGCGGCCGAGGCGGCCGGACCGCGAGGACGGTCGCTGGCCGCGCCGGCGGACGTTAGATGCGGCTGCGCAGCACGCGTCGAAAGTCTTCGTTATCGCGCTTGAAGCTTTCGAGGAGAGCACGGATCTCGGGGGGCGGCTCGAGCGAGAGGGCGTCGTCGATCGCTTCCTCGACTCGATCGGCGGCGTCGAGCAGCGATTCGACGTAGTGCTCCGATGCGTTGCCCGGGAGCAGCGCCGCCCGCACGACCGCGCCGGCGGTATCCAGATGCGTGCGCTCGGGATCCGCCGTCTGCGGCAGATCGCCGCGTTCGCGCCGGAGATCGGCGGTGCGCTCGAGCAACCGTCGCTGCGCGGCGGCGTGGGACGCGACGAGACGACGAAGCGCCGGATCGTCGAGCCGATCCTCGAAGTGCTCGAGCAAGCCGATCGTTTCCATTCCGATGCGTCCGACGGCATCGAGCCTCGCCGTCATCTCGTCTTTGAGCAAGGTCACGGCGGGCCGCCCCCGCTCACGGCACGTAGACCTCGAGGGCTCGTGGCAGCACCTCGAACGTCGCGGGCGTCGACGTGCTGGGCTCACCGTCGGTCGCGATGGGCAGCGGGCGTTGCGTCCGAATCTCGAAGCGCGCGCCTCGCTCGCTCAGGATCGGCGCGCGCACCGGATACACACCGCGCTTCAGGCGAATCAGGCTCGCGACGTGACGCCACCATGGGCTCGGCAGCACGACGACGAGGTCGAGCAAGCCGTCGTCGATCTCCGAGCTCTGCTCGGCGAGCATGCCGCCTCCATAGTGGCGGCCGTTCGCGACGGTCACTTGGATCACGCGCCTCGCAAGCGGGGCGTTGCCGCCGAGAATCCGCACGGAGAACGGCCGATGCCGCCGCCAGCGTCGCACGACGCCGAGCGGATAGGCGAGGGGGCCGAGCGTGCGCTTGGCCCATGCCGGCAGCTCGCGATGGAGATCCGTGCTGAAGCCAATGCCCGCCGCGTTCAGAAAGTGCCGGCCGTTCACGACGCCGACGTCGACGCGGCGCGTACGCCCTTCGACGATGACATCGGCCGCGGCGGCGAGGTCGCTCGGAATGCCGAGCGTGCGCGCGAAGTCGTTCGCGGTGCCGAGCGGCAGGAGGCCGACCGGGACGGACGCACGGAGCAGCACGTCGAGCGTCGAGCCGATCGTGCCGTCGCCGCCGGCGACGACGATACGCTCGACTCCGGAGGCGCATGCGGCATCGAGCCGCTCGGTCAAGCGTGCCGCCGCTTCGACTTCGACGATCATTGCCCGACCGAACGCGTTCGTCAGCGCGTCGAGAGCCGGAGCGAGATCGGCGTCGCCGCGGCTCGCGTTGCGATTCACGACGATGCACGTGCGCGCAA
The DNA here is from genome assembly GCA_017577365.1 of Gammaproteobacteria bacterium. GTDB lineage: Bacteria > Pseudomonadota > Gammaproteobacteria > Steroidobacterales > Rariloculaceae > ZC4RG20. The sequence goes on along the minus strand of PKRJ01000003.1, from coordinate 71,264 downwards.
GCCGATGGGTGCTGGTGTGTCCGCCCTCGTCGAGAGGCGGTGGGACGATCGAGGTGCTGCTCTTGCCGATGCGACTCACGCCGCGATTCGAGCAAGATCCGTGCCGCGTCAATCCGGCTCGATCTTCGCGCGTCGGCGCTTGACCTCCGCGCGGCGGGCTTTCTCCTCGAGACGGCGCCGTTCGGCCGCCTTGCTCGGCCGTGTCGGCTTGCGCGGCTTCGCACGTACCGCGGCTGCGGCGAGCATCGCGCGCAGACGCTCGAGCGCCGCGGCTTTGTTGCGTTCGAGGCTGCGGTACTGCTGCGCCTTGATGACGACGACGCCGTCCTCGGTGATGCGCTGATCGCCCGATGCGAGCAGCCGCGACTTGATCTCCGCGGGCAACGCCGTGCTCCGCGCCGCGTCGAAGCGCAGGTGGGCCGCGGTCGCGACCTTGTTGACGTTCTGTCCGCCCGCGCCCCGCGACCGGACGGCGGTGATCTCGATCTCGTCGTCCGGGATCACGATCCCCTTCGCGATCGTCAGCGGCAAGGCTCACTCCGGGGCGCGCTGCGCGCGTTTCACGACTTCGACGATGCCGGCATCGCCGTCGACGCGCACCCAATCGCCGGTCTCGATGACCTCGAGCGGATCGCGATCGAGATCGGTGACCGCGGGCACGCGCATCACGACGGCGCCGAGCGCGACCTTGGTCGTCATCTCGTTGAACACGAGCGCTTTCGGCGCGCTGCCGGCGAGCCGCGCGGTATGAAAGACGACGGACCAGCCGGACGAGCCTTTCGCGCCGCGGAACACGAGCACCTTGTCTTTGAAGCTTTGTCCTCTGAGCTCGTGGTGCGTCTCGATGATCGTGCCGGTCAGCGCGTGAACGCCTCCCCAGCCGGAGATCGTCTGGCGCGTCACGAGCGCTTGGCCTTCGGCCACGCCGCCGACGACTTTTCGGCCCTTCAGAACGATCATCGAGATTCTCCTGCCGAGGTCATGCGTCGAGTCTTCCGTCGAAGCGGCCGGTCAGGGCCGCGCGGATGCAGTCCGCCGTGCTGCCGAACCACGCTTGGATGCCGGTCATAGCGGGCAGGTAGTGAGCCTGTTTCGCCGAATCGAGCGCGGCGACCTTCGTCCCTGGCGGCACCGCGTTCGCGATCGCCGAGCAGGTATCGGTGAGGAGGACTCCGCCGGCTTTACGAACGATCTCGGTGAGGCCGGCGGCATCCGCACGTTGTTTCACGGCACGCGACGTGAAGATCCAAAGCCTGCAGCTCTCGCGGATGCGACGTCCGTCGAGAAGCCGGCATGCCTCCTCGATCTGCTCGAAAGCGGCATGCGGACAACCGAGCATCACGAAGTCGACGTTCGGATCGTTCGCGTTCGCATTCAGTCTCTCGTAGGCGGCGCGACGCTCGGCTGCGCCGTAGCGGAGCTCTTCGACCGGCCGGTTTCCGCCGAACGCGGCTTCTTCGGTCGGCGCCTCGGGCGTGATGCCGACGAGATGCGCGAGCTCCACGCCGCCCGAGGATGCGGCCGCCGCGCCGAAATGCTTGAATCGAACGAGGTCCGGCGCGTTGGAAAGCCCGCAAACGACGGGAATGCGTTCTTGCACCACGTCGCCGACGTAGTACCCGAGCAGGCCCCAGTCCACGATGCTGTCGACGGCGACGTCTACCGTGATCCTGTGCGTGCCGCGCCGGCATGTGTCCACGTGGAGCCCCCAGTACGGGATCTTGCCGGTGAGCATCGCGGCGCTCGTGCTCTCGCGGCCTTCCGTGTTCGTGCGTGCGCCGAGCATCGAGTTGCAGTAGACGACCGCGGAGGATTCCATCCACGCGCAGTGCTCGCCGAGCTTCGGCACGTTGCCCGCGAGATACGGCGTGCAGGTCTTCAAGATCTCGATCCCGCGGTCCGCCGCGATCCGCTCGCTGTTTCGGCTCAGCCGGGCGGCTTCCGGCGTCGCGCCGAGAAGCTGCCAGTGCTCCGGGTCGTAGCCGCCTTGCAGATGGCACGCGCGCGTCGCGAGCCTCGGCACCTCGACGAGCTCGTCGCTGTCGAGATCGAAGTACGAGAAGATCGCCGCGATCCCGCCGGGGCGATCCTTGTAGTAATTGGCAAGGAAGACGTTCGCCTGCCCGGGAACGCCCGCGACGTTCGTCGTGTCGACGAAGCGTTCCGCGCCGAGCGCCTCGGCGTAACGCACGAGGAGCTCCATGGCTTTCTGCCTGGCCTTGCCCTCGCGGCCGTCGAGCATGGCTTTCTCGTCGTCGGTGAGCGTCAGCACGTGCGTCTCGTCTCCTCGTTCCCGGCTCCGGCGATGTGGCCCGTCAAGGTGCCCGGCGGCAGGTAGGTTAGCGCGCCGACCCCGCGCGACAAAGCCGCAAGGTTTTTTTGCAGAAACTCGAGGGCAGAAAGACGCGGTGTGCGATGGTCTCTTCCGGGAACGCCGTGAATACGTCCCTGTAGGCTCCGCGCGCGCCATCCATGGCGCGCACGGTCCCGGAAGAGACCATCGCACACCGCGTCTTTCTGCCGTGCGCGGAGATCGGCCGGCCGTGTTGCGGTAGGCTATCTGCAGAGGACTCTTGGAGAGGATGACCGCGATGATCGAGCTATATACCGCGTCAACGCCGAACGGGCACAAGGTGTCGATCGCGCTCGAGGAGCTCGGGCTTCCGTACACCGTGCGTGCGATCGCGTTGGACAAGAACGAGCAGAAGGAGCCGTGGTATCTCGAGCTCAATCCGAACGGTCGTATCCCGACGATCGTCGACAAGGACGATGACGATTTCGTCGTTTTCGAATCCGGCGCGATCTTGATCTACCTCGCGGAGAAGACCGGCAAGCTGATGCCGACCGACCGGAAGGGGCGCTCGCGAGTGATCCAGTGGCTGATGTTCCAGATGGGCGGTATCGGCCCGATGATGGGACAGGCGAACGTCTTCTATCGGTATGCGCCCGAGAAGATCCCGTACGCGATCGGACGCTATCAGCGCGAGGTGCGTCGGCTCTTCGAGGTGCTCGACACGCGTCTCGCGAAGGTCGAGTATCTCGCCGGGGACTATTCGATCGCGGATATCGCGAACTGGGCCTGGGTGCGCACGTACAAGTGGTCCGGCGTGTCGATCGATGGATTGCCGCACCTCGAGCGTTGGATCGACGCGATCGCCGAGCGCCCGGCCGCGCAGCGCGGCATCGCCGTTCCGGAATATCGGGATATCGAGCAGATGGTGCGCGAAGCGGACGAAGCGGCGAAGAAGGTTCAGGGAATCCTCGTGTAACGCCGCCCGTGGTCATCGACGTAGAGAGGAGGGGAGCATCATGGTTGCGATCGCCGCACAACCCGCGCCGTCTCCGGCCGTCGCGGAATTCCTGAGACGTCCGCCTCGTCTTCTGATCGGCGGCGAATGGGTCGAGCCGCTGTCCGACAAGACCGTTCCGGTCTTCGATCCCGCGACCGGCGAGCAGATCGCGACCGTCGCGGACGCGAATGCCGCGGACGTGGATCGCGCGGTGAAGGCCGCCCGACAGGCGTTCGACGGCGGCCCGTGGCGGAAGCTCTTGCCGTCGCAGCGCGAGGCGCTGATCTGGAAGCTGGCCGACTTGATCGAGAAATACGCCGGGGAGCTCGCCGAGCTCGAAAGCCTCGACAACGGCAAGACGAAGTTCATGGCGAGCATCGTCGATATTCCCGGCAGCCGCGATTATCTGCGCTATATGGCCGGCTGGGCGACGAAGATCGAGGGCTCGACGATTGACGTTTCGATCGGCATGGACGGCCGGACGTTCGAGGCCTATACGCGCCGCGAGCCGGTGGGCGTCGTCGCTCAGATCATTCCGTGGAACTTTCCGCTCGTCATGGCCGCTTGGAAGCTCGGGCCCGCGCTCGCGGCCGGGTGCACGTGCGTGCTGAAGCCGGCCGAGCAGACGCCGCTCTCGGCGCTTCGCCTCGGCGAGCTGATCCAGGAGGCGGGATTCCCGCCGGGCGTCGTCAACATCGTGACCGGTTACGGCGAGACGACGGGAGCCGCGCTGGTCGTGCATCCGGGCGTCGACAAGATCGCTTTCACCGGCTCGACCGAGGTCGGTAAGAAGATCAACGTCGCGGCGACCGACTCGCTGAAGCGCGTATCGCTCGAGCTCGGCGGAAAGTCGCCGGTGATCGTGCTGAAGGATGCCGATCCCGAGGCTGCGGCGGCCGGCGCGTCGCAGGCAATCTTCTTCAACGCCGGTCAGGTCTGCGCGGCCGGCTCGCGGCTGTACGTGCACAGCAAGCTCTTCGACCGCGTCGTCGAAGGCGTCGCCGGGGCGGCGAGCAAGATTCGTCTGGGCCCGGGGCTCGATCCGAAGACCGAGATGGGGCCGCTCGTCTCGCGCGAACAGCAGCAGCGCGTGCTCGATTACATCGAGTCCGGCAAGGCGGCGGGTGCATCCGTCGTCGCGGGCGGGGATCGGCCGGAGCATCCGGGGTACTACGTTTCGCCGACGGTGCTCGCGAACGTGAGGCCGGACATGAAGGTCGTGCAGGAGGAGATCTTCGGTCCGGTCGTCGTCGCGCAGCGTTTCGAGGATCTCGACGAGATCGCGGCGCTCGCCAACGACACGCCGTACGGCTTGAGCGCGAGCATCTGGTCGAACGACCTGACGGCGGTTCATCGGCTCATCCCGAAGATCAAGGCCGGCACGGTCTGGGTCAATTGTCACGGACCGGTGGACGCGAACATGCCGTTCGGCGGCTTCAAGCAGTCGGGCTTCGGCCGCGAGCACGGGCGCGTCGGCGTCGAGATGTACACAGAGCTGAAGTCCGTCTGCATCGGGCTCTGACGCGTCGCCTCGCGTCCGGCTGCGCTTCGTCGACCGCCTCCTTCGCGAACGGGTTCGAGCGTCGCGGTAGGGCCGTGCTCGCGCGATGCAGGTCTTGCCGGGCCGCCGTGAACCCGTCCCTGGGGGCTGCGTGCGCGGCGTCCCTGCCGCGCACGCCCCGGCAAGACATGCATCACGCGAACACGGCCGGATACGTTGGCGGCCGTTCGCGAAGGAGGCTGCGGTAGCGGTAGCGGCAGCACCGCAGCCGCGACGTTACCCGACCTGGAGAATCTCGCTGCACTTTCCGGCCGTTCGTCATGAACGGCACGCACGCCGTATCCAAGCGGGCGTGGTGTATCGCCCTTTGCGGAGCCTCCAGGGACGGATTCACGGCGGTCCCGCGAAGGGCGATACACCGCGCCCGCCCCACCACTGCACCTCAACCGTTCATGACGATCGGCCTCGCGCCGCGCGGCGCGCCGCGAAAGCTATGCTTCGGCGGGAACGCGACGCGCTCAGATGTAGCGCGTGAAGCCGCCGCAGACCTCGACCGTCGTGCCGGTCATGTAGCTGTTGCGCTCGGAGACGAGGAACGCCGCGACGTTACCGATCTCCTCGGGCTCCGCCCAGCGGCCGAGCAGCGTTTGATTCGCGATGCTCGCGCGGACCTGCTCGGGCGTGATGCCCCGCACCTTCGCCATCGCCTCCGCGCGCGGCCCCCACGACTCCGTGCGTGTGAACCCCGGGCAGATATTGTTCACGGTGATCCCGGCGGCGCCGAGCTCGCCGGCCATCAGCTTCGTGAACGCGATGATGCCGGCGTTCGGGATCGTCGTCGTCAATGCGCCCGGCATGAGCTGCTTTCCGGTCACGCCCGAGACGTTCAGGATGCGCGGCGCACGGCCCTTGCGCAGGAAAGGAAGGGCATAGCGCGTCGTGTAAACCGCGGCCATCAGATTCACGTTCAGCACCGTCGACCACTGCTCCGGCGTCAGCGAGTCGAGCGTGCCTGGGATCATGCCGCCGACGTTGTTGACGAGGATATCGAGGCCGCCGAGCTTCTCGGCCGCGCCTTCGGCGAACGCGCGGCAACCATCCTCGGTAGAGAGGTCCGCGACGATCCCGTGCGCTTCGACGCCGAGCGCGCCGATCTCGGCGACCGCGCGGTCGAGCCGCTCCCGTCCCCGCGCGCACAGCGCGACGTTGCAGCCTTCCTTCGCGAGCGCGACGGCGATCGCGAAGCCGATGCCCTGACTCGAGCCGGTGATCGCCGCATTCTTCCCTTTGAGTCCGAGATCCATCGCGTCCCCCTTGAACGAAAAAGTCGCACGTTACGGCGTCAGCGCGAAGCGCAGCTGATCAACGAGCCAATCGAGTTGATCTTTTTGCACGATCAGCGGCGGTGCGAGACGGATCACCTGCTCGTGCGTGTCCTTGCAGAGCACGCCGCGTTCGAGCAGCTTCTCGGAGAAGTGCCGCGCCGTTCCGGCTTCGCGCGCGATCTCGATGCCGACGAGCAGGCCGCGGCCGCGGATCGAGACGACGTTCGGCGATTTCAGCGTCTTGAGCTTCTCGAGCAGGTAGCTGCCGAGCTCCGCCGCGCGCGCCGGCAGACGCGACTCGATAATGACCTCGAGCGCCGCCTCGCCGACGGCAGCGGCCAGAGGATTGCCGCCGAACGTGCTGCCGTGGTCGCCGGGACGAAGAAGACCCAGCACTTCCGCGGAGGCGAGCACGGCGGAAACGGGATAGACGCCGCCGCCGAGCGCCTTGCCGAGGATCAGCACGTCGGGCTTCGCGTCCGGCTCGTGCTGGTAGTCGAACAGCCTTCCGGTGCGGCCGAGACCGGTCTGAATCTCGTCGAGCATCAGCAGCACGCGGTGCTCGCGGCAGAGCGCGCGGGCCGCGCTGAGATAGCCCGCCGGCGGAACGATGATGCCCGCCTCGGCCTGGATCGGCTCGACGAGGAACGCGACCGTGCGCGGTCCGATCGCGCGCTCGAGCGCCGCGGCGTCGCCGTAGTCGATCGTCACGAAACCCGGCGTGAACGGACCGAAATCCTCGCGGTACTGCGGCTCGCTCGAGAAGCCGACGATCGTCGTCGTGCGCCCGTGGAAATTGTTGCGGCAGACGATGATCTCGGCCTCGTCCTGAGGCACGCCTTTGACGCGATAGCCCCATTTGCGCGCGACCTTGATGGCCGTCTCCACGGCTTCCGCGCCGGTGTTCATGGGCAGGGCCATATCCATCTCGGCCGCGTTGCAGAGCTTCTCGAGGAACGGGCCGAGCCGATCGTTGTGCACGGCGCGCGACGTCAGCGTGAGGCGCCCGGCCTGCGAGATGAGCGCTTGCAGAATGCGCGGGTGACGATGTCCCTGGTTCAAAGACGAGTAGGCGCTGATGCAATCGAGATAGCGTCGTCCTTCGACGTCCCACGCGAACACGCCTTCCGCCCGCGTGAGCACGACCGGCAGCGGCGCGTAGTTGCGCGCGGTCACTCGCTCGGTCTGAGCGATGATCTGTTCCGTCCTTTTCACAGCGTGTACTTCGTATCGGGTCCGCCGCCCCTGCGAGCGAGAATCTGCTGACCGAACAAGCTTTCGACGAGCTCGACCGCGAGCTCCGCCGTGCGGTTTCGGTCGTCGAAGGCGGGATTGAGCTCCATGATATCGAGCGATCGCATCAATCCGGAATCGTGGATCATCTCCATGCAGAGCTGGGCTTCTCGGTACGTCGGGCCGCCCGGCACGGTCGTGGGCACGCCCGGCGCGATCGTCGGATCGAGAAAATCGACGTCGAACGTCACGTGCAGGTGACCGCCGCGGTGTGCGACGTAGTCGAGCGCCTGCTCGACGGCGACGCGCATCGTGATCTCGTCGATCGTGCGCATGTCGTAGACGAGCATGCCGCTGTCGACGACGAGCTTCTTTTCCACCTCATCGACGGAGCGGATGCCGATCTGCACGATGCGGTCCGGGGAGACGATCGGCACGCTCGGCCCGAGCTCGACGAGCTCGCGCGGGCCGTGGCCGGTGATGATCGCGACGGGCATGCCGTGCAGGTTGCCGGTCGGCGACGACGACGCGTCGTTGTAGTCGGCGTGCGCGTCGAGCCAGAGGACGGTCGGCGTGATGTCGCGCTCCGCGCAATACCGGGCGACGGCGGCGATCGAGCCTATGGCGAGGCTGTGATCGCCGCCCATCAGGATCGGCACGTCGCCGTCCGCGAGCGCCGAGTACACGGCATCGCGCACCGCGCGGCACCACGCGGTAACCTCGGGCAGGTGGCGGTAGCCCGCAACGCGCGGCGACTCGGGGTTGATCGGCCCGCTCACGTTCCCTCGATCGATCACGGTCCGCTTGAGACGTTCGAGGGCGCGCTTCAGCCCCGCGACGCGCAGCGCCTCGGGGCCCATCGACGCTCCGCGTCGGCCGGCTCCGACATCCGTCGGTGCGCCAATCAGCGAAATCCTTTTGCCGGGCGTGGACGTCACGAAGCTCGCGGAAGACCGAAAACGTTACGCTTCGAGTGTCGCACGGCGTCATGACGAATGAAACCGCCGGACGCGTCCCGCGCGGCGACGTCCGCGGCGGTGCGGAGTAGAATCGAACGTGCCGGTCGGGGCACCGCCGCCCGTCGTCCAGCGCGATGCGGCTTCGACCGTAATCGAGCGGCGGAGCGCGGCCGACCGCGCAGGACCAGCACCATGACCGAACGCATCGTTATCAAGCCCGGGCGCGAGAAGTCGCTCCTGCGGCGTCACCCTTGGATTTTCTCCGGAGCGATCGAACGCGTCGAAGGCGAGCCCGAGAGCGGTGCGACCGTCGACGTCGTCGATACGCGCGGAAGCTTTCTCGCTCGCGCGGCCTATTCGCCCGTTTCGCAGATTCGTGCGCGCGTTTGGAGCTTCGATCCCGAAGAGCGGATCGACGAGAGTTTCTTGCGTCGCAGGATCGAGCGCGCCGTCGACGCGCGGCGGCGGCTGGGTCTTCTCGTCGACGACGGCGCTTGTCGGATCGTGTTCTCCGAGTCGGACGGTTTGCCCGGCCTCATCGTCGATCGCTACGCCGGCCATCTCGTCTGCCAGTTCCTGTCGGCCGGCGCCGAGCGCTGGCGCGAGGCGATCGTCGCCGCGCTCGTCGACGCGCTGCGGCCGCGCGCGATCCACGAGCGCTCCGAAGGAGCGGCCCGACGCAAGGAGGGCTTCGAGTCGAAGCGCGGCACGATCGTGAGCGAGGACGGCGCGGACGCGGTCGAGTATCGTACGGGACGGCTACGTCGCCGCTTCGTCGTCGGCACGGGGCAAAAGACGGGCGCGTATCTCGATCAGCAGCGGAACCTCGAGCACGTCGCGAGACACGCCCGCGGCGCGCGTGTGCTCGACGCGTTCGCGTACACGGGCGCGTTCGCGTTGACCGCGTTGCTGAACGGCGCGGAGCAGGCGACGCTCATCGAGAGCTCTAGCGAAGCCATCGCTCAGGCCAGGAGCGACGCCGACGCGAACGGGCTCGCGCCGCGCGTGAGCTTCGTCGAAGGGAACGTGTTCGAGGAGCTGCGAGCTCTGCGCGACCGCGGCGAGCGCTTCGATCTCGTCATCGTCGATCCGCCGAAATTCGTGCATTCCGCCGATCAGCTTCACGCCGGCTCCCGCGGCTACAAGGACGTGAATCTGCTCGCGCTGCAGCTCGTGACCGAAGGCGGAACGCTCGCGACGTTCTCGTGCTCCGGTCACGTCGACGCGGCGCTGTTCCAGAAGATCGTTGCCGGCGCTGCGGTCGACGCGGGGCGCGAAGCGCAGATCGTCGAGCGGTTGACGCAGCCTCCGGATCATCCGATCGCGCTGAATTTCCCGGAGGCCGAGTACCTGAAGGGGCTGATCCTGCGCGTGTACTGACGCGCGCCGCCGGGCCTGCCGACTTCGGCATCCGCGAGGAGCCGAACTTCGCGGCAGCACGTATACTCCGCCCCTTCACATGGAGCGATACCGTTCGAAATCCCGAATCCGTGCCTTCGGGGGCGTTACCCCCGGCGCGGGACGACGCCGATGAGCGCGGTGCCGAGACAGGCGACCATTCTCGGCGTGCTGTTCGCGGGCGTCTTGATGGCGGCGCTCGATATCGCGATCGTCGGGCCTGCACTGCCCGCGGTGCAAGCCGAGTTCGGCGTCGGCGAGCGCCCGTTGTCGTGGGTGTTCTCGATCTACGTTCTCTTCAATCTGATCGGTGCGCCGTTGCTCGCCGCATGCTCCGACCGCTATGGGCGGCGGCGACTGTACATGTTGAGCGTCGCCACGTTCGCGGCCGGCTCGGCGCTGGTCGCCGCGGCACCGTCTTTCGGCATGCTGCTCGCGGGGCGCGCGGTGCAGGCGTTCGGGGCCGGCGGGATTTTTCCCGTCGCGAGCGCGGTGGTCGCGGACGCCGTTCCGCACGAGCGCCGGGGGCGGGCGCTCGGGTTGATCGGCGCGGTGTTCGGCGTCGCGTTCCTGCTCGGGCCGCTGCTCGGCGGGCTGCTGCTGCGCTTCGGGTGGCCGTGGCTCTTTCTGATCAATCTGCCCATCGCCGCGGCCGTCATCGCCGCGAGCGTCGTCGTTTTGCCGGACGATGCGGCGCGTCGAGAGCGGCCCGGCGGCTTCGACGCCGGAGGCGCATTCACGCTCTCGGTGCTGCTCGCTGCGGCCGCGATCGGGATCAACGCCGTCGATGCATCGAGCTTTCCTCGCTCGCTCGGCGCGCCCGCGGTGTGGCCGTGCATGCTGATCGCCGCGGCGGCCGTGCCGTTGCTCATTGCGGCCGAGCGGCGCGCGGCGCATCCCATCGTGCCCCCGGAGTTCTTCGCGAACCGCCGGTTGCGCGCCGTCGGCGCCATCGGGCTCGCGACGGGCGCTGTGGAGGCCGGCATGGTCTTCGTGCCCGCGCTCGCGGTCGGTGCCTTCGGCGTCGATCCCGCGTCGGCGAGCCTGATGCTGCTGCCGCTAGTGCTCACGCTGATCGCCGGCGCGCCCGCGGCCGGCTGGTTCCTGGACCGGATCGGTCCGCGCCCGGTCATTCAGGCCGGCCTCGTCGCGACCGCCGCGGGACTCGCGTTGCTCGGACGCGGGCCGCTCGGGCTCGTCGAGTTCTATGCGGCCGGGATGCTCGTCGGCCTCGGGCTTTCGGCATTACTCGGCGCGCCGCTTCGCTACGTCGTGCTCGCCGAGGTCGGCGACGCGCGGCGCGGCGCCGGGCAGGGCGTCTTGACGTTGAGCCTCGGCATCGGACAACTGCTCGGATCCGCCGCGATCGGGGCGCTCGCCGCCTCGGCGGGCGGCGGCGCGGGATATGCGCACGCCCTTTGGCCGCTCGCGCTCGTGATCGTCGCGGTCCTGCCTGTGACCTTCAGGCTCGAGTCGGGCCGGGCCGCGGCGCGGCGCCCGGAGCCGCGCCGGGGAGCGGCGCGAGGTGAGGCGGAAGAGGGATCGTGAAATAATTTTCACGCCTCGACTCCACGCGTGTGCCAGGGCGCGAGGCCGTACGCCTCCCGGAACGAAAGGCCAAGACGATCATGGAACTTCTCCGTTCGCCCCGTCCTTTGATCGCTCCGTCGATACTGTCGGCCGATTTCGCACGCCTCGGCGAGGAGGTCACGGCCGTGCTGGACGCCGGCGCGGACTTGATCCATTTCGACGTGATGGACAACCATTACGTCCCCAATCTGACGATCGGGCCGCTCGTTTGCGAGGCGCTGCGCCGCTACGGCATCGACGCGCCGATCGACGTGCACCTGATGGTCAAGCCCGTCGACCGGATCATTCCCGACTTCGCCGCCGCAGGCGCGTCGATGATCAGCATCCATCCGGAAGCGACGGAGCACGTCGATCGAACGCTCGCATTGATTCGCGAGCAGGGCTGCAAGGCCGGGCTCGTGCTGAATCCGGCAACGCCCGTCTACTGGCTCGATTACGTCCTCGATCGGCTCGATTTCGTTCTCGTGATGTCCGTGAATCCGGGCTTCGGCGGGCAGACGTTCATCGAATCGGCGTTGCGCAAGATCGAGGTCGTGCGTGAGACGATCGATCGGTCCGGACTGCCGATCCGGCTCGAGGTCGACGGCGGGGTCAAGGTGGAGAATATCGGAGAGATCGCGCGGGCCGGCGCGGATATCTTCGTCGCGGGCTCCGCGATCTTCACGTCCGGCGACTATGCCGGCACGATCGCGGCGATGCGGCGCGAGATCGCCGCGGTGAAAAGCTGAGCCGCGTACGGCACTCGCTGGGCCGTTCTGTTATCCTCGCGGCGCCAAGTCCAAGCGGCCGTTCCGGCCGTAGTTTTTGCAGTAAAGGTTTTTCCGATGGCCTGGATCGTCCATAAATTCGGAGGCACGAGCGTCGCTGATGCGCGCTGCTTCGAGAGGGTAGCGGGCATCGTCGCTCGAGGCGGACACGGACCGCTCGCCGTCGTCGTCTCCGCGATGAAAGGCATGACCGATCAGCTGCTCGGCCTGATCGATCGTGCCGTCGCCTGTGAGCCGGTCGAGGACACGCTGCGCGAGCTCACGACGCGCTATGAAACCGCCGTGCGCGACTTGCTCGACGAGCCGGCCGCGGAAGAGGTGCTTGCGGCGTTTCGCAAGGATCTCGCGGACATCGAGGCCGTTCTCAAGGCGCTCTCGCTCGTGCGCGCCGCGTCGCCGCGCAGCCGCGCGCTCGTCAGCGGGTTCGGCGAGGTCTGGTCCGCGAGGCTCCTCACGGCGACGCTGAAAGGCCGGCCGGACGTCTCGCGGCCGGTCGTTTTCGTCGACGCTCGCGGAGTGCTCGTGATCGAGCAAGGCGAGATGGGCCCGATCGTCGTCTGGGACGAGGCGCGGCGGCGTCTCGCGGGCATCATTCCTTCGGACTTCGACGGCATCGCCGTCATCACCGGCTACATCGCGTCCGATCGCGACGGTCTTCCGGCGACGCTCGGCCGAAACGGCAGCGACTACTCGGCGTCGATCTTCGGCGCGCTGCTCGGCGCGGCCGAGGTCAACATCTGGACCGATGTCGACGGCGTCATGAGCGGCGATCCGCGCCGCGTTCCGGAAGCGACCGTGATTCCGCGCATCTCGTACAACGAGGCGATGGAGCTCGCGTATTTCGGCGCGAAGGTGATCCATCCGCAAACGATGGCGCCCGCGGTCGCGCACAAGATCCCGATTCGGATCAAGAACACGTTCAACCCGGAGTACCCCGGCACGCTGATCGCGGCGCGCTCCGACGAGCACGCCGGCGTCGTGAAGGGGATCAGCGGGATCGACGGCGTCGCGCTGATCAACCTCGAGGGCGCCGGAATGATCGGGGTGCCCGGCACCGCGGACCGGCTTTTCGGCGCGCTGCGCGAGGCCGGCGTCTCCGTGATGCTGATCTCTCAGGGCAGCTCGGAGCATTCGATCTGCTTCGCCGTTCCCGAGGCGTCCGCGGACGCCGTGCGAAGGGTCGTCGAGCGCGCGTTCCGGGTCGAGCTCGAGCAGGGACAAGTGCAGCGCGTCGGCGTCACGCGCGACTGCGGCATCCTCGCGGTCGTCGGCGACGGCATGGCAGGCGTGCCGGGCACGGCGGGGCGGTTCTTCCGCACGCTCGGCAACGCGGGCATCAACGTCATCGCGATCGCGCAGGGCGCGAGCGAGCGGAACATCTCGGCCGTGATCTCGGCGAAGGACATGACGCGGGCGCTGCGCGCGGTGCACAGCAGCTTCTACCTGTCCGCGAAGACCGTGTCGGTCGGCGTCATCGGTCCGGGGCTGGTCGGCGGCGCGTTGCTCGATCAGCTCGCGGCCGCGGCGCCGCGATTGCGCGAGAAGTTCAATCTCGATATCCGCGTTCGCGCGATCGGCGGCTCGCGGCGCATGGTGCTCGGCGAGCCGCGCATCGACCTCGGCGACTGGCGCGCGCGTCTCGAGCAAGGCTCGCCGATGAGCCTCGACGCCTTCGTCGAGCACGTCCGCACGGACTATCTGCCGCACAGCGTCCTCATCGACTGCACGGCGAGCCAGGACGTCGCGAACCTCTACCGCGACTGGCTCGCGCGCGGCATTCACGTGATCACGCCGAACAAGCGCGCGCATAGCGGGCCGATGTCGTACTACGAGGAGCTGAAGCGGCTGACCCGCGGCACGAACCGGCATTTCCTCTACGAGGCTACGGTCGGTGCGGGATTGCCGGTCATCCAGACGCTGAAGGATCTCGTCGAGACGGGGGACGAGATCGAGAACATCAGCGGCATCTTCTCCGGCACGCTGGCTTATCTGTTCAACGTCTTCGACGGGAGCCGCCCGTTCTCCGAGATCGTCCGCGACGCCCGGGCGCGCGGTTATACCGAGCCCGATCCGCGCGATGACCTTTCGGGCATGGACGTCGCGCGCAAGGCGGTGATTCTCGCGCGCGAGGCCGGGCTTGCGCTCGAGATCGACGACCTCGAGGTCGAGAGCCTCGTGCCGCCGGCGCTCGCCGATGCTTCGGTCGAGGAGTTTCTCGACCGGCTATCGGATTTCGATGCGCCGATGGCCGAGCGCGTCGAGAAGGCGGCGCGTGCCGGGACGGTGTTGCGCTACGTCGCCGAGGTCGACGTGAAGAAGGGCAAGGCGCGCGTGCGGCTCGAAAGCTTCGCGAAGGACCATCCTTTCGCGAACATCGCCCTCACGGACAACATCGTGCAGTTCGTCACCAAGCGCTATTGCAACAATCCGCTGATCGTCCGCGGCCCCGGCGCGGGACCGGACGTCACGGCGGGCGGAATATTCGCGGACCTTCTCCGCTTGTGTAGCATGCTGAGCGGCAATCAGGATTGAGCGGCGATGCGGTTCTTCAGCACACGAGGCGGCGAGGCCGTCGGTCTGATCGATGCCGTGATGCGCGGGCTCGCGCCGGACGGGGGCCTGTACGTGCCCGATGCGCTGCCGCGCATCGAGCCGAGCGACGTGCGCGGCGAAAGCCTCGCGGAAATCGCCGCCGAGGTGCTCGCGCCGTTCTTCGCGGGCTCGCCGCTCGAGGCCGAGCTCGAAGCCATCGCGAAGGATGCGCTCGATTTCCCCGTGCCGCTCAAGCCGCTCGACGGCGGCGCCGGCAAGCTCGCCGTGCTCGAGCTCTTTCACGGGCCGACGGCCGCGTTCAAGGACGTCGGCGCGCGCTTTCTCGCCGCGCTGATGGAGCGCGCGTTGCCGCTCGTCCCGGACGAGCGTAAGGGACCGCTGACGATCCTCGTCGCGACGTCCGGCGATACCGGCGGCGCGGTCGCGGCCGCGTTTCACGGTCGGCGCGGGATTCGCGTGGCGGTGCTCTACCCGAAAGGGCAGGTCTCGCCGCGCCAGCAGCACCAGCTCACGTGCTGGGGCGGAAACGTCCGGGCGTTCGAGGTCGCGGGGAGCTTCGACGACTGCCAGGCGATGGTGAAAGCGGCCTTCGTGGATGCGGAGCTCAACCGCCGCCACCGGCTCACCGCCGCGAACAGCATCAACCTCGGGCGGCTGTTGCCGCAGGTCGCGTATCACGCGGCCGCGTCGTTGTGGCATCACCGGCGGCACGGCACGACCGTCGGCTCGATCGTGCCGACGGGAAACCTCGGCAACGGCCTGGCTTGCCTGTGGGCGAAAGCCATCGGCATGCCGATCCGCGAGGTCGTCCTCGCGGTCAACGCGAACCGCACGATCCCGGATTTCCTCGCCACCGGGAACTGGCAGCCGCGCCCGAGCGTGCAAACGCTCGCGTCCGCGATGGACGTCGGCAATCCGAGCAACATGGAGCGCCTGCGGCATCTCATACCGGATTTCGCCGAGCTTCGCGCGGCCGTCGAGGCGTATCCCGTCGAGGACGAGCAGATCCGCGAGCAGATCGCGAAGGACGCACGCCGGTACGGCGAGATCTGGTGCCCGCATACCGCAACCGGATTCTGGGTCTACGACCATCTGCCCGAGGCGCGCCGATCGTTACCGTGGATCGTCTGCGCGACCGCCCACCCGGCGAAGTTCGACACGATCGTCGAGCCGATCGTCGGACGGCGCGTCGAGGTGCCGCCTGCGCTCGCCGAGCTGCTCGAGCGCGAGACCTCGGCGACGCCGATCGCGCCCGAGCTCGGCGCGCTGGCGGCCGAGCTCGACCGGTGGAAATAGATTAAGAAACAATAAGAAAGAATAAAAATATAAAGTGATCTATAACTATTGGTACGTCGTTTCGGCTCTGGTGCTTTGCGCCGTGCTCGCCGGCGTGCTGTTCGTGCTCGTGCGCAGGCGGCGGCGCATGGATCTCGGCGCCGCAGTGCGCGCGGTCGCGCTCGACGCCGAGCATCGTGTGCTCGTGCCGAACGGCATGGGCGGCCAGATCGAGATCGAGCATCTGCTGCTGACGGCATACGGCATCGTCGTCGTCGACACGAAGCATTTCGAGGGGATGATCTTCGGCAGCGACCGGATGGACGAGTGGACGGTCATGACGAAGAACCGCAGGTTCACGTTCCCGAATCCGCAGCATGCGCTCTACGATCGCATCGCCGCGATCCGCCGCCTCGTCCGCGATATTCCGGTGCACGGCCACGTGGTGTTCTCACCGCTCGCGAACTTCAGCAAGGGACGCCCGAAAGAGGTGCTGCTCGCCAACGAGTTCGTCGAGCATTACCGCAAGCCCGACCGGGCGGAGATCGAGCGCATAAAGGCCGACTTCTGGCCGTATTGGGCCGAGATCAAGGCGTCGATCGAATCGTTGGCGCCGCGCGGGCGCTGAGCTGCGCGCTTTTCAGACCGAGAGCAACGATTCCTCGGGCGGAAGCCGAAACAGCGTCTCGGCGTTCGCCGTCGACGCGCGGGCCGCTTCCTCCGCGCTCACGCCGAGTCCCTTCGCGACGTGCTCGAGCACGTGCGGGAGAAACGCGGGCTCGTTGCGTCGGCTGCGGGGCTTCGGCTCGAGGTCCCGCGGCAGCAAGTAGGGCGCGTCCGTTTCGATCAGCAAACGGTCGAGCGGGATGTGCGGAAGGGCTTCGCGAAGCGCCGCACCGCGCCTCTCGTCGCAGACCCACCCGGTCACACCGATATAGAGGCCGAGATCGAGATAGGCCTCGAGCTCCTCGGGCCCGCCGGTGAAGCAGTGCGCGACGCCGCCGACGAGTCTGTCGCGATACGCCGCGACGATCTCGGTGAAGCGCTCGTGGGCGTCGCGCTGATGCAGGAAAACCGGCAGCTCGACCTTCGCGGCGAGCTCGAGCTGCGCCGCGAACGCGCGCTCCTGCGCATCGGGCGGCGAGAAGTTTCGAAAGAAGTCGAGCCCGCATTCGCCGATCGCGACGACGCGGGGTTGCGCGGCGAGCGACTCGAGCGCATCGATCGAATGCTCGTGGAGCTCCGACGCATGATGCGGATGAATGCCGGCTGTCGCGTAAAGCCCGGGCCGCGACGACGCGAGCTCGGCGGCGCGGGCGCTCGCCGTGACGCTCGTGCCGGTGATGATCATGCGCGTCACACCGACCTCGGCCGCGCGCAAGATCACTTCGTCGCGGTCCGCGTCGAAGCTGTCGTGCGCGAGGTTCACCCCGATATCGATCAACGGCGTCATGGGGCAAGCTCGCGGCCGGCCGGACGCCGCTCGTCCGGCGCGGAGTATCGGTAGTCGCCCCTATCGAGGCGAATGAACGCGGTTCTCATGACGAATCGGGATAAGCGCCGCTGATCGGCGGCCGGCTATTATAGGAGCGGCTCACTCGACGAACACCAAGAATGCCGCAGCAACTTCGCCTGTTGGACGACCAGCGACAGCCGACGCTCGTCGCTTCGGCCGAGCTCGTGATGCGCGAAAGCCGGCGCGCCCGGCGGCTCTTCCTGCAGCTCGTTCCGCCGCACACGCTCGAGCTCGTCGTGCCCGTCGGGACGCGGCCGCGCGAGGTGCAGGCGTTCGTCGAGGAGCATCGCGACTGGATCGATCGCGCGCGCCAGCACGTGCGAACCCGCTATCTCGGCGACCGCGAGCTCTTGCCGTCGCGGATTCGGCTCCGGGCGATCGACCTCGAGGTGCACGTGCGGTATCGAAAATCGGCAACGGGGCGGGCGCGAAGCCGCGTCGTCGGCAACGAGCTGCACGTCGAGACCGTCCACGCGGATCATCGCGACGCGCGAGCGGTGCTACGCGCGTGGCTGCTCGACGAGGCGAGGGCGCACTTGAAGCCGTGGGTCTGGCGTGAAGCCGAGGCGATCGGACGATTGCCCAAGGCCGTCCAGGTTCGTCTTCAGCGCACGCGCTGGGGCAGCTGCTCGGGGCACGGCAACATCAGCATCAACGCGAGCGCGCTCTTTCTCGAGCGTCCGGTCGTTCGCTACTTGCTGATACACGAGCTCTGCCATCTGTTTTCGCTGAACCATTCGCGACGCTTCTGGCGAATGGTCGGGCGCTTCGAGCCGGACTATCGTGCGCTCGATGCGAAGCTCGCGAACGCCTGGACCGAAGTGCCGCTCTGGATCTCGGCCGCGTAGGGCCGCGGCGCCGCGCGCGTCAGCCCTGCGCGAGCAGCTCGCGGAGATCGATCACCGCGGAGTGCGCCCGCGAAATGTACGAGGCGAGCACGAGCGAGTGATTGGCGAAGATCCCGAATCCGCTGCCGTTCAGCACGATCGGGCTCGAAAGCGGCTCGAGGGCGCCTTCGAGCTCGCGGATGATCTGTCTCAGGCTCACGACGGCGTTTTTGTCCTCGAGGACGGCGTGAAAATCGAACTGCGCGGCGCGCATGAAGTGCAGCAGCGCCCACGCGGTGCCGCGCGCCTCGTAGAAGACGTCGTCGATCTCGAGCCACGGCGTCCTGACCGGAACGTTCTCGCCGAGCGGCGAGGTGCCCGCCGTCGGCGGCGAGCCGGCCAAATCGACGTTGACGCGCCTCTGGCCGACGCTCGCCGAGAGCCGTTGAGACAGGTTGCCGAGCCGGCGCTCGACGACCGCCAGCCATTCGCGCAGGTTGTCGGCGCGGGCGTAGAAGCGCGCGTCGGCCGGATTCGAGTCGATCAATCGGCGCTCGAAGCTGCGCAACGCGGCGAGCGCCTCGCGGTACTTGCTTTCGGTCGTCGGGAAGATCCAGGAGTCGTTCGAGAAATTGAGCGCGGGCTCGGCGATCGCCAGATCGCGGTCCTCGAGCGATTGCGATTGCGAGCGGCTGTAATCGTTACGCAGCACGCGCGCGAGATCGCGGCACTGCACGAGCACGCCGTACTCGAAGTTCGGCATGTTGTCGAGGAACACGCTCGGGGGCGCGATGTCGTTGCTCAAGTAGCCGCCGGGCTTCTCCAGCAGCCACTCGACGGTTCGAACCAGCGTGCTGACCGTCGAGTAGCCGATGACGGGGTCCGTGCGGTCCGGCGGCGTCTCTTCGACCCAGAACGCCTCTGGCTCGCGTGACCAGTACCAGCCGAGCGCGAGCCAGATCAGAACCAGCACGCCCAGCGCGGCGCCGACGACGGTCAGGATCGTCCGCTTCGCCGAGCCGGGCTCGGTCCAGCCGTCAAGCCATTCGCGGGTCATCGTGGTCTCTCCAGGGACTACACGTCCGCCGCTCGTCGAGTGCGCAATGTCGCATATCCCCGCGGCCGAAGTCGAACCGGCGAGGAACGGGGCGGCAGGAGAATGGGCCGGAAGGGAAGAGCCCGTTCGCGGGAACGGGCTTCCCCTTTCTCGGCTTTCGAGAAAGAGTCCGGGGTGCCGTTGTCCCGGACCCTTCGTCTCGTCGGACCGATCCTCAGGCGGCCGCGAGCTGGCGGAGCACGTAATGCAGGATGCCGCCGTGCACGTAGTACTCCTGCTCCTTCGGCGTATCGATCCGCACGCGTGCTTCGAACGTGACCTTCGTGCCGTCCGGCTTCGTCGCCGTGACGCGGACACGCTCGACCCGCTCGCGCCCGAGCCCCTCGATGTCGAAGACCTCGGTGCCGTCGAGGCCTAGGCTCTGGGCGTTGTCGCCGTCGAGGAACTGCAGCGGCAGCACGCCCATGCCGATCAGGTTCGAGCGGTGGATGCGCTCGAAGCTTTCGGCGAGCACGGCACGCACTCCGAGCAGCGCGGTGCCCTTCGCGGCCCAGTCCCGCGACGAGCCGGCACCGTATTCCTTGCCGGCGATCACGACGAGCGGCGTGCCGTCCTGCTGATACCGCATCGCGGCGTCGTAAATGCTCATCTGCTCGCCGGTCGGGAAGTAGATCGTCCAGCCGCCCTCGGTGCCGGGCGCGAGCAGGTTGCGCAAACGGATGTTCGCGAAGGTGCCGCGCATCATGACCTCGTGGTTGCCGCGCCGCGCGCCGTAGGAGTTGAAATCCTTCTGCGCGACGCCGAGCGAGATCAGGTATTTCCCGGCCGGGCTGTCCGGCTGGATGCTGCCGGCGGGCGAGATGTGATCCGTCGTGACCATGTCGCCGAGGAGCGCGAGCGCCCGCGCCCCCTTGATGTCGCTCGGCGTTTGCGGCTCGCGCGACATCGATTCGAAGTACGGCGGATTCTGCACGTAGGTCGACTTCGGATCCCACGCGTAGGTTTCGCCGCTCGGGACCTCGATGCTGTTCCAGTTCTCGTCGCCAGCGAAAACGTTCGCGTAGCTCGCCTTGAACATCTTCGCATCGATCGTCGACGCGATGAGATCGTGAATTTCCTTCGACGTCGGCCAGATGTCCTTGAGGTAGACCGGATTGCCGTTCTGATCCGTGCCGAGCGGATCCTTGTAAAGGTCGATCTTGATATTCCCCGCGAGCGCGTACGCGACGACGAGCGGCGGCGAGGCGAGGAAGTTCATCTTCACGAGCGGATGGATCCGCCCTTCGAAGTTACGGTTGCCCGACAGCACCGAGCACGCGGTGATGTCGCCGCTCTTGATCGCGTTCGCGATCGGGTCGGGCAGCGGCCCAGAGTTACCGATGCACGTCGTGCAGCCGTAACCGACGAGGTGGAAGCCGACCTTCGCGAGATCGTCGAGCAGTCCGGCCTTCTTGTAGTAGTCCGTGACGACCTTCGATCCCGGCGCGAGGCTCGTCTTGACCCACGGCTTCGGCCGAAGGCCTTTCGCGGCCGCCTTCCGGGCGAGCAGGCCCGCGCCGATCATCACGGCCGGGTTGGACGTGTTCGTGCAGCTCGTGATCGCCGCGATGACGATCGCGCCGTCCTCGAGATTGAAACGCTCGCCGCCGAGCTCGGCCTCGGCCCGCGCCGGCTCGCCGCCGTCCGGCTTCGCGAGCAGCGTCCTCGCTTTGCCCGCCGCGTCGCGCAAGGGGATCCGATCCTGCGGCCGCTTCGGACCGGCAATGCTCGGCTCGACGTCGGCGAGGTCGAGCGTGATGACGTCCGTATAGCGGGCACGCCGGGCGTCGTTGCGCCACAGGCCCTGTTCCTTCGCGTATGCCTCCACCAGCCGGATCAGCTCGGGCGAGCGGCCCGAGAGCTCGAGGTAGCGGAGCGTCTCGTCATCGATCGGGAACACGGCGCACGTGCTGCCGTACTCCGGCGACATGTTGCCGATCGTCGCGCGGTCGGCGAGCGGCAGGTGATCGAGACCGTCGCCGAAGAACTCGACGAACTTTCCGACGACGCCGTAGCGACGCAGCATCTCCGTCACGGTGAGCACGAGATCCGTGCCGGTCGCGCCTTCGGGCAGGCGGCCTTTGAGCTCGAAGCCGATGACCTGCGGGATCAGCATCGTGATCGGCTGGCCGAGCATCGCCGCTTCGGCTTCGATGCCGCCGACGCCCCAGCCGAGGACGCCGAGCCCGTTGATCATCGTCGTATGCGAGTCCGTGCCCACGAGCGTGTCGGGATAGGCGATGCGCTCGCCGTTCTGCTCGACGTCGAAGACGACCCGCGCGAGATACTCGAGGTTGACCTGGTGAACGATGCCGGTATTCGGCGGCACGACGCGGAAGTTGCGGAACGCGTTCTGGCCCCAGCGCAGGAAGGCGTAGCGTTCGCGATTGCGCTCGAACTCGATCGCATTGTTCTGCGCGAGGGCGTCGGGCGTGCCGTAGCGATCGACTTGCACCGAGTGGTCGATGACGAGCTCGACCGGGGACAGCGGGTTGATCGCGGACGCGCGGCCGCCGAGCTTCACGACGGCGTCGCGCATCGCCGCGAGATCGACGACCGCCGGCACGCCCGTGAAATCCTGCAGGATCACGCGCGCCGGCGTGAACGAGATCTCGCGCGAGGGCTCGGCCTTGGGATCCCAGTTCGCGAGCGCACGCACGTCGTCCGCGGTGATGTTGACGCCGTCCTCGTGGCGCAGCAGGTTCTCGAGCAGGATCTTGAGCGTATAAGGCAGATCGTCGACTCCGTCGCCGACGGCATCGAGTCGATAGATACGGTAGCTCTGCCCGCCCACGGAGAGCGTTTGGCGCGCGCCGAAGCTGTCAGTCATCGCGAACCTCGGATGGGAAGTGAGTGGAAGACGCGAAAGCCAGAATTATACCAAGCGCGCGCACACGCGCCCTGGGGGCCGCTTCGAGCTCGGTCAGCCGGTCGCGGACGCGCGAAGCGACTCGGAAGCTCGGAGCGGCGCTTCGCGCGACCGCGTCCTCGCACGTTCGATCGTCGCGCCGCCCAAGCAGCGCTCGCCGTCGTACAGCACCACGTACTGGCCGGGCGTCACGGCCCGCTGCGGGGTATCGAAGTGAACGTCGATCGCGTCGCCGCCGCGGGCGACGACCGTGCACGGCTGGTCCGGCTGGCGGTAGCGGGTCTTCGCCGAGCAACGAAGCTCCGCACCGGGCTGCCACGACGCGGGCGGCCCGTTGATCCAATGCATCTCGGTCGCAAAGGCCGCGTCGCTGAACAGGGCCGGGTGGTCCGCGCCTTGCGCGACGATCAGCTCGTTGCGCTCGAGGTCCTTCCCGACGACATACCACGGCGCGTCAGGCCGATCGGCGATGCCGCCGATGCCGAGCCCGTGACGCTGGCCGAGCGTGTAGAACGCGAGTCCCCGATGCCGTCCGACCGGCTCGCCGTCGACGCTGCGGATCGTGCCGGGCCGCGCGGCGACGTAGCGCGCGAGGAATTCGCCGAACGGACGCTCGCCGATGAAGCAGATCCCCGTGCTGTCCTTCTTCTCCGCGACCGGCAGGTTCGCGGCGCGAGCGATCTCGCGCACCTCGTGCTTCGTGAGCTTGCCGAGCGGAAACAGCACGTCGCGAAGATCGTCCTCGGCGACGGCGTGCAGGAAATAGCTCTGGTCCTTGCCCGGATCGACGCCCTTCAACAGATACGGGCGGCCGGACGACGTGTCGACGCGGGCGTAGTGACCGGTCGCGAGCCACTGCCCGCCGAGCCGCTCGGCGTAGCGGCGCAGGACGCCGAACTTGATCTCGCGATTGCAGAGCACGTCGGGATTGGGCGTGCGGCCCCGCTCGGACTCCGCGACGAAATGCGCGAAGACGCGTTCGCGATACTCCTGCGCGAAGCTCACGCGATGCAAAGGCAGGCCGAGGATGCCGGCGACCCGGCGCGCGTCGTGGAAGTCGCGGGCGGCGTCGCAGTAGCCGTCATCGTCGTCCCAGTTCGTCATGTGCAGGCACTCGACGGCGTATCCCGCGTCGCGCAGCAGCAACGCGGCGACCGCGGAGTCGACTCCGCCGGACAATGCGACGATGACGGTGCCTTTGCTCATCCCGCGAATTGTACCGGACCCGCGAGGGCGGGGCTGGGCGGGGGCCTCGGGGTGAACGCTACGAGCGCGCGACCCGCGATGGCGCCGACACGTTATCGAGGGTCTGCAGACAGTCGAGCGGAAAGCGGATTCCCGCGCGGTAGTCGTCGATCGACCGCAGCACCATCGGGCTTCGGAGCTGATGACGCATGCCGAGGAGCTGATTACGGGTCAGCCAGTGCACCGCGATGATGCCGTCGTCGAGCGACGGCGTGCCGGCCGGCGGCAAGGCGATGCCGGTGAAGGTCACGCGCAGGAACGATGCGCCGGTCGCCTCGTTTTTCCAAAGATAGATGCCGACGAGGTAACGCGGCTCGAATCGGTAACCCGTTTCCTCGAGCGTCTCTCGGACGACCGCGTCGAGCAGCGACTCGTCGGGCTCGAGATGACCGGCGGGCTGATTGAAGACGATCTTCCCGCACGCGTTCTCCTCGACGAGGAGGAAGCGGTCGTCACGCTCGATGACGGCGGCAACGGTGACGTCGATGCGGCGCGGCATTCGTTCGATTCGTGGCCGGAATGCGGCCATTATACGTGAAGCTGCCGTAGTTCCGGCTCGATCTCGCACGCGTGCCAGAGCTCGTCGAAGACCTCGAGGTAGCGGCGTGCAACGGCGGGCTCGTAGGTATCGGCCACACCCTCCCAGCTCTCGGCGCGCGCACGATAGACCAGCGCGTGGTCGTCCGCGATGCAGAAGGCCTCCGGGTGGTTTCGGTATTGCGGCTTCACGTGCCGGAACTCGATATAGCTGTTCAGCCGTCTGCCCATCGCGACGAAGCGGTTGCCGTCCTTCATTGCGCGCACGGGATCGGCGATGAGGACCCTGACGCGGGCGAAGGTCCTCGAGAGCACGAAACGTTTCAGCGGCTCGAGAAACTCGTCGTGGTCGTAGACGTCGGGCTCGAGATCGTGCGTCAGGATCGCAAGCGTCCGATTGGCTTGCGCGGTCACCTGAGCGACTGCCGCACGAACGTCCTCGACCGAGGCGAGCACGAGCCTCTGTCCGCGCCGTTTCGTTTGTTCCGTGACCCCTGCCATGCGTTTTCAGCTCATTCGCCGATGGCCGAGCATCGGCTCGAGAATCGTTCTTTTTTCGCCGACGCCGCTCGTAAGGATCGGGACGGTCGTCCGGACTTGGCCAGTGTTCGAGAACGTACGTTGTATTGCTGTGGTCTACGTCACGTTTTGCAGCGGAAAGAGCCGCTAACAGCTCGATTTTTCTGATGTACGGCCGAGTTCTTGAGGGTTTCCCCGATGCCTTCAGGCGTCGCGCGCGAGCCGCGCCGCGAGGCCGATGTACTCGGCCGGTGTCATCGCGAGCAGTCGATCCTTGGTTTCGGCGGGCAGGTCGGTTCCGGCGATGAACTCGCGGAGCGTCTCGGCCGTGATGCGCCGGCCTCGAGTCAGCGCCTTCAGCTGCTCGTAAGCGTCGGCGATCCCGTGGCGCCGCATCACGGTCTGCACGGCTTCGGCGAGCACCTCCCAGCTGTCGTCGAGGTCCGCCGCGATCCGCGCGGGATCGGCATCGAGCTTACCGAGCCCCTTGTGGCAAGCGTCGTAAGCGATGACGCCGTGACCGATGGCGACAGCCAGATTGCGCAGCACCGTCGAGTCCGTGAGGTCGCGCTGCCAACGGGAGATCGGCAGCTTGCCGGACAAGAACGTGAGGAGGGCGTTCGCGACACCGAGATTGCCTTCCGCGTTCTCGAAGTCGATCGGATTGACCTTGTGCGGCATCGTCGACGAGCCGACCTCGGTCGCGACGGAACGCGAGCGGAAGTAGCCTAGCGAGACGTATCCCCAGACGTCGCGGCAAAGATCGATCAAGACCGTGTTGATTCGCTCGAGCGCCTGGCAGTACTCGGCGATCCAATCGTGCGGCTCGATCTGCGTCGTGTAGCGCGTCGGCACGAGCCCCAGTGACGCGACGAAGCGTTCGGAGATCGCGATCCAGTCGGCATCGGGATAAGCGGCGGTATGCGCGTTGAAGTTGCCGACCGCGCCGTTGAACTTGCCGAGCGTATCGACCGCGGCGAACTGCTCCGTCTGCCGCTTCAGTCTCTGCACGAAATTCGCGAGCTCCTTGCCGAGCGTCGTCGGCGACGCGGGCTGGCCGTGAGTGCGCGCGAGCATCGGCAGGTCCGCGTAGCGATGCGCGAGCACGCGCAAGTCCGCTTTCAGCGCGCGCATCTGCGGCAGCAGCACGTGCTGACGAACGTCGCGAAGCATCAATGCGTACGCGAGGTTGTTGATGTCCTCGGAAGTCGCCGCGAAGTGCAGGAACGGAACGAGGCTCTTGGCCGACGTCGACACCCCGTCGAGCTTCTGACGCAGGAAATACTCGACGGCCTTCACGTCGTGGTTCGTCTCCGCCTCGAGCTCCTTGACGCGCCGCGCATCCTCGTAGCCGAACTCGTCGACGACCTTGTTCAGCACGTCCTTGACGGGCGCCTCGAGCGGCGGCGGATCGGAAAGCGTCGGCTCGTCCGCGAGGCACTGCAGCCAACGAACCTCGACGAGCACCCGATAACGGATCAGCGCGTATTCCGACAGATACGGGCGAAGCGCGCCGGCCTTCGGCGCGTAACGGCCGTCGAGCGGCGACAACGCGGTGAGGGGCGTGAGATCCACGGAGCCTATACAACGAATTATGGAGTGCGCATCATACACGCTTCGCTTGCGATCTCCGACCCGGCACGGTTCGTTGCCGGGGCTCGGCGCGCGCGGCAGCTTGAGGACTCGAAGGATGACGGATCACAGGATCGAAAAGGACAGCATGGGCGAGCTCGCCGTGCCGGCGAACGCGCTGTGGGGGGCTCAAACGCAACGCGCCGTTCAGAATTTCCCGATCAGCGGGCTGCGGATGCCCGGACGCTTCATCCGCTCGCTGGGCCTGATCAAGTGGGCGGCCGCTCGCGTGAATCGCGAGCTCGGGCTGTTACCCGCGGACGTGGCCGATGCGATCGAGAGCGCGGCGCTCGAGGTCGCGAACGGCGCCCACGCGGAGCATTTCCCCGTCGACGTGTTCCAGACGGGCTCCGGGACGAGCTCGAACATGAACGCGAACGAGGTCATCGCGCGGCTGGCCTCGCAGCGCCTCGGCCGTCCGGTGCATCCGAACGACCACGTCAACATGGGCCAGAGCAGCAACGACGTCGTGCCGACGGCGATTCACGTCTCGGCCGCGCTCGGGCTGACCGAGCAGCTCTTGCCGGCGTTGAACCACCTCGCGACCGTGATCGAGGCGAAGGCCAAGAGCCTCGAGTCGGTCGTGAAGACCGGACGAACGCACTTGATGGATGCGATGCCGGTCCGCTTCGACCAGGAGCTCGGCGGCTGGGCCGCGCAGATTCGTGCCGATTATCAGCGCGTCGCCGGCGTGATGACGCGGCTGTCGGCGCTCGCGCAAGGCGGCACGGCGGTCGGCACGGGGATCAACGCGCATCCGGAGTTCGGCGTGCGGGTCGCCGCAGCGCTCGCGTCGAAGACGGGCATCGCGTTCAAGCCCGCCGACAGCTATTTCGAGGCGCTGAGCTGCCAGGACACCGCGGTCGAGCTCTCCGGGCAGCTCAAGACGACGGCCGTGAGCCTGATGAAGATCGCGAACGACCTTCGGTGGATGAACAGCGGACCGCTCGCTGGGCTCGGCGAGATCTCGCTGCCGGCGCTTCAGCCGGGAAGCAGCATCATGCCGGGCAAGGTCAACCCCGTGATCCCGGAAGCGGTCGCGATGGTCGCGGCGCAGGTCATCGGCAACGACGCGACGATCACCATCGCCGGGCAGTCCGGCAACTTCCAGCTGAACGTGATGCTGCCCGTGGTCGCGCACAATCTGATACAGAGCATCGAGCTTCTCGCGAGCGCGGCGCGCGTGCTCGCGGACTCCGCGATCGAAGGTTTCACGGTCAACACGGAGCGGCTCGGCGCGGCGCTCGAGCGGAACCCGATTCTCGTGACCGCGCTGAATCCGGTCATCGGCTACGAGAAGGGCGCGGCGATCGCGAAGCGCGCGTACAAAGAAGGCCGCCCGATCCGCGACGTCGCCGCCGAAGATACCGACCTTCCGGCGGAGCGGCTCGCGGCCTTGCTCGATCCGGCCGAGCTCACGAAGGGCGGCATCAAGGGCTGATGACGCTCGGGTGCGACACGGCCGCTCGAGTCGCCGGGCGTCCGGCGCAGCGGCCGTGCGCGATCTGATCGAGCGCCGGCTCAAGCGGGTGGCGTGGGCCGACGACCCGACGACGCGGCTTCTCGCCGATGCCGAGGGTCCGGTCACGCCGGAGTTTCGTGCGCTTCTCGAGCGGCCGGCCCGCGACGCGGCCGTGCTGATTCCTCTCGTCGAGGGCTCGGCCGGGTGGACCGTGCTGTTCACGCAGCGCGCCCGTCATCTCGTGCATCATCCCGGGCAGATCAGCTTTCCCGGCGGCCGCGTCGATGCGCACGACGCGGATGCCGTCGCCGCGGCGCTGCGCGAGGCGTGGGAGGAGATCGGTCTTACGCCCGAGATCGTCCGTGTCGCGGGGACGCTGCCGGAGCACGTGACCGGCACCGGATTCGCCGTGACGCCGGTCGTCGGATTCGTGCCGTCCACGTTCCGTCCTCGACCGGATCCCGCCGAGGTCGAGGCCGTGTTCGACGTTCCGCTCGACGTGATCCTCGCGCCGGGTGCGCTCAAGGCCACGAGCCGCGAGCGACTCGGCACACGTTTTCGCGTTTGGGAGCTCGAGTACCGCGGCCATCGCATCTGGGGCGCGACGGCCGCGATGCTCAAGACCTTCAGGGATATCCTCTGCGATGACAGCGACTGACCGAAAGCCCGACGAAGGCGAGATTCGGCGGCTCCTCGAGATCATGGCGACGCTGCGCGACCGCGGGCGCGGCTGTCCGTGGGATCTCGAGCAGACGTTCGAGACGATCGCGCCGTATACGATCGAGGAGGCGTACGAGGTCGCGGACGCGATCGAGCGAGGCGATCTCGGCGCGCTCGAGGACGAGCTCGGCGATCTTCTGTTCCAAGTCGTGTTTCACTCCCGTATCGCGGAAGAGCAGGGCGCGTTCGAGTTCGCGGACGTGACGCGGCGGATCTGCGAGAAGATGGTGCGCCGCCATCCGCACGTTTTCGCCGGCGAGCGCATCGAGCCCGGCCGGCACGCCGATGCGTGGGAGGCGTCGAAACGGCGCGAGCGCGGACACGAAGGCAGCTTGCTCGACGGCATCGCGCCCGGATTGCCGGCGCTCACGCGCGCCGTGAAGCTCGGCAAGCGCGCGGGGCGCGCGGGTTTCGATTGGCCGAATGCGCGCGGTCCGCGCGAGAAAATCGACGAGGAGCTTCGCGAGCTCGACGAGGCGATCGCGTCGGGCGATCAGGCGCGCATGGCCGAGGAGCTCGGCGACGTGCTGTTCGCGCTCGCGAACCTCGCACGCCATCTCGGCGTCGATCCCGAGCAGAGCGCGCGCGGCGCGAATCGTCGCTTCGAGACGCGCTTCCGCTACGTCGAGGCGTGCGTCGAGAGGTCCGGGCGGCCGTTCGACGCGCATTCGCTGGACGAGCTCGAAGCGTACTGGCAAGCCGCGAAGAAGGCCGCCGAAGGCAAGGACGGCGCCTAATCCCGGTTCAGCTTCGATTCATCGCGTCCGCCTTACGTTGTCCGCGACGCCGGAAGGAAGGTTCCGGCCTGCGAAGGAGGTGGACGATGTTGCGCAGATGGAAGACGATCGGTGTCGTGCTCGGGATGCTGTCGGCGGCGACGGCGTCGGCGCACGGCAATCGAGGCACCGTCGACTACGTCTATGCGAAGGTCGTCGACGTCGATCCAATCGTGCGCCGTGTCAGCGTCACCCGTCCGCGGCAGGAGTGCTGGGACGAGGTCGTGTACACCCAGGAGCCGCGCTACGGCGTCGCCGGACACGCGCTCGCAGGCGCGATCGTCGGCGGCGCGATCGGCCGTCAGTTCGGCGGCGGCAGCGGCCGCGACGCGCTGACGGTCGCCGGCGCGCTCGCGGGCAGCGCGATCGCGGCGGACCGGGCCGCGCGCCGCGCGGGAACCACGGCGACGACCGTCGAGCGTTGCCGCGTGGTTCACGAGCGGCACGTCGAGGAGCATATCGACGGTTACCGCGTCACGTATCAGTACCGCGGGCGCCGGCACACGATCATCACGGACGAGCCTCCGGGATCGCGTATCCGCCTGGCGTTGACAGCGATACCGGTCGGTTACCGGTGAACGCCGCTCGGGCGCGGCCGGCGTCCTTGACGCCCGCCGCGCCCGCCTCCAAGCTTCGACCGTTTCCGCATGCCCAAGGGACCATCGAGTGAAGCCGAGCCGCGCTCTTGCATCGTCACGCCGCAGCCTGCGGGCTTCGAGCGTGCTTGCGTGCGCGGCCGTGCCGCTCTTTGCGTTCGGTACGCTCACGTTCGCGCGGAGCGTGCCGACGTCCGAGAGCGTGCCGCCTGCCGTCGAGGCGCCCGCCCCGACGGCCGCCGTGATGCAGCGCGGGGGCATCTCGCTCGATCAGGCGATCCGGATCGCGTCGGAGCGTTATCCGGGGCGCGTCGTGCGCGCTGAGACCACGATGCGCGGCGGCCGGGTCGTGCACGAGGTGCGCATCCTGATGGAGGGCGACGGCAACGCCCGAATGCGCATCGTGCGCATCGACGCGGAAACGGGACGCTTCCTCTAGGCGCCGATTGCCGTCATGCGCGTGCTGCTCGTCGAGGACGATGAAACGCTGAGCCGATCTCTGAGGGCGCAGCTCGAGCGTGCCGGCTACAGCGTCGAGCGCGCGGCCGACGGCCGCGAAGGGCTCTACTACGCGACCGAGTATCCGATCGACGTCGCGATCGTCGATCTCGGTCTGCCGCGGCTCTCGGGCGTCGAGCTGATCCGCGGCGTGCGCGCCAAGGGCAAGGTCTTTCCGATCCTCGTGCTGACGGCGCGCGACCGTTGGCAGGACAAGGTCGAGGCGCTGAAGCTCGGCGCCGACGACTACGTCGTGAAGCCTTTCCACGTCGAGGAGCTTCTCGCGCGCGTCGACGCGCTCGTGCGCCGCGCCGGCGGGTGGGCGCAGTCGCAGCTCGTCTGCGGGCCGCTGACGCTCGACACGAGGACGCAGGACGTACGCGTAGACGGGCGGCCGCTCGAGCTCACGAGCTTCGAGTACAAGCTGCTCGAGTATCTGATGCTGCACGCGGGCGAGGTCGTGTCGAAGGCCCAGATCACCGACGCGCTCTACGATCAGGACTTCGAGCGCGACAGCAACGTCATCGAGGTGTTCATCGGCAGGCTGCGCCGCAAGCTCGATCCCGACGGCACGCTCAAGCCGATCGAGACGTTACGCGGCCGCGGCTATCGGCTGACGTTGCCGCGCGGGACGCCGTCCGCGGGCTAGCCGTGCCTCTTTCTCTCGGCCCGAGTTCGCGCGAAACTCGGATCACGGGCTTCGGGGGAGCATGCGATGAGGGTCGAGCGAACGTTCGTCGGAATCCTGGCCGCCGCGTCGTGCGGCGCCGTCCTCGCGCAGCCTCCGGGCGGCCCGTTTGCGGACCGCGCCCGCGCCGCGCTCGCCGAGCCGTTCGTCGGGCTCACGCTCGGCGGCCGGCCTCCGGAAGAGGGGCTGTTCGCGCTTCGCGCGACGGGCGTCTCGACGGAGCCGATCGTCGCGGCGGCACGCGCGCTCATCGATGCACTCGATCCCGAGCAGCGCGAGCGCCTGCGCTTTCCGGTCGATCACGACGAATGGCGCAACTGGGCGAACGTGCATCGCTTTCCGCGCGAAGGCGTGAGCCTCGACGAGATGACGCCGGCGCAGCGCGAGGCGGCGTACGCGCTGCTCGAGGCGAGCCTGAGCGCGAAGGGTTACGAGACGTCGCGCGACATCATGCGCCTCAATCACCATCTCGCGGAGCTCGTGCAGAACTTCGACGAGTACGGCGAGTATCTCTATTGGTTCACGATCTTCGGCGAGCCGTCGGCGAGCGAGCCGTGGGGCTGGCAGATCGACGGCCATCATCTCGTGATCAACTATTTCGTGCTCGGCGATCAGGTCGTGATGACGCCGACCTTCATGGGCTCGGAGCCCGTCCGGGCACGGTCGGGCCGCTACGAGGGCACGTCAATCCTCGAGGTCGAGCAGGACTTGGCGCTCGAGCTGATGCGCTCGTTCGACGACGAGCAGCGAGAAGCCGCGCTCGTCTCGAGAGAGAAGGGGCGCGGCGACAATCTCGCCGAGATGTTCCGCGATAACGTCGACGTGCCGCTCGAAGGCTTGCCCGCGACGAGGATGACACCGGATCAGCGCGAGCGGTTGCTCGCGCTGATCGGCGAGTACGTCGGCAACATGAAGGAGGGCCACGCGAGGGTGAAGATGGACGAGGTGCGCGCGCATCTCGATCGCACGTACTTCGCGTGGAAAGGCGAGGTCGGGCCGGACGCGGTGTTCTACTACCGCATCGTGAGCCCGGTCATCTATATCGAGTTCGATCATCAGGGCCCGGTGGCGCTGCCGGGACCGCGCGATGTCGCGACGCGCGACCACATCCATACCGTCGTGCGGACGCCGAACGGCAACGACTACGGCCGCGACTTGCTGCGGCAGCATTACGAGGCGTACCGCAACGATCCGAGCCACGGCCATCGCTCGTCTCCGTTCGACTGACGGGCCCGGCCGCGGAGGCGCGGCGCTGTGCGCCGCGGCATGGGTCTTCGTCTCCGCGGCCGCGTTCGCGCAAGCATTCGACACGCCGCCGCGATCGGACGATGCGGCGACGTATGAAGCCGCGGGGGAAGGCGCGCCGGAAACCCTCGGAGGCGTCCGGCTCGACGGCCGTGCGGAGCCCGCGCGCGCGACGATGCGCTTCGCCGTGCCGAACGTCGAAGGCAATCGCATTCGTATCGCTTTCGACGCCGTAGCGAGCGACAAGGCCTCGCTCACGGCGCTCGCGCGCGTCGACGGACGCGATGGGCTGCTGTTCGTCGAGCGAAAGGAGCTTTCGGTCGACGCGGCGTCGTCCCGACATGCGCTCGAGGTGCCGGTGCTCGACGATGCGACCGAGCTCACCGTGACGTTCGCGCTCGAGGGCGGCACGGTTACGGTCGACGCGCTCGAGCTCGACGGCGCGAGCACGCTCGACCGCCCGCCGCCGTCGCCCTCGGCCGAGCGCTACGTCGACTTCGCGCTCGACCTGATCGAGCGGCATTCGCTGTATCGGGATCGGCTCGACGGGCTCGCGTTTCGCCGCGCGGTGATGGAGCAGGCGCGCGGCGCGACGACCTGGGCCGATGCGCATTTCGCCGTTCGCTTCGCGATCGGTTTGCTCGGCGACACGCATGGTTGGCTCAGAACGCCCGAGCGTGCCGAGGCGCTCGGACGCGCGCCGGTCTCGAACGCGCGCACCGGCCGGCCGCCGCTCGAGCCCGAAGGGTTCATGCTCCGAGGGCACGCGGCGTATCTGCTCGTGCCGGGCTTCGCCGGCGGCAGCCATTTGCAGCAAGTCGCCTTCGCGGAAAAGCTCCAAGCGCTGATTCGCTCGCTCGACGAAGCCGGTGCGTGCGGCTGGATCGTCGACCTGCGCCGCAACTCGGGCGGTAACTTGTGGCCGATGCTGCTCGGCGTCGGCCCCTTGCTCGGCGACGGCGATGCGGTCGTCGCGATTCATCCCGACGGGCGACGAGAGAGCGCGTGGTATCGCGACGGCAAGGTCGGGCTCGGCGATCTCGCGCGTCTCCGTGTCCGCGGCGACGCGTATCGCGTGCGGGGGGCGTCGCGAATCGCGCTTCTCACAGGACCTCGGACCGCGAGCGCCGGCGAGATCGTCGCGCTCGCCTTTCGCGGCGTCGGCGTGACGCGCCTTTTCGGCGCGGAGACGGCCGGCGCGACGACCGGGACTCGCACCTTCGTCCTGCCCGACGGCGCGGAGCTCGTGCTCGCGGTCGTCACGATCGGCGACCGAAACGGTCGGCCGCAGATCGGTCCATTGGAGCCGGATGTGCCCACTGACGTCGGCACACGCGACGCGCCGCTCGCCGACGACGCCGCGGTCCGTGCCGCGCTCGCGTGGCTTCGCGGCGACGCCTTCGAATCCTGCGCGGGTTCGGGGACAATGCGAGGCCGTTCGGCAGAACGAGCCCGGTAACCGTCTCGATGGCCTTCCTTCGCTCACTCCGCGCGCGCGTGCTGCTCTGGGTCAGCGTCGCGTTGACGGCGCTGTTCGCGCTGACGGTCGCCGCGCTCGACGTGACGTTCAGGGAGACGACCGACGGCGCGCGGCGCGAGCTGCTCGAGGTCCAGCTCCTCGGTCTCGCCGGGCTCGCCGAGCCGACCGACGACGGCCGTCTCGTGTTGCCGACGGACGCGATCAATCCGGAATTCTCGGTCGCGGACTCCGGTCTCTACGGCATGCTGTGGGATTCGGCCGGCAACGTCGTGTGGAGCTCGCTGTCCCTGCTCGGCGGCGAGCCGCCGCTTACGCCCGCGCTCGACGAAGGCGAGACGCGCCGCTTCGTGCTCGTCGACGCGCCGAACGCGCCGCTCGAGGCCTTGCTGATGCGGATCGCGTTCGACGATGCGACGGAGCCCTACGTGTTCGGTATCGCGGTTTCGCTCACGCCCTATCTCGAGCGGCAGGCGGCGTTTCGCCGCTACCTGATCGCGTGGTTCGCGACGATCACGCTCGTGACGCTGCTCGTGCTGACCGTGCTCTTGCGCGTCGTGCTGCGGCCGCTCGGCACGCTGGAACGGCAGGTGCGCGAGGTCGAGGCGGGGCGGCGACAACGGCTCGACGGCGCTTTCCCGAGCGAGCTGATTCCGCTCGCGGGCAACCTGAACGCGCTGATCGAGACGGAGCGGCGCAGGCTCGTGCGCTACCGCAACATGCTCGACGATCTCGCGCACGCGTTGAAGACGCCGCTCGCCGCGATGCGGAGCCTGCTCGCGGAGTTCCGCGATCCGGGCCCAAACGCCGAAGACCTGCCGTCGGCGCTCGCGCGCGAGGTGGAGCGCATGGACCAGCGCGTCTCGTATCAGCTGCGCCGAGCGCGTGCGAGCGGCGCGACGGGTCTCGGCGTGGAGCCGGTCGCCGTCGCGCCGGTCGTCGACGACTTGAAACACACGCTCGACAAGGTCTATCGCGAGAAGGGCGTCGAGCTCACGACGCGGATCGTGCCCGGCGCCGTCTTCCACGGGGATCCCGGCGACCTCACGGAGCTGCTCGGCAATCTGCTCGACAACGCGTACAAGTATTGTCGTGCGAAAGTTTCTCTCGTCGTCGAGACTCGGCCCGATAGGCTCGTGCTGCGGATCGGCGACGACGGCCCGGGAATCTCGCCCGAGGAGGTGGAGCGGCTCGTGGAGCGCGGCGTACGCGCGGACGAGTCGACGCCCGGGCAAGGCATCGGGCTCGCGGTCGTGCGCGAAACCGTGGAGCTTTACGGCGGTGCGCTCGCCGTCGAGCGCTCGCCGCTCGGCGGCGCCGAGGTCGTCGTCGAGCTCGGACGCGCCGGCTTCGTGCTCTGATGCAGCCTGGTAACACGCGAATGGACGACGCCGCGACCACATCGAGCGCTGACCTGGCCGCGAGGATCGCCGCGCTGCCGCGCAAGAGCCGGCTCGATCTCGAGGGGCTCGTCCGCGCGATCGAGAAGCGCGAGCGGGAGCAGCGCCCGACGTCGCGCCTCGCGGCGAAGCTCGAAGCGGAGCTCGCGGCCGCGGAGGCCGCCGCGGCCGCGCGCAAAGCGATCCGCTGGCGCATCGAGTACCCGCCGGAGCTGCCGATCGCGCAAGCGCGCGAACTAATCCTCGACGCGCTCGACACGCACCGCGTGATCGTCGTTTGCGGCGATACAGGCAGCGGCAAGACGACGCAGCTGCCGAAGCTCTGTCTCGAAGCGGGGCGCGGCACGCAAGGGATGATCGGCCATACGCAGCCGCGGCGCATCGCGGCGCGCTCGGTCGCGCAGCGCCTCGCGGACGAGCTCGGCGTCGCTTTCGGCGGGCCGGTCGGCTATCAGGTGCGGTTCACCGACGAGACGGATCCGACGACCGTCATCAAGGTCATGACCGACGGGATCCTGCTGAACGAGATTCGTCACGACCGTTGGCTCGATGCCTACGACACGCTGATCATCGACGAGGCGCACGAGCGCAGCCTCAACATCGACTTCCTGCTCGGCTTCCTTCGACGGATCGAGAAGAAGCGTCCGGATCTCAAGATCGTCATCACGTCCGCGACGATCGACCCCGAGCGTTTCGCGGAGCATTTCGGCGGCGCGCCGATCTTGCGCGTCGAGGGGCGCACGTTTCCGGTCGACGTCCGTTACCGCCCGTTGCAGCGCGGCGAGGATCTGCCGCAAGCGGTCGCGGCCGCGGCCGTCGAGCTCGACCGGGTCGATCTCGAATCGATCGGCGGCGGCAAGGCGCGCGACATGCTCGTCTTCCTCCCGGGCGAGCGTTGGATTCGCGACGCCGAGCGCGAGCTCAAGGCGGCGGGGCCGAAGGGTTACGAGATCCTGCCGCTCTATGCGCGGCTGACCGCGAGCCGTCAGCAGCGCATCTTCGCTCCGGGGAAGGCGCCGCGCATCGTGCTCGCGACGAATATAGCGGAGACGTCGTTGACCGTGCCCCGCATCCGCTTCGTCATCGATTCGGGGCTCGCGCGGGTGAGCCGTTATGCGCCGCGTCATCGGCTCGAGACGCTTGGCGTCGAGCCGATTCCGAAGGCGAACGCCGTGCAGAGGGCGGGACGCTGCGGGCGGCTCGCGCCCGGCATCTGCATTCGGCTCTACGACGAGGGCGATCTCGAGGCGCGTCCCGAGTTCATGGAGCCCGAGATCCTGCGGACGAATCTCGCGGGCGTGATCTTGAAGCTCGAGGCGCTCGATCTCGGCCGGGTCGACGCGTTTCCGTTCATCGATCCGCCGCCGACGAAGGCCGTGAACGATGCCTATCGGCTGCTGCACTGGCTCGGCGCGCTCGACGACGCGCGGCGACTGACGCCGGACGGAGATCTGATGGCGCGGCTGCCGATCGACCCGCGCCTTGCGCGCCTGCTGCTCGCGGCCTATCGGCAGAACGCGTTGCGCGAGGGGCTCGTGCTCGCGTCCGCGCTCGGCGTCGTCGATCCCCGCGAGCAGCCGGCCGACAATCTCGGCGCGGCGCGGCAGAAGCACGCGGAGCTCGCGGACGAGCGCTCCGACTTCACGACGCTGCTCGAGCTTTGGAAGGCGTATTCCGCCGAGCGCGCGCGCGGAACGAAAGCGCTGCGCAGATGGTGCGAGGAGCGATTCCTCTCGCTGACGAGGCTTCGCGAATGGGAAGACGTGCACCATCAGCTCAAAGCGCTCGTGCTCGGCCTCGGCTGGCGCCTCGCGGCGCGAGACGCGAGCTACGAGCAGGTGCATCGCGCGATCGTTGCCGCATTCATCGACTACGTCGCGGAAAAGGCCGACGACGGCACTTACGAAGGTCTGCACGGTGCCCGCGCGACGATCTTTCCGGGCAGCGGGCTCGCGAAGCGGCGCCCGCGTTGGATCGTCGCCGCCGAGCGCGTCGCGACCGAGCGCGTCTACTTGCGCACCGTCGCGCAGATCAGGCCGGAGTGGATAGAGGACGCGGCCCGGCATCTGATACGGCGCGAGCACGAGGACCCGCATTGGGATCGGAAGCGCGGACGCGTCGTCGCGCGCGAGATCGTGTCGCTATTCGGTCTCACGCTATCGCGTGAGCGGCACGTCGATTTCGGCCGGGTCGATCGCGACGAGGCGAGGCGGCTCTTCATCCGTCACGCGCTCGCCGAGGACGATCTCGGCGAGCGGATTAGATGTCTCGAGCACAATCGGCGGCTGCGCGACTCGCTGCTCGAATGGGAGGCGAAGCGGCGCTCCCGCGATCTCTACGCGGGCGAGCGCGCGGCCGAGGCCTTCTACGCCTCGAGGTTGCCCCGCGAAATCTATGACCGCGCGGCGCTTCGGCGTTGGTGCCGAGACAAGACGAATGCACGCAAGCTCGAGATGCACGTGCTCGACATCGCGACGCGAGATCCGGCCGAGCTCGACGCGAAGGCGTATCCGGACACGCTCGAGGTCGCGGGTCATTCTCTGCCGCTTCGCTACGTGTTCGATCCCGCATCCGAGCGCGACGGCATCACGCTGCGTGTGCCGGAGCCGCTCGTGAGCGCATTGCGCGCCGAGGAGCTCGACTGGCTGGTGCCCGGGTGGCTCGCGAGCAAGATGCTCGCCTTGCTGCGCGGGCTGCCGAAGGAGCTGCGTCGCCCGCTCGTCCCGTTGCCGGATACGGTCGAGGCGCTTCGGCCGGAGATCGAGGGCGAGCGCGGCAAGAAGACGCTGACCGCGGCGTTGCGCGACGCGCTCGCGGGCCGGGGCATCGACGTCGGCGAGGCGCTCGACGCGGTGCCGTTGCCGCCGGAGCTCCGCTTCCGGATCGAGGTCGTCGGCCGCGACGGCAAAGTGATCGGCGTCGATCGCGATCTGGCGGCGCTCAGGCGCCGCTTCGGCCGCGGCCTGCCGTCATCGGCAGAGCACGAGGTTTGGTCGAGGCGAAACGTGTCCCGCTGGGACTTTCCGGATCTCCCGGAGAGCGTGCGCATCGCGCAATACGGCACGCAGCTCGAGCTGTATCCGGCGCTGCTCGACGTCGCCGGCCGCGTCGATCTCGAGCTGATCCCGCCGGGCCCCGCGGCGCCGGCGCGGCATCGGCAAGGCGTCCGCAGGCTGCTGCTGAAGCAGCTGCCGCAGCAGTGCGACCTCGTGCGAAAGCGCGTGCTCTCCGATCGCGAGCTCGTGCTGTCGTATCACGGCATCGGCTCGGGAGACGAGCTCGTCGACGATTTGCTCGCGGCGGCGGCGGACGAGGCCTTCGTTCTCGAACCTCCGATCCGCACTCGCGCCGCATTCGAGGCATGCCTCGATCGCGGTCGCGCGGATTTCGTGCCGGCGGCCGAGCGGCTGATCGGTCTCGCGCGCGCCGTGCTCTCCGAGCACCGGCGCATCGCGCGCGAGATCGAGCGCGGACGGCGGAACCTTCCCGAGTCCGCGGTCGAGGATCTCTCCGCGCAGCTCGAGTCGCTCGTTCGCCCTGGTTTCCTGCGCGATACCCCGACGCGCTGGCGCGTGCACTTGCCGAGATACCTGAGCGCGGCGCGTCAGCGGCTCGAGAAGCTCGCGCGGCGCGCACCGAAGGACGCGGAGTATCAAGCCGCGGTAGGGGAGGCGGCACGGCGCCTCGACGAGTGGCGCGAGCGCTATCCGCCCGACTGGCCGTGGCCCGACGAGATCGTCGATTACCGGTGGCTGCTCGAGGAGTTTCGCGTATCGCTGTTCGCGCAGAGCCTCGGGACGTCGCGCCCGGTCTCGGCGAAGCGGCTCGAGGAGGCGTGGCGGCGCGCCGCGGCGTAGCGACGCGAACCCGGCTCAGCCGCGGAGGCTGACCCTCCGAGCGGCATCGACGTCACGGCCGCACCGGGCTTTCGGTCGCGTCGGGCGATTCGGCCACGCCGAAGGCGCTCGCGCCGGGCTCGGCTTCCTTCGGCACGTCGGGCGTTGCGGAAGGCGATCCTTGCGGCTGCGCCTTCGCCTCGGCGATGTCGAGCAGCGGACGGATCAGGTCGAGCGGCACCGGGAAGATGATCGTGTGCGAGTTCCGCTCGCTCGCGATGTCGGACATCGTCTGCAGGAAGCGCAGCTGCAGTGCCTGCGGTTGCGCGGAGAGCACGCGCGCCGCGGCGGCGAGGCGCTGCGATGCCTGGTACTCGCCCTCGGCGTGGATGATCTTCGCGCGCCGGCTTCGCTCCGCCTCGGCTTGCGCGGCGATCGCGCGGATCATGCTCTCGTCGAGGTCGACGTGCTTGATCTCGACGTTCGTGACCTTGATGCCCCACGCCTCGGTCGCCTCGTCGAGGATCGCCTGGATGTCGGCGTTCAGCTTCTCGCGCTCGGCGAGCATGTCGTCGAGCTCGTGGCGGCCGAGCACCGAGCGCAGCGTCGTTTGCGCGAGCTGACTCGTCGCCTCGACGCGGTTCTCGATCTGGATCACGGCTTTCTCCGGGTCGACGACGCGGAAATAGATGACCGCGCTCACGCGCACCGACACGTTGTCGCGCGAGATCACGTCTTGCGTCGGCACGTCCATGACGATCGTGCGCAGATCGACGCGGACCATCTGCTGGATGCCCGGGATGACGATGATGAGGCCGGGGCCCTTGACCTTCCAGAATCGTCCCAGCATGAAGATCACGCCGCGTTCGTACTCGCGCAGCACCTTGATCGCGCTGAACAGGAGCATCGCGAGGATCGCAACGAGGAGGAGCGGGAATTCCAGTCCAAACATGCTCGTTCCTTTCTTTCCTTCGTGATTTCGTTCCGCGACAGGTGTTGGAGACGATCAACGCGGTCCCGGCCGCGCGTCCGCGCGGTCGGGCGCGACCTCGAGCAAAAGCCCCCGGACCTGCGTGACGAGCACCCGATCGCCCTTGCGGACCGGCGAGCTCGTGCGCGCCCGCCAACGTTCGCCGTTGATCCTGACCGAGCCTTCGACGTCGAAATCTTCGAGCGCGACCGCGACGCCGCCGATCATCTGCTCTCTGCCGCTGACGACGGGACGCGTTCTGGAGCGCATGGCGAGCCAGACGACGCCGAGGAGGAGCAGTGCCGCGGCCGTCGAGACCGACGTGATCAAGCCGATAGGCAAACCGAAACCGGGGACGTCCGCGTCCATCAGGATGATCGAGCCGAACACGAACGCGGCGACGCCGCCGATACCGAGCGCGCCGAAGCTCGCGACGAAGAATTCCGCGATGATCAGAATCACGCCGAGCACGATCAACGCGAGCCCGGCATAGTTGACCGGCAGGATCTGGAACGCGAACAGCGCGAGCAGCAGCGAGATCGCGCCGACGACTCCGGGGAGCACCGCTCCCGGGTTGTAGCCTTCGAGGATCAGCCCGTAGATGCCGATCAATAGCAAGAGGTACGCGACCGTCGGATTGCTGATGACCGAAAGGAAACGCGTCCGCCAGTCGGCCTCGGCCCGTTCGATCACGAGCCCCGCGGTCTCGAGCGTGATCTCGCCCGACGGCAGCTCGACCGTTCTTCCGTCGATCTGTCGGAGCAGATCGTCGAGGTCGCGCGCGACGACGTCGATGACGCCGAGCTCGAGCGCCTGGCTCGCGCTCAGGCTGGCCGCCTCGCGCACTGCCGCCTCGGCCCAATCGGCGTTGCGGCCGCGCTGCTCGGCGAGTCCGCGGATATAGGCGACCGCATCGTTGATCGCCTTGCGCTCCGAAGCCGTCGTCGGCTGCGGCGCTCGCGGGCGATCCTCCGTCTCGCCTTCGTCGCCTTCGCCGTCGCGGTCCCCCGGGCGCTCGGCCGGCGGCTCGGAGCCCGGCGCCGCCGGTGCGCCGATCGCGACCGGGGTCGCGGCGCCGAGATTCGTCGCCGGGGCCATCGCGGCGATATGGCTCGCGTACAGGATGTACGTGCCCGCGCTCGCCGCTCGCGCGCCCTGCGGCCAGACATATACCGCGACCGGCACGTTCGAGCCGAGAATCGCCTGGATGATCTCGCGCATCGACGTGTCGAGACCGCCGGGCGTGTCGAGCTCGATGACGACGAGGGCCGCTCCTTCTTCCGCCGCACGCCCGATGCCGCGGACGATGTAGTCGCTCGTCGCCGGGCCGATCGCATCCTGGAC
The DNA here is from genome assembly GCA_017577365.1 of Gammaproteobacteria bacterium. Lineage (GTDB taxonomy): Bacteria > Pseudomonadota > Gammaproteobacteria > Steroidobacterales > Rariloculaceae > ZC4RG20. The sequence continues at coordinate 30,120 of PKRJ01000003.1, read as the reverse complement.
GGTGAGCAAGAGCACTCGGCCCTTGCTGGATTCGCCCTCCGAAACCACCTGCGCAATCGCGATCATCGAGAGGAACGCGCCGAGGCCGGCGAGCCATGCCAGAACCTGGCGAAGGCGCGGGAGGTGCGGAAACATGACAGGGATGATACCAGTTCGGGCGCGCCGTGCCGTGGCGTGGGGTATAGTGCCGCTCGCGGTCGGCAGGCGGCCCAGGCGGCAGGAGCGCCGCGGCGAGGTCGAAAGGAATCCGAGATGAGATACGAGCACATCGAGCCGCCCGAGGGCGGTGAAGCGATCACGATCAACGAGGACAAATCGCTTACGGTCCCGGACCGCCCGATCATCCCGTTCATCGAAGGCGACGGCATCGGTATCGACGTCACGCCGGTCATGCGCTCGGTCGTCGACGCCGCGGTCGAGAAGGCGTACGGAGGGCGGCGCTCGATCGCATGGATGGAGGTCTATGCCGGTCAGAAGGCGATCGCGAGGTACGGCGAGGGGCAGGTCCTGCCCGACGAGACGATGGATGCGCTCGTCCGCTACGTCGTGTCGATCAAGGGGCCGCTCGCGACGCCCGTCGGCGAAGGCATCCGCTCGCTGAACGTCGCGGTTCGTCAGGCAATGGATCTGTACGCGTGCGTTCGTCCGATCCGCTATTTTCCGGGGGCGTCGACGCCCTCGAAGGTTTCCGACTACGTGAACATGGTGGTGTTTCGCGAGAACACCGAGGACATTTACGCGGGCATCGAGTGGCCCACCGGCTCCCCCGAGGTGCAGAAGCTGATCCATTTCCTGCAGACGGAGCTCGGCGTCACGCAGATCCGCTTCCCCTCGAGCGCGGGGATCGGCATCAAGCCCGTCTCCCGCGAGGGCTCGCAGCGCCTCGTCCGCAAGGCGCTCGAGTACGCCGTGCGCTACGACCGCCGCTCCGTGACGCTCGTGCACAAGGGCAACATCATGAAGTACACGGAGGGCGCGTTCCGTAACTGGGGTTACCAGGTGGCGCGCGAGGAGTTCGGCGCGCGCGAGATCGACGGCGGCCCGTGGCTCTCGTTCGAGAATCCCGCGACCGGCCGACAGATCGTCGTCAAGGACGTGATCGCCGACAATTTCCTGCAGCAAATCGTTCTGAATCCGCAGGATTACGACGTGATCGCGACGCTGAACCTGAACGGCGACTACATTTCGGATGCGCTCGCGGCGCAGGTCGGCGGCATCGGCATCGCGCCAGGCGGGAATATCGGCGACGGTTACGGCGTATTCGAGGCGACGCACGGCACGGCGCCGGACGTCGCCGGCAAGGACCGGGCGAACCCCGGCTCGCTGATCCTGTCCGCCGAGATGATGCTCCGTCACATCGGCTGGGACGAGGCCGCCGACCTGATCATCAAAGGGGTGGCGAACACGATCGCGGCGAAAGAGCTGACGTTCGACCTCGCGCTCATTCGAGAGTCGATGCGCGCGCCGCTGCCGGACTTGAAGACCGGATCCGTCGCGGAGCGAATGGAGCACCTGATTCCCGGCGCGAAGCTCGTCGGCACGCGCGGCTTCGGCGAAGCCGTCATTCGCCATATGGACGACTGAGGCCCGTCCGGGTTGGACTTCTTGCGCGAACGCGCTGCCGACGCGGAGCCGGACCGAATGGCATTCCCACGCCGTGGTCCAAACGGGGTGGGAGAATATCGGCCAATGACCGAGAAAGCGAGGAAAACCGACCGCGACGCACCGCCCGGGGAGCTCCAAGCGCCCCCGGAGGCCGTGCTCGAGGAGGACCGCGGGCCGTTCGATCCGACGGCGCTGCTGCGCGGTCTCACGCATCGTCCCGGCGTCTACCGGATGCTCGATGCGCGCGGCGACGTGATCTACGTCGGCAAGGCCAAGGATCTGCGCCGACGCGTGAGCAGCTATTTCCAAGGCCGCGCGCAGGACGCGAAGACGATGGCGCTCGTGCGCGCCGTCGCGGACGTCGAGGTCACGGTGACGCGCACCGAGACCGAGGCGCTGATGCTCGAGTACAACCTCATCAAGCGCTATCGGCCGCGCTTCAATGTCCTGCTTCGCGACGACAAGAGCTATCCGTACATCCACGTCGACCCGAGCGAGGAGTTTCCGCGGCTTTCGTTCTACCGCGGACCGCGCACGAAGAAGGGGAAGCTGTACGGACCGTACCCGAGCGCGGGGGCCGTGCGATCGACGTTGAACGAGCTCCAGAAGCTGTTTCGGCTCAGGCAGTGCGACGACACCTATTTCGCGAACCGCTCGCGGCCGTGCCTGCAATATCAGATTCGCCGCTGCAGCGCGCCGTGCGTCGGCCTCATCTCCAAGGAGGAGTACGCGCGCGACGTCGAGAACGCGATGCTGTTCCTCGAAGGTCGTAACGACGCCGTGATCGAGCGGCTCGTCGAGCGCATGGAGCAGGCGTCGGCCGAGCTCAGGTTCGAGCTCGCGGCGCAGTATCGCGATCAGCTCGCGAAGCTCCGCAACGTGCAGTCGCAGCAGCTCATGTCCGGATCGGCGATCGATTTCGACGCGGTCGGTCTGGCCGAGTCCCACGGCGTGTATTGCGTCTCGGTGATGTTCTTCCGCGGCGGGCGCTGCCTCGGCACGCGCAACCATTACCCGAAGGTGGCGCCCGGCACGGGTCACGACGAGATCATTCGCGCGTTCCTGCTGCAGTACTACGGCGGCCGGGAGGCGCCGCGGGAGATCCTCGTGAGTCACGACGTGCCGGAGGCCGACACGATCGCTGCGATGCTGAGCGAGCAGGCGGGCCGGCGGGTCGAGATCAAGTCGCGCGTGCGCGGCGACCGAAGGCGCTGGGTCGAGATGGCGCTGACCAACGCAACGCACGGCGCCGAGCTGAAAGCGACGACGTCGTCGAATACCGGAGCGCAGCTCGAAGCGCTCGCCGAGGCGCTCGACCTCGACGAGCCGCCGACGCGGATCGAGTGCTTTGACATCAGTCATACGGCCGGCGCGGAAACCGTCGCGTCGTGCGTCGTGTTCGGGCCGGACGGTCCGTTGAAATCGGACTACCGTCGTTTCAACATCACCGGCGTCACGCCCGGCGACGACTATGCTGCGATGTCGCAGGCGCTGTCGCGGCGCTACGCGCGAGTGAAGCGGGGCGAGGCGCCGATGCCGGACGTGCTGCTGATCGACGGCGGGCGCGGGCAGCTCAGGCAGGCCGAGACGGTATTGAAGGAGCTCGAGATCGAGGGCATCACGCTGGTCGGGGTCGCGAAGGGCGAAGGGCGCAGGCCGGGCCGCGAGCGGCTCTATGTTTCCGGGCGCGCCGAGCCGCTATCGCTGCCGTCGTCGTCGCCGGCGCTGCATCTGATTCAGCAGGTGCGCGACGAGGCGCACCGCTTCGCGATCACGGGTCATCGGGCGCGCCGCCAGCGGCGCCAGACGAAGTCGCCGCTCGAAGAGATCAGGGGCCTGGGCCCCAAGCGGCGCCGCGATCTGCTGAAGCAGTTCGGGGGGCTGCAGGCCGTCGCGAGGGCCGGAGTCGAGGATCTCGTCAAGGTCAAGGGAATCTCGCGCCAGTTGGCCGAATCGATCTACCGGCACTTCCATGCCGAGTAGGCGCGGGAGGCATCGCTAGGAATGGTATTGAATCTCCCGAACGCGTTGACGTGGTTTCGCATCGTTGCGATCCCGTTGGTCGTCGTCGTGTTCTATCTTCCGGTGCCCTGGGCGAGGCCGGCGGCCGGGCTGCTCTTCGCGCTTGCCGGCATCACGGACTATCTGGACGGCTATCTCGCGCGCCGGCTCAATCAGACGTCGAGCTTCGGCGCGTTCCTCGATCCGGTCGCGGACAAGCTGATCGTGTCGACGGCGTTGGTGCTGCTCGTTCAGGCCGATCCGCAGGCCGCGCTCGCGATCGTCGCCGGCATCATCATCGGGCGCGAGATCACGGTCTCGGCGTTACGGGAGTGGATGTCCGAGCTCGGCGCCCGCGCGCACGTCGCCGTGACCTTCTTCGGGAAGTGGAAGACGACCGTGCAGATCGTCGGTATCAGTCTGATGCTTTATCACAAGCCGATTCTCGGCATCGAAGTCTATCCGATCGGCGTCGGGCTGCTGTTCGTCGCGGCGGCGTTGACGATCTGGTCGATGCTCGACTACTTGCGCGCGGCCTGGCCGATCATGCTTCGCCGCGAGTAGACCGCCGGGACTTCGCTTTCTACGACTTTCGGGCCGCGATGCCGTCGGTTATCGTGGATTGACCACCGCGATTGGAAAGGGGATCACCAATGTCCGCGACCGTGCCGACCGCAGAGCTGCGCAAGATCTTCGTCGTCCTGGATCCGCAACGCCTCGTTCAGCCTGCGCTCGAGAAGGCCGAATGGCTCGCCCGGCGCAACGGCGCGGAGCTCGAGCTTTATTGCACGCTCGAGCCGCAAAGCGTGGCCGACAGCGAGGCCGCGGCGCGTCTCACCGCGCGCACTCAGGCGTGGATCGAGCGCATTGCGGAGAAGCCGCGGAGCGAAGGCATCAAGCTCTCGATCCGCGTCGAGACGAGCCAGAACTGGCGGCGCGCGATCGCCGAGGCGGCGGCCGCGTCCGACGCCGACATGGTCGTCAAGACCAGCTCGCCGCGCGGCGCGCTCCGGCGGCGCCTGATGGAGACGGCCGACTGGACGCTGCTTCGCAACTGCCAGAAGCCGATTCTGCTCACGAGCCCGAGCGGCGAGGAGGTGCCGAAGGTCGTGCTCGCCGCCGTGAAGCTGAAGCCCAAGGACGACGTCTACGAGCTGCTGAACCGCCGCGTCATCGCGCTCGCGCATCGCGTGTCCGAGCTGCTCGGCGCCGAGCTGCACGCGGTCACCGTCTACCGCGGCGACGAGATGTTCTACGACCGGCAGAAGTTCGCGGATGCGTGCGGATTGCCGAGGAACCGCGTGCACGGCGTCGAGGGCGCGCCGTACGAGGGCATCGCGCAAGTCGCCGCGCAGCTCGGCGCGGGCGCCGTGATCGTCGGCAGCGCGCCGCAGCCCGCGAGAGGCAGCATTCTCGGCACGACGGCCGAGCGCGTCATCGATGAGATCCCGGGCGATATTCTCGTGTTGCCCGCGACTTGATGCGACGCGAGGACCGAACTTCGTATCGACCCGGAAAGGGCCAGGCATGAGTGATGCCGCCGAGCGCGTCGACGCGATGATGGCGAGCGCGGAGCTGCGCGCCCTGTTCGACGCGGCCGTCGACGCGATCGTCGTGACCGACGAGGAGGGACGGATTCTCGCGTTCAACCGCGCCGCGGAGCGCGTGTTCGGGGTTCCCGCGGAGAGAGCGATCGGCAACCGCGTCGAGATTCTCATGCCCGAGCCCGACAAGAGCCGCCACCTCGAGTACATGAGGCGTTACCTCGAGACGGGGCAGGCGAAGCTCATCGGCGTCGGGCGCGAGGTCGAGGCGGTCCGCGCCGACGGCACGGTCTTCCCGATCATGCTGTCCGTCGGCGAAGCGCGCAGCGGCGAGCGGCGCCGATTCGTGGCGATCATTCGCGACTTGTCCGCGCAGAAGCGGGCGGAGCAGCATGCACGCTCGCTCGAGCTCAGGCTCGCGCAGGTCGACCGGTTCAACCTCATGGGCGAGATGGCGGCGGGCATCGCGCACGAGATCAACCAACCGCTCTCGGCGATCGCGACCTACGCGCAGACCGTGCGCCGCCTGCTCGAGCGCGACCCGACGAATACGGCGGCGCTCGCGACGATCGCCGAGAAGATCGACACGCAGGCGCGCCGGGCCGGTCAGGTCATCGAGAACGTGCGAAAGTTCATTCGCCGGCAGGAGAGCGTCACCGAGACGCTCGACATGAACCGGGTCGTGGCCGACATCCGCGACCTGATGGAAGCGGACGCACATGCCGCGGGTATCCGTTTCGAGGTGCGCTACGGTACGGATCTGCCGAAGGTGCGCGCGGACGCGGTGCAGCTCCAGCAGGTCCTGCTGAATCTCACCCGAAACGCCGTCGATGCGATGCGCGGCGGGCCCGCTCGCCACCGCGGCATCATCGTCGAGACGAGCCGCTCGGCGGACGGGGGCGTGCGCGTGTCGGTGACGGATCACGGCCCGGGCGTGCCGAAGTCGCTCGGCGAGAATATTTTCGATCCTTTCGTGACGACCAAGGCGACTGGGCTCGGCGTCGGTCTTGCCATCAGCCGGACGATCGCGCAAGCTTCGGGCGGCAAGCTCGATTACGGCGACAACCCCGAGGGGGGCACGGTTTTCTCCCTCGAGCTGCCGGCAGCGGACGGATAAAGATCGTGACCAACGCCAACGAGTCCTTCGTCTACGTGATCGACGACGACGAGGCGGTGCGCGACTCCTTGACGATGCTCCTCGAGTCGGCCGGCCTCGCCTGCGAAGCGTTCGCCTCGGCTTTCGATTTTCTCGAGGCATACGATCCGGAGCGCCTCGCCTGCATCGTCAGCGACATACGCATGCCGGGCATGAACGGGCTAGAGCTGCAGGAACGGATGCTCGAATCCGGAATCGATGCGCCGCTGATCTTCATCACCGGACATGGGGACGTGCCGATGGCCGTGACCGCGATGAAGCGAGGCGCGGTAGATTTCATCCAGAAGCCGTTCAGCGACCAGGAGCTGCTCGACCGCATCCACCAGGTGCTCGAGCAGGAGAAGGGACGCCGCGCGGCAAGGCTCGAGGAGAAGGCGATTCTCGAGCGGCTGCGCACGTTGACGCCCCGCGAGACCGAGGTCATGGAACGCGTCGTGCGCGGGCAGGCGAACAAGGTCATCGCGATGGATCTCGGCGTGAGTCAGCGAACCGTCGAGCTGCATCGCGCGCGCGTGATGCGCAAGCTCAGAATGCGCTCGCTGGCGGAGCTCGTGCAGGCGGTCAATCGCGTCAAGAATTCGGGTAAGCCTTCCGAGGGCCCGGCGAGGCCGGGCTCGGACAAGCCGGAAAGCTCGGCGAAGTCCCGCTAGTTCTCGCGACCCATTTCCCCGGTCCCGCCGGTCGCGCGGCTTTTGCGCGCGCCGCGTGCCTGTTAGCGTAGAGGTTCGACGTCGAGCCTTACGCCAGGAGGCGCGCGTGATGCTTTACGACGAGCTCGCCTACCACATCTGGTCGACGAAGTACCGGCATGTTCCCGCCGAGGGGGCGCCGGAGGCGTCGATCGAGGAGACCTGGAGGCGCGTGGCCCGAGCCGTCGCGGCCGCGGAGCCGCACGATCGGGAACACTGGGCGCGCGCGTTTCTCGACGCGCTCGTCGGCTTTCGCTTCATCCCCGCCGGGCGGATTCTCGCCGGCGCCGGAACGGGGCGCCGGACGACGCTCTTCAACTGCTTCGTCATGGGCTACATCGACGACTCGATCGAGTCGATCTTCGAGCACCTGAAGCAGGGCGCGATCACGATGCAGTGCGGCGGCGGCATCGGCGTCGACTTCTCGACGCTACGGCCGCGGGGCTCGGAGGCCGCGACCCGGGGCACGATCGCATCGGGCCCGGTGTCGTTCATGAAAGTCTGGGACGCCATGTGCGCGACGCTCCTTTCGACCGGTGCGCGCCGCGGCGCGATGATGGGTACGCTGCGCTGCGATCACCCGGACGTCGAGGAGTTCATCGACGCGAAACGCGATCCGACCGCGCTCAGAAACTTCAACGTCTCGGTTCAGGTCACGGACGAGCTGATGGCGGCCGTCGCCGCGGATGCCGAGTGGCCGTTGTGCTTTCCGCTCGACGGCGGCGAGACGGTCGCCGGCGAGACGCGCCGCCTCCGCTGGCCAGGCCGCGATAGCGAGGTTCCGTGCCGCGTCGTGCGGCGCGTATCGGCGCGGGCGCTCTGGAAACGGATCATCGACGCGGCCTACGACTCGGCGGAGCCGGGCGTGCTCTTCGTCGATCGCATCAACGCAGTCAACAACCTCTACTACTGCGAGCACATCACGACGACGAATCCGTGCGGGGAGATTCCGCTGCCCGCCTACGGCGCGTGCGATCTGGGTTCGATCAATCTCGCGACGTTCGTGCGCGAGCCGTTCACGCGATCGGCACGGCTCGATATCGAGGCCATCGAGGAGATCGTGCCCGTCGCGGTGCGGTTATTGGATAACGTCGTCGACGTGTCGGAGTATCCGTTGCCCGAGCAGGCGGAGCGGGCCCGCACGACGCGCCGCGTCGGGCTCGGGATCACCGGGCTCGGCGACGCGCTGATCATGCTCGGGCTGCGCTACGACAGCGATGCCGGCCGCGCCCTCGCGGCCGAGACGCTCGAGCGCGTACGCAACGCGGCGTACCGGACGTCGATCGCGCTCGCGGAAGAGAAGGGGGCGTTCCCGGCTTTCGATCGAGACGCGTATCTGGCGGGACGCTTCGTCTCGGAGCTGCCGGCCGATATTCGCGACGGCATCGCGCGTCGCGGCATTCGGAACAGTCATTTGCTGGCCATTGCGCCCACGGGCACGATCAGCCTGCTGGCGAACAACGTGTCGAGCGGCATCGAGCCCGTGTACGCCGCGGAAGGGGAGCGACGCGTGCTGAGTCGGGACGGCACGCCGGAGAAACGGCGTACCGTCGATTTCGCTTACTCGCTTTGGCGCCGAGAGCGGAACGGCGGTTTGCCGCCCGCATTCGTCACGGCGGGGGAGCTCTCTCCCGAGGCACACCTCGCGATGCTCGCCGCGCTTCAGCCGCTCGTCGATAACTCGATCTCGAAGACGATCAACGTCGCGCCGGACATCCCCAGGGAGGATTTCGCGAGCATTTACGAGCGGGCGCACGCGCTCGGCCTCAAGGGGTGCACGGTGTTTCGGCCGAACGAGATCACCGGATCCGTGCTATCCGCGGCGCCGCTCGAAGGCCCGCATTGCTGCTCGATCGAGCGGGAAGGGGACTGAACCGCGGTGCGGAAGGGAAGCTCGGGAGTTCACCGCGCTCCCGGTATACGCGGCGCGGAATTCGCGCCGGGGCTTGTGGGCTCGCCGAGTCCGGTTACAATAACGCGCCGATGTGCCCGGGGAGGACTCGAGGTCCAACCTGAGGTACAATGCCCAATCTCCAGAACGGGCGGGAATAGCTCAGTTGGTAGAGCACAACCTTGCCAAGGTTGGGGTCGCGGGTTCGAGTCCCGTTTCCCGCTCCACTTAGTTCCTGCACTTCCGGCCCCTGCGCGGGGCGTTTTCCTTATACGGACGCGCAAGGTAGCCGCGGCGCCGCTTGGCGGCGCGTCGCCGCGGGCTTCGTGCCGCGCATCCGGCAAGCACGGCGGTAGGGTCGGCATGCGGTGTGGCGGGGGCCCGAGTTAGCGCGCGCCGGCTCTAGGCATCGCCGCTCGCGTTGGCGCCGGGGTTGTGATCGGCGATGAGGTTGAGCTCGATTCCGTGCTCGAGGTAGGCCTTGCAACCCGCGAGAACGAGGGTGAAGCCGCCCATCGAATCGATCGCCCTCGCAACCTTCTCGTCATCGGTGCCGGAAAAACCCGACTCCACGATTCGCACGAAGGTGGTGCGCTCGTCTTTGGGCTGAAACGTCCATTCGACGGGGTTCGGCCACCCGATGAGTATCCGCCTGTCTCGTTCGATCGATTTCACGGCGACCTCGGCCGACACACCGTACATGTCCCAGTACCAGGTGATCGTTTCCCCTTCTTCCAGCCGACGATCGCCGCGCGTGAACCAGAACCGGCTCGTGATAGCCGGTTCGATGAATGCTTCGAAGACTTGACTGACCGGCCTTCTAATCAACATCTCTGCGCAAGCGATCGGCTCGTTGATCAGCATCGCTTCACCTGTTTCTCGGCAATGAAACGTTCAGGCGCACGACGGTGCGCTCCGCAGCGCTTCCGCGTCGGACACGGTCGGCACGACTCATTTCGAGTGCTTGTCGAAGAACGCGTAGATGTGCTCCTGGCTTGCGGTGATGACGGGACCATGCGTCACGCCCGGCAGCTCGACGTACTCGTGCTCTAGTCCGATCTCCTCCATCGTCTCGACCCACGTGCGCGCAAGATCGACGGGCACGAGCTCGTCGTCGCGGCCGTGGACTACCATGACCGGGACGCCGGCCGCCTTGAGTTTCTCGAGTATCTCGGCGCGGTTCTCTGTCATCGCGAAGGCGGCGGGCGCGACCGGTGCGATCGCGGCCCAAATGTCGGCGTGCTTCGAGCCGAGATAGAGCGTGCCCGCGCCGCCCATCGAGTGGCCCGTCAGATAGATGCGGTTCTCGTCGACGTTGAATTCCTCGCGGATCAGCGCGAGCACGTTCATCACGTCCTTCTCGCTGAGCTCCGAGAGGTTTTCGGGCGCGTCCTCGGCGGTGAAGCTGCGCCCGCGCGGGCCTCTCAAGACGGGGGAGCCGTACCAACCCGCGACGTTGTAGCCCATCGGCGCCACGAGGATATAGCCTCGTTCCTCGGCGAGATCGACCGCGGTCGAGTTACACATGATTTGCGGCGGAGCGCCGAGGCCGTGCAAGGAAACGATCAGCGGCGCGGGCCGGTCGGGAGAAATCTTCGACGAGGCGAAAACGCAGTATGGAAGATCTTCTCCGGTGTCGGCGAAATGATAGGTGCGATCTTCTGCGCGCGGGTCGCTCGCCCAAGCTCGCTGAGACGGCTGTGCGTAAGCGGCTTGGAAGCCGAGCGCGACGATGAGGCAGGACGCGAGCGCCGCGATGGCTGCCTGTCGCGGCGAGCGAAGCTCGAGTCGCATGAGTGTTCCCCCTTTCGTGTTGGTCGTTCGTATGTCGGCCCGAGAGTCGGCTATGCGGGCACACGGTGTCAACGGGGCGGGACGCGCAGAGAGCGCCGGATTTCTCGAATAGCTACTTAAGAAATCTTGCGCAAGCCGCAAAACTTCTATGGGCGGCGCCTCTTCGCTAAATTGTGCGAGTCCCGAGCGCGTTCCGATGCGTGTCGGAGTCGGCGTCGGGAGTCGGCCGATTCGGAGCGCGGGGAGACCAGTATTTGCACACGGACTGGATAACGGGCTCGCGGGGGCAACGTTGAGAATGCGAGAATCGGCGAACGGCCCGAGCGCGCTCTCGGGCCTCCGCAGGATGCGACTTCGCGGGAGACGACGTCACTATGGTTCGACTTTCTAAGCTTCTGATCGTGCTCGGGCTTCTGGCAGGGGGCGGAACGGCGTCCGCGCACCACTCGGCGCCGGTTTTCTACAAGGTCGACGAGCGGATCACGATCGAGGGTACCGTCAAGGAGTTTCGGTTCACGAACCCGCACGCGATCCTGAAGCTCGAGGTCGAAGGCGAGGGCGGCGAGAAGCAGGAGTGGACGGCCGAGACGACGTCGCCTTCGGTCTTGCGCAGACGAGGCTGGAGCCAGTCGAGCTTCAAGCCCGGCGAGAAGGTGAAGCTCGAAGGGATGCCTTCGATCGACGGGAGCTTCCTGATTCGCATCACGCGTGCCTTCCGAGAGGACGGCACGGAGATCGGCTTGCCGCCGGGAACGAATAACTGACATGCGCACGCTCAACGTTTTCTTCGCGATCGGCGGCTGCGCGCTCGCGCTCGCGTTCGCGCCGAAGGATCTTCACGCCCAGGCCCCGGAGGGGCACGGGATCGCAGGCTTCTGGTCGCTGGCGCCGGGGCCGACGCCGCCTCGCCGTGCGCCGACGCCCGCCGAGGCCGAGCTGATCGCCCTGTTCCCCGAAGGCACGGTGCTCCTCGCCGACGCGGGAGCGGTCGAGTTTCCGCCGGGAGATTACGGCGGCCTCGAAGTGCACGAGCACCTGCGCGAGGCGGCGAAGGATTACGATCCCGCGAATCAGACGGACCCGTCGTTGACGTGTCGTCCGCCCAGCGTGATCTACGCGATGCAGGGGCCGTTTCCGATCGAGATCTTCGAGGGCCGCGACCTCATCGTCATCAAGCTCGAGTACTTCGACCTCGTGCGGATCGTCTTCATGAACGAAACGGAGCACCCGGACGATTGGCCCCATTCGCACACCGGTCATTCGTTCGGGCGCTGGGAAGGCGACACGCTCGTCGTCGACACGGCGAAGCTCTCGCCCGCCACGCTGTTCAACAACGGCGTCGATCACAGCGAGGACGTGCGGCTGCTCGAGCGCTTCCGCCTCGCGGACCCGAACACCCTTATCGTCACGCAGGAATTCGAGGACCCGGGCTCGTTCGTCGGAAGGGCCGCGCGGATCATGACGTTTCGCCGCGGCGACGACCACGTCTACCCGTACGATTGCGATCCGACGTACGGCATCGCGATCGAGTCTCGCCAGGGACGCGATTAGGACGGCGGACGCCGCATCGAGCTCGTAGCCCGCGAGGCGTTCGCCCCCTCCATGAGCAACCCCGTTCAATCGCTCGTCGACCTCGCGCACGGCCATATCGCGGCACGCTGCCTGCATGTGATCGCGGAGTTCGGCGTCGCGGATGCGCTCGACGAGGAACGCACCTCGGCCGCCGTGCTCGCCGAGCGGACCGGTCTCGACGCCGACGCGTTGAACCGGATGCTCAGGCTCCTCTCGACGCATGGCGTCTTCGCGTACGAAGACGGCGGATATGTTCATACGGCGGCATCGCGCTTGCTCCGCAGCGACCATCCGCAGTCGCTCCGGTCTTTCGTACGAATGCACGGGCTCGAGCCGATGTGGGGAGGCTTCACGGCGCTCGCGCACGCGGCGCGAACCGGCAAGCCCGCGGGCGGCTGGCCGGCGATGCTCGACTACCTTCGCGAGCACCCGAAGGACGGCGCGGTGTTCAACGAGGCGATGGTCGGCAAGTCACGGCGAGCGGTGCCCGCGATCATCGAAGCGTACGATTTCAGCCGCTGCGAGCGGATCGCGGACATCGGCGGCGGGCATGGGCATCTTCTGCGCGCGATCCTCGAGCACGTGCCGCACGCCACGGGCGTGCTGTTCGACCTGCCTCAGGTCGTCGCCGAAATCGCCCATCTGCGATCGGCTCGCTTCGAGACGATCGCGGGCGACTTCTTCACGGACCCGCTGCCCGCAGCGGACACGTACCTGCTCATGGACTTGTTGCACGACTGGCCGGACGACCGCGCGGCGCGGATTCTCGCCGCGCTGCGGCGCGCGGCACCGGTCGGAGCGCGAGCGCTGATCGTGGAAGCGCTGATCGGGGAGGGTCCCGGCCGGGAGTTCGGCAAAGTGCTCGACGTGATCATGCTCGCCACCACGGGCGGCCGCGAACGGACCGTCTCGGAGCACGAAGAGCTGCTCCGGAGCGTCGGCTTCGAGCTCGAGCGCGTCATCCCCACACGGTCGAATTACTCGATCGTCGAGGCCGTTGCAAAGCCTTCCTAACCGCCCCGTACCCCCGCGCTTCTCGATTCGCATCTTTCCCGTTTCTCGAAGCCCGGAACCGGTATAGAGTCTCTGATGCGCCGGACGGTCGCGGCCACGCGCCCGTGTCTCGGCGTTGAACGTCTCATGCTCGAGGGGGAGAAGCAATGAGAAGGTCTGTAGGTACCGTAGGCGGGCTACGGCGGTCGCCGCTCGCTCGCGAAGTCCTGCTCGGTCTCGTCGGCGGCGGTGCGCTTGCCGCCGGTGCGGCTCACGCGCAGCTCGAAGAAGTCATCGTCACGGCCGAGCGGCGCGAGATGTCGCTTCAAGATACGCCGATCTCGGTCGTCGCGTTCACGGGGGAGGGCCTGGAGTTCAAGGGCGTACGCGACATGATGGAGCTCGCGAACGCCACCCCGAACCTCGATATCAAGGGTTCTCGAGGCACGGGTAATACGTCGCCGAATTACCAGATTCGCGGCGTAGGCGGCGGAGGAGGTGCAACCGGAGAGCGCGGCGTCGGGTTCTACATCGACAACGTCTTCATGCCCAGGACCACGGGGCCGGTGATGCGCGTTCTCGACGTGGAACGTATCGAGGTGCTTCGCGGCCCGCAAGGCACGCTGTTCGGCCGAAACAGCACCGGCGGCGCGATCCGCGTGTTCAGCCGACAGCCTCACGCGGAGCGCGAAGGATACCTGCGCGTCACCGGCGGCAATTTCGATCACTTCGACATCACGGGCATGATCAACGTGCCGCTCAGCGACGAAGTGTTCTTTCGCGCCCAGGCGGCACGGCTCCGTCAAGACGGCTACGTTCGGCGCGGACCGCAGAATCTCGGGGACTCCGAGGATACGATTCTTCGGCTGCAGCTCGCTTGGGAGCCGAGCGATAAGGTGACCGCACGATTCGGCGTGCTGCACACCGACTCGGAATCGGAAGGCAGCCCGACGGACATGGTCCGTTTCAATATGGAACCGGCCTGTCCGTTCGACGCAGCGAACCCGTATATCTGCTGGGAAGGCAATTACGCCGACTGGATGTCGGATTTCCTCGAGCAGTTCGGTCAGGAACGGCTGCGACACGATGATCCGAGGCTCTTGCTCGACGATTTCACGATGCCGGACTTCTGTTTCCTGGACGGCCCGGATCCCGATTGGGACGACCTGTGCCGGCAGTGGAACAAGAACGATTATCTCCAGGTGGACGCGAATATAACCTGGCGGATCGGTGATCGCGTCACGATGATCTCGACGACGGGGATCTCCGAGTTTTCGAGCGACGGCGTGAGCGACTGGCAGCTCCTTGGCATGGAGCATCGCCGTGAACAGGTGGAATCCGAGGTCTTCTATCAGGAGTTTCAGTTCAACCTCGATCTGCTGGACGGTGGATTGTCGTTCGTGACGGGCTTGAATTACTTCCGTGAGGATTCGGAGTCGCCGCGAAATGCGTTGCTGACGGCGTATGGCTCGAGCACCTTCAACCCGATGACGGGCGGCAACCCCAACGGGAATCAATGGGGTTGCCCTGGCACGGATCCCTTCTGCGCGGAGCCGCGGCTTCGCGTCAGCGGGGATAACGAAACGCGGCAAACGGCCGAAGCCTACGGCGTGTTCGCCAATGCGACGTGGCACGCGACCGACCGGCTCAACGTGACGCTCGGTCTACGCTTCTCGCACGATAGCAAGGATTTCACGAGCACCGAGTACGCGTCTGATCTTTTCATTCCCGAGGACGGGGTGTCGACGACCGTGCGCGGCGACGATAGCTGGACCGAGGTCGATCGCCGGGCGACGATCGACTATCGGATCACGGACGATGTGATGGCGTACGTCACGCACTCGAAGGCGTTCCGCGCCGGATCGTTTACCGCACCCGCGGCTCAATGCGTGGAGCAAGTCACCCCTTGCCCGTACCACGTTCGTCCGCCGGCCGCGGCGATACCTCCGGAAAGGCTGATCAACAACGAGGCCGGTATCAGGACCGAGTGGCTCGACGGACGATTGCGGTTCAACGCCACGTACTTCGACATGGACTTCACTAACCGACAGGGCGCGTCCGCGGTTCCGGACGATGCGGCGCCGACGGGGTTCGTCATTCAGCTCGTCAATCAGGGGGACGTGGATCTCGACGGCATGGAGCTCGAAGCGTCGTTTGCGTTGACCGAACGGCTCATGCTCGACGCGTCGGCGGGCTGGGTCGATTACAGGATGCACGATCCGTGTGTGAACAACGGATTCTTCCTGTTCCCGCCCCCCGTCGACCGCAGCGTCACTTGGGGCGGCCGGTACAACGTGCCGATCGCGGGCGGCGGAAGTCTCTCGATCGGTTTGAGCTACTCCCGGATAGGCCCTCAGGAGACGCACTCGGGCGGCATGACGGAGGAACAGGCGGCAGCCTTGAATTGCCCGTCCGCCACGCCGACTTGGTTCCGCGACTCGCGGTATCGGCTCGACGGATATGCGTTGTTGAATGCGGTGGTGCGCTATACGAGCCGGGATGGGCGCTGGACGGCCTCGTTGTACGGCAATAACCTGACGGACGAAATCTACGCTAACAACGCGCAATCGTTCGGACGAGGCTACTGGACGGCCGGCGGGCCGACGATCGGCATCAACTCGGTGATGCGGAGCGCCGTGGCGGAGTATCGAGGCCGGCCGCGCGAGTTCGGCATCACGCTGCAATACAACTTTTATTGATCGAGAAGAGGCGCGCGCCGCGAGGCGCGCGCCCGTTTCGACCGCACTACATCCGACGGAGCGCGGAGCACCTGCTCATCGCGATCCAGCCGCTTCCGTATCGGCTTGGAATGCGGCCGTGCCTTGCCCGGCCGCATGACGAGGCTTGCCCGCGCGAAGTGCATAGCGCAGGGAATATGCTTCGGCTTATTTCGTCTAGCTGCCTCTGAAGCCGTGGCGTACGCTCATCGCGTGAGGAATCAGTCGGAGGGCGTACGTGATGGCGAGCATCATCGACGAGCTGTTGAAGAACAACGAACGCTATGCTGCGGGCGAGGCGGTGCATGAATCCAAGCATCCCGGGAAACAGAAGATTCAGCCGGCGAAGCGGCTTGCCGTCGTCGCGTGCATGGACGCTCGCATCGATGTCGAGGATCTGCTCGGCCTTCGCACCGGAGACGCTCATGTCATTCGCAACGCCGGCGGGGTCATCAACGAGGATGCGATTCGCAACCTCGTCATCTCGCACCACTTGCTCGACACGAAGGAGTTCGTGCTGATTCACCACACGCGCTGCGGCATGCTCGCGTTCACCGACGATCTGCTCAAGGCGGGCCTCGAGGGCGATCAGGCGGCCGAGAAGGCGCTCGCGCACGCGACCGGACGGGCGTTCGTGAGCCCCGGACAATCCGCGGCCTCACCTGCAGCCTTTCATGCGTTTCGCGGCGATCCGCATCCGCTCGACGCCGACGACGAGCAGGCACGAGAACGGCTGCGCTGGGACGTGCGACGGGGCATCTCCGCGATTCTGAACCACCCGTGGCTGCCGACGAGCGGACCGGACGCGATCTCCGTGCGCGGCTTCATCTACGACGTCGACACGGGCAAGCTGGAGGAGGTCAGTTACCCGGGGCCGATCGGACCTGCCTCATGAGAAGCGCGGCGCGGATCGCCGCCGCGGGGGATGGTCAATCGACGAAGAGGGACTTCCACAGCATCGCGTGAACTCCCAGATTGCCGTCGACGAGCTGAGTGATGCGAAGATCGACCGCGACGCTCGTGAGCATGTAAGCATCGTCGGCCGACAAACCCTTTTCGGTCTGCAGAAAATCGATCATCTCCCGTACCGCGATCCGCGCGGCTTCGAGCAGATCCTCGTGCATGCCCATCGTGATATAGGCCTCGGGAGTTTCCGCCCGAGGCCACTCGAGGGTCATGTCCTTCCGGACGTTGAGCTGGAAAGTCCCGATCAGCGAGGTTTCGAGCGCAGTCAAGCTGACCTCGCCGTCGCCTTGAGCCGCATGACCGTCGCCGGCATGGAACAATGCGCCCGGTACGTGCACCGGAATGAACAGCGTCGTGCCCGCGACGAGCTCCTTGTTGTCGAGGTTCCCGGCGTGTTTCCAGGGCGGCACGCTGCTCAAGCGTCCGACTTCCGGAGGCGGCGCGACGCCCATGCTCCCGAAGAACGGTCGGAGCGGAATCTCGATACCGTCGCTGAATATCGCCACGCCTCGCTCGAGATCGAGCTCGAAGACTCGCGTTCTGCTGTGAGGGAAGTCATCGGGGAGTAGGCCGCGGCCGGCAAAGGTGTTCGTCGCATAGGGGACGGCCGGCCGCACCGAGAGAATGCGGACTTCCAGCACGTCGCCGGGCATCGCGCCCTCGATGTAGATCGGGCCCGTGAGGATGTGTGGGCCTTCCCTAGCGACCTCCCGATGAACGTCGCGCAGTGCCGTTTCGACGTCCTCAGGCGCGACGCCGGCGGCTTCGAGCTCGTCCGGGCCGGTCACGATCAGGGTATGCACTTCGACGGTCTCGCCCGATTCGATGCGCAGCACGGGTTCCGATGCGGCGTCGTAGTAGCCCCACACCACCGTGCTTGGTGTCGCCGGCAGACGATGCTGAGCGTGCGCGAAGGAAGGCGGCAGGACGAGCAATATGACCGCGAACCACGATTTTCTCATTGTGCAGTCCCCCCCCGATTGACGCAGCTCGACCGAGTCGGTCGGAATCTCGGTTGCCTCGTCGTGGTAGGCGCAGTATAGCCGCGGGCGAAAGGCCAGGGTCGAAACGGTGACGAGCGGGGGAGACCGTGTGGCACCGTTCTTGCTGCATGCATCGCTGACGCGATCGGTGCTCCTGAGTCGTTCCGATGCACGGATCTCGCGAGTGCCGCAGGAGAGAGGGGCCGCCGATGACGGCGTTCGAGCGACTCGTCGCGACACTGAACTATCCTCTTTACGTCGTGACCGCCGCCGTGGAAGGTGAGCGCGCGGGCTGTCTGATCGGCTTCGCGACGCAGTGCAGCATTCATCCGCCGCGATTCCTCGCATGCCTCTCGAAGAAGAATCACACGTATGCGCTCGCGCGGAGCTCGGGCGTCCTGGCGGTGCACGTCGTCGAGGACCGGCACAAGCATCTTGCGGAGCTTTTCGGCGGAGAGACCGGTGACGAGGTCGACAAGTTCGCTCGAGTGCGGTGGCACTCGGCGCACGGTGTACCGATCCTCGAGGATTGCGAGCGTTGGTTTGCGGGAGCGGTGCTCCGGCAGCTCGATCTCGGCGATCATGTCGGTTTTCTGCTCGAGCCTCTGGACACGGCCTCGAGCAAGGGAGCCGATCAATTGACCTACCAGGAGGCGCGCGACATAGAGCCCGGTCACAAGCCGTGAGCGGGGAACGTCATCGCCGCTCGGGCGTCGAGGCGAGCGTCATGCGGCAGGACGAGCGGGAGAAACCCCTGTTGCGGATCCTCCCGGGTCCGTCAATGCACGTGCCGCTGCAAGGGCTCTACCTGGGTGAGCCGCTCGGGCCGCCGCTCGCTGCCGGGAGACGTTTCGTCTACGCGAACTTCATTGCGAGCTTGGACGGGCGGATCTCGCTGCCGGCGCCTTCGAGCGATCGGCTCACCGTGCCGGCCGCGATCGCGAACCCGCGCGACTTTCGTCTCTTTCAGGAGCTCCTGGCGAGCGCGGACGTGCTCATCACGAGCGGACGATACGTTCGCGGGCTCCCGCGCGGCGTCTCCTCTCGCAGCTTTCCGCTGAGCACGAAGCCTCGGTACGCGGACTTGCACGAGTGGCGCCGCGTGCGGGGTTTACCGCCGCAGCCCGCCGTCGCCATCGTCACCGCAAGTCTCGACCTTCCGTCTCTCGGCGCGCTCGCGGCATCCGGCCGCCGCGTCTACGTCGCGACCGGTAACGCCGCAGATCGACGCAGAGCGGCCGCGCTCGAGTCGGAGGGAGCGGGCGTGCTCAGGGTCGGTGAAGGCATTCGCGTGCAAGGCCGCAGGCTAATCGAGGCGCTATCCCGTGAGGGGCACCGGAACATCGCATTGATCGGCGGCGGAGAGATCCTGAGGACGCTGCTCGTCGATGGCGTGCTCGATCGCCTGTACTTGACGTTGGCCTGCCGCGTTCTCGGCGGGGCGACGTTCGACACGTTGCTTACGGGCCCGCAGCTCGATCCGCCGGCGCGTTTCGAGCTCGGCGCGCTGCTTTACGACGAGGGAGCCGGAGGCGTCGACCAGCTTTTCGCGATCTTGGACGCGAAACGCTGACGGGCGCCCTTCGACCTCGCTCGAGCGAGGTCGATACGGCCGCGGCGATATGCGTTCGTCATTCGACAGCGAACGCGAGGAGCACGTTGCCGGGGCGCCCGACGAAGCCGGCGTTGCCCGAAAGCACGTAGAGCATGCCGTCGGCGACCACGGGACCGGGGCCGTCGAACGATGCTCCTCGGCCCTCGACGCCGTTGACGGTCTCGAACGTGCGATTCGCGTCGAACGTCCAGATCACCTCGCCGGTATCGGCCGCGTAGGCGCGCAGGCCTCCGTCGGCGGAGCCCGAGAACACCGCGCCCGGAATGGCCGTGACGGCCGCGGATTGCGTCGCGCTGCAGCCCGGACCCTGCGAGCACAGAAGCGGCTGCGGAGGCGTGTACCAGATACGTTCCCCGGTCCGGATGTCGATCGCGTGAATGCCTCCGGTTTCCTCGTTGCGGTAGCCGCCGACCGCGACGTACATGCGGTCGCCTTCGACGGCGCTGCCCCACACGCCGCCGACGGCACTGCCGGGGCCCGCACGGTAGCTCCAGAGCAGCTTGCCGTTAGCGTCGGGATCGAGGCCGTAGACCATGCCGGACTTCTGCGGAATGACGATGATGTCTTTGCCTTCCGACGTCGTCGTGAGGATCGGCGACGCCGAGAAGTCGAGGTCGGGGCCCTGCACGGTCGGGCAATTCGGGTTGTCGTCGACGTCGTCGCAGCTCATCAGCCAGACATCCGGCGTGAGCTGGTTGACCCACACCATCTCGCCGGTTTTCATGTCGAACGCGATGACGGCATCGGTCGTCGGCGGCGTCGTGCCTAGATCGGCATACGCGGGGCCGGTTCCGGAATAGATCAGGCCGCGTTTCACGTCGACCGTCGGCGCGTTCCAGATGCCGACGCCGGCCGGGCCATACAGCTGCACGCCCTTCGTGCTCTTACCGCGCGGCTTGGGCTCGTCGACCGTATAAGTTTTCCAGACGATCTCGCCGGTCTTGGCGTCGACGGCCGTCATGCTGCCGCGGAATGTGCAGCACGCGTACTCGGGATCCGCGCCGCTCATCGCTTCGCCGATCCCCGTCATCGGAACGTACAGCATGCCGTCGTGCAGAGTTAATGCACCGGTGCCGCGACGGGAGGGATGGTCCTCGACCTGGGTGCGCCAGATCAGCTCGCCGGTATCCGCATCGAGCGCGTAAACGTTCGCGCGGCTGTCGACGAAATACACGGCATAACCTTCGCGGCCGTCGTCGAACGTATGAGGGCCGACCGACGTCGCGCTGCGAAGCCCGGCCTCCGGGAAGAATTGCCAATGCGTGCAGCCCGTCTTTGCATCGAGCGCATAGACTGCACCGGCCTGCGAGCCGACGAACAGTCGGCCGCCGATCACCGACGGCTGGCCGCGCGCCTGCTGCTCGCGCGGCAGGCCGTAGGCCCACTTGAGCTTGAGGCGCGGCACGTCGTCGACCGTCAGGCCTCCCTTCTCGGCCGGCTGGAAGCGCGTGTTCGTGGTGGTCGGTCCCCAGCCGTTCCAGGAGGGTACGAGACCGGACGGAAGCCGCGGCGTGGACTCGCAGTGGCCTTCGCTGACGTAGAAAGGGGATTCCGTATCGACCTCGGCCGCGCAGATTCCGCACCCGAGCGCGAGCGCGGTGAAGGAGGTCAGCATCGGGAACGTGAGCTTACGCTGGTTCTCGTTCATCGGAGCGTTCCGTTGTCGTTGGGCCGGACCGAGGTCCGGCATTATCTGCGCCGCAATCTCGCGAAATCGTACCACGCCGTTCCGGACGCGATGTGCACGCGCAGAAGGCTCTCGGGCGGGCCGAAGAGTGCCTGGGGCGTTGAAACCGTAGCGTCCTCGCGATTGCCGCCGAAGCTCGACGAGCGGCGAGCGAGTGGAGCGCATCGCCTCATACGTGAACGAAAGGCGGATGGAAACGGAGGCGGTGTCGGCATTTCTTACGATCTGCCGCTTCGGCCGCTGCAGAGGGCAGGCGCTCATTTAACGTAATTCTTCGACTGCCAGGGGAGAGTGTGATGCGCTTCACGAAAAAGCTGGAAGGTAGCGGGCGTTCGCGGCTCGGCCAGCCGTGCATCGACACTTGGCATGATTGCTGCTTTAGAAGGACCGAGGTCTTTCTGGAGAGCAGCTGCAGTGGACAACGAAAAGATCAAGGGATGGCTCGCTACCGCGGCACTTCTCGCCTTCGGCGTCTTTGGCGGCTCGTCGGCTTCCGCGGCGCCTATCATGATCGACTTCACGGATGCATCGTGGCTCGCAGCGCAGGGCCAAACGACCTATTCGCGTACGTACGGGTCCGTGGAGGTGACGCTTTCGGCAACCGGTGCGATGACCTTCAATGCCAGCGAAGCGCCGAACGCGCCCGTGGCCGACCTGGCGCTCCACGGTGACGGCATCGGAATCGGAGATGACGAGATCAGCTGGCTCGAGCGCATTGACGTCTATTTCAGCGCGCCGGTCACGGTGCTCGGCTATTACTTCCTGGACTTTTTCGCGGGCGAGGGCCCGAACGGCGGTGGTGAGCTCGCCACGGTCGTGATGGACGGGATCTCGTTCGTCGACGAGGGACATGCGACCGACGGAATCGGTTACTACTCGCGTGACGTTTCGGTGGTGACGACCGCGATCTCGTTCCTCGCCGGACTGACGCAGGGTACGGGCAACTTCAAGTTCAGCGATTTTGCTCTCGCCGGAATCTTGATCGACGACGCCGTGTCGGTTCCGGAGCCGCAAACGCTTGCGCTCTTTGCCGCGGGGCTGCTGGGACTCGTGTTCCTTCGCGAGCGGAGAGCAGTCGCCCAGTTTGCCCGGCGCGGCTAGGCGAGTTGCTCGGCCGCGCGCGACATTCCGCTGGCTGAACGGTCGACGCTAGAGCTATCGTTCTTCGACAACGACCGGTCTACAGATCCGAGCGGTCATCGGAGGCGCCAGGGGCCGAGGAGGTAGAGCCCCTGGGCCGCCTTCGACACTTCGCAGATCACCTCCTTTCGGCCGGTCAGCGTGCTTCGGTCATCGCCAATCGATCCGCCATCGCGCGCCCGACTCGCTCGAGATTACTGTCCGCCGCTTTGATCAGGCCGCCTGCTGCTAGCGCCGCGCGAAAATCGCTCGCGGCGCCGGGGGCGTCTCCCGTCACGGCCTCGAGCACCCCTCGGTTGCGCCGCGACCATGAGCTTGTGGCAGGTACGGTAGGAGCACATCGCTCCATTCCTCCGTGGTTGCACGAGCCGGTGAACTCCTCCGAATCGAAGCTCGATCTCGCTTCGATGCAGTGAGGCGAGGCCGATGCGAGTTCGGGCTACGCAGAGGCAGGTGCAACGACCACGCCAGCGCGTGAAAGTGCCCGGACCTCTCGAAGGAAGTGTTTGACTTGACTAGCTGAGCGGATACGGGCGGTGAAGTCGCCACGAGCCGTGGGCGAGGCGCTCTGCACCGCCGCGGCACAGACGTGAATTCACGATGCGTGCCGTTGGGGCAGGGGTTGCTCTTCCGGCGGCGGTGACGCGAGCGCGGGTCGCGGGGCAACCGGCAACGGAACGGTCTTGGCCAGGCGGGCCCGCGCCGGCCTCCAACCGCCTTCGGCCAGCTCCATCGCGAGCGCGGCGCGATCACGCGGGGACAAACGCTCGAGGTCGATCGATAACCCGTCGACGGCTTTCAGTCGATGCTCCAATCCGGTTTGATTGGCGATCTGAATCGATAGCCCAGGGCGCGCATTTAGCTCGAGCACGAGCGGACCGTGGGTAGCGTCGAGCACGATGTCCACGCCGAGATAGCCGAGTTTCACAGCCGATTGACACGCTGCCGCGAGCTCGAGCAACGCGTTCCATTCCGGCACTTCGAAGTCGCGAATCGGCAGACCGGAGTCGGGATGACTATCGATGACGCGATCGTCCATCACTGCTCGCAGCGTTCGTCCCGTCGCCATGGCGATCCCTGCACCGATCCCTCCGCTGTGCAGGTTGGCTTTGCCGCCCGACCGGCGCGTCGGAAGCCTCACCATCGCCATCACGGGCACGCCGCGGTAGACGATGATCCGGATGTCTGGCACCCCCTCCGGCGCGAGCGTCCGCAATCGCGGGTCGGTAAGGACGAGCCCCTCGAGCAGTGCCGCATCCGGTTGACCGCCGAGCGAATAGAGTCCGTTCAGAATGCCGGAGACATGAAACTCCAGATCGTCGAGCGAGTAGTACGAGCTTCCGCTCGGCGAAAGCCACAGACCGTTTCGACGACTGCCGATGACGATGATGCCGTCGCCCTGGCTGCCGCAGGCGGGCTTGATCGCGAATTGCTCCAGCCGTTCGAGCCGCTTGCCGAGTCGCCCCGCTTCGAACTGTGTTCGAATCGCGTCGAGCAGCGCGGGTACCGGTATGCCGTGCTGCCGCAGCAATTCTTTGCAGCGGATCTTGTCGTCGACGAGTGGATAGAAGCGGCGCGGATTGTGTACCGCTATATAGCGGGCGTTACGGCCATTCAATCCGAGCACGCCGGCTCGACGCAGCGCGAGATATCGGCCGATCATGTCGATTCTGCCGGGCGCGCGAGATCGCGGAAGCGGAAGAGCTCCGTCACCCGGTAGCCCGAGTACCGTCCCATCAGAATCGTCAGCCCGAGCACGATCAGCAGAAACTCGGGATAGACGATGGTCATGTAACGAATCTGCTCGAGTCCCATGACGAGGTAGGCCAGCGTGGCGACGAGCGCCGAGCCTGCGCCTTCGAGCACGGCGTCCTGCGGTCCTCGCTCCTCCCAGATGATCGACATGCGTTCGATGACCATCGCGAGAATGACCATCGGAAAAAGACCGACCGAAAGCCCGACCTCCCAACCGAGCCGCGCGCTGAGCATGCTGAGCCCGATCATCAGAATCACGACGATCGTCACAACGGCCGTGAGGCGAGGCACCAGCGTCAAGCGCAGTCGTTCCAGACAGAAGCGAAATACAAGGCCGAGCGCGACGACGATCGCGAATAGCAAGAGCCCTGCGCCGATGCCCGTCTCCTCGAACGCGAGCGCGATCAACACCGGCATGAACGTGCCGAACGTGCGCACGCCGACGACGTTACGCAGCAGAACCATGACGAACGCGCCGACGGGTACGAGGAGCAGAACGGAGTACACTGACTGCGTCTGCACGGGAAGGCTCAAGAGCGAAAAGTTGACGAACGGAAATTGGTGGCGCTCGGCCCGTTGTTCCGCGAGCGCAAGGCTGCCGATCTCGTTGCGGCGCACCGACCACTCGAGGCTCTGGAGCTCGGCGCCGGAAACCTCGACGGGCGAGTCTCCGCCCCGCCACCATACGAGGAGATTCTCCGGAAGATACTGTCGGCCGCTTTGAGGATCGAAAAAGAGCCACTGCTGCTCGTTGTGCACGGCGAGCCACGTGACCGGCGTCGCATTCGGCTCATCCTCGGTCAGCAGAAAGCCGTTGATGCGCTCGGTCGGGATGCGTGCGCCGGCGAGAAGCGTGCGCGCGATACCTACCTTGTCGCCTCCGAACTCCGGAGCGTTCAGGAACAGGCGAATCTCCGCGCTCGGAGACGCCGAGTTGATCCTCGCGAGCACGGCGGCGGCGAACGACGCGATATTGGCGGAGCGGCTCCGCACTTCGTCCGTGATCGATTGCAACGCCGTCGCGAAAGGCTCCTCGAGCTCGGGCACATCGGGGTAAGCGGGGACGGGGGCGAACTCTTGCTGATTGCGATCCCGATAGATCTGCGCGCGGTAGTAAAGCGTCTGCGTGCCGGACACGCGCCGTATCGTCCACGTCGCCTTCCGTAGAAAGGAGTTTTCCTGCACGTCCAAGCCGAACCCGCGCGAGACGAAATCCTCCTGGAGACGGCCGAACCCCGGCGTCGCCGAAGGCAGAGTCAGCGTGACGCCGACGGGACCGTCGCCCGGGCGCACGCGAAGGCGTGCTTGCACGGTCCACGTTTCGCTCATCGAGTTCGGCGTCAACGGGTAGCCGTACACGTTGACCTTCCACGCGATCAGCGCGAGGCCGGCGGCGATCAACGATAGAGCGATGACGACGAAGCCGCGTGAGCGCCTCATGGATCACCGCTTCGAGCGTCGCCGGGAGCGGCGCGATCGCAGCTCGGATAGTTCAAGAAGGTCGCACCGGCGTCGACAAGCGCGAAGTTCTCGAGCGCATTGCGTCCAAGCAGAACCGGATAGATGAAATTGCTGCGATCGACGAGGCTGAATTCGACCTCGCGGAGGAACGGCCCGAAGCACACGTCGAGTTTCACGACGGGCCGGCGTTGAGACTCGTCGTCGTGACGAATGATGCGGACGTTGCGCACGACCGGCTTCTCGATCTCGAGCGTTTCCCCCGTCGCCGGGTCGGTCACTAGGAAGCGGACCCAGGACCGGCCGCCGCGCTTGAACCTCTCGATGTTCGACGCATCGAGCGAGGATGTCGCTGCCCCGGTATCCAACTTCGCTTTGACGCTCAATTTCCCGTCGAGAAGCTTGACGCGCTCTACCCAGCCGAATACCTCGAGCACGCGAAAATCTTCCTGGGCGCCGGCGAGAGACGCGGCAGGCGTACCGAGCAGCGCGGCGAGCACAACGAGAAAAGATTTGCGCATCAGAAAGGTTTCGGAAGAAGAAAAGAACGTGCGACGAATTATAGCAACCGCACCTCTGAAACCGGTAGAAAATCGCTGTACTTCCAATAACTTAGGATAAAAGACTGTCGTCGATCGGCGACGCTGCGGCACTGGTCGGCACCGGAACTTCATATCCTGCAAGGAGTTTCGCGAGTGTCGCCAATCGGCAACGCTTGCTTCGCGGTGAACCCGTCGGAGGAGACTAGAGGCGTAGCGCGGCCCCGACGGACGAGGTACGCGACGAACATGGGCCGGGCGACTCGGCATCGTTCGCGTCAAGGAACGGATCTTTTTCGCCGGACGGTTTACGGTCGCTCGTACAATCGCGCGTCAACGGGCGCCGATGCGCCGTCGAACGGAGGGAATCGATGAAGGTGCGAACGCAGCTGGAGGCACTCGCGAGGCGCGGGGCCGGGCGTGCCGCCTCTCTTCGTGTAAGGGCCATTGCCGTATCTGCCGTGCTGTCGGGCCTCGCGGCTCCTCCGGGGGCGGCCGATGCCGCTGGTGCGCATGTCGTCGAAGAAGTCGTCGTCACGGCGAGCGTCACCGAAACACCGCGGCGACAGATCGGCACCGCGGTCTCCGTGATCTCGGGACCCGAGATCGAGCTTCGCGGTTACCACTCGCTGGCCGACGTCTTGCGAACGCAGCCCGGGATCGGCGTCAGCAACAGCGGCGGGCGAGGCCACTCGACGGCGCTGCGGATCCGCGGCGAAGAGGCGTTCCGCACGGTGCTCTACATCGACGGAGTCAAGGCCGTGGATCCGACCGCCGACAAGGTCGCACCCGCATTCGACAGCCTGCTCGCGACCTCCGACCTCGAGCGCGTCGAGGTGCTGCGCGGCCCGCAAGGCTTCATGTACGGCGCCGACGCGGGCGGCGTCGTGACCGTCCTCACGCGCACCGGTGCCGGAGCGCTCGGGGCACGGTTCGGCGTCGAGTACGGGAGCTTCGACACGCGCAAGCTCGACGCGAGCCTTTTCGGCGGCGGCGACGAAGGCGACTACTTCGTCTCGGTCACCGATCTCGAAACGGACGGCTTCAATGCGCAAACCGCCGATGCGCTTCTTCGGGACCGGGACGGCGCCGAGAACACGACGTTGCACGCGAAGCTCGGCTGGAACGCGACGGACGCGCTGCGCGTGCAGCTCGTCGCGCGCGATATCGATGCCGCCGTGCGCTTCGACGGCTGCGGCTTCCCGACGACGACGCACGACTGCGAGGCCACGACGGAGCAGACGACTTATCGGCTGTCCGCCGATTATCGAACCGACCGCATGAGTCACATCCTCGCTTACAGCGAGAGTGATATCCTGCGGCACAGCCTCGCCGAAGGCGCGATTGCGTTCACCGCGGACGGCAACCTGAGCCGGTTCGAATACATCGGAAGCTTCCGTCCGTCCGACGCGCTCACGCTCGCGTATGGCGTGGACCTTCAGACCGAGAAGGTCGTCGGGGCTCCGACGCGAGAGCGGGATCAGAAGGGCTACTACTTCGAATATCAGGGCCGGCTCGGCGAGGCGTTCTTCGTCTCGGCCGGTGCGCGCTACGACGACAACGACGATTTCGGCACGCACACGAGCGCCCGGCTGAGCGCCGCGTACGTGCAGGCGCTCGGTGACGGCTCGACGCTGAAATATCGCGCAAGCTACGGCACGGGTTTCCGACCGCCGAGTCTCTACGAGATCGCCTACAACCGCGATTTCGCGTTTCCGCCCGCGTCGAACGTCGTTCTGAAGGAGGAAACGAGCCGCGGTTACGACGTCGGGCTCGAGTACTTCGGCGCGAACGGTTTGCGCGTCGAGCTCGCGTACTTCGATCAGGACATCGAGGACGAGATTTTCTTCGACCTCGTATCGTTCTCCGGCTATCTGCAGTCGCCCGGCAAGAGCAGGTCGAAGGGCGTCGAGGCGGGGGTCGAGGTGCCGTTCGGGTCTCGTTGGGCCCTTACGGGGAACTGGACGTACAACAAGGCGGAAGACTCGACGAACGAGCAGCGCCTGCGGCGGCCGAGGCATGTCGGCAATCTCGGCATCGGTTACACGTCGACGGACGAGCGTCTCCGCGTGCTCGCGAATTACAGGGTGTCGCGGGACTCGATCGATATCGGCAACGTCGCGCTCGACGACTACGAGGTGCTCGATCTCGCGATCGCGTATGCGCCGACCGCGAAGCTCGAGGTGTACGGCCGCGTCGAGAACGCGCTCGACGAGGACTACCAGGAAGTCCTGGGCTACAACACGGCGGGCCGGTCGGCCTACGGCGGCGTCCGACTGCGCTTCTGACGCCCGACTGGGCCACAAGATCTTGACAGTTGGCGTCGGCCGACCACAACATGTGGGCCGTGCGACGGTTCGCGATGAGCGACGAAGAGGGAATCCGGTGAGCGGCGCGAAGCCGCGAGTCCGGAGCTGCCCCCGCAACTGTAAGCAGCGAGCGGCCGCCAGATCGCCACTGGAGCGTTCCGGGAAGGCGGCGGCCGCGATCGAGCTGTAAGCCAGGAGACCTGCCGGCGCACGACGTCACCGGTCGGACGGGGTGTGCCGAGCGGGTCGCGGACGCGTGGCCGTGCGTCCGAGGCGCTGCTCGCTCGCTTCGTCCAGCACACGAGCAAACGAGGTGAGCGATGGTCCAGGCGCTTTCTTCCCGAGCCGTTGCGGCGGGCAACGGCATCTCGGTCGACTCTTCTCCGCGCAGCCCTTGGCGGCATCCCGTCGGTCCCGTCGTGACCGATCCGCGGCGTGATGCGCTCCTGACGGAGTTCGGCAAGGCGACGCTGCGCGATCGCTATCTGCTGCCGGGCGAGTCGTTCCAGGATCTTTTCGCGCGCGTCGCGCGCGCGTACGCGGACGATACCGCGCATGCGCAGCGGCTCTACGACTATATGTCGAAGCTGTGGTTCATGCCCGCGACGCCGATCCTGAGTAACGGCGGCACGGATCGCGGTCTGCCGATCTCCTGTTTTCTGAACGCGGTCGAGGACAGCCTCGAGTCCATCGTCGAGACCTGGACCGAGAACGTCTGGCTCGCGGCGAACGGCGGCGGCATCGGCACGTATTGGGGAGCCGTGCGCTCGATCGGCGAGCCGGTGAAAAGCAACGGACAGTCGTCCGGCATCATTCCGTTCGTCCGAGTGATGGATTCGCTGACGCTCGCGATCTCGCAAGGCTCGCTGCGCCGCGGCTCCGCGGCGGTCTACCTCGACGTGCATCACCCGGAGATCGAGGAATTCATCGAGATCCGCAAACCTTCGGGCGACTTCAACCGCAAGAGCCTGAACCTGCATCACGGCGTCTCGATCACCGACGAGTTCATGGAGTGCGTGCGCGACGATCGTCCGTTCGCGCTCCGAAGCCCCGTGACCGGCAAGCCGATCAAGACCGTCTCCGCGCGGCTCCTGTGGCAGAAAATTCTCGAGACGCGGCTGCAGACCGGCGAGCCGTATCTGCTGTTCATCGATACCGCTAATCGGGGCTTGCCGGCGCATCAGCGCGAGCTCGGGCTCGCGATACGCCAGTCGAATCTCTGCAGCGAGATCCTGCTGCCGACGGGACCGGACCATACCGGTGCGCGGCGCACGGCGGTCTGCTGCCTCTCGTCGGTGAACCTCGATACCTGGGACGAGTGGAGCGGCGATCCGCGCTTCATCGAGGATCTCATGCGCTTCCTCGACAACGTGCTCGAGGACTTCATCGAGCGCGCGCCGCCGTCGATGGCGAACGCCGTTTACGCCGCGCAGCGGGAGCGCTCCGTCGGGCTCGGCGCGATGGGGTTTCACTCGTTCCTGCAGGCGCGCGGAATCGCGTTCGAGAGCGCGCTCGCGAAGAGCTGGAATCTCAGGATGTTCCGGCACCTGCGCGCGGCGGCCGACGAGGCCTCGCGACAGCTTGCCGCCGAGCGGGGCCCGTGCCCCGATGCGGCGGACTGCGGCGTGATGGAGCGGTTCAGCAGCAAGCTCGCGATCGCGCCGACGGCGAGCATCAGCATCATCTGCGGCGGCACGAGCGCGTGC
>PKRJ01000039.1 GCA_017577365.1 Gammaproteobacteria bacterium | reverse complement strand
GATCGCGCGCGCCGAGATGCAGATTGCTGAGCCAACCCCGCCGCCGACCGCTGCCCCATTCCGCCGCGAGCACCACGAGATCGAGCGTGTGCGCGACCTTGACCTTGAGCCATGCCGACCCGCGCCTGCCGGCCTCGTACGGCGCATCGAGCGCCTTCGCCATCACGCCCTCGTGCCCCGCGTCGAGCGCCTCCGTGAGAAAGCGCCGCCCGGCGTCCGCGCTCGCCGTGACGACGCGCGGCACGATCGCGTCGGCCGGCGCGAGCGCATGAAGCCGCGCGACCCGCGCCTCGGTCGGCGCGTCGATCAGATCCTCGCCTTCGGCATGCAGGCAGTCGAAAGAGAACAACGACAGCGGCACGATCTCGGCGAGCGACTCGACGTCGCGCTTCCGGCCGAAGCGCTGCATCGTGTCCTGAAACGGGCGCGGACGGCCGCTCGCGTCGAGCGCGATGACCTCGCCGTCGATGACGGCGGTTGCCGCGCGGAACTCACCGGCGAGTCGCACGATCTCGGGGACGCTCGCCGTCACGTCGCGGCCGCTCCGCGAGAATACGCGGACGCCGTTCGGCCCTTTGTGAATCTGCACGCGCGCGCCGTCGAGCTTGTATTCGAACGCGGCTTCGCCGAGGCTCGCGAGCGCGGCGTCGACGTCCTCGATCAGGCTCGCGAGCATCGGCTTCACGGGCTCGTACAGCTCGAGCCGGAAGCGCGTGAGGCCGGCGCGCCCCTCGGCGAGCGCCGCCTCCGCCACGATAGCGACGTCGCCGGCGAGCATGATCGCGCGCCGCACGTCGGCGGTGTCGAGCCCGGCCGCGAACGCGATCGCCTCGGCCATCAGGCCTTCGAGCGCGCCTTGACGCAGCTCGCCGAGCAGCAGTCTCGCGAGGAAGTCTTGCTCGGTCTTCGTCGCCCGGCCGAGCAGCTCGGCCAGCATCCTTCGCCTGCGCTCGCTCGAGCCTTTGCCGGTCTCGGTGCGAATCGCCTCGAGTCTCGCGTGCGTCTCGGCGATCGTCAGCGCCGAGCGCGGCGCAGGCGACACGTCGCGAAGCTCGGCGATGGTCGCGTAGCCGATGCCGAGACGGCCGCCGGGATGAACGCCGCACAACCATGCGACGGCGGTGCGCCGCTCGTCCGGCTCCAGGCGGCGCAACGCGTTGCCGAGAATGCGAATCTTCTCGCCGCGGCCGCGCGTTGCCGCGAGCGCGTCGGAGATCTCGGCGAGCTCCAGAAACAGCATGGGCCTCTCGTGACCGCGAGCTCGAAAGGGACCCGCCGGCGAGGCAAGGTCCCCGACGAGGATACGCCGAATGACCGCTCCAGCCTTCCCGGGCGCCGAAGGAACGATCGATTCCGCGCCTAGCCGCACCGATGCCGACGCCGTCGCCCGAGGAGCGCCGCGAGCGCGCCCAAGCTTCCGAGCAGCTCGTAGAGCCCGGCGGCGCCGCCGCCCGACGACGATGACGATGGAGGCGGAGGCGGCTGACTCGGATTCGACGGCGGCGACGGTGCTTGCTCGACCGTGATCGCGAACGTCTGCTCCGCCGTCGCACCGTCCTCGTCGGCGGCCTGGAGCACGACGTCGTGCTCGCCGACGTCGCCTGCGGCCGGCGTGCCGGAGAGCGTCGCGGTGCCGTCCCCGTTATCCGTGAGCGTCAGCCACGCGGGGATCGAAGACGCCGTGATCGTCACGGCATCGCCGTCGGGATCACTCACGGCGACCGCATAGGTATACGCGGTGCCGACCTCGGCATCCGTCGTCGGAGAGCTCGTGAACTCGGGCGGCAGATTCTCCGGCTCCGGCGCGGACACTTCGATCGTGAACGCTTGCCGGCTCGTGTTACCGGCATCGTCGGAAGCCTCGAGGACGACGTCGTGCGCGCCGACGTCGTCGGCGGTCGGCGTGCCGGCCAAAGTGCCCGTGCCGTCGCCGTTGTCCGTGAACGCGAGCCACGCGGGCACCGTCACGGCCGTCAGCGTCAGCGTGTCGCCTTCGTTCGGATCTTCCGCGACGACGTCGTAGGAGTACGGCGTATCGACGACCGCTTCGGTCACGGGCGCGCTCGTGAAGAACGGCGAGCTCGTCGCAAGAGTGACGCTGTCGAGCGCGAGCGCCGCGGCGCCGGCCGGCGACAATGCATTGAGGACGACTCTCCAGCGCAGATCCGTGCCGCGGATGCCTTCGGGGAAAACGAGGGGGCCGGCACCCGGCACGATGTACGACCATACTTCGCCGCCGTTGCTCGACACCCAGAACTCCGCCTCGACGTTCGGCGCGAGCGTCTCGAAGACCGCGTCGAGCGAGACCGCGTCGATCGGGGCGGTCGCCGTGTCGACCCGCAGCGACGTCGCCGCCGCGGTCAGCTGCACGACGGGCTCATCGCCCGAGGGAACACCGACGTTGCGATAGAGCCGATTGATTCGCGGCAGCGCAGTATCCGCGTCGTCGCGATCTTCGTTGCCCGAGATGATGTCGAGGCGCCCATCGCCGTCGACATCGCCGATCGCGAGCGCGTTCGTGACGTCGAGGTCCGCGCCGATGGGCACGCCGGCACCGAATACGCCTTGCCCGTCGTTGATGAAGAGCCAGTTGAAATAGCGGGTGCCCGGAGCTTCGGCCTGGAGTCCCGCGGTTCCGATCAATATGTCGAGATCGCCGTCGTTGTCGATGTCGGCAACGTCCACGTGGTGCGCGAAGCTCGGGTTATCCGGCACGGAGAGCTCGAATGCCGGCGACGCCTCCGAGAACAATGCCGCCGGATCGCCCGAGCTCAGGTAGACCTTGCTGATCTCGTAGTTGCCGACGATGACGTCGAGAAATCCGTCGCCGTTGACATCGGCGAGCGCGCCGGCTTGGGAGTTGTCCGCCTCGGCACCGATCTGCACCGCGGTGAAGTTCCCGGCCCCGTCGTTCAGGAACGCGAAGTTCGGCTGAAGCTCGTTGAATATGACGATATCGACGTCGCCGTCGTTATCGAGGTCGCCCACCGCGACATCCTGCGAATGCATCTCGCGGTCGTCGCCGATCGGGACCCCTTCGACGCCGTCGGTGCCGAACGGCGCGGCGGGATTTCCCGTGTGGTAGTAGATCAGATTGTTGTTGAACCGATGATTCGCGACGACGACGTCGGGCCACCCGTCGCCGTTGAAATCAGCGACGTCGATCGCGTCGGTTTGCGATACGGTCGGGCTGATATCGAAGCCCGTGAACTGCACGCCGTCGCCCGAGTTCAGATAGAGGCGCGAAGGGACGTTGCGATTGCCGATGACGACGTCGAGCGCGCCGTCCCGATTGAAGTCGCCGACCGCGGCGCCGCGCGAGTTGCCGCCGTCGTTCGTCAGATCGATGCGTGCAGGGAAACTGCCTCCCTGGTTCAGGTAGATACCGTTCTGCCCCAGGGCCGCCTCGACGAGATCGAGCAAACCGTCACCGTTCAAGTCAGCGAGCACGAGATCGCGCGTGATGTGCTCCGTCGCCCCGACGTTCTCCCCGGATGCCGTCGAGTCGACCACGTCGATCAACGGCTCCGCGCTCGGCATCGTGAGGAAACCGGGCCGGGCGACGCCCCAATCCGCCGTCGTGCTCGACGCGTCGCTCAAGTGAGCGTCGTCGAAGGGTTCGGTGAACGGCAGCCCTTCGTGGTCGGCCACGGCAACGTGCGCGCCGGCGATGCCGACGAGCGCGGCCGTGACGGAGCGAACGAGTACACGCCGCCGCTCCGCAATCGATCGGAGCTGGCGGGAAGCATGGGCATCCTTCATATGGTTCTTCTCCAAGGATTGAAACGTTCGGTGCCCAGCAGATCCCGTGGGCCGGGAGCGGCCTCGGTTGTCGTTATTCCGCGGCTTGCAATGAGCGGCTCTCCTCGAAGTCCCGTCATCGAGTCCTTCTTTCCGGATACTCGAGTGAGGTTCTCGATCTGCTTGAGGCAACCCGAACGGCCGATGCAGTTTCCATGCCACGCTTTCTCGGGCGCGCTCGGATGCCTATCCAGGGCGTATGTCGATAGCGGAATTTGGAAATGCGCTTTCGATTCATGAAATACGGCGCCGAAGGCGTATAGTGCCGCCCTGGCGGCGGCCGCAGACCGAATAACATTTACTACGGCACCCGCCGTCTCACCGGTCCATCGCCGGACCTTCCAAAGCGTTCGAGGACACCTCCCGTTGACCGCAGATGCCTGGCTGACGCTGGCGACCGTCGCCGTGACGATGGCGATCCTCGTTGGGACTCGCATCGCGCCGGATCTCGTGCTCGTCGGGGCGCTGACGGCGCTGATGCTCACCGGCGTGCTGTCGCCGACCGAAGCGCTATCCGGGCTCGGTAACCCCGGCCTGGCAACGGTCGGCGTGCTCTACGTCGTCGTCGCGGCGCTGACCGATACCGGCGCCGTTCAAGCGATCGGCACACGGCTGCTCGGCCGTCCCCGTTCCGTCGCGGCGGCGCAGCTTCGGCTGATGATGCCGATCACGGCGCTCAGCGCATTCCTGAACAACACGCCGCTCGTCGCGATGTTCGTTCCGGTCGTCGAGGACTGGTGCAAGCGCATGGGGTTCGCCGCATCGAAGCTCATGATCCCGTTGAGCTACGCGGCGATCCTCGGCGGCTTGTGCACGCTCGTCGGCACGAGCACGAACGTGGTCGTTCACGGGCTCGTGCAGGAAAGCGGCGCGCTCGATTCGATCGGCTTCTTCGAGGTGGGTGCGGTCGGCCTCCCTGCCGCGATCGTCGGGATCCTGTACGTGCTGCTTACGCAACGTTGGCTGCTTCCGGAGCGTCGCCCCCCGTTGCGCGATCCCGGACGGACCCGCGAGTACGCGCTCGAGATGCTCGTCGAGGAGTCGAGCCCGCTGATCGGCAAGAGCGTCGAGGAAGCGGGGCTGCGCCACTTGCCGGGCGCATTCCTCGCGGAGATCGACCGCGACGGCACACTGATTCCCGCGGTCGCGCCGAGCGAGCGGCTGCGCGCGGGCGATCGGCTGCTTTTCGTAGGGGCGGTGGATTCGCTCGTCGACCTGTTACGGCTCCGCGGCCTCTATCCCGCGCCGGAGCAGCTCTTCAAGCTGAACGCGCCGCGACCCGAGCGCCGCATCGTCGAGGTCGTCGTCTCCGAGCAATGCCCGCTCGTCAATCGCACGATCCGCGAGGGCCGTTTCCGCTCGCGCTACGACGCCGTCGTGATTGCCGCGGCACGAAACGGCGAGCGCATGCGCGGCAAGATCGGGGACATCGAGCTGCGGGCCGGCGATACGTTGCTGCTCGAGTGCCGGCCGTCGTTCATCGAGACGCAGCGAAACTCGCGCGACTTCCTGCTGGTCAGCGAGGTGCAGAACGCGCAGCTCCCGCGCCACGAGAGAGCTTGGGTGGCCGTCGCCATCCTTGCCGGCATGGTCGCCGTCGTGACCGCGGAGCTCTTGACCATGCTCGAGGCGGCGCTCGTCGCGGCCGGTCTGATGCTCGCGACCCGCTGCACGACGCTCGGCGCGGCGCGCGCATCGATCGATTGGTCGGTGCTGATCGTCATCGGCGCCGCGATCGGCCTCGGCGAGGCGTTGACCGTGAGCGGCGCCGCCGGCGCGATCGCGTCGAGCTGGATCGCGGCCTTCGGCGACAACCCGTGGCTCGCGCTGCTCGGCATTTATCTGCTGACGAATCTCTTCACCGAGGTGCTGACGAACAACGCGGCCGCGGTGCTGATCTTTCCGATCGCCGCGGCAACGGCCGAGAGCCTCGACGTGAGCTTCAGGCCGTTCGTCTTCGCGATCATGATGGCCGCGTCGGCCGGCTTCGCGACGCCGATCGGTTATCAGACGAATCTGATGGTGTACGGGCCGGGAGGTTATCGCTTCGCGGACTACGTCCGCTTCGGCGTGCCGTTGAACGTCCTGATCGGCGCGGTGACGGTCGTGCTCGCGCCCATGATCTGGCCGTTCTGACCTCGATCACGTCGCCGCTTCCCGATCCGCGCAATGGCTCGGTTATCGGGATCGCTCGCGATACGCGGATTCGAAGCCGCGCGCGTTCGGCATCTCGATCGCGGGAAGCGTCGAGGCGTCGACAACGAAGTCCTCGTCGATGATGCCGTTCGCGTGCAGCAGGTGCGCCGTCAGCGCGTAGACGTCGTCGTTCGAAAGGGATTGCGGCTCGGGATACGGCATCGCACGCCGGATGTAATCGAAGATCGTCGTCGCGTAAGGCCAGTAGCTGCCGATCGTCCGCACGGGCTCGGGGCTCGCGAGCGTGCCGTGCCCGCCGACGAGCGGATCGTTCAACCCGCCGGTGCCGTCCGCGCCGTGGCACGCCGCGCATTTCGCCGCGAAGATCTCGGCGCCGCGCGCCGCGGTGCCCGATCCCGGCGGCAGGTTGTCGCCATCGGATCCGATGCTCAAATCCCAGCCCGCGATCTGCTCGGCCGTCGCCGGTGCTCCGAGATTCGGCCGCGCTTCGAGCGGCGCGATGAGCTCATCGGCCGGCGCGTTCGAGGGCAGCATCGCGAAACCGGCCGCGACGGCGACCGCAGCGGAGGCGAGCCGCGCACGAGCGCGCGCATCGCACGTCGAAGCAATGGCCGCAACTCCGTCGTCGCTATGCGTAGACATTGCGCACCTCGCCGTCCGGGGTCACGGCCCAGCTCTGAATCGCGTGGTAATGATACCGATAGCTCGGGCCGCGCTCCGCGAGCAGCGCGGAACGCGTCGGCTGTACCGCGCCGGTCTCGTCGATCGCACGGCTTTGCAGCACCGCGGGGCCGCCGTCCCAACGCCATGCGATTCGGAAACGGCACAGCGCCTTCGGCAGCACCGGCTCGTCGAGCGCCGCCTCGGCCCACGTGCGGCCGCCGTCGGCCGAGACCTCGACGCGCCGGATCCGCCCGGCGCCGGACCACGCGAGACCCGAGACACGGTACACGCCCGGCCCGCGCATCGTCATCGTTCCGGACGGCGACGTGATCACCGACTTCACGCCCATCGGAAACGTGAACTGCAACGCCTCGCCGTTCGGCAGCAGGTCGGTGTACTTCGACGTCTCGTCTTTCGTCATCGACGGCGTGGCCGTGACTTTCAGGCGCCGCAGCCACTTCACGCTCATGTTGCCTTCCCAGCCGGGCAAGAACAGGCGCATCGGATAGCCCTGCTCCGGGCGGAGCCGTTCTCCGTTCTGATAGAGCGCGACGAGCGCGTCGTCGAACGCCTTCTGGAGCGGCACGCTGCGTGACATCGCGGCGGCATCCGCCCCCTCGGCGACGACCCAACGCGCCTCGGGGCGTACGCCGGTCTCGTCGAGCAACAGGCCGAGCGGCACGCCGGTCCACTCGCTGCACGAGACGAGGCCGTGCAGCGCGCCAGCGCTTTGCTGCGGCGGCTCGGGCGCGTTGTTCGGCGCGCTGTTGCCGGAGCATTCCAGAAACCGAATGCGTGAGACGTGCGGATAGCGCGACAGCGACTCGACGTCGAAGACGAGTGGCCGCTCGACGAGACCGTGGATCAGCAGCTTGTGACGCGCGGGATCGATGTCCGGCACGCCGGCATGATGACGTTCGAAATGCAACGCGCTCGGCGTGATGATGCCCTCGAGCGCCTCGAGCGGCGTGCGTGAAGAGCCGGCGCCGGTCGTTCCGGGCATTGCGCCGACGAGCCGCGACACGTGCTCCTCGTGACGCGAACGGCTCCCGTACGGCCGCATGCCCTCGCCCGGCGCCTTCATCCACGGCGGCACGTCCGGCGGACCGTCGGCGCGCGCGGGCCGGGCTTCGAGAAGCGCGAGCGCGCCGAGCAAGCCCGCGCCGCCGCGCAGAAAGAGGCGCCGATGCAATAGACCGTTGCCCGCGACGGGGAGCAGATCGTCGTCATCGGCTTTCATCGTCATCTCCCCGCGTGATCGCGTCAGGCATAGGGGCGACTGCGGATTGCGCGCGCCTTCGCCGAATGGATGAGCTTTACGG
Source organism: Gammaproteobacteria bacterium (assembly GCA_017577365.1). GTDB lineage: Bacteria > Pseudomonadota > Gammaproteobacteria > Steroidobacterales > Rariloculaceae > ZC4RG20. The sequence goes on along the minus strand of PKRJ01000039.1, from coordinate 25,719 downwards.
TTCTCTATCCGGCACCGGGAGAAGAATCATGGCGCAGTGCGAGAAATGCGGCAACGATTACGACAAAGCCTTCACCGTGACGATGAACGGCCAGGCGCATACGTTCGATTCGTTCGAGTGCGCGATCAACATGCTCGCGCCGAGATGCAAGCATTGCGGTAATCGCATCATCGGTCACGGCGTCGAGGCCGGCAACGCGATGTTCTGCTGCGCGCATTGCGCGCACGGCGAAGGGGTGCAGCAGGCCGTCGACCGAATCTGACGACGCCGTGCGCAAGACGGCGCGACGCCGACCGGCGCCCGTTCGCCGGGGCTCGTCCGCGCCGCGGCTACGCGCTTCGTTTATGATCCGATCCTGCTCGCGACATGCATTCGATATCGGAACGAACGGAGCACGGCATGGATCGGCGCATCGGCTTCATCGGGCTCGGCGTGATGGGCACGCCGATGGCGGGGCATCTCGCGACGGCCGGTTACGCGCTCACGGTCTTCGATATCGACGGCTCGAAGGCCGAGCGGCTCAAGGCGGCGCATCCGACGGTCAAGGTCGCGGGCTCGCCGCGCGAAGTCGCGGCCGCGTCCGAGATCGTGATCACGATGCTGCCGTCCGGGGAATACGTTCGCGACGTCGCGCTCGGACCTCGAGGTCTCGTCGAAGGCTTCGGCAGCGAAGCGATCCTGGTCGACACGTCGTCGTCCGAGCCTGCGATCACCGTCGCGACGGCCGAAGCGCTCCGCGAGCGCGGCATCGACATGGTCGATGCGCCGGTCTCGGGCGCCGAATGGGGTGCGCGGCGCGCGGAGCTCGTATTCATGGTCGGCGGGCATCCGGCGAGCATCGCACGCGTCCGCCCCCTTCTCGACGTGATGGGCAAGCAGGTCTTCCACCTCGGCCCCATCGGCGCCGGGCACACGATGAAATCGCTCAACAATCTCGTCACGGCGATGACCTTGCTCGCGACGTCCGAGGCGCTCGCGCTCGGCACGAAGCTCGGCCTCGATCCGGAGCTCATGACCGACGTGTTGAATCTCTCGACGGGTATGTCGTGGATCTCGCAGACGCACATCAAGCAGCGCGTCACGAGCCGCACGTTCGACGACCCGTTCAAGCTCGAGCTGATGGTGAAGGACCTGAGGATCGCGATGGAGCTCGCGGAGTCCGCGGCCGTGCCGATGCCGTTCAGCGCGTACGGCCGCGAGCTGTGGCAGCGCGCCGAGGCGGTTGCGGAGCCCGGCGCGAGCGTCAGTGAGCTCGTTCGCTGGGTCGAGCGCTCGACGGGCGTAGAGATACGTAAGACGAGCTGAAGACGAGTCGGCCCCCCGCGCCGAGCGAGGGGTCCGACTGCGCGGACCGCTTACGCGACTTTCTCCGGCTTGTGCGTCTCGGCCGAGCGAATGATCGCCTCGGTCACGGACGCGCCGTGCACCATCTCGTCGAGCGTGATCGGGAACGGCTCGCCGCCCGCGGCCGCGTCGGCGAACGACTCGAGGCACGCGCGCGTCACGTCGAGGCGCTCGGCGTCCCACTCCTCGGCCGGCCCCTGCGTCGGCTTGAAGATGCAGCGGCCGAAGAGGCGCGTTCTTCGCTCCTCGGACGACGCGCCGGCGACGTGGGTCATGCCCTCGAGGCGGACGTAGCCCTTCGAGCCGTAGACCTGGAAGCTGAATCCGCCGCCCGTCGCGGTCATCGTGCCGAGGTAGCCGGACATCCCTTCCTTCATGCGGAACAGCACCGACGTGGTGTCGTCGGCGTCGATCTGCACGACGCGCCGGAAGCTCTGGCAGTACACCTCGTCGATCGGCCCGCAGAGATCGATCATGCCGTCGATCGCGTGCACGCCCATCGGCGTCAACCCGCCGCACGGCGTCTCCTCGCGGTTCGCGCGCCACGCCTCGGGTTTCAGGAACAGCGCGTTCGGGAACGTCATCGTCGCCTCGACGTGCAGGATCACGCCGAGATCGCCGCTCGCGATCTTCTCGCGAAGCTTCCTCATCTCGGGATGCCAGCGCCGGTTGTAGCCGAGGCCGAGCGCGACGCCGGCGCGCTTCACGGCCGCGACCGCTTCCTCGGCTTCGGCTTTCGTCAGCGCGAACGGCTTCTCGCAGAACACGTGCTTGCCCTTGCCGGCGGCCGCGATCACCTGAGGGACGTGCAGCGAATGCGGCGTCGCGAGCACGACCGCGTCGATGCCGGGATCCTCGAGCATCTCCTCGTAGCTCGAGTAGAGCTTCAGCTTGTGCTGCTCGGCGAAGCCTTTGACGTCGTCGTTCAGCGTGCGCGTCGAACCCGCGACGAAACGCATACGCTCGCTCTGCCCCGAGATCGCCTCGACGAGCGTGCGTCCCCACCAGCCGAGTCCAACGATAGCCGCATTGATCATTCTCGTTCTCCTTGCTCGAGTCGGGCTTGGATGCCCTTCCCTTCACTTCTCGGCGTGCATCGGCGCTGCCGCACGCCGCCGTTCCCCCGCAAGCTCCTCGAGCTATTCGAGCCCGCTTGCGCGTGCCTGATCGCGCGCCATCACCGACCAGTCGAGATCGCCCTCGCCGTGAGCGATCGCGCCGAGCAGCCGGTCGCGAAAGACGTTGCAGCTCGGCAGCGGCACGCCCGCCGCCTCGCCGGCCGCGAGCGCGAGGTTCGCGTCTTTCAGCCCGAGCCGCACCGTGAATCCGACCTGATCGTACTTCTCGTTCGCGATGATGTTGCCGTAGACCTTGTACGCCGGCGCGGCGAAGAGCCCGTCCGTGAGCACGTCATAGAACACGGGCGGAGCCACGCCGAACTTGCGCGTCAGCGCGAAGCCCTCCGCCATCGCCTCGATCGCGCAGCCGAGCACCATGTTGTTCGCGAGCTTGACCGCGGCGGCCCCGGCCGGATTCGCGCCGGCGTTGAACGTTCGCCGGCCGAACAGCGCGAAAACGGGCTCGAGCTTCGCGATCGCGTCGGCGGGCCCGGCGGCGACGATGCCGAGCTGGCCCGCGGCCGCGGCATCGGGACGGCCGAGCACCGGCGCGGCGACGAGGATCTGCCCCGCGTCCGCGTGCTCTTTCGCGAGCGCATCGAGCGCGGTCACGCTGTGCGTGCCCATCGGCACGTGGATCGCACCCTTCGGCAGCGACTCGAGCAGCCCGCCTGCAGCGACCTCGCGCAGCGCTTTGTCGTCGGTCAGCATCGTGAACACGACGTCGCGTCCCGCGGAGGCCTCGGCGATCGAGTCCGCGACCTTCACGCCGCGTTGCTCGAGCTCCGCGGCCTTCGAGCGCGTGCGGTTGTAGACGATGAGGTCGTGCTCGCTGCCCGCGAGCCGGCCGGCGATGGCCTGCCCCATCCGGCCGAGCCCGATGAAGCCTATTCTCATTGCTATGTCTCCTTGTCGTGCCGGTCGCTCTGGCTGCTCGCCTTCCCGTGCTGCGGCTCGTGCGGAAAGAGCGTTGGGCTTTCGCCCACTCGTCGCAGCATTACGGAATCAGCCGAGCAGCTGGCTCTTGACCCACTCGAGCTCGCGAGTGACGTAATCGACGATGTCGCCGGTCTTCAAGTGCTCCGGCAGCACGTCCCACGTATACGTTTCGATCTCGAGGTGCGGCGACAGCTTGTTCGCCTTGTGGAACTCGAGCGCATCCTCGATCGCGAAGCGCGTCGTCCGGAAATCGCCGAGGTCGTCGAGAAAGACCGGAACGTGGATATGCGTGCGCCATTCGCGCGGGCCGGGATCGCGCTCCCACGCGGCGAACGCGTCCTCGAGATTCAGATACTGCGTGAGCTTCCCGTCGCGACGCTCGATGGTCTGTGTCAGGTAGATCGTGTCCGCGTACTGCCTGAGCGCATCGACTTTCTCCTGCGTGACTTCCGGCACGCGCACGGCCGCGGCCTCCTGCAGCTTGAAGACCGGGATGCCCACGTCCGCGAGCCTGCGCAACGACGCGCCGATATCCTCGTACTCGACGGCCTGATGACAGATGTCGTAGACCATGCCGAGATGCTCGGTGAGCGTGCGTTGGGCATCGTTCCTCGAGAGCCCCGTCTGCTCGGCCAGCGACGCGACCGCCTTATCGGCGTAAAGATGATTCGTGAAGTAGTCGACGGCTTCTTCGGTCGTCTCGAGAAAGCACGCGGGCTCGGGCTCGAGCGCGAGCCGCACGAGCCGACCGGTGCGCTCGCGGAGCTTCACGAGGTGCGCGACCGTCCCGATGACCTGCCGCGTGAACGCGTCGACGACGTCGGGACCGCTGACGCGCGGCTTGAAGCCGAGCGGCGGGCTCTGGATCGAGGGCTCGATGCCCGGCGCGCACACCTCGGCGAGAATGTCCGCGACGCGCTTCGTGTAGGTGGCCCGTTCGTCCGAGCGCCAATCCGGCTCGTAGACGCGCTCCTTCACGATCGTGTTCTTGAAGGTGCCGTACGGGAACGCGTTGACCGTGTAGAGATACATGTCGTGCTCGTCGAGGAACGCTTTGAGCTTCGCGCGCTCGTTCGCGTCGGCCGTCAACGTTTCGGCCGACGCGGCCGAGATTCGCAGCGAGACGCCGAAAGGCGCATTGGGCGAAACGCGCTCTTTGACCTTCGGCACGTAGCGAGTGAGGCTGTCCCAAATTTCTGCCCACGTATCGCCCGGGTGGACCAGAGTCGAATAAGTCAGATGGCCGAGACCGCTGCCCAAATCCATTCAAGATCTCCTCGATTCTTCGCTTGGCGTCGCGTGTCCCGGCGGCCGAAACGATCGGGCTGCCGAGAATGCGTCGGAGACACCAGGGTTGTGGACCGCCGGCATCTACAATATTGTATCCGGCCAATCGAACAATAGTCCGGGGGAGCGAACGGATGCTGCGTGCCACCGCCGACAAGATTCTGCCGACGACGATCACCGGATCACTGCCGCGGCCAAGCTGGTATACGGAAAACCTGGGTATGCGCAGCTTCCTCGAGGCGATGGTCGAGACTCGCTTCCGGGAGCAGTACGAGGACACGCTGTCGGTCTATATCACGCAGCAGACAATCGCGGGCCTCGATATTTTGACCGACGGCGACGTTCGCTTTAACTCGGATATCGGCGGGCAAAGCTGGACGAGCTACCCGCCGTCGCACATGTCGGGCTTCGATCGCGTGCCGAAGGCCGCGAAACCCGGCGCCGGCGGCATCGCGTTTCCGCGCGGACACATCCTGCACGACTACATCGAAGCGCGCGTGATGCCGAGCATCGTGGGCCCGGTCGGCCGCGGCAACATGCAGTACGCGGCGATCTGGAAGGCCGCGCAGCGCATGACGACGAAGCCGGTCAAGTTCGGCACGGTCACGCCCGAGCTCGTCGCGTTCGCGGTGCAGGACTTCCACTACAAGGACATCCGCGAGCGGATCTGGGCGATCAGCGACGCGTTCAACGAGGAGCTGCACGAGCTTGCCGACGCGGGGTGTCCCGCGATCCAGCTCGAGGAGCCGCAGATTCACCTCCTCGCCGCGCGCGGCATCGTCGACGACAAGATCAACCCCGAGTTCATGCTCGAGGTGTTCAACAACACGGTGCGGGGGCTGCGCGCGAAGACCGAGGTCTGGTGCCACACGTGCTGGGGCAACCCGTCGCAGCAGCGAATGTTCGCGACGGTGCAGAGCTACAAGCCCGCGCTCGAGATCCTGAACAAGGTCGATGCCGACGTCATCACGTTCGAGTCGGTGAGCTCCGGCGGCATCGATCTCGAGGCCATCGGCAAAGAGATCACCGACATGAAGGTCGCGATCGGCGTCATCGACCATCACTCGCTGCAGGTCGAGCGGCCGGAAGAGGTCGCGGACCATATCCGCAAGGCGCTGAAGCATATCCCGGCCGAGCGCCTCGTGATCTCGTCCGACTGCGGCATGGGCCGCGAAGGCATGAGCCGCCGCCACGCGCTCTACAAGATGGCGGCGCTCGTCCAGGGCACGAATATCGTCCGCAGGGAGCTCGGCGTGCCGGAGGCGGAATGCCTCCTCGCCGATCCGCGCTTCTCCCTCGTTCCGGGCACCTGAGCATCGTAAGACCCGTCGGCCGAGGCCGGCCGACGGGTTTCGCTCGGAAGAGCCTCTCGGGCCCCGCTTTCCCGACCGATCTATCGCAGCGCCGCGGCGGTCGAGCCCGGCCCGCCTTTTCCTCGGCCGGCGTCAGACGCGAATGACGAGCTTGCCGAAATGCTGCGCCGACTGCAGCCGGCGATACGCGTCGGGCGCCGACTCGAAGTCGAAAACCTGATCGACGACAGGGTGGATGCGGTTCACCTCGATCGCGCGCATCAGCGCCTCGAACATCGGCTTGTCGCCGACGAAAACGCCGCGCAGCGTCGCGTTCTTCGGCATCAGCGCGTGCGGATTCAAGTCGCCCGAGGGCGGCGTCAGCACGCCGATCAGCACGATCTCGCCGCGCTGCGCGACCGCGTGAAGCGAACGCGGCAACGTCCCGGCGCCGCCGACCTCGACGATATGATCGGCGCCGCGGCCTGACGTCAGGGCAAGCACCTCCTGGTCCCAGTTCGGCGTGCGGCGATAGTTGATCGTCGCGTCGGCGCCGAGCGCCTTTGCGCGTGCGAGCTTCTCGTCGCTCGACGACGTGACGATGACTCGCGCACCGGCCGCTTTCGCGATCTGCAGCGCGAGGATCGACACGCCTCCCGTGCCGAGCGTCAGCACCGTATCGCCGGGACGCGTGATCTTGCCTTCCATCAGCGCGTTCCACGCGGTGACGCCGGCGCACGGCAAGGTCGCGGCTTCCTCGAACGAAAGGTGCTCGGGAATCTTGAGCAGCCCCGACTCGGGAAACACGACGTGCTCGGCCAGCGTGCCGTCGAGCGGCGAGCCGAGCGCGGCGGGCGGCGAGCCCTGCGTGAACGTCGCGACGACGCGGTCGCCCGGCGCGAAGGCCGTGACGCCGTCGCCGACGGCCTCGACCTCGCCCGCGCCGTCGGAAAGCGGAATCAGATTCCTCGGCACGGCACCGCCGAAATACTTGCCCTGCACGACCGCGAGATCGCGATAGTTCAGCGACACGGCGCGGATTCTGACCAGCACTTGCCCGGGCCCGGCCGACGGTTTCGGTCGTTCGGCGAGTCTGAGCCCGTCGAGCGACGTGCTGCCTTGAACGATCTCGAATACCTTCATCGTCTCCCTCCTGTGAAGCGCCCGAGCGCGCGTCGGGCCTCGACGATCGGCGAGTCGCCGCGGCCGACCCCGAAAGCTTCGAGCGTCTTCGCGCGGCTCCAGATGGTAGCGAATTCGGGGCGATCCGTTGCGCCCCTCGTCAGTCGAGGGCGAAGAATCTGCGGATCTCGGCGGCGATCGCGTGCTCGGCGCCTTCGAGATGGAAATGATGCCCTCCGGCGAGCCGCACGACGCGCAGCGATCGGAAAAGCGGGACGATCTCGTCGTACTCCGGCGAGCGATTGAACGGGCTTTCGGTCGCGCGAAACATCAGCACCGGAGCGGTCACGCGGGTGACGAACGCGCGGACCTGGTCGGGCGTGAAGCGCAGCTCCGAAGGCGCCTTCAGGCGCTGATCCGCATGCCAAACCCACCCGCCGGGCACCGCTCTCAACGATCGACGCGCGAGGATCTCCGCGGTCTCGCGCTCGACCTTCGAGAACCCGGCCACGCGCTCCTCGATCGCCCGCTCGCGGCCCGCGAAGACTCTCCCCGTCCGCCCCGCGAGCTCGCGCTTGCGGACGAGCGCCTCGGCGAGCCGTGCAGGCGCCGCGTCCGGCGGATCGATCAGCGGCAGACCGCCTTCGATCAGCACGAGCCGCTCGATGCGCTCCGGGAACGTTCCGGCGACGAGCGTCGCGATCGCCGCGCCGCGCGAGTGACCGATCAGCGAGAAGCGCGTCCAACCGAGTCGATCGGCAACCTCGATCGCATCGCCGACGTCCTGCCAGAGGAGATACCCGGAATCCTCGGAGCGAAAATCGCTGAAACCATGGCCGGCCAGATCGAGCGCGACGACGCGGCAGCCGGCAAGGAGCGGCGCGAGCCGCTCGAAGCTTCCGGCATTGTCGAGCCAGCCGTGCAGCGCGAGCACGGGCAGCCCGCCGGCGTCTCCCCACTCGAGCGCCGCGAGCGTGTGGCCCTGAACCTTGAATCGCCGCTCGAGCGGCATGAGTCAGAAGCGCGGAGGCCCGCCCGGCGGCGGCCCGGGCGGAGGCCCGCCCTGCTGCTGGAACGGTCCCGACCCGAAGCGCTGGCTGATGAACTGCTGCAGCCGCTCCTGTTGCTCGAACAGGCTCGTGCTCGGCAAGAGCAGCACGCGATCGCCGGGGGCGAGCCCGGAGACGACCTCGCTGTACTCGAGATCGGTGATGCCCGTCACGACCTTGACCGGGACGGGCCGATTGTCGCGCAGCGCGACGACCCAGTACTCGCCTCCGAACAGGTACGCCGCGCTCGATTCGCCCGAAGCCGCGCGTCCGCCGTTGCGTCCCCACGGGCCGACCGGCGGGCCGCCTGCTTCGCCGAAGGCCCGTCCCATGACCGTGCGCAAGAGATCGCGTTCCTCGGCGGTCAATTCGCGACCGGACTGCCGCGCGCGCATCAGCGCGTCGACGCGCTCCCGGTCGACGCCGTCCGGCAGCGTGATCGTCCGGCCGTTGATCGAGATGGTCGACCGCGCGGAGGCCGCGGCCGCGCTCGGGTCGGCGTGAGGATCGAGCGCGGCGTGGATCTCCTCCGGCCGCATGCCGAGCATCGCCGCCGTCGTCTGGATGTCCTTCAGCGCCCGCAGCGCCGCGGTCGGCACGGCCGTGACGCCCTCGCGCGACGCGATCTCGATGCTCACCTCGGCGTTCATGCCGGGCCGCAACAGCCCGTGCGAGTTGTCGAGCACGATCAGCACGGCGAACATCGTGACGTTCTGCTCGACGACCGCCTGAGGCTCGATCTTCTGCACCGTGCCGTCGAACGGCTGATTCGGATAGGCCGCGACGACGACGCGCGCCTCCATGCCGGGGCGAATCTTACCGATATCCGTCTCGTCGACGAGCGCGCGCACCTGCACGACCGAGAGATCGGCCATTTTCATCAGCAGCGTGCCGTCGCTGACCGCTTGCGTCGGCGACGAGATCACGGCGCCGGGCTCGATGTGCCGCTCGATGATCGTGCCCGTGATCGGCGCGCGAACGTCGGTGTCGGACATCGCGATGCGCGCGTTCTCGAGCGCGACTTGCGCGCTCACGACCATCGCCTCGGCGTTCGCGAACTCGAGCTGCGACTGCTCGTAATCGCTCTGCGTGAGCGTTCCCGACTCGAAGAGCCGCTGCGCACGCCGCATCGCGGTCTCGGCGATCTGCCGACGCGCTTGCGCGGCCTTGAGCGACGCTTCGGCCTCGGCGAGCTGATTGCGCGGCGTCCGCTTGTCGACCTCGACGAGAAGATCGCCGGCCTGCACGACGTCGCCCGTGTCCGCGTGGACGCTCAAGATCTCCCCGGACGCTTTCGATTTCACCTCGACCGTCCGAACCGGCTCGATGACCCCGGACGCCTCGACGTTCACCCGAATATCCCTGACCGTAACGGGCTCGGAGTCGTAGAGCGTCACCACCTCGTTGGGCTCGGGCTGGCAGCCCAAGAGCATCGAGCCGCCGAGCGCGGTAACGAGCACGATCCTGTGCTTCGAGAAAAGCGGCGTCATGTCAATGAGTCACTCGAGGGTTCGGATAGTCCTGTTCGATCGCGCCGTCGCGCAGAACGATGATGCGGCGCGCGTGAGCGGCGATGTCCGGCTCGTGGGTCACGAGAATGATCGTGTGCCCCGATGCGTGAAGGTCGTCGAAGAGCGCCATGATCTCCTCGCTCGTCGCGGAGTCGAGATTTCCCGTCGGCTCGTCGGCGAGCAGGATGCTCGGCTCGGTCACGAGCGCGCGCGCGATCGCGACCCGTTGCCGCTGTCCGCCGGACATCTCGTTCGGCCGATGGTGCATCCGCGACGCGAGCCCGACTCGTTCGAGCGCTTTTTTCGCGCGTTCGATTCGCTCCTTTTTCTTGACGCCGGCGTAGACGAGCGGCAGCTCGACGTTGTGCAGCGCGTCGGCGCGCGGCAGCAAGTTGAACGTCTGGAACACGAAACCGACGTCACGGTTACGCACGCGCGCGAGCTCGCGATCGTTCATATCGGAGACGAGCCTGCCGTTCAGCCAGTACTCGCCTTCGTCCGGCGTATCGAGGCAGCCGATCACGTTCATCAGCGTCGACTTGCCTGACCCGGAAGGTCCCATGATCGCGACATACTCTCCCTTGTCGATCGACAGATCGACGCCGCGCAGCGCATGGATCAGCTCTCCGCCCATGCGATACGTGCGTTTGAGGTTGTGCGTTTGGATGACCGCGCTCACGCCCATGAAACCGTCGAGCGGAACGAACCACGACGGCTCTTTCCGCGGGAGAACACGCCCGGATTATCTCAGCCGAGGTGACCGGAGGGCATCGTAGCGAGCGCGTAACTCGCCGTCACTCAAGGATTCTTAAGTGAGATCAAGATCTTTTCGCGGCGAGATGCTCGCGAAGGAAGCTCACCGAGCGCTCGAACGCAAGCTGGGAGTCCGATGGGCTGTACGCGGCTCGGTCGCGACAGTCGAAACCATGATCCGCGCCCGGATAGACGTGAAATATACCGTTCGGGACCGCCTGCCGAATTCGCTCGATCGCGTCGGGCGGGATCGACCGATCGAGCTCGCCGAAGTGATAGAGGATCGGGCATTTCGGCTGCTTGTCCAGCATGCGGGCGACCCCCGTCCCGTAGTACGAGACCGCGGCATCGATCGACAGCTCGCTCGCTGCAACGTGCGCGACCGTTCCGCCCCAGCAAAAACCCACGACCCCGATACCGAGATCTCCGAGCGATTCGACGGCCGCCTGCACGTCGGCGAGCGTGTTCTGCCAGTCGAGCTTCTGCATCGTCGCTCGGCCGCGCTCGATCTCCGAATAATCGAGCACGAGGCCGCGCTCGACGCGATCGAACAGCGCCGGCGCAACGGCGGCGAATCCTTCCGCCGCATAACGGTCGACGACGCGCTTCATGTGCGCGGTCAGGCCGAAAATCTCCTGCACCACGACGATGCCGCCGATCGGCTCGCCGGCGGGATCGGCCCGATAAGCGTCGAAGGCATGCCCGTCACGGGCCGTCAATCCGACTTGCTCTCCCATCCTCTCGTCGTTTTCGATGAACGCGCGCTCGCGGCCGGCTTCGACGTCGGCCGCGAGCGCGCGGTTGACGGTTACTGCGAATCGGAATCGCCGCGCGCTTTGCTCAGACGCCGATAGTACTCGGCCACCGCGTCCTCGTACCCGCGGGCGGCGGGCACGGGCGCCTCGGTGCGGACGCGCGCCTGATTGCGATCGCTGGAGCTCGCGCGAAGCTCGAGCTCCGTGTGATCGATCAGGTTCGCGAGGTTGCGCAGCTCGCGCTCGATCAGCGCCTCGTTGCCGGTCAGCCCGGCACGCAACGCCTCGCCCAAACGGCGGATCGCCTCGAGCTCCTCGGCGGTCAAGCCTTCCGAGCGCAGCTGGTTGCCGAGCGTCAAGAGATCCGTTCCGGCCGCTTGCAGGCGCTCGCGCGCTTCCTCGAGGCGCTGCGGATCGCGCCAGAATCCGTACGGATACGGGCCCCAAACGTCGCTGCGGTTCGGGTCGTAGAAGCCGCCGCGCGGCCCGTAGCCGCCTCGGCCGATATCCCCGCCGGCGTACGGACCGCCCTGGTTCCCTCCAGCCTGGTTGCCTCCCCGTTGCGAGCCGCCCTGCTGCGCGCCCTGTCCAGGCTGATCGTTCTGCTGCCCGGCGCTCAGCGGCGCATTCGGGTCTTGTCCGGGCTGCCCTTCGCCGTCGCGGGTCGGCTCCTGCGCCCCGAATCTCCCGCCCGGCTGGCCGGATCGAGGATCGAGGGGATCGCCCGGCCCGCGCATCAGATCGTCCAGCTCGCGGCGCAACGCTCGAAGCTCCGCGAGCAGCTCGGCGCTCGGATCCTCGTCGCGGGGACCGCCGGCCACCGCTTCCTCCGACGCGCGCTCGAGCGCCTCCCGCGTGCGTTGCTCGAGGTCCCGCAATGCGGAGGTCGTGACGGAATCCGTCGCCGCGGCCTCGACGCCGTAGCCCTGGCGGATCATCTCGGACGCGATGCTGAGCCGCGCGATCGCTTGCGACTGCTGCAGCTGCGTCAGCGCGCGCGTCAACGCCTCTGACGCGCCCGGCGTCTGGCCGCGGAACTGCTGCGCGATGCGCTGCATGTCCTGCTCGAGAGCCTCGAGCTCGCGGCGCAGCGCTTCCTTGCGTTCGCCGATGTCGAGCGCGGTGCGGCGATCGATGCCGCCGCGAATGCCGCGATCGATCCGGGCGTCGAGCGCGTCGCGCACCGCGCGCTGGAGCTCCGCCGCAAGCTCGCGCTGCCGGCGATACAGATCCGACGACCGGTCCGCGAGATCCGAGAACGCTTCGCTTGCCTGCTGCTGACGCTGCGCCGTCATCTGCTGGAGCGCCTGCTGCAGCTGGCGGCGCGCCTGCTCGATCGCGCGCTGCGCCTGCGCCGGATCGATCTCCTCGCCCCGGCTCGCGGCCCTATCCATGGCACGCAGCGCCTCGTCGAGCTGACGCAGCGCCTCGGCGGTCGCATCGCCGCCCTGGCCGCCGCTGCCGGCCTGCGCGCCCGGCTGCTGGCCCGACTGGCTCTGCTGCCCTTCCTGGCCCTGTTGGCCTTGTTGACCTTGCTGCCCCGGCTGACCTTGCTGCGAGGACTGCGCCTGCTGCTGCGCGAGCTGCTGCTGCATCTGCTCGAGCTGGCGGCGAAGCTCCTCGGTCTCGCGGCGGAGCTGCTGCTGCTCCCAGCGGTCGCGCTCGGTCAGCTGCTGGCGGCGATTCGCCTGACGCGCGAGGTTCTCCTGACGGCGGGCGAGCTCCTGAAGCTTGCGGATCGCCTCGTCGATGCCGCTCTGCTGCTGCTCGAACGCGACCGGCGATTCCGTCTCGTACTGGTTCTTCTCGAGATCCATCTCGAGCTCGAACAGCTCGGACAGATCCCGCCCGGCGAGCCCGCCGCCACCGCCGCCGTTGCGCTGGAACGCAACCTGGATGTCGGTGAAAAGCGCCTCGGCGCGCAACAGATGCTGCAGCGCCGCCTGCTCGGGCGCGACCGCGTCCTGAAGCTCCACTCGCTCGAGATTTTCCGCCGCCGGATCCATCGACTCGGCCGCGAGCTCGAGGCTTTCGACGAACTGCCGGATCTTCTCGTCCTGGCTCGTCAGTTGTCTCGCGCGCGTGCGGTTCGCGAGCGTGCGCGCTTGCTCGGCCAGCGTGCGCTGTAGCTCCGCGAGCATCCGCGCGTTGTCGTTCAGCTGCTGCTCGTCGAGGAAGCTCGAGGTCACCTCGTCGCGCTCGCGGATCAGGTTCCAGGTCGCGACGAGGATCTCCTTCTGCCGGCGCGAAATCTCGTTCTGATCCGCGCCGCCGCCTCCGCCGCCGGCCGCGCCCGCGCCGCTCGCTTGCGTGAACGTGCGCTCGAACGGTTGGACCTCGATGAAGTAGAGATCGGTCTGTGCGGAGCGCTCGCGATCCTTCGCGACGACGTAGTACGAGATCAGGTCGCCGGGCTCGAGCTTCGTCTCGCTCGGCGTTCGCTCGTTCTCGGCCTCGGCCTCGGCGGCGCGGCTCTCGTCGTCGAATCCGCCGCCGGGACGCGGCAAACGAAAATCGTCGAGGTTGACGACGCCCTGACGAGCGCCGATTCCCGAGCGGCGCGCCTGCCGCGCCGGCTTCGTCATCTCCTCGAGGTACAGGATCTGCTCGGCCGAGACGGACGCGCCGTCTTCGCCGATCGGCACCGTCACGGTGCGCCATTCGCCGCCGTTGATCGAGTAACGAAGCTCGACGTTCTCGAGACCGAAATCGTCGCTCGCCTCGATGCGCAGCGAGACTTCCTCGATGTTGCTCGCGCGCCAGTCGCGGCCGGGCTTCACGACCTTGACGACCGGCTTCTCGTCCGGAATCAGCGTGATGAAGTAATCGTCCGTGAGCCGGATGCTCGATTCGTCGAAGAGCGTCGATACGAAGTATTCGCCGTCCTGGTCGACGGTCAGCGTCGCGATGCCCACGTTGCCGTCCGTGCGCATCGGCACGCGGCCGCCGTTCGCGATGAGCTCCGCGTTGTCGAGCGGCCGATCCGCGCGGATCTCGACGTCGACCTCGGTGCCCGCGACCGCGCGGATGTCTCCGCCCGGCTCGACGGTACGAGGCTCGAGACGGCTCCATTCGGGATAGCGATACGTGAGCTTGATGTTCTCGATGCGCGGCAAATCGACGACGTCGACGCGGTACTCCGGGCTGCGGATGCCGGCCGCCGTCACGTAATAGCGCATCGGCTCGCGGAGCGCGAAGAACGTGAACTCGAACTGGCCGCTCTCGCGGCTCATCGTCGCGCTCTGCCACGTCCCGCCGGACTCGAACTGCGCGAAGATCTGCATGTCGCGCGGGTCGAAGCCTCTCGCGCGAGCCGCGACGGCGAAATCGCCTCCGCGCCGCACCTTCTGGTCGCCCGGCACGACCTCGATGAACTGCGGCGGCAGCGTGTCGTCGAACAGCCATCCCACCCACAGATGCCGCACGCCGTAGCGCCAGCTCTCGGGTCCGAACGCGGCGATGCCGACGAGCAGCGCGACCGCGACGAGCGCGATCGCCGCCGGCACGCGAATCTGCCACGAGGGCACTTTGAGCGGAACCGGAATCCTGCGCGCGAGCGCGAGCGCGTCCTCCGCGAGCAGCGCGACGAACGGCGAGCGGGGATTCTTGCGCACGAGACTGTCGTAGGTCTCGAGTCGGCCGTCGAAATCGGGTGCGCGTTGCTCGATCTCGAGAATCGCGCGGCTCGTGCGCAGCTTGCGCAACGGATAGACGACGAGCCACGCGACGACCACGCCGAGGACCGCGGCCAGCGCGAGCCGTGCACCGATCACGAACTCGGCATCGAACGCGCGCCGCGTGCCGAAATAGACGGCCACCATCGTGACCACGAAGGCCGCGACGGCGAGCACCGCCGTGCCGCGGGCCACGCTCAGGGCTTCGAGGCGGCGGCGAAATGCCTTGAGATAGGACTCGAGCTCTCTCTGAACGCTCATGCCGCGATACCCCTTCGCACCCTAAGATGCCAGTTTGCCACGAGGGATTCCATGAGTAATGCCGCGATCAGCACCCCGAGCAGCCAGGGGCCGAGCGGCACCGCGACCTCTTCCCCGCTTTCCGCGGCGATTACCGCAGCTTCGTCCGCTTCGAACCCGAGAGCCTGCCATCGCTGCAACGTTCCGTCGTCGACGCGCGTCAAATCCGACTCGCGCGGATCGACGTTCACGGCCACGACCTCGGTACGCCCGCCGCCGATCACTTCGTAGAAGCCGATGCGGTCGAGCACGACGTCGCTGCTGCCGCCGCCGAGCCCGAGCGCGCGCCTGCCGTCGGGATCGTAGATTTGCCCGCCTTGCATACCGAGCGCACGGGGCGACAGCGTCGCGCCGAGCGGCGCTTCGTTGCTGAAGCCCGCACCGCCGAGCAGATAGTTCGCGAGCCCCGCGACGAGCGGCACGAAGGCCGGTTGAACCGGCATATCGTTCCATTCGCGATCGAGCGTCGACGCATAGAGCAGCACGCGTCCGTCACCGATCTCGCGCTCGACGAGGAGCGGCGCGCCGGTATCGAGCTCGAGCAGCACGTCGTCGCCCGGGGCGGGGGCGACCGCGACGTAGCGGAAGAACCGGCCGCTGCGCAGCCCGTCGAGGCCGCGCAGCGCGGGATGCGAAGCGTCGATGCCGCTGATCGACGCCGCCTCGATGCCGCGCAGCGCCGGGGCCGAGGAATCGGGCGCGAGCTCCAGGATCGGAATCGTGCCGAGCCCGGACGAGCGCGGCCCGAGCCCGACGAGCAGCCTGCCGCCCGACTCGGCGTACGACTTGAGGCTTGCGGCGTCCGCCGGCCCGACCACGCCCGCGTCTAGAACGATGACGAAGTCGTACTCGGCGAGCGCCTCGTCGGCGAGCGCGCCGACCGCGATGGTCTTCATCGCGAGCGACAACGTGCCCGCCGTCTCGAGCGCCGCGCGCACGAAGAGATCGTCGGAGCGTCTTCCGCCTCCGGAAACGATCAGCACGTCGCGCGGCTCCGGCCGACGCAACGACAAGTACCGACGGTCGTCGATCGCGAGATCGTCGCCCGGCACGAGCGAGAGCTCGACACGATTCGGACCCGATTCGAGCTCGAGCGGATCGAACTCGACGCCGACGCGCCCGTTCGCGGGAATTTCCGTGCGCCGCTCCTGCACGACGCGGCCGTTCAACGACAGCCGCAGCGTACGCGCGACCGATTGCGGCGCGAAGCTCACGACCTCGGCCTCGAGGCGTCCCGTCAAAGGCGACCCGGTGAAGCTTTCGATCGCCCAGTTTCGGTCGCCGGCGTCGGCGACGTCGTGGATCTCGAGCAACGCCGGGCGGTCCGGCGCGAGCTCGGCGAAACGCGCCGGCATCGCGCTCTGTTGTCCGTCCGTCACGATGTGCAGCGTGACCGGCCGATCGGCCGCGCGCACGACGCCGTCGAGCGCGCGCATCAGCTGGCCGTAATCGAGCCGGAACGGCGTAGGCGTGAGCGTCGCGAGCGCGTCGCGCGCGGCGCCGACGTCGTCGGTCGGGGGCGTCGCGATCTCGGCCACTCGCGCCGCCGCGACGACCTGCACCCTGTCGCCCGCCCGCATCCCGTCGAGCACGCGACGCGCCGCATCGAGCGCGCGTTCCCAACGCGACTCGTGCGCCATCGACGCCGACGCGTCGATCACGAGCACGTGCAACCTCGAGTCGCCGTCCGCCGCCCCGGCAGGCGATTCGAGCCGCGCGGGCTGCGCGAACACGAGCGCGAGCAGCGCGAGCACGGCGATCCTGAGCGCGAGCAGAAAGAGATACTGCAGCTTCTTCGCGAGCACGCGGCGCGGCTCGCCCGGCTCGAGAAACATCAGCGAGCTGAACTTGCGGCGGTTCGGATTCGTCGACGACAGCCGGTGCAGCCACAACGGCAAGCCGATCGCCAGGAGACCTGCGAGGAATGCGGGCGCGAGCAGTGTCATGTCAAGTCCTCGCCGACAACGTGGCCCGCCTCGTCATGCGCGCCGCTGTCTGAACAGCAGATAGCTTCGGAGCGCCGCGTCGAGCGGCTCCGCGATGTTCACGAGCACGTGATCGGCACCCGCGCGCCTCGCGCTGTGTTTCAGAGCGTCCACGTGCGCGCGAATGCGCTCGCGATAGCGCGAGCGCATGTAGATCGGGGACACCTCCATCGTTTCGCGGGTCTCCATGTCCTCGAGCAGCACGGATTCCTTCACCTTCGGCTCGAGCTCCTCGGGATCGAGCAGCTGAAAGAGCACGACGTCCTGTCCCTGGTACGCGAGCGGCTGAACACCCTTGAGCAGCGCTTCGGGATCGCAATAGAAATCGGAGATCACGGCGACGAGCCCCCGGCCCGTGCGAAACTCGCGGAAGCGCTCGAACGGCACCTTGAGATCGGTGCCCGTGCCCGGTTGCGCGCGGTCGATCGCATGCAGCACGAACTGCAGCTGCCCGGGCCTCGTCGACGGCGCCCGATGCTCGCGCACTTCCTCGTCGAACACGACCAAACCGACCGCGTCGTGCTGACGCGAGGCGAGATACGCGAGCGTCGCCGCGAGGAACTTCGCGTACTGGAGCTTCGTGACCGCGCCCGAGCCGAACCCCATCGACGCGCTCGCGTCGAGCAGGATCACGAGGTGCGTATTCGTCTCGCCGACGTAACGCTTGACGTACGTGCGCTCGGTGCGCGCGTAGACGTTCCAGTCGACGAAACGCGGATCGTCGCCCTCGTAGTACGCGCGGTACTCGGCGAACTCCTGGCTGAAGCCGAACCACGGCGAGCGATGCATGCCGGTCAGGAAACCCTCGACGACCGCGCGCGCGACGAGATCGAGCGTCGAAAGCCCTGCGAGGACCTCGGGACGAAGGAGGTGCTGCGGCGCGGGCGCGCTCACGGCGCTTCGCTCCGCGCTGCGCGGCGTCTCGGCATCGCTCTAACCGCTGCGCGCTGCATCAAACCACCCGGGCCTTGAGCTCTCGCCCGCCGAAGCTCTCGACGAGCTGCTTCAGCACCTGATCGACCGTGATCGAATCGGACTCGGCGAAATAGTTCGTCAGCACGCGATGGCGCAGCACGGGCAGCGCGAGCGCTGCGATGTCCTCCCGCGTGACGTGATAGCGCCCCGCGAGCAGCGCGCGCGCCTTCGCCGCGAGCGTGATGAACATCGTCGCGCGGACGCTCGCGCCGTACTGGACGTAGCGCCGCACGACCTCCGGCGCCTGCGGATCGTTCGGACGCGTCGCACGCACGAGATCGACGGCGAAGCGGTTCACGGACTCCGCGATCGGTACCTGCCGCACGAGCTTCTGATACTCGAGGATTTCCCGCGCCGTCGTGCACGCGTGCACCTCGGGCATATCCATCTGCGTCGTGAAGCGGTTCACGACCTCGAGCTCCTCGTCCGCGTCGAGGTAGTCGAGCACGATGTTGAAGAGGAAGCGATCGAGCTGCGCCTCGGGCAACGGATACGTGCCCTCGAGCTCGATCGGGTTCTGCGTCGCGAGCACGAAGAACGGGCGCTCGAGCTTGTGATGATGTCCGCGCACCGTGACCGAGAACTCCTGCATCGCCTCGAGCAGCGCGGCCTGTGTTTTCGGCGGCGTGCGGTTGATCTCGTCGGCCAGCAGGACATTCGCGAAGATCGGGCCGGGGACGAAGGTCCACGTGCGCCGCCCCGTCGTGATGTCCTCCTCGATGATGTCGGTGCCCGTCACGTCCGTCGGCATCAGGTCCGGCGTGAACTGGATGCGCTTGAACGTGAGGCCGAGCGCCTGCGCGAGCGTCCTGACGAGCAGCGTCTTCGCGGTGCCCGGCATGCCCGTGATCAGGCAGTGGCCGCCGACGAGCAGAGTCAAGAGCAGCGACTCGACGACCTCGTCCTGGCCGACGATGACCTTACGCACCTCGGAGCGGATCCGCGCGAACGAGTCGTGGAAGTTCTTGATCAGCTCACGGGTCTCTTCGGCTTCCAAGCCGGTTTGCTGTTCGGCTGTCAACGTACGATCTCCAATAGCATTTGCTGGGCGTCTCTGTAATGCGGCGCGATCTCGAGAGCATACAGCAACTGCTTGCGGGCCTCCTCGGTGTCGCCGAGCGCCCGATGCGCGCGCGCAAGCCGGTAGTGGACGTTCGCCTTGTCGTGCGGATCGAGCGCGGCGAACATCCGGTACTCATGGAGCGCCTGCTCCGCGCGGCCGGCCTCCAGCAGGCGGTCGCCGAGCTCGGCGTGCACGTCCAGCCGCAGCGGCGCGACGAGCAACAGATCCTCGAGCACGCCGATCGCGGCCTCGGTATCGCCGGACTCGTGCAACCATTTCGCGAGCGCCTTGAGCGCCGTCGGATCGTACCCGCCGCGGCTTCGGTACTCCGCGAGCGTCTGCGCGGCACGAGCGGTATCGCCGGTCTCCTCGTACGCCTTGGCCTTGATGAGATACGCGCTGCCCTCGTCGACGTAATCCGGGAAGAGCGCGATCGCGCGCTCCGCGGCCTCGAGCGCGCGCGCCCATTCGCGGGCCTCGGCGCGCACGTGCGCGTCTCGCTGCGCGCCCCGCCAGGCTTCGAGGTTCGCGACGACCCCGCCGAGCTCCTGCCGGAGATAATCGGCGAAAGCCTCGTCGAAGGCCTCGGCTCCGATGCCGAGCGCGCCGGAGATCGCGGCCGGCGTCTCGGCACCTTCGGCGAAGAGCTCGAGCATCGCGCGCAGGCCTTCCTGCCCCCAGCGCGACGCGATGTACTCGCAGACGAGCCCGGCCTGCATGTACGAGACGACCACCTGCGCCGCGTACGTCGGACGGATGAAGCCGCGATCGAGCTCGGCGATCGGCAGCAACCGATCGTCTCGCATCGCCTCGAGGAACGCGATGGGCAGGTGGCGGCCCGGCAGCGGCCCCGTGGTCCATTCCTCGTAGACCGAGACGCCTTCGCTGAACCATCTCGGCACGAGATGCGCGGTCGCCTCGAGCGTGAACACGTGCGCCATCTCGTGCCACAACGTCGTGCCCCAGTGGAACTCGCCCTCGGCGCGGCCGGACGGGCTGTCCATCGCGACGAGATGACCGAACGTCACGCCGAGGAGACCGATGCCGGGCAGCCCCGACGTGCGCACGGCGAAGTCGTCGTGATCCGGATAGAGCTCGACGACGACCGGCTCCTTCAGCGTGAACGCATAGCGCTCGGAGAAGCGGGCGATGCTGTCGCGCACGAGGGCGAGCACGTACGGCTCGAGCACCTCGGCCTCGCGCTCGTGCAGCCGCAGGATCACGCCGGGATCGTACGGCGAGCCCTCGTCGGGCTCGTGCGTTGCGACGACGAAATTGTCGAAGCTGTCGATCAGACGCAGCGTGTTGACGATCTGCGGGCTGTACGGGTCGCCGCGATACGCGAACGCGAGATGACGCTGGGCCTCGTCGACCTTGTTCTCGCGCAGGAGGTTGACGCCGAGCTCCGCGTGCGCGGAATACAGATCGGGCTTGAGCTCGACGGCCTTACGAAGCAGCTCGATCGCTTCGCGATAGCGGCGCGTGATCACATAGAAATGCGCCTGCGTCTCGTAGATCTCACCGTACGTAGGGTTGTATGCGAGCGCGCGCTCGATCCACGGGCTTTCCGGTTGCCCGTTCAAGAGATCGAGCGACGCGTGGAGCGCATAGACCTCGAGCGGCGGAAGGCCCTTCGCCTCGACGACCTCGAGCGCCTTGTCGAGCCGCTCGCGAGCGCGGTCGAGCGCTCCTTCCTCGAGATGCATGCGCGCGAGGAGCAGCAGCGCCTCGACGTTGTCCGGGTCGGCCTCGAGCACCTCGCCGACGTAGCCTCGCGCGCGATCCTCGAACCGCCCCGCGGCGACCGTCGCGAGGCCGAGCTTCGCGGGCACGTGCTTCGCATCGCGCTCGAGGCTTTCGAGGAACAGCTGCACCGCCTCGTTCGCCTGATGCGTATCGAGATACAAGCGGCCCCAGCGCGCGCGCAGCGCCGCATCGTCGGGGCGCTGCTCGACCGCGGCCTTGAACGCGTCGTTCGCCGCGCGGTAATCGCCGAGCGCGCGGGCCGCCTCGGCGCGCATCCAAAGCTCCTCGCTCGTCTGGAAGAGCTCGAGATAGCACGCGTTCGCCTCCGCCCGCTTGCCGCGGTACGCGGCACGATCGCATCGCGCAAGCTCCTCGGGCCGCTCGCCGTACTCGATCGAGAGCCCCGCCACGGCTTCGGCGGCGACGAGGAGCAACGGCAGGGCGAGGCGTCTCATGTGAAGCTTCACTCCGGAGCCGCGCGCGCGGCCTGGGCTTCGTCGATTTCGCGCTGGACGTTCGCGAGCTGCAACAACAATGCCTGCAGCTCGTTCAAGTAGGTCTCCGAATCGAGCTCGTCGCGCCGGAGTCGCAGCGCCTCGAGCTCGCCTTCGATCTCGGCCATGCGCGCGGAAAGCCGCGTGAGCTCGGGCGTCTCCGCGGGCCTCGTGCCGAGCCGTGCGACGGTGAGCCGCGCGGCGTTATCGCCCGCGATCTGCGGATGCTCGGTCGCGAGTATCCCTTCGGCCTCGTAGCTGTCCGCGACGCTGCGCGACGCGTAGTCGAACGCTTCCTGTGCGCTGATCAGCCCGTTCTTGTCGGTATCGGCCTCGCCGCTCGACAGCGCGGCGATCCAATGCTCGGCGAAACGCGTCGCGGTGCGCTCCGCGCCGCTGCGCGTCGCGGTGACCACCGTGCGTCCGTTCGCCTTCCAGCTCTCGAGCACGGCTCCGCTCGCGCTCGTCGCGTTCATGACGAGCTGCGCGCCGGCCGGCACGCTCGCGAGCAGCTCGCCGAGCGCCTTGCCGGTGATATCGGGGCCCGGAAGGTTCAGCTTGTACTCTTCGCCGTCGAAGCTGCCGTGACCGATGAGGAAGACGATCAGCGAATCGGTCGAGCGCAACGTCCCCGCGAGCTTCGCGAACGCCGCGCGCAGGTTGTCGCCGGTCGCTTCCGCGCCTTGCAGCACGATCACCTGGTCCGGCTTTCCGGTCGTGCGGCGCGCGGCCTCGGCGAGCTTCTCGGCCTGCTCGGAGAAGCGCTGCTCGAAGCGCGGCTCGCCGCCGAGGCCGGCGACGATCAAGTAGTACGGGTCCGCCGACGCGCTCGCGGCCGCAAGCCACGTCGCGGCGAGCCAGAACCACCCCGGGCGTGCCCGGCGCATCAGAGCCGCCCCCAGTAAAGGCGCAGCAGCCATTCGGTACCCTTGAGCAGCAGCAGCAACAGAAACACCGCCGGCATATTCCACAGATCGAGCACTTGCCGCTCGACGAGCCCGGCGTCGGAGAAGCGCACGGCTTCCGGGAGACGGCCGACGTCGGCGAGCGGGAAGTACGAGCCGCCGGTGACGCCCGCGATCCGCTCGAGCAACGCGCGATTCTGCTCGATTCGAAAATGCTCGATCACGCCGTCCGCACGGCGCGCGGCGACGCGAGCCGTGCCGAGCGTCTCGTCGCCGATCGAGGCCGTCGCGGTGAAGCGGTAAATGCCGGGCGACTCCGCGTTATAGACCGCCGCATAAACGCCCGGTTCGCCGGGCACGGGCATGAGCTCGACGTCGGCCGACACGCCGGCGCCGCCCTCGACCGCGACCGTGACCTTCGCGTCGCGCGCCGGGCGGAACGTCTTGTCGCGCACCTCGGCGCGGAGCGCGATCCGGCTCTCGTCGCCGTAGAAAGATCGATCCGTCGTCAACGTGACGTTGCGCGGCGAGGCGGCGGCGAGCGTCTGCAGCAGCTGCCTCCAGAACGTCTCGTGCCGCTGGTCCTCGTGATGCAGAAGCATCTGCCAGCGCCACGTGCCGCCGGTCGCGAGGATGTACGCGTTGCCGAGCCCGTAACGCTGATGCACGAGCAGCGGCTCGCGCCCGCCTTGCACGTCGGCCTCGAGCAGCGCCACGGCGCCGGGCTTGAGCTCGTCGAGATACTGGAAGTCCGCGACGTCCGGCATCTCGGCCCACATCGCGCGGTTCATCGCGTCGTCGGGATCGAAACGCGTGAGCAGTGAGCGGCGGCCGGCGTCGGTCAGGTGCGGTTTCGCGGGAAAACGGATGAAGCTCGGCGCGTCCAGCGACGGCAGCTTCGCGGGCAGCACGTCCGCGACGACCGTCGCCCCCCAGCCGCCGTCGGCGAGCCCGCGGCGGCCGCCGAGCATCAGCAATCCTCCGCCGCGGCGGCTGACGAAGTCGGCGATCATCCGCTGCTGCTCGGGCGTCAGCGCGGCGGCCTCGTAGCTGCCGATGACGAGGCCGTCGTACGCGAACAGCGTCTCCTCGTCGGCCGGGAAACCGTCGGCGAGCTCGTCGCCGGATTCGACGCCCTGCCGATAGAACTTGTTCGGCGTCGTGCGCAACAGGCTGGCGAGCCGGACGGACGGATTCTTGTCGAGCGCGCGGCGAATGAACTTGTACTCCCAGCGCGGCTCGCCCTCGATGTACAACACGTGCCGCCGCTCGCTCGGTACCTCGATCGGCCGAAGCTGCGTGTTGTTCACGAGGTTGCGCTCCTCCGGCAGCGGCTCGAGCGTGAAGCGCAGATCGCGTATCCCGGGCTCGCCGATATCGATATCGATCGAGCGCGTCGTGACGCCCGCGCGCGCCGGCAGCCGGATCGTCTCCGACGCGACGATCGCGTCGCCGTCGTAGACCTTGAGCGCGACGTCCGCGGCGCGCGCGTGCCGGATGCTGACCTCGGCGCTCAGCGCCGAGCCGGGCAGCCCGTGGGGCGCGACGACGACGTCCTCGAGCTCGATATCCTCCGGAATGCGCTCGCGACCGACTCCGACGGTATGCACCGGCACACCGAAGCTCGCGATCTCGGCGAGCTTCGCGGCGTCGAGAGCGTTGGAATTGTCGCCGCCGTCGCTGACGAGCACGACGGCCCCGAGCGTTCCGGATTGCGCGGCGCGCAGCACCGAGAGCAACGCATCGCCGATCCGCGTTCGCGTCCCCGGCGCCGGGACCTCGGAGAGCGACGGCAGCTCGACGAGCCCGTCGTCGAACGCGAAAAGCTCCACGGCGAACTCCTCGGTGAGCGCGGGCAGCGCGTCGCGGCCGAGCACGGTGACTGCCTCTTGCAGCCGCGAGCGCTCGCCTTCCCCGTAGCTCATGCTCGCCGAGGTGTCGAGCAGCACGGCGACCGAGTTCTCCTGCGGCTTCAGCGTCTGCGTGAGCAGCGCCGGGCGCCACAGGAGCACGAGCACGGCGATCAGCAACGCGGCCTGCAGCGCGCCGAGCGTCACGGCCTTCGGTAGAGCGAGATCCTGCCGCGACCGCCAAACGCTCGCGCCCACGACGGCCGCGGCGAGCACGGAGAGCGCGACGAGCCATGCGAGCGGCCGCTCGTTCGCGAACACGAACTCGGAGCGCGCGAAGGTTTCCGGCGAATACTTGAATAACAGCTCGAACACGACTCGTCCTATGTCGACCTCGACCGCGGCCCCGTCGAGCGCACGGAACGGTCCCGGAACTCGAGTCCGGCGCCTCCGATAGCCTCGGGTCGAGGCCGCGTGTTTCGCGCCTCGCCTTCCGAGCTTACCTGCTGCCCCCGGCGTCGCCTAGCCCGCCCGGGTTCGCGACGCGGCCGGGCCCGGGCCGCTATCATGGGGCGTCACGATGCGGCGGCAGGCGCAGGCAATGACTCTGGAGGAGAAAAGGAGACTCGTGATCCGCTTCCTCGAGCGGTGCAACGCGTACGCGGACCGCGAGCTCGCGAAGCATCGCGAGCGGCTCGACGCGGCCCGGGGCCGGGAAGCGCTCGAGATCGCCGACCGGATCACGCACTGGGCCGCGTACCGCGCGTTCAACGAGCACGCGATCGGCGAGCTCGAGTCGTCCCGGCTCGACGACTGGCTCGAATAACTTGGCGTCGCTGGCATTTTCCGTGCCTCGGGGCTAGGGTGGCAGCCGAATTGCGCAGCGAGGGCCGATCGATGGAAGGCGCCAAGCCAGACCAGGTTTCCGTCGCGGAATCGTTCCTGCGAGCGCTGAAGCGGCGCGGGATCGACTATGTGTTCGCGAACGCGGGCACCGATTTCGCCCCGATCATCGAGGCGCTCGTGAAGCTGCGGCACGACGCCGGCTCGCTTCCGCAGTTCATCACCGTGCCGCACGAAAATCTCGCCGTCGCGATGGCGCACGGCTATTACCTCGTCACCGGCAAGCCCGCCGGCGTGATGGTGCACGTGACCGTCGGCACCGCGAACACGGTATGCGCGCTGATGAACGCCTATCGCGACGAGGTGCCGGTCCTGCTGATGGCGGGCCGCACGCCGATCACGCAGCGCGGTCATATCGCGTCCCGCACGCATCCGATCCATTGGGGTCAGGAGAACTTCGATCAGGCCGGCATCGTCCGCGAGTACACGAAGTGGAACTTCGAGCTGCGCGCCGGGCAGCCGGTCGACGAGGTCGTCGGACGCGCGCTCGACGTCGCGCTCGCCGAGCCGCGGGGGCCGGTCTATCTGATGCTGCCGAGGGAAGTCCTCGCCGATGCCGACCGCGGCGCGGGCGACGCGACGGTCCCCGCCGCGCCGGTCGTCGCGGAGCCGGAGCGGGGAACGAGCCAGGCCTTCCTTTTTTAAATATCCCAG
>PKRJ01000113.1 GCA_017577365.1 Gammaproteobacteria bacterium | reverse complement strand
CTCGCCGGACAGCGTCACGACGCCGTCGTCGAGCTCGACGACGATCCGATCGCGGTGCGGGTTGACCCGCGGCTCGTGCTCGAGGGCGGCCTCGATCTTCTTGACGATTTCGGCGGCGTCCACTGCGGCCTCCGCTGCGCTCGTCGCACCGTCGTCCATTGGGACATACGGCGCGACGCCGCCAAATAGGGGCCGCTCGCGATGCCGATGGCGGAAGCCGTCAGACCTCGGTCAGCTCGCCGGTGCTGTCGCCGACCTGCTCGACGGGCACGTTCGCCCGCTGCAGCAGCGTCACGAGCAGGTTCGCGAGCGGCGTGTGATCCGGGTACTTGAGGTGCTGATGCCCCTTGATGCCGCCGCCCTTGCCGACGACGAGCGTCGGCAGCGGGAAGTGGTTGTGGCTGTTGCTGTTCGACATGTTGCTGCCGTACAGGAAGATCGCGTTGTCGAGCACCGTTCCCGCGTCTCCGTCCGGCATGCGCGCGAGCTTCTCGAGGAACTCGGCGAACATCTGCGTGTGCCAGCGCTGCACGAGGACGAGCTTCTCCATTGCCGCCTTCTGCTCCGCGTGATGCGACAGCGGATGGAACGCTTCCGTCACGCCGATGTGGCGATACGGCATGTTGCTCACCTCGGCCGCCATCATGAACGTCACGATGCGCGTCATGTTCGACTGGAACGCCGCCGCGATCATGTCGAACATCAGCCGCACGTGCTCGTCGAAGGCCGGCATCGCGACCGGCACGTCGGGCAGATCGACCTGCGTCAAATCCCGTTTCTCGAGCAGCTCGACGCGGCGCTCGATCTCACGCACGCTCTCGAGATAGTCGTCGAGGATCGCGCGATCCTCGGGGCCGAGGCGCCGCTTCAGGTCGTTCGCCTCCTCGGCGACCATGTCGAGCAGGCTCAGATAGTCGCCCGAGATGCGTTTGCGTTCCTCTTCCGAGCGGCCTCGCCCGAAGATCTTTTCGAAGGCGCGGCGCGGATCGAATTCCATCGGCAGCGGCGTCGTCGGCGTGCGGAACGAGATCGTGTTGCCGAAGCTGCATCCGTACGCGCCGTCGCACGCGGCGCTGCCTCCGCTCTCCTCCGTCGCGAGCTCGAGCGAAGGCAGTGGCGTATCCTGGCCGATGTAGCGCGCGGCGATCTGGTCGACCGTGACGCCGCCGCGCGGCGGCTCAGGATGCACGCAGGAAAGCCACGTGCCGGGCACGATCGCGTGCACCGCGGAGCTGTGCGCCGGCCGGTTGTCGAGGCCCGACACGACCGTCAGATAATCCTTGAACGGCGCGAGCGGCTCGAGGATGGGCTTCAAGTCGAAATCCCTGCCGACCTTGTCCGGCGTCCAGCGATTCATCTCCTTGCCGAAGCGTGTGTTGTCCATGATCGCGCCGTGCGGAAGGTAGAAGAATCCCATCCGCGGGTTCGCCGCCGCCGCCGTCTTCGCGATCGCCGTCGCGGCCGGCACCATCGCGCCGAGCAGCGGCAGCCCGATCGACGCTCCGCCGGCTTTGAGCAACGTGCGTCTCGACAGATGCTTCTTCGTGATGAACATCCTCGATCTCCTCGAGCGACTCACCCCGCGCCTGCCTCGGCCGGACACAGCCAGGGCACACGTCCCCGATTCTAAATAGTTCGCGGCCAAAGAACGACCGCTACGGGCACGAAACTACTGCTCCGCCGACCGTTCCCGGGACGGTCCGAGGGGGTGGCTGCACGGCATGGAGGCTCAGGAATCCGCGACGTTGCCGACGGGAAAGGCGCGCGCCGCGAGCGCCTCCCGTTCCTCCACGCCGGCGGCGGCGCGCCGCGCTCCGCGCGCGGCAGCTTCGTAGGCGACCCACGCCGCCGCGGTCGCGGCGAGCTCCTGCGGCAGCACGTCGAGGCCGAGCCACGGTCCGCCGAAGGCTTCCCAGCCGAGCGCGAGATGCATGCCCCAGAGCGTCGCTCCGGTCGCCATCGAC
This sequence comes from Gammaproteobacteria bacterium, assembly GCA_017577365.1. GTDB lineage: Bacteria > Pseudomonadota > Gammaproteobacteria > Steroidobacterales > Rariloculaceae > ZC4RG20. The sequence continues at coordinate 824 of PKRJ01000113.1, read as the reverse complement.
GCGAGCGCGGCCCTTTCGCTGCCGCCGGCCTTGAGCCCCCGTGCGAGCGGCACGAACAGCGCGACCATGCCGATCGCGTACGCCGTCTCGAGCAGCTCGTAGGCGCTGCTGCCGGCATACGCGACGGCGAGGCTCGCGCCCGCGACGATCAAGATCGCGATCCTGCCGAGCGCGAGCGGATCGGCGCTCGGCCATGCGCGCGACATCAGGTTCGTCGAGAGCACGCTGCTCGGCGCGAGAATCGCGCTGTCGATCGTCGACAGCACGGCCGAGGCCAGCGCGAGCACGAACACGATCGTGAGCGCCGGATTCAGCACCGCGGCGGCAACCGCGGTCAGCGTGCCGTTCGTGCCGTCGACGCCGAGGAGATCCGCGGCGAGCCCGGAAGCGACCGGCACGAAGCCGATCGCGATATAGAGAACGCCGGATATGCAGCACGCCGCGACGGCGGTGCGCTCCGAGCGCGACGCGAAAATGCGCTGCGTGAGATCCTGCCCCGGGATGTTGCCGAGCGCGCCGATCGCGAGCACCGCGAGCCAGGCCGTGAGCTCGGCCGCGCTATCGGTCGGCGCGAGCGCGAGCTGGTCGGCCGGGACATCCGACAGCAATCGGTCGAGCCCCGCGACTACGCCCGCGCCGCTGCCGAGCTCGGCGAGCACCGCGACCGCGATCACCGCGATGCCGACGACCAGGAAACCGAGCTGCACGACGTCGGTCAGCGTCACGGACCACATGCCGCCGAGAAGCGTGTAGCCTGTCTCTAATAAAAATTTCCGACCCAACAAAAGGGATCCTAACACCATATCCGGTTTTCTGTTGCAAAA
>PKRJ01000038.1 GCA_017577365.1 Gammaproteobacteria bacterium | reverse complement strand
CGCATGGGCCCCTCGCGATCAGCGTGGAGGCGATCGGCACGCTCGCGGACGAGGCCGCGCCGTTGACGCGCGGCGGCGGCCGGCCCGGCGACGACGTCTACGTGACCGGCACGCTCGGCGATGCCGCGGCCGGGCTCGCATGCCTGAAGTCGCGCGGCGAAACGTCGGCGCAAGCCGACGTCGGCGCGCTCGCGCGCGGGCTCGTCACGCGTTACTTGAAGCCGACGCCGCGCGTCGAGGCGGGGCACGCACTCTCCGGCATCGCGAGCGCGGCGATCGATATCTCCGACGGTCTGGCCGCGGACCTCGGCCACCTCTGCCGCTCGAGCCGCTGCGGCGCGGAGATCGACGTGGACCTGTTACCGTGCTCCGAAGCGCTGCGCAGCCTGTTCTCGGTGAGCGACGTGCTGCGCTTCGCGCTCGGCGGCGGAGACGACTACGAGCTCTGCTTCACGGCGCCGCCGAGCGCGGCGGAACGGGTCGCGGCGGCCCTCGGCGCGACGGGAACGCCGTTCCGGCGCATCGGAACGCTGACCGAGAAGCCCGAGATCGTCTTTCTACGCGGCACCGAGCGCGTCGAGCCGCCCGTGCCCGGGTATCTGCACTTCGCATGAGCCGGGTCACCCGCATTCGGCCGACGCTCGCCGATCCGGTCCAGCTCGTCGCGACCGGTTTCGGGGCGGGTCTCGCGCCGCGCGCTCCCGGCACGGTCGGCTCGCTCGTCGCGCTCGTGCCGGCGTGGTTGCTGCTCGACCTGCCGCTCTGGATCCGCGCCGCAGTCGTCGCCGCGCTGTTCGCCGCGGGCGTCCTCATTTGCGGCGAAAGTGCGAAGCGACTCGCGACCCACGACCATCCGTCCGTGGTATTCGACGAGATCGTGGGCCTGCTCGCGGCGACGCTGGTTCTTCAGGGAAACCCGCTGTGGCTCGTTCCGGCGTTCCTGTTGTTCCGCCTCTTCGATATTTGGAAACCCTGGCCCATCCGCGATGTGGATCACAGACTCGCCGGCGGGCTCGGAATTATGCTCGACGACCTGATGGCGGGCGCATATGCCGCGCTGGGTCTGGTGGCACTGCGTTTCGTGCCGGCCTTGGTCGCTCAATAGTTTTCTGTTCACTGAGTATGGTGCAGGCACAAGTCGCCCGCGGTGCGGGTAAGCGCGAGAGCTCGCGTATACCCGAGCGGATCGGCAAATACCTCGTGATCAACGAGGTCGGACAAGGCAGCACGGGCCGCGTCTTCCTGTCGCACGATCCGTACTACGGGCGTGACGTCGCGATCAAGCTCTATAACCTCGAGAGCGAGGAGGACGAGCAGAAAGCCCGACTCACGCGGAAGATGTTCTTCAACGAGGCGCAGATGGTCGGGCGCCTCCAGCATCCGAATATCCTGCCGATCTACGACGCGGGCGAGGAGAACGGCGCCTATTACGTCGTCACCGAGCACGTGCACGGCGCGCGGACGCTCGCCGCGTATTGCAAGCCCGACAACCTGCTGCCGATAGAGGACGTCGTCGAGATCATCTTCAAGTGCGCGAAGGCGCTGCACTACGCGCACAACCGCGGCGTCATCCACCGCGACATCAAGCCGAGCAACATCATGCTCACGCTCGACAACGACGTCCGCATCATCGATTTCGGCATCGCGATCGTGAAGGACTCGAACGTCTCGAGGATCGAGGGGATCGCGGGCTCGCCGAGCTACATGTCGCCCGAGCAGGTGCAGTCGGCGGAGATCACTCCGCGCTCGGACATCTATTCGCTCGGCGCGGTCATGTACGAGCTCTTGACCGGCTATCGGCCGTTCCGCGCGAACAATCTGAGCCGGCTGCTGCATCAGATCGTCTACGCGACGCCGCCGCCGCTCCACACGCTTCGGCCCGAGATCTCCGAGGAGATCGAGGACGTGGTCTCAACGGCGCTCCGAAAGGAGCCCGAGAACCGATTCCAGACCGGCCTCGAGTTCGCGGCGGCGCTGACGCGGGTCTTCCATACGCTGCGCGCGCAGTCGGACCGCATCGACAAGCAGGCGCAATTCGAGCAGCTGCGCAAGCTGCGCTTCTTCCACGAGTTCTCGCACTCGGAGATCTGGGAGGTGCTGCGCGCGAGCGAATGGCGCGACTACGCCGACGGCGACGAGATCATCCGCGAGGGCGAGCTCGACGACCGCTTCTACATCATCGTCTCGGGGCAGGTGTCGGTGCGCTCCGGAAGGCGCGAGGTCGGCATCCTCGCAGAGGGTGACTGCTTCGGCGAGACGAGCTACGTGCGCGGCGCGCGCCGCACGGCGACGATCGTCGCCCAAGGTCCGGTCACGCTGATGCGGGTCAGCTCGACCCTGCTCGAGCAGGCGTCCTCGGCGTGCCAGCTCCGATTCAACAAGGTCTTCCTGCGCGCGCTCATCGAGCGGCTGCATCGTGCCGCGACGACGCCCACTTGACGGCGCGGTGCTCGAAGGCGTTGGGGCCCCGTTCGACTCCGCCGGAGGCGGATTCGCCGAGCGTCAGGCATCGTCGCCGTTCGGCGGCGCCTCGAACGGCTCGGGCTCGGCGTTCTCGGTCTTCTTCAGCAGGATCTCGACCTTCTGCTCGGCGTCCTTCAGGGCTTCCTGACACTCGCGCGTGAGCTTCACGCCGCGCTCGAATTCCTTGAGCGCGTCCTCGAGCGACAATTCGCCGCTTTCGAGCCGCTCGACGACCGCCTCGAGCTCCTCCAGGCTCTTCTCGACGCTGCCGAGGCTCTTGTCTTCCAAGCTCATCTCCAGTCGAATGCGTGGTTGCGGTCGGCGCACCGTACAAAGCCGCGTCGCGATGGTCAAACGCTTTACGCGCTTCGGTCGACCCCGTGCGCTCGGTTGACACTTCGGCGAGCGAGTACTACCTTATCGGATCGGCTTAGACTTAGTCTAAATCGGCCCGGCAGGGCGCTTCGCAACGGCTGGGCTGCTCGAGTCGGCTCACAACGCAACTCATCGAGTCAGGAGGAGTTTTCGATGGAACTGAAAGGCAGCAAGACCGAACAGAATCTGAAGGAAGCGTTCGCCGGCGAGTCCCAGGCAAACCGCCGCTACCTGTATTTTGCCCAGAAGGCCGACGTCGAAGGCTATAACGACGTCGCCGCGGTGTTCCGCTCGACGGCCGAAGGCGAGACCGGGCACGCGCACGGCCATCTCGAATACCTCGAGGCGGTCGGCGATCCGGCGACCGGCCTGCCGATCGGCTCGACGGCCAACAACCTGAAGGCGGCGATCGCCGGTGAGACGTACGAGTACACGGATATGTATCCCGGCATGGCGAAGACGGCCCGCGAGGAGGGCTTCGACGAGATCGCTGACTGGTTCGAGACGCTCGCGAAGGCCGAGCGCTCGCACGCGAACCGCTTCCAGAAGGCGCTCGACGCGCTCGACGCCTGAGTCGGAGCGATCGGAGCGCCGGGACCGGGCGAAGCCCGGTCCTCGTCTCCGCGTGCAGTCGCGGCGGCCACGGCGCGCGATGCCGTGCCGCCGCGCGCGCTTTCCCGCATCGTCCGCCTTGAGTCACGGGGGCCGGGATCGATGCCGGCCCGAAAGGAGCCACGTCGCCGATGAGCGAGATCAAGCCGCCCGCCCACGAGGACAATCCAACTGCAAGCCGCGAGGGCGTCCGCGAAGGCAGCCTGGACGCGCCGATGCGCTATCCGCTCGCATGGCGCGCGCCGGAGTTCACCGACGACGAGGCGCTCTATGCCGAGATGCAGCGGATCTTCGATATCTGCCATGGCTGCCGGCGCTGCTTCAGCCTGTGCAACGCGTTCCCGACGCTGTTCGACGCGATCGACGAGTCCGACACGGGCGAGATCGATGCGGTACCGCGCGAGGCGTACTGGAAGGTCGTCGACCACTGCTACCTGTGCGACATGTGCTACATGACGAAATGTCCGTACGTGCCGCCGCACGAGTGGAACGTCGACTTTCCGCACCTGATGCTGCGAGCGAAATACAAGCGCTTGAAGGACGGCGCGAAGGTTTCGTTCCGCGACCGCATGCTCGCCTCGACGGATCTCGTCGGGAGTCTCGCGGGCATCCCCGTCGTCGCCGAGACGGTCAACGCGGTGAACGGGACGAAGTGGGGCCGTAAGCTCCTCGAGTCGACGCTCGGCGTCGATGCGGAAGCGCCGGTGCCGAAGTACGCGTCGAAGAGCGCACGCAGACGGCTGAAGGACAAGGTCGGCCGCAAGGACGTCGCCGCGGAGCCGGCGGGCGAGACGCGCGGCAAGGTGCTCGTGTTCACGACGTGCTACGGCAATCGCAACAAGCCGTCGATCGTCGAGGATCTCGTCGCCGTGTTCGAGCACAACGGCATCCCCACCGCGCTGCCGACGAAGGAGCGCTGCTGCGGCATGCCGAAATTCGAGATGGGCGATCTCGAGTCCGTCGAGAAGCTCAAGGAGACGAATATCCCGGAGCTCTACCGCTGGGTGCAGGACGGCTGGGATCTGACGTCGCCGATTCCGTCGTGCGTGCTGATGTTCAAGCAGGAACTGCCGCTGATGTTCCCGGACGACGAGCAGGTCATCGCCGTGCGCGACGCGTTCTACGATCCGTTCGAATATCTGATGATCCGCCACCGGCACGGCAAGCTGCGCACCGATTTCAAGCAGCCGCTCGGCAAGATCGCGTATCAGGTGCCGTGCCATCAGCGCGTGCAGAACATCGGGTTGAAGACTCGAGACCTGCTGCAGCTCGTGCCCGAGACCAAGGTGCAGGCGATCGAGCGCTGCTCCGGGCACGACGGCACGTACGCGGTCAAGAAGGAGTACGCGGCGACGTCGCGCAAGATCGGCCGGCCCGTTGCGCGGCAGGTCGACAACGCCAAAGCCGACCACTTCACGAGCGATTGCCCGATGGCCGCTGAGCAGATCGCGTCGCTCAGCGAGGCCGCGAAGGCGACGAGCCCGCTCGAGCTGCTGCGCCGCGCTTACGGGATCTAGGCATGGGCAGCGGCACGGGCGCGCCGAACGGCGCAAAACCGTAGACTCGAACGATCGGGCGGCCAGAGAAAGCTCAGAGGTCACGCCATGGAAGCATTGAAGGTCAGCGATCTCTATAGCCTCGAGCAGTATCACAAGGTGCGGAAGGACTTTCGCGCGAAGGTGCTCGAGCACAAGAAGCGCCGGAAATTGCCGCTCGGCCCGAACGCGACGTTCCACTTCGAGGATCGGCTGACGATGCAGTATCAGGTTCAGGAGATGCTGCGCATCGAGCGGATCTTCGAGGAGGAGGCGATCAAGGACGAACTCGACGCGTACAACCCGCTGATCCCGGACGGCAGCAACTTCAAGGCGACGTTCATGCTCGAGTTCCCGGACGTCGAGGAGCGGCGCCGGCAGCTCGCGCGCCTCATCGGCATCGAGGATCATCTTTATCTCGAGGTCGAAGGCGCGGGCCGCGTCGTCGGCATCGCCGACGAGGATCTCGAGCGAAGCGCGGAAGACAAGACGTCGTCCGTTCACTTCGTGCGCTTCGAGCTCACGCCGGAGATGAAGCAGGCCGTGAAGGACGGCGCGACGTTCAAGTTCGGCTGCACGCATCCGGAATACGTTCACGAGAGCGTCGTCCCGCCCGACGTCGCGGAAGCGCTGCGGAAAGACCTCGACTGAAGGTTCCGCCGCGCACCGTCTCCGGCGCTAATCCCGCATTCGGGACGGCACGCTTCGATACCGGCACGTCCCCGCCGCTCGCGACGGTTGCGCGCTAAAGAAACCCGCGTTCGGTCAGTCGCTTAGGGGCGATCGGCGATCTGGCACGACCCGTGCGTGCCAAGAAGAAAAACCGTCCGCGGGAGACGCCATGACCGGGTTTCGCCAAGCCGTCCGCCGCCTGCTGCGCACGCCGGGCTTCACGCTGACGAGCGTGCTCACCCTCGCGATCGGCATCGGTGCGACGATCGCGATCTTCGCCGTCGTGAACGGCGTGCTGATCAAGCCGTTGCCGTTTCCGGACTCGGAGCGGCTCGTCGCGCTGACACATGGCTCGGAGGAGGATCCGGACGCCGACCTGCCGGCCTCCACGGCGATCTACTTCACGTACCGCGAGCATAGCCGCGCGTTCGAGTCCGTCGCCCTTTGGTTGGCCGATACCGCGAACGTGACCGCGCCCGGCGACCCGGAGGAGGTGCACGCGCTGATCGTCACGTTCGAGTTCTTTCCGACGCTCGGCGTCTTCCCGGCGCTCGGCCGCGCGTTCGTCGAAGAGGACGATCGCCTCGACTCGATGCCGACGGTGATCCTCGGGCACGGCTATTGGCAACGCCGCTTCGGCGGTGCCGAGGACGTGCTCGGGCAGGACCTCGTCGTCGACGGCGTCGTGCACCGGATCATCGGCATCCTGCCGAGAGATTTCCGCTTCCTGCAACGCCCCGCGGACATCGTCTTGCCCATGCGGCCGATCCGAGCGCTCTCGTTCGTCGGGCCCCTCGGCGAGAACGGGATCGCGCGCCTCAAGAACGGGTTCACGCTCGACGACGCGAACGCCGACGTCGGGCGAATGATTCCGCTCGTCAAAGAGACCTTCTCGCCCGTTCCGGGGATAGACCCAGAGGTGTTCGAGGGCACGTGGCTCTTGCCGAACGTCAAGCCGCTCAAGGCGACGTTCGTCGGGGATCTCGACGACGTGTTGCTCGTCCTGCTCGGCACGATCGGCCTGCTCCTCGCCGTCGCGTGCGCGAACGTCGCGAACCTCGAGCTCGTTCGTGCGGAAAGGCGCGCGCAGGATCTCGCGATCGAGGCCGCGCTCGGCGCGACGCGCACGCAGCTCGCGCTCTCGATCTTGCGCGAGAGCGTCGTCGTCGGTCTCACAGGCGGCGCGGTCGGCCTCGGATTCGCCGCGCTCGCGCTGCCGGTGCTGCTCGCCATGGCCGGCGACGAGCTGCCGGCGGTGCTGACGGTGACGATCGACCGGACGGTCATCGCGGCCGCCGTCGCCGTCTCGCTCGCGGCCGGCATCGTATTCGGCGCGGTGCCGGCGCTTCGCTATGCCGGCTCGCGCCCGGCCGGCGCGCTTCGTGTCGACAGACGTCGTCACAGCATGAGCCGCGAGCGCCATCGCTTGCATCGCGGTCTGATCGCGGCTCAGGTCGCGCTCGCGCTGATGCTGCTCGTCGCGGCCGGCCTGATGATGCGTTCGCTCGCGTCGCTGCTCGACGTCGATCCCGGATTCGTCGCGCCGGACGAAGTGCAAACCTTCACCGTCTCGCTGCCGCAGGGCTCCGTGCCGGACTTCCAAACCGTGATCCGCATGTTCAATCGAATGCAGGACGCGATCGCGTCGCTCGCCGGCGTCGAATCCGTCGGCTTTGGGACGCGGATACCGCTCGCGGAGCCGGGGCCGAGCGCCGGTTTTCTCGTCGAAGGCTCCGAGGACCCGGACCCGCCGGAGAGCGAGTTCCGGGTCGTATCGCCGGGTTTCCTCGAGACGCTCGGGACGCCGGTCATCGCCGGCCGCACGTTCGAGTGGGCCGACCATCTCGAGCCGCGGCCGGTCGCGATCGTGTCGGCCGGTTTCGCGCGGCGGGAATGGGGGTCGCCGGAGGCGGCGATCGGCAAGCGGCTGAGCATGGTCCCGTCCGGGCCGTGGCGCGAGGTGATCGGCGTCGTCGGCGACATCCGGCACGAAAGCCTCGACGGCGACGTGCCTTCGTCGGTGTATCTGACGCTCGGTGAGAATTGGGCGCCGTACATGAGCCGGACGGTCGCGTTCGCCATCCGCAGCGAGCGCGTCGGCACGGCGGGCTTTCTCCAGGAGCTATACCAGGCGATCTGGTCGGTCGATCCGAGCGTGCCGCTCGGAAACATCGCCACGCTCGGCGATATCTATACGCGGGCGACCGCGCGAGCGGCATTGATCCTCGTGCTCGTCGCGATCGCGGGCGGCATGGCGCTCGTCCTCGGCCTCGTCGGCATCTACGGCGTGATCGGCTACATGCTCGCGCAGCGCACGCACGAGATCGGCATCCGGATGGCGCTCGGCGCCGAGCACGCGGCGTTGCGGCGCATGCTGCTCCGGCAGATCTCGTGGCCCGTTTTCGTGGGCGTGGCGCTGGGGCTCGCCGGGGCCGTGGGTCTGTCGCGGCTCATCGAGTCGCTGCTGTTCGGGGTGCATGCGCTCGATCCGCAGAGCTATGTGCTCGCGACGCTCGTTCTCGTCGCGACCGCGGCCGTGGCGGCCTATCTGCCTGCGCGGCGCGTCGCCGGTATCGATCCGGCCGGGGCGTTACGCGCGGAGTGAGCGATCGGCGGCGCTCGCCGCTCTCGGCCGCTCGGGAGCCGTATCGGTAAACCGTCATTGAAGCCGCTTCGAGCCGCGGGCATCGTGCCGCCGCTTGGTTTCACCACGCGGCTTCTTCAGTGCTCTTCGAGTTGAACAGGCGCCCATCGGCTCGGGTCGGCGTTCGTGAATCGGTGTGGCGACGATGAGCGTGCGCCGTTTCGACGTCGTCGTGATCGGCGCGGGCCCCGCGGGCCTCGCGTTCGCGTTGTCTCTCGCGCCGACGGGGCTCGCCGTCGCGATCGTCGAGCGGCAGCCGCGCGAGCGCCTCGCGCGGCCCGCGTTCGACGGCCGCGAGATCGCGCTGACGCATGCGTCCATCGAGCGGCTGCGCGAGCTCGGCGCGTGGGAGCGCATTCCAGAAGAGGAGATCTCGCCGCTCGTCTCGGCGCGCGTGCTGAACGGCGCGTCCGCGCATTTCCTCGATCTGCCCGGCGGCCGCGCGGGACTCGGCCGCTTCGTATCGAACCACGTGATTCGCCGAGCCCTGTTCGAGCGCGTCGTCGACGAGCCGGGGATTACGCTGATCACCGAGCAGCAGGTCGTCGCGATTCGTCCCGGCGAGCGCGCGACCGAGGTCGAGCTCGAGGGCGGGGAGCGCTCGAGCGCGCGGCTCGTCGTCGCCGCGGACAGCCGATTCTCCGCGACGCGCGCCGCGATGGGCATCGCGACGCACGTTCGCGATTTCGGCCGGACTATGTGCGTCTTTCGCGTCGACTGCGACCGGCCGCACGACGGCATCGCGTACGAGTGGTTCGATTATCGGCAGACGATCGCGCTGCTGCCGCTGAACGGCAATCGGCGCTCGGTCGTGCTGACGTTGCCGAATGCCGAGATGCGGCGGCTGCTCGCGCTCGACGACGCGGCGTTCGACCGCGACATCGAACGGCGCCTCGCGCCGCGCGGCAAGATGCGGCGCATCAGCGAGCGGTTCAGCTATCCCGTCGTGACCGTCTATCCGAGCCGCTTCGCGGCCGACCGCTACGCGCTGATCGGCGATGCCGCGGTCGGCATGCATCCGGTCACCGCGCACGGCTTCAACTTCGGGTTGCTGGCCGCAGCGACGCTCGCACGCGAGGTCGCCGCGGCGGCGGCGCGGCGCGAGGATATCGGGTCTCCCGAAGTGCTCGGCCGCTACGAGCGACGCCACAGGCTCGCGACGCTCCCCCTTTATCTCGCGACGAACGGCATCGTCGAGCTCTACACGAACGACGCGCCGCCGATGCGCGCCGCGCGCGAGATCCTGATCCGCGTCGCCGATCGCGCCGCGCCGTTCAAGGCGCTTCTCACCAACGCGCTGACCCGAGGCGCCCGCGCGTGACTCGACGTCGCGCGGCTCCGGTCGTGCGGGCAGGCCCTGGGCAGCCCGCGCCCGGCGGCAACGACCGGAGGGCGTCGGAGTTCTTTACAACCGTCGGCCCTTCGGCTCGGTCATGGGCGCATATCCGATCGAATATACGAGGCTTTTTTGTTGGGCCCGAATATTGCGTCCCATAGCTGCGACAAGGTTTCGCCTCGGAAACGTTCAGGGGAGGCCGTGGTGAAAAAGATCCTTTGCGGTTTGCTGCTGTCGGGCTTCGCATTCTCGGCGCATGCCGTGCCGATACCGTTCGAATTCGTCGGCGGCAGCCTCTCGGCGACCGGGACGTTTGCGCTCGGCGAGTACAACCCGAATTCGGGTTATGCATTGCTCGACGAGGGCCAGAGCCAGAGTTTCGTCTTCGGATCCGTCGAAGTCTTGGGTTTCGGGCACGGAGAGTTGACCCTCACGGTCAACTTCGTCAATCCGACCGAAGTCGGCGTCGGTGTCCACGGCCCGTACTCGGTGGTCGCGACGATCCTCTTCAACGGGGGCGAGTGGAGCGGAGGATCGACCGACTTCAGCTACACGTACAACGGCTACTCGGGCACCGCGAGGCTGACGTTCGACCCGATCCAGGAGAGCTGCTACCTCTGCTGGCCCAAGTTCGATTTCGTCGGCACGATCACGAACCTCGGGTCGTCGAGCTTGCCTTCTCTTCCCGTGCCGGAACCGGCTACGCTCAGCCTGCTCGGGCTGGGTTTGATCGGCACGGGCGCGGCACTGCGTAGACGCGGCAGCCGCTAAGCCGCGCGACGGCGTTCCGCGCGCGCCTGTCGAATCCCGATGAAGGGGCCCGCAATCGGGCCCCTTCGTATTTTCTTGCCCGCCAGCCTGCGCTCGGACGAGAGAGGCGTTTCGAGCTCCGAGTCGGCGGCGACCCGCTCGAATCGGCCCGTGCTCGGCGATGCCGACCCGCGATACAATCCGCGCGCGCATTCAGTCATCCCCGGCTCGCGGGAGGCCCAACCGAATTTCATGAGCAAGAGCTATCGCGCTGCCGACATCGAGGTGTTGAGCGGCCTCGAGCCCGTGCGACGCCGCCCGGGCATGTATACCGATACGACTCGGCCGAACCACCTCGCGCACGAGGTCATCGACAACAGCGTCGACGAGGCGATCGCCGGTTACGCGAAACGGATCGAGGTCAACGTCTACGCGGACGGCTCGCTCGAGGTCATCGACGACGGGCGCGGCATGCCCGTCGACATCCATCCGCAGGAGAAGATTCCGGGCGTCGAGCTGATCCTCACGAGACTGCACGCGGGCGGCAAGTTCTCGAACAAGAACTATCGCTTCTCCGGCGGCCTGCACGGCGTCGGCGTGTCGGTCGTGAACGCGCTGTCGAAGCACCTCGAGGTGTGGATCCGGCGCGACGGCAAGGAATACAACATGAGCTTCGCGGGCGGCCGGCGCCGCGGCGCGCTCGAGGTCGTCGGCAAGGTCGCGAAGAATCAGACCGGAACGACGATCCGTTTCTGGCCGGACGCGAAGTACTTCGATAACCCGACGTTCTCGGTCACGCGCCTGAAGCACGTGCTGCGCGCGAAGGCCGTGCTGTGCCCCGGGCTCGAGGTCGTGCTGAACGTCGAGAAGCCCGAGGAGCACCATCGCTGGCTGTACACCGCCGGGCTCGAGCAGTACCTGAGGGAATGCCTCGAAGGCGCGGAATGGCGCCCGGCCGAGCCCTTCTCGGGCAGCCTCGAAGGCAAGCGCGAGGCCGTCGAGTGGGCCGTCGTGTGGCGGACCGACGGCGAGCCGCCGATCGGCGAGAGCTACGTCAATCTCGTGCCGACGCTGCAAGGCGGCACGCACGTCAACGGCCTCCGCGCGGGTTTGACCGAGGCGCTGCGCGAGTATTGCGAGTTCCGCGACCTGCTGCCGCGCGGCGTTCGGCTCACGCCCGAGGACGTGTGGGAAGGCGTGAGCTACGTGCTCTCGGTGAAGATGGAGGATCCGCAGTTCGCCGGTCAGACGAAAGAACGGCTGAACTCGCGCGAGATCGCGTCCTTCGTCGCGGGCGTCGTCAAGGACAGCTTCGCGCTATGGCTGAATCAGCATCCCGAGAGCGGCGACGAGATCGCGCAGCTCGCGATCGCGAACGCGCAGCAGCGGATGAGGACCGCGAAGAAGGTCGTCAGGAAGCGCGTCGTCGCGGGGCCCGCGCTGCCCGGCAAGCTCGCGGACTGCACGTCGCAGGATCCGCATCGCTCCGAGCTGTTCCTCGTCGAGGGCGATTCGGCGGGCGGCTCGGCGAAACAGGCGCGCGACCGCGAGACGCAGGCCGTGATGCCGCTGCGCGGCAAGATCCTGAACACGTGGGAGGTCGACGCCGCGGAGCTGCTCGCTTCGCAAGAAGTGCACGACATCGCCGTCGCGCTCGGCGTCGATCCGGGCTCGGACAAGCTCGACGGTCTCAGGTACCACAAGGTCTGCATCCTCGCCGATGCGGACTCGGACGGCTTGCACATCGCGACGCTGCTCTGCGCGCTGTTCCTGAAGCATTTCCGGCCGCTCGTCGAGGCCGGGCACGTGTACGTGGCGATGCCGCCGCTCTATCGGATCGACGTCGGCAAGGACGTCTACTACGCGCTCGACGATGCCGAGCGCGACCTGATCCTCGACCGCATCGAGGCCGAGCACAAGAAGGGCAAGGTGTCGGTCACGCGATTCAAGGGGCTCGGCGAGATGGATCCGGCGCAGCTCCGCGAGACCACGATGGCGCCCGACACGCGCAGGCTCGTTCAGCTCACGGTCGACGGCAACGACAACGCGAACGAGATCCTAGACATGCTGCTCGCGAAGAAGCGCGCCGCGGATCGGCGCGAGTGGCTGCAGCAGAAGGGCAACCTCGCCGATATCACTGTCTGAGCGCGGCGAGAATGCGGGCGGCGCGTCGTCGCGGCGTGCGGGAAACGCGAGCCGCGACAGGCGAGCCCACGCGTCCGCTCCGCGGACGAATCTCGACTCTCCGCGCCGATTCTCCGCGAGGCGTCGCTCGCCGGCCGCGCGATCATTCGTCGCCGGCGCCCGCGCCCGCTACACTGTCCGTCTCGAGAGACCTGCTGATGGGTACGACGATGGAAACCTGGCCCAGGCGCCATCGGATCACGGTCGACGACTATCACCGTATGGCCGAGGTCGGCCTGCTCGCGCCGGATGCGCGGGTCGAGCTGATCGACGGAGAGATCTTCGAGATGGCGCCGATCGGCAAGGAGCATAACAGCGTCGTCGATCAGCTCACTCGCCTGTTCGTGCGGGCCGTCGGCGACGCGATCGTTCGCGTGCAGGGCTCGATCCGGCTCGGCACGACGTCCGAGCCGCAGCCCGATCTCGTGCTGCTCCGGCCGAGCGCGGATTTCTACCGCAGCCGTTTCGCGACGGCGGCCGACGCGCTGCTCGTCGTCGAGGTCAGCGATACCACGCTCCGCTACGACCGGGACGTCAAGGTGCCGCTCTATGCGCGCCACGGCGTGCTCGAAGTCTGGATCGTGGATCTCTCGAACGAGCGGCTGTTGGTCTTCGAGGAACCCGAAGGCGGCGACTACCGGCGTCGCGACGTCGTCGAGCGGCCCTCGCGCATGAGCATCGCGGCGCTCCCGCGCGTCGACGTGGATCTTTCCGCGCTGTTCGACTGATTGTACGCTGCGCTGCCGTGCGGCGGACGCGCCGCGCGTACCGGCGCGCATGCCAACCGATTCCGGATAACGCTTCCGAGCGATTCATGAGAGAGCAGGAACTCAATTTCGAAGGCATCGAGCGGCTCCCGCTCGCCGTCTTCACCGAGAAGGCGTACCTCGATTACTCGATGTACGTGATCCTCGATCGCGCGCTGCCGCAGATCGGCGACGGGCTCAAGCCCGTGCAGCGGCGCATCGTCTACGCGATGAGCGATCTGGGGCTCTCGGCGAGCGCGAAGCCGAAGAAGGCCGCGCGCACGGTCGGCGACGTGCTCGGCAAATTCCATCCGCACGGCGACGCCGCGTGCTACGAGGCGATGGTGCACATGGCCCAGCCGTTCTCGTACCGCTATCCGCTGATTGACGGGCACGGCAACTGGGGCTCGCAGGACGACCCGAAGTCGTTCGCCGCGATGCGTTATACCGAGGCGCGCCTCACGAGGTACTCGCAGATTCTGCTCGACGAGCTCGATCAGGGCACGGTCGATTGGGTGCCGAACTTCGACGGCACGCTCGAAGAGCCGTCGATCCTGCCGGCGCAGCTGCCGAATCTCCTGCTGAACGGCGCAAGCGGTATCGCGGTCGGCATGGCGACCGATATCCCGCCGCACAACCTGCGCGAGGTCGCCAAAGCGCTGATCCTGCTGCTCGACGATCCGAACGCGACGCTCGGGCAGATCATGAAGCACATCAAGGGGCCGGATTTCCCGACCGGCGGCGAGCTCGTGTCGCCGCGCGAGGACATCGTCGCGATCTACAAGCGAGGGACGGGCACGCTTCGGCTGCGCGCGAAGTGGGAGCAGGAGAACGGCGATATCGTGATTCGCGAGCTGCCGTACCAGACGTCCGGCGCGAAGGTGCTCGAGCAGATCGCGGCGCAGATGCGCGCGAAGAAGCTGCCGATGGTCGAGGACCTGCGCGACGAGTCGGATCACGAAAGCCCGACGCGCCTCGTGCTCACGCCGAAGAGCGGCAAGGTCGACGTCGAGGCGCTGATGAATCACCTGTTCGCGACGACCGATCTCGAGCGCACGGTGCGCGTGAATCTGAACGTGATCGGGCTCGACGGGCGGCCGCGCGTCTACGATCTGAAGTCGCTGCTCAACGAGTGGCTGTCGTTCCGGACCGAGACGGTCAAGCGGCGGCTCAATCACCGGCTCGAGCGCGTCACGCGGCGTCTGCACATCCTCGACGGCCTCCTGATCGCCTACCTCAACATCGACGAGGTGATCCGCATCATCCGCACCGAGGACGAGCCGAAGCCGGTGCTGATGAAGCGCTTCAAGCTCACCGACGTGCAGGCCGAGGCGATTCTCGAGCTCAAGCTCCGTCATCTCGCGAAGCTCGAGGAGATGAAGATCCGCGGCGAGCAAAAGGAGCTCGCCGCCGAGAAAGCCGATCTCGAGGCGACGCTGAAATCGAAGGCTAAGCTCACGAAGCTGATGCAGTCCGAGATCGAAGCGCTCGCCGAGAAGCACGGCGACGCGCGCAGGACGAAGATCATCGAGCGCGCGCCGGCTCAGGCACTCGCGGAATCCGAGCTCGTCCCGTCCGAGCCCGTGACGGTGATTTTGTCCGAGCGCGGCTGGGCGCGCGCCGCGAAAGGTCACGACGTCGATCCCGAGGCGCTGTCGTATCGGGCGGGAGACCGCTTCCTCGCCGCGGCGCACGGCCGCAGCACGCAGCTCGCCGTGTTCGTCGACAGCACGGGACGCGCCTACAGCGTGAGCGCGCATCAGCTGCCGTCGGCGCGGGGACAGGGCGAGCCGTTGTCCGGATACTTCAATCCGCCCGACGGTTCGACCTGGCGCGCGGTGCTGACCGGAGCGCCGGAGGACAAATGGGTGGTCGCGTCATCCGCCGGCTACGGCTTCATCGTGAAGCTCGAGGATCTCTACTCGCGCAACAAATCCGGCAAGGCCGTGCTCAAGGTGCCGGAAGGCGCGTCGGTCGTTCCGGCGGCGCCGCTCGTCCCCGACGCCGAGTGGATCGCGGCGGTGTCGAGCGACGGGCGGCTGCTGATCTTCCCGCTCGAGGAATTGCCGGAGCTGCCGCGCGGCAAGGGCGTGAAGATCCTCGGGCTGCCGACCAAGGAGCGCGTCGAGCTCGCGGCGGTGGCGGCGTTCGCCGAAGGGCAGAGCCTCAAGCTTCGCTGCGGCGACCGTCACATGACGCTGAAGCCCGACGACCAGAACCACTACCTCGGCGAACGCGGGCGGCGCGGCGTGGCCCTGCCGAACAAGTATCGCAAGGTCACGCGAATCATCGTCGAATAGCGCCGGCGCGGTCTGCCCCTCGCACACCAGGGGCAGACCCGTTCGCGTGCTTCAGCTCGGCTCTTCGAGGACGACCTCGGCCTCTTGCAGGTAGTGACCCTGCATGTAGGCGGCGCCGAGCTGGAAGAGCACGGCCATCGTGTTCGCGTCCTCGACGCGCTCGGCGATCGTCTGCACCTTGCGCTTCTCGGCCGCTTTGATCAGATTCCGCACCTTCTCCTGCTGCTGCGGGTTCGTCGCGAGACCCTGCATCAGCGAGCCGTCGATCTTCACGTACTGCATCGGAGTCTGACTCAGCACGCGCAGCGGATCGCGTCCGATGCCGAAATGCTCGACGGCGAACAGAAAGCCCGCGGCGCGGAGCTGCTCGGACAGCGCGCGCGTCTGCTTCAGGTACTGCATGACGTCCTCCTCCGCGACCTGGAAGCAGATTCGGCCTTCGCCGATACCGGTGCCGTGCGTGAGCTTCCTCACCCAATCGACGAGCGTCTCGTCGAGCACGGACTCGTGCGACAGCTTCACGAACAGCACGTCCGGATTCTGCTGCCGACAGAAGTCGACGGCCGCCGCGATGACCCACCGGTCGATCGCACGCAACAGCTTGTTGCGCCGTGCGGCCGGCATGAAATCCGTCGCGGACACGTCGTCGCCCTGCTGATCGATCATCCGCAGCAGGGTGTCGTACATCACCTTGCGCTCGCCCGACAGGCTCGCGATCGGCAGATGCGAGAGCTTGAATCGGTTCTCGACGAGCGCGGACTTGATTTGGCTGACCCAGAGCTGATCGAAGCGCTGGATTCGCGTGCTCGCGTCGGACGTCTCCTCGAGCACGACCTGATTGCCGCCGCGCTGACGTCCGCGCTGGTTCGCCTTCTCCGCGTCCGTGATCAGCGTCTCGAAACGCTCGGTCATCGGCCCGGCCTCGGCGATGCCGATCGTGCAGGTCACGGAAAGCGTGTGGTCGCCGACCTCGAAGATATGGTCGGCGATCCTCTGCAGCACGTGCTCGGCCCACGCCTCGACGTCGCGCAGCGTGCCGCGCTCGAGCAGTATCGTGAACACGTTGCCGCCGAAGCGTCCGCAAAGATCCCTCGCGCTCAGCGTTCCGCGGAGGATCTCGGCGATGCCGGCGAGCAGATCCTCGCTCGCGAGCGGGCCGATCTCGGCGGCGATGTCGCCGAACTTGTCCGGACGGACGTACGCGAGCGCGCGCACGCCGGTTCGCGGGTTCGTCTCGAGCCGCTTCATCATGAGCTCGAGGAACCGGCGGCGATGGTAGAAGCCCGTCGTCTGGTCCTGGTGCACGGTCCGCTCGACGAGCTCCTCCGGCGGCGCGGACGGCCCCTGGGCCTCGCGCGGCACCGTGAGCTTCACGGCCGGCTCGCCGTCGTAAGACGTCTGCTCGAACAGCAGCGAGAGCTCGGACGACGATCCGTCGCCGTGCGTCCCGATGACCTTCAGCGGCTCGCCGGTCCACTGGCCCTTCGTGGATGCCACGATCGCGCCCTTCAGCGCCGCGTGGCTCGACGGATCGAACAGATCCATCAGAGGAGAGTTCAGCGCCTCGTCGACCGTTTTTCCGAAGAGCTCCGCCCACGCCTGATTGGCCTCGACGATGATGCCTTCCTGAACGTACGCGATCGCGTCCGCGGCGCCGTCGAGGAACGACTTGAGCTGACGCTTGTACTGCGTCGCCGACTGCAGCGTCGTGTTGAGCGCCTGCTCGAGCCGATACGCGCGGAGCTCGCGCGCGGCGACGGCGACGAGCCGTTCGCGGCAGCCCATCGACACGAGATCCTGCGCGCCGTCCGCGAGCGCCTGACTGATCGCGGTCTCGTCCACGCGGGCGCGCAGCACGAGCAGCGGCACGTTGTTCTCGGCCCGCTTGCGCAGCTTCGCGATCTCGCCGACCGGGGTCTGGAAGCGGTCCGCGCAATACCAGAGGAGCTGCGGCCGGGTCGACCGTATCGCCGCTTCGAGCTCGTCGAGCCGCTTGACCCAGTGACAACGTGCCGGATAGCCCGCGTCTCGCAGCGTCTTGTTGATCAGCTCGACATCGTCTTCGGCCGTCGTGGCGACGATGAGGGGAACCGGCGCTTGGGGCATTTAGACGAAAAGCCTCTGATCGTTATGCTTGTCGCCGCGCGATTCGCGGCCGCGGCATTCTAACACCCGGTTCTCCGCGGCTCCGTGCAGGGATCACACCGCGTCCGCCGCCGCGACGAACGAGCGAACGCACGCGTCGGTACGTTTTGTTCAATGGCACGGACGTCGGCTAGAGGAGTCGGCTAGAGGATCGGCGTCTTGCTCGCGCGTCCGGGAATCTCGCGAACGAGCCGCGGCACGAGATATCCCGGGAGCCTTTCGAGCAGCTCGGCGTGCAGCGCACGCGCGCGGCTCGCGTCGACGTCGAAATGCGCGGCGCCCGCGACGGGATCGAGCAAATGCAGGTAGTAAGGCAGCACGCCGCAATCGAATAGACGCTCGCAGAGCTCGGCGAGCGTATCGGCATCGTCGTTGACGCCGGCGAGCAGCACCGCCTGATTCAGCAGCTGCACGCCGGTCGCGCGCAACGCGGCGAGCGCAGCCGCGACGGACGCGTCGATCTCGCGCGGATGATTCGAATGCAGCACGATCACCCGCACGAGCGGATGCCGCTCGAGGACGCGGATCAGCCCCGCATCGACTCGATCCGGCAAGACGATCGGGAAACGCGTGTGGATACGCACTCGCTTCAGCGCGCGTAGTGCGCCGAGCCGGCCGAGCAACGCGTCGAGCTTGCGGTCGCTCAAGGAGAGCGGGTCGCCGCCCGAGAGGATCACCTCCTCCGTGCCGTCGGCGTCGAGCGCGGCGAGCGCCGCTTCGAAGGCGCCGCGCGCCGCGACCTGCTCCGAATAGGGGAAAGACCTTCGGAAGCAGTAGCGGCAATGCACCGGACAAGCGCCCGTCGTGACGAGCAGCGAACGGCCGCGATACTTGCGTACGAGGCCGCCTTCCGCGAAGTGGGCGGCCTCGGCGAGCGGGTCCGCCGTGTAGCCCGGCACGTCAACGGCTTCGAGCGCGGTCGGGAGAATCTGCAGCAGCAGCGGATCGCGGGGATCGCCCTTCCTCATCCGCGCGACGAACGCGCGCGGCACGAGCAACGGGAAGTCCGCGGCGGCGTCCGCGTGCCGGATCGCGTCGGCCGGCAGGTCGAGGAGCGAGGCGAGCTCGACGACGTCGCGTATCGCGTCCCTGAGCTGATCCTGCCAGCGGCTTCGGCGCGGCTCCGAGGTGGAAGGGAATGTCGTCATGCTATTCGTCCGGACGGGCGAGGCGGTATCATTTGCCGTCGCCGCTCTGCGCGCCGACGCATGCCAAAGCGCCCTGTCGGGCCGACGTGCGCGGCCCCGGCGCATGACCGGCCGCGATTTCGCACCGCTGCGGGCCTCGGGTCCGCGCGCTCGCCGCCGATCCTTCAACTGAGCAATCGAGCAAGAGATTCAATGGCAAGTTATAGCACCAACGAGTTTCGCGCGGGCTTGAAGATCCTGATCGACGGCGACCCGTGCGTCATCATCGAGAACGAGTTCGTCAAGCCCGGCAAGGGGCAGGCGTTCAACCGCGTCAAGATCCGCAACCTGAAGACAGGACGCGTGATCGACAAGACGTTCAAGTCCGGCGATTCGGTCGAAGCCGCGGACGTCGTCGATCAGGACATGCAGTATCTCTACACCGACGGCGAGTTCTGGCACTTCATGGTGCCCGATACGTTCGAGCAGTATGCCGCGCCGAAGGAGGCCGTCGCCGAGGCCGAGCAGTGGCTCAAGGAACAGGACGTCTGCCAAGTCACGTTGTGGAACAACGTGCCGCTCCTCGTGACGCCGCCGAACTTTGTCGAGCTCAAGATCGTCGAGACGGATCCGGGCGTGCGCGGCGACACGGCGCAAGGCGGCACGAAGCCCGCGAAGCTCGAGACCGGCGCGGTGGTTCGCGTGCCGCTCTTCATCGAGGAAGGCGAGGTCGTCAAGGTCGATACGCGCACCGGCGAGTACGTGTCCCGCGTGAAGTAACACCGTCGGGCGCCGTGCGGCGCCTGCCGCGATCCCGCGCACTGCTTGGCGGCTCGCCGCGGGCGCCGTACGTGCGCATATCCCCCTTCGACGGACCGCCGTGAAGCCGTCCATGACGGCTGCGGGCGCGGCATCCATGCGGCTCACGCTCCGTCGAAGGGGGATGTGCACTACTCGTGCGCGAACGAAACCGTCTCCGCGACGGACGACAAGCCGAGCGCGACCGCGACCAACCGATCGAAGCCGAGCGCGACGCCCGCGCATTCGGGCAGGCCGCGCTCGAGCGCGTCGAGGAACGCTTCGTCGATCGGCCGCACGGGCAGGCCGCGGCGGCGGCGCTCGGCCTGGTCCGCTTCGAAGCGTCTCCGCTGCTCCGCCGCGTCGGTGAGCTCGGCGAAGGCATTCGCGAGTTCGACCGTGCCTGCGAAGAGCTCGAAGCGCGCCGCGACCGCCGGATCCCCGGGCTTGATGCGCGCGAGCGCCGCCTGGCTCGCCGGATAGTCGTAGACGAAGGTCCACGCGTCGCGCGGCCAAGCCGGCGCCACCGCAGCGACGAACGCGAGATCGAGCAGAGCATCGTCGTCGAGGCCCGGCGGCACGTCGATGCCGCGGGCCGCGAGCCGCTGCTCCACGTCCCGCGGACGGGTCAGAGGATCGACGCCGAGCGCGTCGAGGAACGCGTCCCGATACGTGACCCGCCGCGCGGGCCACCGCGCGGGCTCGCCGCCCGAGACGGCGCGCACGAACGCCTCGACCTCGTCCATCAACGCCTCGTCGTCGAAGCCGAGCCGGTACCACTCGACGAGCGTGAATTCCGGCTGGTGCCAGCGGCCGATCTCGCCGTCGCGGAATACGCGGCAGATCTGATAGACGTCGCCGACGCCGTCGGCCAGCAGGCGCTTCATCGCGAATTCCGGAGACGTATGTAAATAATGCGTGCCGCCGACGCTCGCGACTTCCGCCGCGACGCTGTCGAGCGCGGGGTCGCTCGGCGCGGCCGGCGACAGCGCGGGCGTCTCGACCTCGAGCACGCCGCGCTCGGCGAAAAATCTCCGGGCACGGGCGAGCATCTCCGCGCGGACGCGCAGCGTCTCGGGGGCCGCGCCGCGCACCAGGCTCACGGCACCTCTCGAATGCGGCCGATCGCGCGGCCGAGCTCGAGCTTCTCGCCCGAGCGGAGCTCCGCGGCCCATTCGACGCGCCCTTCCGGGAACAGCAGGACCACCGTGGAGCCGAGATTGAAGCGGCCGATCTCGGCGCCCTTCGCGAGCACGAGCGACTCTGGCCAGTAGCGCGGTGCGCCGCTTTCGATCTCGCCGCGGCTCACGGTGCTGATGCTCGAGACGTTCAGCGCGCCGACGAGCACGAGCACCATGGGGCCGTAGGCCGTGTCGAACCAGCACACGACGCGCTCGTTGCGGCAAAAGAGCCGACGAATCCCGCAAGTCGTCGCGGCGTTCACGCTGAACCGTCGCCCCGGCACGTAGCGCGTCGCCGTCAACGTGCCGGCGAGCGGCATGTGCACGCGGTGATAGTCGTACGGCGCGAGATAGATCGTGGCGTACGCGCCGTTCTCGAACGCGCGGCTATCCACCGGGCCCTCGCCGATCAGCTCTTCGAGCGCGTACGCGAAACCCTTCGCTTGCAACAGCGTTCCCGAGCGCGCGTAGCCGAATTCGGTGAGACGGCCGTCGACCGGCGACACGATCGTCGTCTCGCCCGGCGCGATCTTCCGCGCGCCGGGCTTGAGCGGCCGCGTGAAGAACGCGTTGAAGGTCGGATAGGCCGTCGGGTCCGGCTCGGCGGCTTCGGCGAGATCGACGCCGTAGTGCCGCGCGAACCAGCGCGACAGCGGGTTCTTGATCCAACGCGCTTCGCTGCGCGCGATCTTGTAGACGGCGCGGCTTACGAGCGCCTGCGGCAGGACGTGCTGCAGCCAGACGAACGGAGAGGGCATGCTCAGGGCGCGGGCTGCGCTTCGGCGCTCGTCGGCCCGCGCTCGAGATAGGCGTTCCGGACCGCGAGGTAATCGGACGCGATCGCCGACGGCTTGTTGGGCGGGCTCGAGATGGCGAGCACTTCCGCGCGCGGCCCGACGAAGAACACGACGCCGGAATGCACGACGTTGTACTGCTCGCCGTGATGCTCGTGCTTCTCGACGTGCACGCCGAGCGCGCGCAGCAGCGGCTCGAGGCGCTCGTCGGGGCCGGTCACGCCCTCGAACGACGGATCGAATCCGGAAAGGTAGGCTCGGATGCGCTCGGGCGTGTCGCGGAAAGGATCGACGCTGACGAATACCACGGTCGGCACCGCGTCGGGCGCCTCGGTCTCGATCCGCTCGACGGCCGACGCGAGCACCTGCAGCGTGATCGGGCAGACGTCCGGGCAGTTCGTGAAGCCGAAGAAGACGAGGCTGAAACGGTCCGCGAACGACGCCTTCGTGAAAGGCCGGCCGTCGACGTCCGTGAGCTCGAAGTCCGGCAGCGGACGCGGCGGGGTATAGACGGTCGCGTTCTCGGTTTCGATCGCAGCGGCGGTGTCGGCGGCGTTTCCGGGCGCGCGCTCCGGCCTCGGGATCGCGAGCATCAGCGCGACGAGCACGACGAGCGCGACGACGAGCACTCTCAGCATCGGTCCGATCATGCGCGGATTATCTCACACGGTTATCATGCGCGGCCCATGCACAGCGCGCGGCCGATGACACGTGAAGCCTTGCAAGCGGCGCTCGAGCGCGCCGACGACCACGAAGAGTGGGTGCGCGTGCTCGCGGACTATTTCGACGCGGCGGGGCTCTTCTACGGGCACGGCACCGATAACGCCGGCGACGAGGCCTTCTGGCTGATCCGGCATCTCCAGGGCTGGCGCGAAGGCGCGTTCGAGGCGAAGCCCGACGCGTCGCTCGCGGGCACCGCAGCCGAGATCGCCGAGCGGCGCGCCACGCTGCGCAAGCCCCTCGCGTATCTCCTCGGCGAGGCGTGGTTCGCCGGGCTGCCGTTCCACGTCGACGAGAACGTGCTCATCCCGCGCTCGCCGCTCGCGGAAGTCATCGAGGGGTGCTTCGCGCCGTGGGTCGCGATCGAGCCCGGCGTGCGCATCCTCGACGTCGGTACCGGCAGCGGATGCCTCGCGATCGCCGCCGCCGTGCATTGCGACGGAGTGATCGTCGATGCGACCGACGTCTCGAAGGCGGCGCTTGCGATCGCTCGACGAAACGTCGAGCGGCACGGCGTCGCGGACCGCGTGCGGCTGATCGAGGCCGATCTCTTCCCCAGCGCTCGCGAGCGGTATCGCGTTATCATGTCGAACCCGCCGTACGTGCCGGCACGGCAGCTCGAATCGCTGCCGCCCGAGTATCGCCACGAGCCCGCGCTCGCGCTGGTCGGCGGCGAGACCGGAGTCGAGCCCGCGGAGCGGCTGCTCGAAGCCGCGGGCGACTGGCTCGAGCCCGGCGGCATCCTGCTCGTCGAGGTCGGCGCCGAGGCGGAACCGTTGATCGAAAGGCATCCCCGCTTGCCGTTCACATGGCTCGAGCTCGAGCGCGGCGGCGAGGGCGTCTTCGTCGTCACGGCCGAGCAACTCGCCGAGTACCGCGAGCGCTCGCGCTAGCCGAGACGGAGACGAGGCTCGGGCACGGAGAAGACATGGCGGGCGACACGTTCGGCAAGGCGTTCACGGTCACGACCTTCGGCGAAAGCCACGGGCCGGCGCTCGGTTGCATCGTCGACGGCTGTCCGCCCGGTCTGCCGTTGACCGAGGAGGACATTCAAAAGGATCTCGATCGGCGGCGTCCCGGGCAATCGCGCTTCGTCACGCAGCGTCGCGAGCCGGACCGCGTCCGTATCCTCTCGGGCGTGTTCGAAGGCAAAACGACCGGCACGGCGATCGGCCTGTTGATCGAGAACGTCGACCAGCGCTCGTACGATTACGAGAAGATCAAGGACCGCTACCGTCCGGGCCACGCGGATTACACCTACGACAAGAAGTACGGGTTCAGAGATTATCGCGGCGGCGGACGGGCCTCCGCCCGCGAGACCGCGATGCGGGTCGCGGCCGGCGCGATCGCGCGGAAATACCTGCTCGAGCGCGTCGGTATTCGCATTCGCGGTTATCTCGCCGAGCTCGGTCCGATCCAGCTCGACCCGGTGGATCTCGATGCCGTCGATACGAACCCGTTCTTCTGCCCGGATCCATCGAAGGTCGAAGAGCTCGAGGCGTTCATGATCCAGCTGCGCCGCGAAGGCGACTCCATCGGCGCACGGATCAACGTGGTCGCGACCGGCGTCCCGCCGGGACTCGGCGAGCCGGTCTTCGACAAGCTCGACGCCGAGATCGCGCGCGCGATGATGAGCATCAACGCCGTGAAGGGCGTCGAGATCGGCGACGGCTTCCGCTGCATCCGCCAGCGCGGCAGCGAGCACCGCGACGAGATCACGCCGGAAGGCTTCACGAAGAATTCGGCAGGGGGAATACTCGGCGGAATATCGAGCGGACAAGATATTCTCGTCAGTATCGCGCTGAAACCGACGTCGAGCATCCAGGTGCCGGGGCGTACGATCGACGTTCACGGCAACCCGGTCGAGATCGTCACGACGGGCCGGCACGATCCATGCGTCGGGCTCCGGGCCACGCCGATCGCCGAGGCGATGCTCGCGCTCACGCTGATGGATCACTACTTGAGGCACCGCGGCCAGGTCGGCTGATATCGCGGGATCGGCTCCGGCCGGGCGGAAAGGCTCGAGATCGGGGGCTTTCGGAGAGCCGAACGACCCCGGTCGAAGGATACAAACTCGAACGGAAGTCACAGTCCGTTGCCGGCGCAAATTGTTAAATTCCGCGCCATCGCCGTCGGGTCGCACGGAGCTTCGTGCGTCCGCGTCGGCGTTTGAGTCATCGAGGATGGCCCAAGAGGACGAGGAGACCCGCGCGACGACATCGCGCCGCTCGGGGGTTGGGTGAACAGCGTTATGTCATGTATCTTCCGAGCGCGGGCCCGTGGGGGGATCGGCCGCGTAGCGCAAGGTCCGCGATCGGTTCGCGAAGGCTGCGAGGAGTTTCCATGAAGTCACTGCCACAGTGGAGCGCCCCGTTGTTGCTGGCAACGCCGCTCGGCGCGTGGGCGCTCGGGCTCGGCGACATCGAGCTCAAGTCGGCTCTCAACCAGCCACTTCGGGCCGAGATCGAGCTGTTGTCCGTGACGCCGGAAGAGCTCGACGGGCTCAGGGTCGCTCTCGCAAGCCGCGAAACCTTCGAGCGCTTCAACCTCGATCGTCCGGCGTGGCTCAGCGATCTGCGCTTCGACGTTCGCCCGGCCGGTGCCGGCCGCTACGTCGTCACGGTCACGTCGCGCCAGCCGGTGACCGACCCGTTCTTGACGATGCTGGTCGAGGCCACGTGGCCGCGCGGTCGCTTGCTGCGCGAATACACCGTGCTGCTCGACCCGCCGATCTTCTCGCCCGACATCGGTGCCGAGCCGCCGATCCGCCAGGCCGAGGCCGGCAGCTCCGCGTCGTCCGCCGGCGGCGCGGTCGCGCGGCAGCCCGAGCCGAGGACCGCGTCGACTCCGAGCGCGGGCGCACCGAGCGTCGCGAGGACGCCGACCGAAGACCGCCTCGTTGGCGACCGCTACGGGCCGGTCGAGTCCGCCGAGACGCTGTGGAGCATCGCGACGCGGCTTCGTCCGAGCGGCGTGACCGTGAACCAGATGATGGTCGCGCTCTACGAGGCGAACCCGAGCGCGTTCGACGGCAACATGAACCTGCTGCTGCGCGGCGCGACACTGGTGGTCCCGAGCCGTGACGCCCTGCTCGCGCGGTCGGCGGCCGAGGCGACCGCGATGGTCCGTAGCCACGAAGACGCGTGGAGAGGCGGCGCCGAGGCAGCGGGGACGGCCGTCGCGGCGGCTTCGACGTCGCAGCCGGGAAGTCAGCAAGGTCGCCTGCGTCTGATCCCTCCGTCCACGGAGAGCGTCAGCGGCGCGGGCTCCGCCACGAGCGCCGCGGGCGACGGCGGCGCGAGCGCCGACGAGGTTGCACGGCTCGAGAGCGAGGTCGCGCGGCTGACCGCGGAGCTCGAGCAGAGTCGTCGGCTCCTCGAGCTGCGTAACGCCGAGCTCGAAGCGCTGCAGGCGCGGCTCGCGGACGGCGGTGCGGTGCCCGAGCCCGCGGAAGAGGCGGCACGGCCCGCCGTTGCCGCCGGCGTCGACCTCGAGTCGGAGCAGATCTTCGTCGACGAGGAGCCGGTCGATTCGCCGGTCGATTCGCCGGTCGAGGAAGCGACTGTCGACGAAGAGCAGGCGGCGATCGACGAGAGCATCGAGAACGCGGCCACCGACGAGCCTGCTGCGGTCGAAACCGCGCCCGTCGAGGCGCCCGCGGCGGCTCCCGTCGCCGCTCCGCCGCGTCCGACCGAGGAGCCTTCGCTGCTGTCGCGCATTCTCGGCGTGCTGTCGAGCCCGTTCGTGCTGATCGGAGTCGGCATCGGCGCCGTGCTGCTTACGGCGGTGTGGTATCTGCGGAACCGCCGTGAGGACATCGAGGACGTCACGGGCCGTTGGGAAGCGCTGGAAGCCGAGCTCAACGACGAGAGCGGCGACACGACGAGCGACCTCAAGGCGCTCGACGAGGGTGCCTCCGTCGCCGGGCCCGTTGCCGCGACGGCGGCCGCGGCGGCGGGCAAGGCCGCGACGGCAGCCGCTCGCGAAGAGCCGGCGGCCCCGAATATCGACGATTCGATCTCGTCGCAGACGGTCATCAATCTCGACCAGGGAGACGTGC
This sequence comes from Gammaproteobacteria bacterium, assembly GCA_017577365.1. Classification (GTDB taxonomy): domain Bacteria; phylum Pseudomonadota; class Gammaproteobacteria; order Steroidobacterales; family Rariloculaceae; genus ZC4RG20. The sequence continues at coordinate 8,131 of PKRJ01000038.1, read as the reverse complement.
TCGCCGAGGCCGATTTCCACATGGCGTACGGCTTGTACGATCAGGCCGCCGAGCTCGTGCAAAAGGCGCTCGAGAACGAGCCGCATCGCCGCGACCTGCGCGTGAAGCTGCTCGAGGTCTACTTCGTCTGGGGCAACAAGGAGGCGTTCCGCGAAGCGGCGCAAGCGTTCAAGGACGAGATCGGCGCGACCCCGGACAGCGATTGGGACAAGGTCCTGATCATGGGCAAGCAGATCTGCCCCGGCGATCCGCTATTCGCCGAATCCGCGTCGGCGGCCGACGAGGTCGACGTTGCGCTCGACGCCGACGGCATGCGGCTCGACTTCGCGTTCGACGACAAGACCTCGGCCAGCAGCGTGCTCCCGGAGCTCGACTTCGACCTCGCCGCGACGGGCCAGCGCGAGACGATGGACTTCGAAGACGATGCCGAGTCGTCGAGCGACCGATCGAGCGATGACGGCGCGCTTTCCGAAGAGGACATGCTCGCGATCGGCGCGCGCACGGCCGCGGGCATCGAAGCGGCGCTGTTCGCGGACTCGGACGACGGCGAAGAGGCCGATACGCGCGAGACGGCGACGGCGTCGGGTTTCGATGACGATGACTTGGCCGCGCTCACCGACGAGACGGACGTGGCTATCGGCGATTCGTCTCCGACGCAGGAGACGCCGACGATCGAGTCCGAGACGACCGGTTTCGGCGACGACTGGGCCAAAGCGCTCGGCCTCGACGATGGCGAGGAGACCGGCACGCCGACCGCTCTGGTGGACGCCGACGCGGACGGCTCGTCGGACGACGCATTCGCGCCGACCATCGAGACGCCGACGGTCGAGACCGCGAGCGCATGGGCGGATTCCGACTCGCCGACGATGGAAAGCCCGTGGCTCTACGGCGACGGCTCCGACGCGGTCGACTCGGATTCGCCGACGATGGAGTCGCCGTGGGTGCAAGCCCAATCGCCGTGGCCGAGCGACAGCGAGGCGCCGACCGTCGAGACGCCGGCGCTCGGATCGGAAAGCGGGAGCACGGAGCTTCTGCGTGCGCCGAGCGGCGAGACGACCGCGATTCCGAGCCTCGAGCAGACGGACATGCATTCGTCGCCGAGCGAGTACACCGAGGAAATCGATCTCGAGGATCTCGGTCTCACGGTCGAGGATCTGTCCGGGCTTCCGGACGATCTCGGCACGCTCCCCGATGCCGACCTCGGGCTCGGCGATACGCGCGAGCAGCCGAAGCTCGACGACGACCTGCTCGCGGCGTCGGGCATCACGGAAGTCGCCGAGGACGAAGCGATCGAGGATATCGGCACGGCCGTGCTCGGCGATCGCGACGCGACGATGCTCGCGCCGATCGACGATGAGTTCGGCCGGGGGACCGCGGTGCTCGAGCGCGACGGCGGGCTCTCGGGCAATACGGCGCTCTTGAACGCGCTCGAAGGCGACGCGACCGAGACGGCTCCGACGGATACCGGTCTCGATCTCGATCTCGACGACCTTTCCGCCGCGTTCGCCGGCGGCGATACGGTCGAGCAGCCGCGGTCGACGGTCGAGAGCGAGCTCTTCGAGGACGGCGGCGCGACGCCGGTCGAGTTCGATGTCGGCTACGAGACGATCGGCAGCGACGATCCGACCGGCACCGAGGATCTCGGCGCGCTCGATCCGCACACGATGACCGAGATCGGCACGAAGCTCGACCTCGCGCGCGCCTATATCGATATGGGCGATCCGGACGGGGCCCGAAGCATTCTCGAGGAGGTTCTCCAGGAGGGAGACGCCGGGCAACGCCGTGAGGCGCAAGGTCTGATCGACGCGCTGTCGAGCTGACGCGGAACGGTAGCGGCGGCGAGCCCGGCAGTCACGCGGGCCGCCGCCGCATTCTTTGACGCGACCTCGAGCCCTCGATCTGCAGCCCGAGCCGCAAAGGAGCCGAAGGCGCCTGACGCGCCGAAGACATGCCGAAAATCGCGATCGGGATCGAGTACGACGGCACGGCACTGTCCGGTTGGCAGGCGCAGCCCGGCCAGCGCAGCGTGCAGCAGGCGCTCGCGCAGGCGCTCTCCCGCGTCGCCGACGAACCGGTCGAGGTGGTCGGCGCCGGCCGAACCGATGCCGGCGTGCACGCGCTCGGTCAGGTCGCGCACTTCGAGACGCGCGCGCGCCGCGAGCCGCGACAGTGGGTGCTCGGCGCGAATTCGCTCCTGCCCGAGGACATCCGCGTGCAATGGGCGGCGGAGGTGCCGGACGACTTCGACGCGCGGCGTTCCGCGCTCGCGCGAACCTACCGCTATCTCGTGCTCGAGGCGCCGGTCGACGCGCCGCTCTTGCGGACGCGCGTATGGCGTCGCCGCCAGACGCTCGACGTCGCGGCGATGACCGCGGCCGCGGTCGCGTGGCTCGGCGAGAACGATTTCTCGTCGTTTCGCGCCGCCGGATGCCAGTCACGGACGCCGATGCGTCGTCTTACGTGCGTGCGTATCGCGCGCTCGGGACGACTCGTCGTGTTCGAGTTCACCGCGAACGCGTTCCTGCACCACATGGTGCGAAACCTCGTCGGCACCCTCGTCGAGATCGGCGATGGGCGCAAGCCGCCGAGCTGGGCCGGAGAGCTGCTCGCCGCGCGGGACCGCAGGCTGGCCGCGGAAACCGCGCCCGCGAGGGGCCTGACCCTGGTCGGCGTGGCCTATCCCGAGCGGTTCGGCCTGCCCCGTGCGCCGTCTCGCGGTCCGTGGCCCCTCGAATGAGCTAAACTTGCGCCTGTCCTTCGAGCGGGTACCGATATGAGCTGGTTCGACAAGCTGATGCCCTCCCGCATCAAGACCGAGAAACGACGCCGCTCGGTCCCGGAGGGCTTGTGGGTCAAATGCCCGGGCTGCTCCGCTCAGCTCTATCGGGCCGAGCTCAAGCGCAACCTCTTCGTCTGTCCGAAGTGCAACCATCACCTGCGCATCGGCGCGCGCGAGCGGCTCGAGTGGTTTCTCGATCCCGAGCCTCGCGAGGAGATCGCTGCCGATCTCGAGCCGCAGGATCCGTTGAAGTTCAAGGATTCGAAGCGCTATCGCGACCGCCTGAGCCAGGCGCAGAAGGAGACGAACGAGCGCGACGCGCTGATCGTCATGGCCGGGGCGCTGAAGCGCATTCCGGTCGTCGCCGCGGCGTTCGAGTTCCGCTTCATGGGCGGCTCGATGGGATCGGTCGTCGGCGAGCGTTTCGTGCGCGGCGTTCGCCATTGCATCGAGCACAAGCGGCCGATGATCTGCTTCTCCGCGTCCGGCGGCGCGCGCATGCAGGAGGCGCTTTATTCGCTTCTGCAGATGGCGAAGACGAGCGCCGCGCTCGCGGAGCTCGCCGAGGCGAAGCTGCCGTACATCTCCGTGCTGACCGACCCGACGATGGGCGGCGTATCGGCGAGCCTCGGCTTTCTCGGCGACGTGATCATCGCCGAGCCCGGCTCGCTGATCGGTTTCGCCGGCCCGCGCGTGATCGAGCAGACCGTGAAGCAGACTCTGCCGGTCGGCTTCCAGCGCGCCGAGTTCCTGCTCGAGAAGGGCGCGGTCGACATGATCGTCGATCGGCGGCGGGCGCGTGACGAGATCGCCGCCGTGATCGCGAAGCTCATGAATCTGCCGCAGCCGGACGAGGAGCCGATCGAGCCGACTTCGCCGACGTTGCCGCCGGCGACGCCGGAACCTTCTACTTCGGCCAACGCCGCCTGACGCGCCGAGAGCGCTTTCTCCAGTGCCGCAACGCTTCGCCTCCCTTGCGGAGTGGCTCGCGTGGTTCGAGACGCTCCACCCGAAGAAGATCGACATGAGCCTCGGCCGGATCCGCACGGTCCTCGAGCGGCTCGAGCTCGTGCCGCCGCCGTACAAGGTGATCACGGTCGGCGGAACGAACGGCAAGGGCTCGTGCGTCGCGATCCTCGAGAGCATCTATCGGCACGCGGGTTACCGCGTCGGTGCGTTCACGTCGCCGCACCTCGTTCGCTTCAACGAGCGCATTCGCTTCGACGGCATGGACGCGGCCGACGCGGAGCTCGTCGAGCTCTTCGAGGCGATCGACGCGAAGCTCGGAGACGTGACGCTTTCGTATTTCGAAGCGTCCGCGGTCGCGGCGTTCTTGCTCTTCGCGCGCCGCAACGCCGACGTCGCCGTGCTCGAGGTCGGCATGGGCGGTCGGCTCGACGCGGTCAACGCGCTCGATGCCGACGCGGCGCTGATCGCGAGCGTCGATCTCGACCATACCGAATGGCTCGGTCCGGACCGCGAGGCGATCGGCCGCGAGAAGGCCGGCATCATGCGGCCGGGCCGCCCGGCGGTCGTCGGCGACGCGAGTCCCCCGGCGAGTCTCGAGGCTCACGCGAACGCGATCGGCGCACGTTTCGCGCTCGTCGGCCGCGAGTTCACGTTCGCGCGAGAAGGCGACGGCTGGCGGTTCGACGGTTTCGGCGCGAGTCATGCGTCGCTGCCCGTCGTGCCGTTCGGCGGCGACGTGCAGTACTCGAACATGGCCGCGTGCGTGGCCGTCGTCGAGCTCATGCGTCCGCAGCTGCCCTTGCCGCACGACGCGATTCGCGCAGGCCTTGCCGGTGCGCGCCTTCGCGGGCGCACCGAGCGGCGCGCGCGGAACGGCGTCGAGTGGATCTTCGACGTCGCGCACAATCCGTCCGCGGCCCGCGTGCTGCGGCGGACCGTCGATGCGTTGCCGCCGAAGCGAACGATCGCAGTCTTCGCGGCGATGGAAGACAAGGATCTCGACGGCGTCCTCGAGCCGTTCGCATCGATCGTCGAGCGTTGGCACATCGCGCGCCCCGACAGCGAAAGAGGCGCGTCGGTCGAGTCCGTGCGGAGCAAGCTCGAGCGCCTTGGTGCGGCTCACGTTCTCGCCCACGCCGATATTCCGGCGGCCTGCGCCGCCGCCGAGGCCCAAGCCCGGCCGGGAGACCGCGTGCTCGTGTTCGGGTCTTTCTATACCGTCGGCCCCGCGCTCGATGCGCTTGAGCTATACTCCTCGCCTCCCGCAGGCGGCGGCTAACCCGATGGACCAGGGTCTGAAAGAACGACTCATCGGTGCGGCGGTTCTCGTGGCGCTCGCCGTTTGGCTGATCCCTTGGGTGCTCGACGGGCCGGACCAACCGATCCCCGACGACGCCGAGCCGCTCCGACTGCCGGTGCCGAGCGGGCATGTCGGCGAGGTCCGGACCGAGGTCATCGATCTGTCGCAGCGCCGGCAGGGCGACGACGGAAACCCCGGTGCGTCGTCCGAACCGCGGCCCGGGGCCGGCGTCGAGCGGCGTGCCGAGCCTGCGACGGCTTCCGTCACGGCTCGAGCCGCCGAATCCGGGAGCGCGCCATCCTCGTCTCCAGCGTCGGATTCGGGCGTCGAGGCCGCCGCGGCGAGCGCGGCCCCCGCGCGAAGCAGCGCCGCACCGGAGCCCGACGAAACCGTTGCGAAGGCCGAATCGCCCACGACCGGCCCGATCCCTGCGTCTCCAACGTCGTCCTCCTCGGGTGGCGATCGTCCGGCGACCGCATCGACCACTTCCTCGGACGCGAGCCGCACGGCGCCCGCACCTTCGGGCGATTGGGCGGTCCAACTCGGCAGCTTCGGTGACGAAGACAACGCGCGTCGGCTCGCGGACCGCGTCGCGGCGCTCGGGCACTCGCCGCGGATCATGCCGTACCGCACCGGCGGCCGAACGATGTACCGCGTGCGGATCGGGCCTCATCCCACGCGTGAGGCCGCGGAGGCCGCGGCGTCGGCGCTTGCCGCGCGCGGGTTTCCCGCTCAGGTCGTCACCGTCGAGTAGCCAAGCCCGCGCATGGGATCCTGGGCCGACTACGCGATCGTGATCGTCTGCGCGGCGTCCGCCGTTTTCGGCTTGTGGCGCGGTTTCGTGAAGGAAGCGTTCTCGCTGGTGACGTGGCTCGTCGCGATCCTCTGCGCGTGGAAATTCTCGTGGGTCGTCGAGCCGATGCTCGGCGAGTGGATTGCCCAGCCGGGTCTGAAGCTCTGGACGGCGCGGGTCGCGGTTCTCGTGCTCGTGCTGATCGCGGGCGGTCTGGTCGGTTGGCTCGTGCGCGCGATCGTGCACACGACGGGCCTCGGAGGAGTGGATCGGATCCTGGGCGGTGCGTTCGGATTCGTGCGCGGCGTCGTGATCGTCGGGCTCGCGGTGATCGGTCTGCAGCTCTCGGGGCTCGACCAGGATCCATGGTGGCAGGAAGCGAGGCTCAGACCGCTGTCGAGCCGCGTCGCCGACGCGATCCGCTACTACGGCTCGCTCGGCGGCGAGTATCTGCGCGAGCAGGAGCTTTTGCCGAGCGGTGCGGGCGGCGACTCCGCGCGAACACGGGATCATCGGGTCGCCGACACGGTCCAATCTGAAGCATAGGGACGGGCGGAAGATGTGCGGAATAGTCGGAATCGTCGGCCATGAGCCGGTTGCCCACGCGCTCTACGACGCGCTGACGGTCTTACAGCACCGCGGGCAGGATGCGGCGGGGATCGTCACCGAGGAGAACGGACACTTGCATACGCGCAAGGGCAACGGGCTCGTCCGAGACGTGTTCGAGCAGCGCCACATGCTGCGCCTGCGCGGGAACATCGGTATCGGCCACGTGCGCTATCCGACGGCGGGCTCCGCGAGTCCGTCCGAGGCGCAGCCGTTCTACGTGAATTCGCCGTACGGCATCTGCCTCGCCCACAACGGCAATCTCGTGAACGCGGAAGAGCTCAAGAGGCTCGTGATCCAGCAGGATCGCCGGCATCTGAACACGACGTCGGACTCGGAGATCTTGCTCAACGTCTTCGCGCACGAGCTCGGCCGCCGCGGCAACGGGGATCTCCAGCCGAACGATATCCTCGACGCGGTCGAGGGCGTGCACGCGCGCTGCTCCGGCGGCTACGCCGTCGTCGGGCTGATCGTCGGCTACGGGCTCGTCGCGTTCCGCGACCCACACGGCATCCGTCCGGCCGTGCTCGGCGTGCGGGAGACGAAGCACGGCGTCGAGCGGATGGTCGCGTCCGAAAGCGTTGCGCTCGATGCGCTCGGTTTCGAGCTCGAGCGCGATCTCCTGCCGGGGGAGGCCGTCTACATCGATAGATCCGGCAGGCTCTATAGCCGGATCTCGTCGAAACGCGCCGGTTATTCGCCTTGCATCTTCGAGTTCGTGTACTTCGCGCGGCCGGACTCGATCATCGACAAGGTTTCCGTCTACAAGGCGCGGCTTCGCATGGGAGACGCGCTCGCGGAGAAGATCAAGCGCGTGCGGCCCGATCACGACATCGACGTCGTGATCCCGATCCCGGATACGTCGCGCACCGCCGCGCTGCAAGTCGCGACCCGCTTGGGCCTGAAGTACCGCGAAGGATTCATCAAGAACCGCTACATCGGCCGCACGTTCATCATGCCGGAGCAGTCCATGCGCCGCGCGTCGGTGCGCCGCAAGCTGAACGCGATCGATCTCGAGTTTCGCGGCAAGAACGTGCTGCTCGTCGACGATTCGATCGTCCGCGGCACGACGTCGCAGCAGATCATCGAGATGGCGCGCGAGGCGGGTGCGCGCAAGGTGTATTTCGCGTCGGCGGCGCCGCCGGTCCGATTCCCGAGCGTCTACGGCATCGACATGCCCGCCGCGAACGAGCTCGTCGCCGCGGGACGCACGGTCGAGCAGGTCGAGAAGCTGATCGGCGCCGACTGGCTCGTGTATCAGGATCTCGACGACCTCGTCAAAGCCGTCCACCACGAGAACGCGGATATCGAGTCGTTCGATACGTCTTGCTTCTCCGGCTGCTACGTCACCGGCGACGTGAGCAAGGCGTATCTCGACGAGCTCGAGGCGATCCGCTCGAACAGCGCGAGGGCGAAGCGCGATGCGGAGGCCCTCGCCGAGGAATACGACGAGGCGGACGACGAGGTGCAGGCGGCGAGCGGGTTATAGCCCGTTCCCCCGAAGGTCTCGGCTTTCCGGCTCGTGCGGCTGCTGCTGATCGACGACGATCCCGAGTTCCGCAGGAAGCTGCGCTATCACGTCGAGGTCGAATGGCCGAGGGCGATCTTCGACGAGCATTCGTCGATCGGGACCGCGTGGGCGGCCTCGGATCTGCCGCTCGATGATTACGACGCGGTGCTGCTC
>PKRJ01000037.1 GCA_017577365.1 Gammaproteobacteria bacterium | reverse complement strand
ACGACTTCGATGCGATCTGGGACGCGCTTCGGCACTTCTTCTCGGCGGAGCAGCAGGCCATCGAGGGGGGCTGAATGAGCCAGGCAGAGGCGACGAACGGCTGGCGCGCGTACGTGAAGCCGCTCGAGGAGCTCGCGGAGCGCTCCGGCCTGACCTTCTACCCGGTGGATTTCGAGGCCGTGCCGGACAGCTTCATGATGGAGATCGCCGTCTACGGCCTGCCGGTGCGGATGCCGCACTGGTCCTTTGGCGTGCGCTACATCTATCAGCTCATCCAGCACCGCATGGGCCACTCCAAGATCTTCGAGGTCGTCTTCCCGGGCAATCCCGGGCACGCCTACCTCGCTTCGAGCAACGGCCTCGCCGACAACATCCTCGTGACGGCCCACGTGCTCGGGCACGCCGACTTCTCTCGAAACAACCTGCTTTTCAAGAGGTGCCACGAGCAGGTCAGCGAACGCATCGTCGAGCACGCGGCGAGTCACGCGCGTCAGATCCAGCAGGCGATCGAGAGCTACGGCATGGAACGCGTCGAAACGGTGCTCGACGCCGCGCTCGCGCTCGAGCAGCACGTCGACATCGACAAGCCGCTGCGCCGCGAACGCTATCCGGAATATCTGCCGGAGCCGAAGATCGTCGACGACGAGTTCCGCAGGCGCTTCGCGGCACTCGATCCGGACGGCGCGGAGCCCCCCGCCGAGCAGCGCAAGCGCGCGCCGATACCGCCGCATCCCGAGCGCGACCTCCTCTGGTTCATCGCGAATTACGCGCCGGAGCTCGAGAACTGGGAGCGGGATATCTTCCTCGCCGTGCGCGAAGAGTCCTTCTACTTCTACCCGCTGTTCGCGACGCAGATCATGAACGAGGGCTGGGCGTCGTACTGGCACGCCCGCCTGCTTCGCGAGGCCGACTTCGTGCCGCAGCAGATCTACGTCGACGCGATCAAGTGTCACTCGGACGTCGTTCGGCCGATCGCGGCCGACCAGCAGGTCGCGCTCGCGGTGAATCCGTATCACCTCGGCTTCTCCATGTGGGAGAAGATCGTCGAGAACGAAGGGCTCGAGGCCGCGCGGCGCATCATGCAGCAGGACGACGATTTCAGCTTCATTCGCAATCATCTGACGCGCGAGCTCGCGGAAGAGCTGAAGCTGTTCCGCTACCTCGGCAAAGACGGCCAGCTGCGCGTGCTCGACATGGACATCGACGAGCTGCACGAAAGCCTGCTCGCCCCGAAATACGGCTTCGGCGCGCCGTCGGTCTCCGTCCGCCACGTGCACGTCGACGGCACGCTCGAGCTCGAGCACGATTACAAGACCGACGGCAGAGGACTCGACCTCGAGCGGAGCCGCCGGGTCCTCGAGTACCTCCGCCGCGTCTGGCGGCGCCCGATCGTGCTGCACACGGTCGACCACGAAGGCTCGCCGCACAAGATCGCCGTCTGACCGCCCCCCGGCTTTCCCAAGGTCGTCTTGCGGCCACGAATCTTTCATTTATGTGACCGGCGCACTCCGTCGCGGACCGGCGACGGGCTAGCCTCCGCCGTTCTTACGGGGCACGCGGGGGCGGTTCCATCATCCGATGAGAATACTTCTGGTCGAGGACGATGCCGATGACGCGGCGTTCCTCCGCGCGTGCCTCGCTCAAGCCGGTGGCCGCACGGTGGATCTCACGCGCATCGACACCATCGCGGCGGCGACGGAGGCTCTCGCGCAGGGGCAGTTCGACGTCGTGCTGCTCGACTTGCATCTTCCCGACGCGACCGGAAGCGAGTGCGTCGAGCGCATCCAGCAAGCGCAGCCCGAGGTGCCGATCGTCGTTCTGAGCGGCCAGGGCGACGAGGATTACGCGATCGAGATCCTGAACCGAGGCGTCCAGGACTATCTCGTCAAGTGGGAGGGCGGCGGCCGCATCATCCTGCGCTCCATTCGCTACGCGATCGAACGTAAGCGCTCGGAGATCAAGCTGAACTATCTTGCCCGCTACGATTCGCTGACGGGCATCCCGAACCGACAGTATCTCTGCGACCAGCTCGAACGGGCCGTGACGCGCGCGCAGCGCGCCCGGAAGAAGGTCGGGCTGCTATTCCTCGATCTGGACCGCTTCAAGTCCGTCAACGATACGCTGGGGCATCAGCTCGGGGACCGCCTGCTTTGCGCCGTCGTCGAGCGGCTGAAAGCGAGCATACGGGCGGGCGATCTGCTCGCGCGTCTCGGCGGAGACGAGTTCGCCGTGCTGCTCGAGGACGTCGCCGGCCCGCTGGAGGTCGAGGCGGTCGCTCGCGCTCTCCTCGCCTGCTTCACCGAGCCGTTCGACGTCGGCCCGAGGCAATTGTCCGTGACCGCGAGCATCGGCGTTACGCTCTACCCCGTCGATACGCAAGACCCTCTCGCGCTGCTCAACAACGCCGACATCGCGATGTATCAGGCGAAGGAGAGCGGGCGAAACACGTTCCGATTCTTCACGCAGAGCATGCAGGAAGAGATCCTGCGCTATCACCGCGTCGAGTCGGATCTGAAGAAGGCCATCGCCGATGGGCAGTTCCGGCTCGTCTACCAGCCGCAGTTCGGTCTGCACGATCGCCGCGTGCACGCCGTCGAGGCGCTCATACGGTGGAATCACCCGGAGCGCGGGCTGCTCTGGCCGGACGAGTTCATCGCGGTCGCGGAGGAAAGCGGCTATATCGTGCCGATCGGCTTGTGGACGCTCGAGGAGGTCTGCCGCCAGCTCAAGGAATGGGAGCGCCTGAGGCTTCCCCTCCCGCGCGTCGCCGTCAACGTCGCCGCGATCCACTTCCATCAGCCGGCATTCCGCCGTCAGGTGCAGCAAACGCTGCTGCGCTACGGCATCGATCCGTCACTGATCGAGCTCGAGCTCACGGAGCGGTCGTTGATGGAGGACACGGACGCCGTCCAAACGTGCCTTCGCGGGCTCAAGGAAACCGGCGTGCGCCTCGCGATCGACGATTTCGGAACCGGCTATTCGTGCTTGAGCTATTTGCGACGTTTCCCGATCGACGTGCTCAAGATCGACCGATCGTTCGTGTCGGACCTCGACTCGAACGGCGACGATCAGGCGATCTGCGGGACGATCTTGTCGATCGCGCAGCAGCTCGGGCTCGACTCCGTCGCGGAAGGCATCGAGACGGAGGGCCAGCTCGAGTACTTGACCCGGCACGGCTGCCGCTACGGTCAGGGATTTCTCTTCAGCCCGCCGCTCGAGGCTCACGAGGTCGCCGAGCTGCTTCGCAGGCATCCGCCGCCCGTGAGCCTTCGCGAGGCGGACGCGCAGACGGCTTGATGAAGGAGATTCGACGGTGACGACGATGCTCACCAGGGCACTCCAGCCGCCGGACACGCTGGAAGACGCGCTCGAAGCGCTCGCCCGCGCCGAGCAGCGCGTGCGCATGCTCGCCGCCGGCGTGCCCAATCACCTCGTCTTCCTCGATCGGAACCTGAGGATCGAGTTCGCGAACCAGGTCTTCCTCGACGCCGCGGGCTGGACGATAGAGACCGCGCTGGGCCGGCACATCTCCGAGGTGGTCGGCCCCGAAGGGTTCGAGGAACGGCGCCCGTACTACGAGCGCGCTCTCTCAGGCGAAACGGTGACGTACGAAGCGGTCGGCGCCGCGGGCAGCAAGTCGGGCTACTTTCGCTTCTCGTACCGGCCGGTCTTCGACGACGACGGCACGGTCTGCGGGCTGTTCTCGATGGCGATCGACCTCTCCGACCGGCGCCGCCTCGAGCTCGAGCTCGAAGCGAAGCAGGCGGAGCTGATCCGCTCGAACAGGGACCTCGAGCAATTCGCGTACGTCGCCTCTCACGACCTGAAGGCGCCGCTCCGCGCGATCGAGCTGCTCGTGCAGTGGATCCGAGAAGGCCTGGAGGGGTACGACAAGAACAACGTCCAGGAGAATCTTTCGCTGCTCGAGCGGCGCACGCAGCGCCTGTCGAAGCTCCTCGACGATCTCCTCGCGTACTCGCGCGCCGGGCGCAAGGTCGGGCAATGCCGCGAAACCGATTGCAACGCGCTCGTGCAGGACACGATCCAGCTCGTGAATGCGCCCGAGGGGTTCGAGATCGCGGTGCGCGGCCCGCTCCCGGTGCTCGTGACCTATCCCGCTCCGCTCGAGCAAGTCTTGCTGAACCTCATCAACAACGCGGTGAAGCATCATCCGGGCCCGACCGGCCGGATCGAGATCGCGTGCGAGGAGCAAGACGACCGCTTCGTCTTCTCGGTCGAGGACGACGGCGCCGGCATACCGCAGGAATATGCCGAGCGCGTCTTCGAGATGTTCCAGACGCTGAAGCCCCGAGATCAGGTCGAGGGCAGCGGCATGGGCCTCGCGATCGTGAAGCGAATCGTCGCGTGGCAAGGCGGCAAGGTGTGGTTCGAGCCTGGTCCCGGCGGACGAGGCACGGTTTTCAAGTTCGAGTGGCTGAAAGGCGATCCGCAGGCCGCGGTTCCGGAGATGAAGATATGACTAGCAAGGTCGTGAACATCCTGCTCGTCGAGGACGACGAGGTCGACGTCCGCGCCCTTCGTTGGGCCTTCGAGAAGCTCCGCATCGCGAACCCGCTGACCGTGGCGAGCGACGGCGTCGAAGCGCTCGAGATCTTGAAGACCTTCCCCCGCCCGTACCTGATCATCACCGATATCAACATGCCGCGCATGAACGGCATCGAGCTTCTGCGGCATATCCGCGCGAGCGAGGAGCTGCGGGATTCGATCGTGTTCGTGCTCACGACGTCGAACGACGAGCAGGACAAGATCGATGCGTACAACCTGAACGTCGCGGGCTACATGCTGAAGTCGGACATGGGCACGAGCTTCACGCGCGCGATCGGCTTGATCGACAACTACTGGAAGGTCGTCGAGTTTCCCGGAACCGACTGAACCCGCCGGAAGGGACTCGCGCACCGCGTGAACGCGCGCCGCCTCCTGCTATACTCGGCCGAGACCCCGGGGGGGAGGCTCGGCATGGGCAAAGACCCGACCGAAATCGGCGTCGCGATCCGGCGCGAGATGTTCGGGAAAGAAACCACCGATCGGCAGATCGAGCAGGCGAATCGCTTTCTCGCGCCGATGCAGGAGGTCGTCAGCCGCTACTGCTTCGGCGAAACCTGGTCACGCGAAGGGCTCTCACGCCGCGAGCGCAGCATGATCACGCTCGCCGCGCTCTGTGCGATGGGGCGTTCGCACGAGCTCCGCATTCACGTCAAAGGCGCGCTCGCGAACGGCGTGACGCCGCTCGAGATCCGCGAGATCTTGCTGCACACGATGGTCTACGCCGGCGTGCCGCTCGGCTGCGACGCGTTCTTCAACGCCGCGCAGTCGCTCGCCGAGGAAGGCGTGGATCTCGACAAGATCTGATCACCGATGAGCAAGCCGAGATTGGGTTTCGTCGGCATCGGCAACATGGGCTGGCCGATGGCGCGAAACCTCGCGGCCGCGGGTTTTCCGCTTACGGTCTACGACCTCGATACCGCTCGCGCCCGCCGCTTCGAGGCCGAGCACGGCGGGCGCGCCGCCGACGATCCCGAGTCGCTCGGGCGCGCCGCGGACGTGGTCGTCACGATGCTGCCGACCGGCGCGGATGTAAGACGCGTCCTGCTCGGCGACGACGGCGCGCAAGGCGGCGTCGCGCACGGGCTGGCGAGTGGCGCCGTCGTCATCGACATGAGCTCGTCGGATCCGATCGGCACGCGCGATCTCGGCGCCCTCCTCGCCGCGCGCGGCATCGCGCTGATCGACGCCCCCGTCTCCGGGCTCGTCGCGAAGGCGGAAACCGGCACGCTGACGATCATGATCGGCACGGACGACGAGGCGGCACTCGCGACGGCGGAGCCGATCCTGCGCGTGCTCGGCGACCGGCTCGTGCGCGTCGGCCGCCTCGGCTGCGGACACGCGATGAAGGCCCTCAACAACATCGTCGCCGCGAGCGCGTTCGCGGCGACGGCCGAGGCGTTGATCGTCGGGAAACGCTTCGGCCTCGATCCCGCGGTCATGGTCGACGTGATGAGCGCGTCGACCGGGCGTAATTTCCACGTCGAGATGAGCTTTCCCATGCACGTGCTGCCGCGCCGCTTCTCGACCGGCTTCACGCTCGGCCTGCTCGCGAAGGACGTGTCGATCGCCTCGGGCCTCGCCGCCGCGCTCGGCGCGACCACTCCGGTGCTCGAGCTCGTGAACCGAATCTTCGCCGAAGGGCGCGACGAGGTCGGAGCGGCCGCGGACAATACCGCCGTCATCCGACGCTGGGAGCGGTTGAACGGCGTCGTCGTCGAGCCCGAGCGAGGCGAATGAGCGCGACGAACGCGGTCGCCGACGGAATCGCCGCCGGGAGCGCCGAGCACCGGAAGCTCCGCCGAGTCGTGTTCGGCACCTCGGCCGGCACGATCTTCGAGGCCTACGATTTCATCCTGTTCGGCTCGCTCGCGCCGCTGATCTCGCGTCAGTTCTTCGCCGGCGTGAACGAGACGGCCGGGTTCATCTTCGCGCTCCTGACGTTCGCCGCAGGCTTCGCCGTGCGCCCGTTCGGCGCGCTGCTCTTCGGCCGCATCGGCGATCGCACCGGTCGCAAGAAGGCGTTCCTGATCACGATCTCGATGATGGGATTGGCGACCTTCGGCATCGGCCTGCTGCCGACCTACGCGACCGCGGGGATCGTCGCGCCGATCCTGCTGATCGCGCTGCGGATCGTCCAAGGGCTTGCCTACGGCGGCGAGTACGGCGGGGCGGTCGTCTACACGGCCGAGCATTCGCCGAACGGGCGTCGCGGGCTTTACGTCGGCTGGATTCAGACCGCAGCCGGTTTCGCGCTCTTCATGTCGTTCCTCGTCATCTTCGTCACGCGCACGATCGTCGGCGAGGAAGCATTCGAGGCATGGGGCTGGCGCATCCCGTTCCTGATCTCGATCGGGCTCCTCGTGATCTCGTTGTGGATTCGCCTGACGCTCGAGGAATCCCCGCTGTTCCGCAAGATGATCGAGGAAGGACGCGCGTCCAAGGCGCCGCTCAAGGAAGCGTTCCTCGAATGGCGGCACTTGAAGCTCGTGCTCGCCGTGCTGCTCGGTCTGATGTCGGTGCAGGGCGTGCTGTTCTACACGGCGCATTTCTACTCGCAGTTCTTCCTCACGGAGATCCTCAAGGTCGAGGGCGCCACGGTGACCCTCGTGATGATGACGGTCACGGCGATCAGCGTGCTGCTCTACGTCTTCTTCAGCTGGCTCTCCGACACGATCGGCCGTAAACCGATCATCCTCGCCGGCGGCGTGCTCGCGGTCGTGACGGCGTTTCCGCTCTTTCACGCGTTGACGGAAGCGGCGAATCCGGCCGTCGCCGCCGCACGGGCATCGTCGCCCGTCACGGTGATCGCCGATCCTTCCGAGTGCTCACTGCAATTCGATCCCGTCGGCCGCGCCGCCTTCCTCTCGTCGTGCGATATCGCGAAGAGCACGCTCGCGCGCCGCGGCATCGGCTACGACAACGCCGAAGGCCCGCCGGGCGCGCCCGCCGTGATCCTCGTCGGCGAGCGCCGTATCGAGAGCATCGACGGACGCGGGCTCGACGATGGCGCGCTCGCCGCCGCGCGCGGCGCGTTCGAGGCCCGGCTCGCCGAGGCGCTCGCGGACGCGGGCTATCCTGAGCGGGCCGATTCGGCCGCCGTCGACGTGCCCCTCGTGATGCTCCTGATCCTGTTGCTCGTGCTCTTCGCCGTCATGGTCTTCGCGCCGATGGCGGCGATGGCGATCGAGGTCTTCCCGACGCGCATCCGCTACTCCGCGCTGTCGTTGCCGTATCACATCGGCTCCGGCTGGTTCGGCGGCTTCCTGCCCGCCATCGCGTTCGCGACGGTCGCCGCGACCGGCGATATCTATTCGGGCCTGTGGTATCCGATCGTCGTGACCGCGATCGGCATGCTCGTCCTCGCCTTTCTGCTCCCCGAGACGAAGGGGCGAGACATCTCTCGCATCTGAGCCGATGCGATCGGCGCCGCGTAGGTAGCCGCACGGCGGAACCGCGGGCACGACGGATAGTCGCTTGTGAAAGTCGAGCACTCTTTTCACTTGCGCTCCGCGAGGAGGACGCATGCCGAGACGACGCAGCGAAACCGAGATCCCGAGCACGATCCTGCGCTCCGATGCGCATGCGCAGCGTCTTTGGAAGAAGGCGCATGACAGCGCAGTCGAGACCTACGGCGAAGGCGGACGCGCGCACCGCGTCGCGTACGCGGCGCTGAAGCACGAGTACGAGAAACGCGGCGACAAGTGGGTGCGGAAAAACGGCAAGGGGCCGTCCGATCCGCAGGCGGCACGAGGACCGACGACCGCACGGAAATCGACCGACGAGCCCGCCGCGCCGACGGCGGGCGGCAAGGTGGCCCGGACCGAGTCGGAGGCGCGGGCGAAGGGCGCCGAGGCACGCCAAGAAGCCGCGCGAAGCCGACGCAGCCGCTCGACCCCGGCACCGAAAGCGCGCGGCAAGAAGCGCTAGCTAGAACGAAGCGGCGCCGCGCTCGGCCGGCTCCTCGAACCGGCCGTCGATATAGCGCGCATGGCGGCCGGCGTCGGCCGGCAGCACGTGATCGTCGGCCGGCCACGGCCAGCCGCCGAACTCGGTCCGCTGATAGTCGTAGAACGCCTGCTGCAGCTCTTCGCGCGTGTTCATCACGAACGGGCCGTACTGCGCGACCGGCTCGCCGATCGGGCGCCCCTGCAGCAACAAGATCTCCCCGTCGACCGGACCGTTGGTGAGCACGACCTCGTCGGGCGTCGCGAGCCCGATCGCGTTGTTGACGGTGAACGGTCGTCCGCCGACGAAAAGCGACGAGCCGATGAAGAAGTACAGCGTGCGGAGCGTGCCCGGCGAGACCGCGGGCAACGTCCACGTCGCGTCCGCGGCCATGCGGATCGTCCAGATCGCGACCTCGTTGGACGGATCGGCGGCCCACGACCTCGGCGGCGGGCTCGGCGGGGCGGCATCACCGAGGCGGCCGGCGACGACCGCGACGTCGGTGCCGCGCCCGCGCGCGTCCTCGAAGCGCAGCCGCGGCACGGATTCGCTCCAGAGCATCGCGAAATGCGGGTCCGCCATCTTGTCGCGGCTCGGCAGGTTCAGCCAGATCTGAAACAGCTCGAGCGGGTTCGGATTGTTTCGGTCGAGCAGCGGGAACATCTCCGAGTGCACGATGCCCCTGCCGGCGGTGATCCACTGCACGTCGCCGGGGCCGAAGCGCGCGGCCGCGCCGAGCGAGTCCGAATGATCGGTGAATCCGCGCCGCTGGATCGTCACGGTCTCGAAACCGCGATGCGGATGTCGCGGGAACCCCGGCACCACGGTGCCGTGATACATCCGCCAACCGTCGATCCCCTCGAAGTCCATGCCGAGATTCCGCCCGGCGAGCGGCGCGTCGGGGCCGAGCTTGTCGTTGCCCGCGGGATAGCGATCGTTGTGATACGCGCAGAACAGGAACGGATCGATGCACGGCCACGGGAAACCGAGCGGCCGGGTGAAAAGAATCGGATCGTCACTCATGCGAAGTCTCCGAAGCTTTGCTCGCTTCGCCGCGGCTCGACCGCCGTCACCCGTCACGCGCCGCGGGCCGCGCCGGAATTGACCGGCACTCGTTTCCTCGACCGCTTCGCCCCGACGATCTCGTCGTAGCCCGAGACCAGGCGAAACGCGCGGGCGAGATTGTCGACGAACTCGGCTTGCCCCATGAAAATCGGGCCCGGCCGATTGATGATCGTGTTGTTGATCGTGCCGAGCGCGATCTGCACGGCGAAACGCACGTTCATCTCCTCTTCTCGAGTCAGCGCGCGGCCCGCCTCTCGCTCGATCTGCTTGACGCAGAGTGTCGCGAAATCGTGTCCCTGCTCGCGAACGGGCTGCCAGAACTCGGAATCGTGGATGCTGCGCATCAACGCGGCACGCCAGAAGCGCCGCCGCCGCCAGTAGTAGTTGACCGCCTCCTCGATCACGTCGCGCACCCAGTCCGTGCCGTCGGCCTCGGCGAACATCCGCTCTCGAATGCGCCGCCTTTCGCTGATATGGTGCGCAAGCAACGCATCGAAGTACTCGTCCTTGCTCTTGAAGCGAGCATAGAACGCGCCGACCGAATAGCCCGCGGCTCGCGCGAGCTCCGCGATCGTGATCGATTCGAACTCGCGGTTGGCCAGAAGCTTGAAGCCCGTCGCGATCAACGCATCGTAGGTCTTGCGGCCTCTCTTCTGCTTGATACGCTCGCTGCCCGGAGCCGCGTCAACTTGACTCATAAATGAGAATCCCTATTCTCTTTAGTCGGCAGGGCGTCGTGTACGTTGTCCCGTCTGAAGTTCGTGCGGCGATTGTATACCGAGTGCGCGCGAGCGAAAGTCCGGCGTCGCAGCCGACAGCCAGCAACCGAGGGAAGCCGTGCGCAACCGTAGATCGCTATCCGTTTTTCTGATCTCGTTGGCGTGCCTCGCCGGGTGCGTCGCGGACGATCCGCCCGCCCCTGATGCCTCGCTCGAACAGAACGCCGCCTCGCGACCGAACATCGTGCTGATCGTCGCCGACGATCTGGGCTACTCGGATCTCGGCGCGTTCGGCGGCGAGATCCCGACGCCGAATATCGATGCGCTCGCGCACGGCGGCATGATGCTGACGCAGTTCTACACGAGCATGACGTGCTCGCCGACGCGCTCGATGCTGCTGTCGGGCACCGACAACCACGTCGCCGGGCTCGGCGTGATGGCCGGGCGGCAGACCGGGCCGCAACGCGGGCAGCCGGGCTACGAGGGCTATCTCAACTTCCAGGTCGCGGCGCTGCCGGAGCTGCTGCGAGATGCCGGCTATCGGACGTACATGACGGGCAAGTGGCATCTCGGCGCGGACGTCGAGACGGGCCCCGCCGCTCGAGGTTTCGAGCGCTCGTTCGTCTCCATCGACGGCGCCGCGCATCTCGGCGGCTTGTCGTGGAACGGGCCCGGGCTCGCGCCGTATCGCGACGGCGAGACGCTGGTGCACGTCGGCGACGACTTCTACTCGACGCGCTTCTACACCGATCGCATGATCGAATACATCGACGCGGACCGCGCCGACGAGCGGCCGTTCTTCGCGTATCTCGCGTACACGGCGCCTCATTGGCCGTTGCAAGCGCCTCCGGAATCGATCGAGAAATTCAAGGGCCTCTACGACGACGGCTACGAGGCGCTCTATCGGCGCCGGCTCGAGCGCGCGAAGGCGCTCGGCCTCGTGCCGCCGGATTTCGCAGGCATCCCGCCCGTTGAAGGTCAGCCGACCTGGGAAGAGCTCAGCGACGAGGAACGGCGCGTCGAGGCGCGCAAGATGGAAATTTACGCGGCCATGGTCAGCGATCTCGACGCCGAGATCGGCCGCTTCGTCGCGTATCTCGAGTCGATCGGCGAGCTCGACAACACGCTGATCTTCTTCCTGTCCGACAACGGCCCGGAGGGCCTGCGCCGCGACCTCGACGCACCGCTCAGCGACTGGGTCGCGACGTGCTGCGACAACGCCTACGAGAATCTCGGCGCGGGCGACTCGTACGTGATGTACGGGCCGAACTGGGCGCGCGCGGGCTCGGTTCCCTTCCGCGACGCGAAGCAATCGGCATACGAGGGCGGCATTCGCGTGCCGGCCTTCGTGCACTGGCCCGGCGTCGTGCCGGCGGGAACGCGCAGCGATGCGTTCGCGACCGTGATGGACGTCCTGCCGACGTTTCTCGAGGTGGCCGAGACGAAACATCCAGGAACGACCTATCGAGGCCGTCGCGTCGCAACGCCCCTCGGCGAATCGATGCTGCCGCTTCTCAAGGGCGACGCGACCGCGGTGCACGCGGACGACTACTACGTGGGCTGGGAGCTATTCGGTCATCGTGCGGTCCGCCGGGGCGATTGGAAAATCGTCTGGGACTCTCGCGACGGCGAGAACGCGCGTTGGCAGCTCTTCAACATCGCGGCCGACCCCGGGGAGCAGCGCGACCTCGCGGCCGACGAGCCCGAGCGGCTCGCGGAGATGATCGACCTTTGGGAGCGCTACGTCCGCGATAACGGCGTCATCCTGACCGAATAGCGAATCGAGCCGCGTTGGCTTGACCCTCAAAACAGAATGTTTATTCTGTTTCTGCGGCCGGGGGTCCCCCCTCCCCCCCTGGACGCGCTGTCGCTCGGGCCGCGTTGCGCTGCCCGAGCGACACGCGCCGGCCCGTGCGGTCC
This sequence comes from Gammaproteobacteria bacterium, assembly GCA_017577365.1. Lineage (GTDB taxonomy): Bacteria > Pseudomonadota > Gammaproteobacteria > Steroidobacterales > Rariloculaceae > ZC4RG20. The sequence continues at coordinate 24,502 of PKRJ01000037.1, read as the reverse complement.
TTTCGCGGCTCGACCGCGCATTTCAGAAGATCGAGTTCAGGTAGAAGCGCAGCCCGGAGCTGTGCTCCGAGAAACGGAACGCGACCCCGACGGCTTCGAATCTGAAGAACAGGATCTTGAAGCGTCCGGCGCGCCGGGCGGCGAGGCCGAGCTGCCAGGCGGTCTCGACGTGGTCGAAATCCTCGTCGCCGAACGCGAGCTCGGGCGGCGGACGGTAATACCAGTCCGCAAGAACGTGCGGCTTGAGATGCATCACGCCGCCGTTGAACCGCCAACCGGGCACGGCGACGTCGAACTCGATGCCCTGGCTCAATCGAACCAGCGTGTGCCGCTCGCCCGTGTCCGGAACAAAGCCGGCCCACAGCAGCCCGCTGATCAACGCGGGCTTGCCCGCCGCGCCCGGAAAGTCGAAACGGCTCCGGAGACCGACCGCATAGAGCCGCGCCGAGTTCTCGTTGCCTTCGAGCTCCGTGCCCCACCCGGCCTGCGCGCGCGTCCGAAGAGCGAAGCGCTTACCGGGAAACTCGAATTCGAATCCGGGCAGAATGGCGACGTGCTCGATCTCGTCGTCGTCACGTCCGGGCGGAAGATTCTCGGCGTCGAGATTCTGCACACCCACCGAGACCGGTAACAGCAGCCGCAGGCCGAAGTTCGACCCACGTCGAATGGCCGATTTGCGGATCCAGAATGAGGACGTCACACGCAGGACCTTCGCCTCGGTGCCGTCGTCGAGCCGGTACACGCCGCTGCCGAACGCGGCCGCATAAGCCCAGTGAAACGGATCGAAGTCTTCGGTCTCTTGCGCCGCCGCTTGCGCCGCGGCGAGCCCGAGCGCGGCGAGAAGCCACACCGCGCGCGTCGCCCTGCTATCCAGTCGACTCCTTCCCACGTCGTCCTTCATAGGAAAGCCCGCCCGCGTCATGCAGTGATCGGGCCATTCGCGGCGTGGATACGCGCCCCCATTCCGCCTTGGCATGGGACTTGCTCCCGTCGCACGTGGAGCGCTACCGGAGATCCTCTCATGGCGATTGCGAAAGTCATCGAACTCACGTCGGCCTCGTCGGAAAGTTTCGAGGACGCCGTCCGCAAAGGCATCGAGCGCGCGACGAAGACCGTCGAGAACATCCAGGGCGCGTGGGTTCAAGAGCAGCAGGTCAAAGTCGACGGGAACCGAATCACCGAATGGCGGGTGAACATGAAGGTCACGTTCGTTTTGAAAGATTGACATTGGGGACGCTGCCCACTCGCGTTCGATACGATTGACCTCGACTTCTCTCTGCACCCTGCCGCCCGTCCACCGCTGCCGCGCGATGTCCGCCCGCGACCGCGTGACCACGCCCTCGGCCCGCCTTGGCCCCGCTTCCCGAGAATGCGATTTTGGATAGAATCGGATCGGGGGGAGAGCCGAGAGCCAGACGATTCTCAAGACATTCTCGACAAAAGACGCGCCGCACGTCGCGAAGGCAGCGTACTGGAACGAGGTGCTGCAAAAGTTCATCGCGCCGATCGAGGTCACGCCGATCGAGACGGTGCGCTTCGATGCGCAGTTCCGCGTCGAGTCGATCGGTCCGCTGTCGATTCGGAAGACCGTATCGATGCCGGCCCGCATCAACGTGAACGACGAGCGGCGGATCGACTACATGGCCGAGCAGCGCTTCTTTCTGCTGATGCCGGTCGAAGGTAGGGTCCGTTATTCCCATTACGGGCGCGAGGACGAGCTCGAGCCCGGCGATTTCGCGTTGTTCGACGGCCAGGCGCCGGGGCGCCTCGAGTTCACGGAGCCGAACACGTCGTTCCATCTCGTTTTATCGGCTAAAGACCTGAAGGCTCGATTGCCTTCTCCGGAGAATCTTTGCGGGCTGAAGACGTACCGGGACCGGCACTACGGGCTCGTCGTGCGCGCGCTTCTCGAGGACGTCTGGCGCCAGATCGAGCAGGGCTTTCCTCAGGAGCACGGCCTCACGATCGCGAAGAACATTCTCGACGTCATCGCGACCGCTTACTCGCTGCAGCACGGCAAACGTTTCTCCGAATCCTCGTCGATGAGCGAGCGCCGCGCCCACATCAAACGTTTCATCGAGGCTCGGCTGCGCGATCCGAACCTTTCCGCGTCGTACGTCGCCGACTATTTCGGCGTCTCGACGCGCTACGTCAGCATGATCTTCGAGAAGGAGCGTGAGCCCATCTCCGCCTATATCTTGAGAAGACGGCTCGAGGAGTGCGCCCATCAGCTCGCGAGCCGCGACTGGGCCTCCTACAGCGTGACGGATATCGCGCGAGAATGGTGCTTCGTGAATCGTGCCCACTTCTCCCGCGTCTTCAAGAAGCGCTTCGGCACGAGCCCTCGAGAGTACCGGCGGCTCAAGCTTCAGCAGACGCCGGGGTAGGATTCGCCCAAGAACCAACGACAACCGTGACGCCGACCGAAACGCCGCCGGATCCGATCCGCGGCGCGGACCCGATACGGAGGAAAGTGATGACGACCCGTCCCGTCCTAGCCGCTTGTCTGATCGCCGTCGTGCCGAGCATCGCCCTCGCGCAGACGCAGCGCGAGTTCGTGCCGGTCACCGACGAGATGCTTCGTGATCCGGACCCGGCGGACTGGCTGATGTGGCGGCGCACGCTCGACAACTGGGGTTATAGCCCGCTCGATCAGATCGACCGCAGCAACGTGCATCAGCTGCAGCTCGCGTGGACGGCGTCGCTCGCGGACGGCGACCAGGAAGGCACGGCGCTCGTCTACGACGGCGTGCTCTACTTCCCGAACCCGTACGACATCACGCAGGCGTACGACGCGGCGACCGGGGATCTCCTCTGGGAGTATCGCCGTCCCGTGCCTCCGGACGTCGGCGAATACTTTCCTGCCGCGGGCACCAATCGCAACCTCGCGATCTACGGCAATCTGATTCTCGACAACGGCGCCGACGGCTGGGCTTATGCGATCGACGCTGAGACCGGCGAGCTCGTCTGGGAAAGCTTCATCCTCGACTATCGTGCCGGCGCGAAGAACAGCTCGGGACCGATCGTCGCGAACGGCAAGGTCATCTCGGGCCGCAGCTGCGAGCCCGAAGGCGGCCCGGAAGCCTGCGTGATCACCGCGTTCGACGCGAAGACCGGCAAGGAGCTGTGGCGCACGCGCACGATTCCGAAGCCCGGCGAGCCCGGCGACGAAACCTGGGGCGACGTGCCGTACGAGAAGCGCGTGCACGTCGGCATGTGGATGGTGCCGAGCTTCGATCCCGAGCTGAACCGCATCTACGTCGGGACGTCGGTCACGGCGCCGGCGCCGAAGTTCATGCTCGGCGGCACCGACGAGCAGCACCTCTATCACAACTCGACGCTCGCGATCGATGCGGATACCGGCGAGATCCTCTGGCACTTCCAGCATCTCGTCGATCACTGGGATCTCGACCATCCGTTCGAGCGGCTGCTGATCGAGACCGAGGTCGCGCCCGATCCGAGCTCCGTTCGCTGGATCAATCCGCGCGTCCGCGCGGGCGAGCGGCGCAAGGTCATCACCGGAATCCCGGGCAAGACGGGACTCGTCTACACGCTCGATCGCGAGACGGGCGAGTTCCTGTGGGCGCGGGAGACGATCGAGCAGAACGTCGTCGCCGACATCAACGTCGAGTCGGGCGCCGCGACGGTCAATCCGGAGACCATCTTCACCGCGGGCGGCCAGGAGAAATTCGTCTGCCCGAGCCCGCACGGCGGAAAGAACTACCCGGCCGGCACGTACAGCCCGCTCACCGGCCTCATGTACATGCCGCTGCAGAACACGTGCATGCACAGCACCGCGGAGACCGACCCGGACAGCATCGAATCGCTCTACGCGATCCGCAACCGGATCGAGGTCGCGCCGGGCACGGAGAACGTCGGGCGGATCGAGGCGATCTCCGTCTCGACCGGCAAGACCGCGTGGAAGCTCGAGCAGAAGGCAGGCGTGCTGTCGCTGATGTCGACCGGCGGCGGGCTCCTGTTCGGCGGCGACGTTGCGGGCCGCTTCCGCGCGTACGATCAGGAGACGGGCGAGGTGCTCTGGGAAGTCAATCTCGGCGCGCCGGTCAACGGCTACCCGGTCACGTACGCGGTCGACGGCAAGCAGTACGTCGCCGTCAGCACGGGCGGCTCCGGCCTCGCGTTCGGGCTCGCGCGACTCGCCGGTATCCGGCCCGGCACCGGCAATCGACTCTTCGTCTTCAAGCTTCCGGACTGAACGGGTCGGCCGGCGCGGCGAGCCCTGATCGCCGCGCCCGCTGCAATGGCCTGCGCCCGCGATACCTGCGGACGCAGGCGACCTCGTCTTACAGCACGAGATAGAGCCGCCGATTGCCGCGCAGGATGTTCAGCGCGACCGGCCCCTGACCCGCCCTGTCGAGCGCCTCGATCAGCTCGGCAACCGACCGGACGGGGCTGCGATTCACGCCGAGGATGACGTCGCCGGCGACCAGGCCCGCGCGTGCCGCGCGCGAGTTCGGCTCGACACCCGCGACATAGACGCCCTGCACGCGGCCGTACTGCGGATGGCTCGGGTCGAGCTCGCGCAGATCCGCGCCCGAGAGCCGATCGAGCGCCCCCGAGCCGCCGCTCACCGCACCGCCGCCGGGCGCCGCGGCGATCGTCGCCTTCGCGGTGCGACGCTCCCCGTCGCGGATGTACGTGAGCGTCACTTCGGTCCCGATGCTGAGCAACGCGATCCGATTGCGCAGATCGTCGCCGTTGCGGATCTCGCGCCCGTCGAGCGCGACGACCACGTCCCCCGGCTGGAGGCCTGCCTTCTCGGCCGGCGACCCGGGCTCGACCTGAGAGATCAGCGCGCCGCGCTCGACCTCGAGCCCGAGCGCTTCGGCGAGCTCCGGCGTGACCGACTGGATGAATACACCGAGCCGTCCGCGGCGCACCTCGCCGTACTTGATGAGCTGCTCCATGACGGCCCGCGCCATGTTCGAAGGCACGGCGAAACCGATGCCGACATTGCCGCCGGCCGGCGAGACGATCGCGGTGTTGATGCCGACGAGCAAGCCGTCCATCGTGAGCAGCGCGCCGCCCGAATTGCCCGGATTGATCGAAGCGTCCGTCTGGATGAAATCCTCGTAGCCCTCGCGGTCGGGCATCACGCCGGTGCGCCCGAGCGCGCTGACGATGCCGTAGGTCACCGTCTGGCCGAGGCCGAACGGGTTACCGATCGCGACGACGAAGTCGCCGACCTCGAGCTGACTCGAGTCGCCCATCCGCGCCGCGACGAGGTTCTCGGCCTCGATCTTGAGCAGCGCGATATCCGTCGCCTGGTCGCTGCCGACGAGCTTCGCCGTGAAGCGGCGCTGATCCGCGAGCGTTACGACGATTTCCTTCGCGTTCTGCACGACGTGATGGTTCGTGAGCACGTAGCCTTCTTCCGCGTCGACGATCACGCCCGAGCCCACGCTCTGCCGCGGCACGACCTGCGGATAATCCGGGACGCCGAAGAAGCGGCGAAAGAACGGGTCGTCGAACAGCGGGTTGGTACGCACGATCGCCGTCGATTCGACCGAGATGTTGACGACGGCCGGCGTCACCTCCTTCAGCATCGGCGCGATGGTCCATTTCCCGTTCTGCCGCGCCTCGAGCGGCAGCTGGCCGAAAGCCGGCGGCGTCGCCGCGAAGAGCGGAAGCAGGAGCGCCAGAAAGCGGATCGATCGCATGCTCACGTCCATGCCCTCATGGATGCCGGGGAATGCAGATTTATGAAGCCGAGCCGCGATTTCAAGACCGGCGTGCGGGCCTGAACCGGCACGCCTGCCCGCCGCGCAGCATGCACTCGACGTGCTCGACGTCGCGGCGCAGCAGCGCACGGAGCAGCGCGAGATCGAGGCTGCAGACCTCCGGGTGCTCCGCCGCGAGATCGTGGTAGACGCAGTTACGCGCGTCGATCTCGGGGCCTGTCGCGGTATCCACGGCGCACGCCGCGTAGCCGAGGTCGCGCATGATCTCGGCGACGATCGCGACCTGATCCGCGTCGTCTGCGCCTTCGAGCCGCGGCAGATAGCGCCGCGCGATCTCGCCCCCCAGCTCCTCGAGCACGCGGACGAGGCCGTCGCTGCCGAGCGAGCGCTTCAGCCCTCGGATCATCAGCTCCGAGAAGAACGCGTATTGCTTCGGGAACAGGTGAACGCCCTTGCGCGTCAGGCGCCACGCGTACCCCGGCCGGCCGCCGTGCGACGGCCGCATCAGCTTCTCGAGATATCCGTCGCGCTCGAGCGCACCCAGGTGCTGGTGCACCGCGCTGCGTGAGATGCCCAGCGTCTCGGCGAGCTCGTCGGCCGAGCGTCCCTCCTTCCGCTCGAGCAGAGCCGTCAGCAGCTGCCGCTGACGCTCGCCGAAGGCATCGATCGTCGCTCCGTGCATGCGCCCATTATGCGGTAATTGCCCCTATAAGCAACTTTTTTTAGTTTTTTCTTGACAAACTTAGCGCAAAGGTCGACGCTGGACAGCGCCCGAGAAGAACAACGGAGAGAGTCATGCTGACCTATGCGGTGATCCTGTTCGCCATTGCCGCGCTCGGCGGCGTCGTCCTCGCGCTCCACGTGCTGCGCGACGATCTCGCGCCTTGGGGGCTGTCGATCGTGCACGCGCTGCTCGGCGCGGCGGGGCTCGTCTTGCTCCTCGTCGCGGTGACGAACGGTCTCGGCTCGACGCCCGCCACATGGGCGCTCGTGCTGTTCGCGATCGCGGCGGTCGGCGGCTTCGTGCTCGCGTCGTTTCACTTCAGGGGCAAGCTGCCCCACAAAGCCGTCGTCGTCGTGCATGCCGCGGTCGCCGTCGTCGCGTTCGGCCTATTGCTCTCGGCGCTCTTCGCCGTGTGATCGAAATGCGCCCGCTGCACCCGGCCGTCGTCCACTTCCCGGTCGCGTGCTGGGTGCTCGCGGCGCTGCTCGACGCGACCACGCTCGTCGGGCTCGACGTCACGCTCGGCCGTGCCGAGCCCGCGGCGACCGCGGCTTTCCTCGTCTGGACCGGTCTTGCCTTCGCCGTCGTCGCCGTCGCGGCCGGTCTCGCCGATTACACGCGGCTGCCGACGGCCGTGCGCGACTCGAGCGCGCTCACGCTTCACGTCGGCGCTATGGCGGTGGCTTTCTGCTCGTTCCTCGTCGCGGCGCTGCTCCGTCCGCGGCTCGGCCCTGCTCCTGCCCTCGTCGTCTCTCTCGAAGTGCTGGGCACCGTCGCCCTCGTGATCGGCGGGCATTACGCGGCTTCGGTCGTGTTCTCGGTGCTGCCCTCCGTCCACGCCTCGCGCGACGCGCCATCCGACCTCGCCACGTTCAAGGAGAGCAAGCCATGAGATGCCGAAACGTCCAACGTGCCCTGATCTCGGTCGGTGCATGCGCTCTCGTCACGGCGGCCGTCGAAGCGCAGCCGCCGCACGCTTCGGCGAAACGCTTCGACGACGTTTACTGGGAGAACGTCTTCGACGCGCTGGAGCGCGGCCGCGAGATCTTCCGCTTCGACAATTTCGGCAACGAAGATTTCTGGGGCGGCACGTTGCGGCTGCACGAGGCGATCGCCGGACGCGATCACGGCGGCGTCGGCGCGGGCGTCAGCCCGGAGGCGGCCCTCGGGCTGGGCTTGAAGGTCGACATCGATGCGCTCCCGCCGCAGCTCGTGCAAGCCTTGCGGCGCGGACGTGTCGATCTGGGCGATCCCGCCGTGACGTTGTCGCTCCTGTCGCTCGACGCGGTCGTCGGCGTGCGCGGCCTCTTCGACGATGCCGGCCGCCTCGAGTCGGTCGGTATCACTTGTGCGCTGTGCCACAGCACCGTGGACGATGCGTTCGCTCCCGGCATCGGCCGCCGGCTCGACGGCTGGCCGAACCGCGATCTCGACGTCGGCGCGATCATCGCCGCGGCACCGGACCTGTCGTTCTTCGCGTCGCTGCTCGGCGTTTCCGAGGATACGGTTCGCGACGTGCTGCTCGATTGGGGACCCGGAAAGTTCGATGCGCACTTGATTCTCGACGGCCGCCCGACGACCCCGGACGGCAAGACCGCCGCGGTGCTGTTGCCGCCCGCTTTCGGCCTCGCCGGCGTGAATCTCCACACGTCGAACGGCTGGGGCTCGGTCACGCATTGGAACGCGTTCGTCGCCGTGCTCGAGATGCAGGGCAAGGGAACGTTCTACGATCCGCGTCTCGAGGACGCGGGCAAGTTCCCGATCGCGGCCGCGAACGGCTTCGGGAACGTGCGCCCCGAAGAGGATCTCGTCACGTCGAAGCTCGGTCCGCTGCATCTGTATCAGCTGTCGCTGCAGGCGCCGCGGCCGCCTCGCGATCTCTACGATGCCGAGGCGGCGAAACGCGGCGAAGCGCTGTTCGTCGGCCGCGCCGACTGCGCGCGCTGCCACGTGCCGCCGCTCTTCACCGAGCCGGGCTGGAATCTGCACACGCCGGAGGAGATCGGTATCGACGGCAACCACGCGCAACGAGGTCCGGAGGACCGCTATCGCACGACGCCGTTGCGCGGTCTATGGACGCACGTAGAAGGCGGCTTCTATCACGACGGTCGCTTCGCGACGCTCGCCGAGGTCATCGAGCACTACGACCGCCACTTCGGCCTCGGGCTCTCGGAGCGCGACAAGCGCGATCTCGCCGAGTACCTGATGTCGCTGTAACCGTCTCGTCTGCGCGCGGCGCGGCGGTGATCAAGCCGTCGCCGCCGCGCCGACGACGCCGGTGCGATGCAGGAAATCGCCGAAAGGCTCGCCGGGCTTCCGGTCCTTGGCGTAGTCGCCGAGCAGCTGGTCGAGCGTCGCGAGGATCTCGGCCTCGCCGAGATTCGGCGCGTAGAGCTCGTTCAGACGCTCGCCCGTCAGCCCGCCGCCGAGGAACAGCGCGTAGCGGCCCGGCGCCCTGCCGACGAGCGCGATCTCGGCGAGATACGGGCGCGCGCAGCCGTTCGGGCAGCCCGTGATCCTGAGCAGGATGTCCTCGTCGCCGAGGCCGTGCTTCTCGAGGATCGGCTCGAGCTTCGCGAGGAACTCGGGCAGATAGCGCTCGGATTCCGCCATCGCGAGACCGCACGTCGGGAACGCCACGCACGACATCGCGTTGCGCCGCAGCGGTTTCAGGCTTGCATAGAAGTCGAGGCCGTGCTCGGCAACGATGCGATCGATCTCGGCGACCTTCTCCTTCGCGACGCCGGCCACGATCAGGTTCTGGTTCGCGGTCACGCGAAACTCGCCTTCGTGCACCCGCGCGATCGCGTTGATGCCGCTGCGGAAACGCTGCCCGTCGCGATCGACCACGCGGCCCGACGGCACGAACAGCGTGAGGTGCATGCGTCCGTCTTCGCCTTCGATCCAGCCGAGCCGGTCACCGGTATGCGTGAGCTCGAACGGCTTCGGCGGCTCGAGCACCACGCCGAGCCGGCGGTCGAGCTCGGCCTTGATCCAATCGACGCCGCGATCGTCGACCGTGTACTTGAAGCGCGCATGCGAGCGGTCGCTCCGGTCGCCGTGGTCGCGCTGGATGCCGACGATATGCTCCGCGACGGCGACCACCTGCTCCGGCGTGCAGAACGCGATCGTCGTCGCGAGCCGCGGATAGGTTTTCGGGTCGCCGTGAGTCATCCCGAGACCGCCGCCGACGGCGACGTTGTAGCCGACGATCTGCTTGCTGCGCGTGATCGCGATGAAGCCGAGATCCTGAGCGAAGATATCGATATCGTTCAGCGGCGGCACGACGAAGCCGACCTTGAACTTGCGCGGCAGATAGACCGGACCGTAGAGCGGCTCCTCGTTCTCGCCCGGCTCGCCCGCCGGCGCGCCGCGCCAGATCTCGCGGTAGGCGCCCGTCTTCGGCGTCAGCGCCTCGACGACCTCGAGCGCTTTGTCGTACGCGATGCGATGCAGCGCTGACTGCTCGGGCAGCGGCGTCACCACGACGTTGCGGCTCACGTCGCCGCACGCGGCGATCGTGGAGAGGCCCGCCTCGCCGATCGCGCGCATCGCGTCCTTGACGTTGCGCTTCGGCACGTAGTGCAGCTGAATGGACTGGCGCGTCGTCAGACGCACGCTGCCGCCCGCGTAACGCTGCGCGATCCCGTCGACCGCGAGCCACTGCGCCGGCGTCAGGATACCGCCCGGCAAGCGGATGCGGACCATGAAGATGTAGTCGGGCTCGAGCTTCTGCTCCGCGCGCTCGTGGCGGATATCGCGGTCGTCCTGCTGGTATATCCCGTGAAACTTCAAGAGCTGCCGATCTTCCTCGGTGACCGCGCCGGTCACGGGATCGGCGAGCGAGCCCTCGATGGTGCCGCGCAGGAAACGGCTCGCGCCCTTGATGTGCTCGACCGCGGACAGTGGCTTGTCAGTAGACATCCCTCTGATACCGCTTCGCCGCCTTCATCGCTTGCAGGTATTCCTCGGCCGCATCGTCGCTCTTGCCCCCGACGTCGCGCACGACGCCGACGAGCGCCGCATGCACGGCCGGTGCCATGTTCTCGGCTTCGCCGCAGACATAGACGTGCGCCCCGCGCTCGAGCCAGTCGTAGATCGTCTTGGCCTCCTCGGCGATGCGATGCTGCACGTAGATCTTCTCGGCCTGATCGCGCGAGAACGCGACCGTCAGCCGGCTCAGCAGCCCCTCCTTCCGGTAGCGCAGCCACTCGATCTGATACAGGAAATCGGCGCGCCTCGTGCGGTCGCCGAAGATCAGCCAGCTCGGGCCGCGCGCGCCGTCGATGTCCCGCTGCTGCAGGAAACCGCGATAAGGGGCCACACCGGTGCCCGCGCCGATCATGATCACGGGCGCGTCCGGATCCTCGGGCAGCTTGAAGTGATCGTTCGGCTCGACGTACACGCGCGCCTCTTGCGTCGGGCCCGCGAGAAAGCCCGACGCCGCGCCCCAATGCGCACGGCCGAAACGCTCGTAGTGAATCACGCCGACGGTGAGGTGAGCCTCGTCCGGATTGGCGTCGAGGCTCGACGCGACCGAATAGAGCCGCGGCGTGAGCTTGCGTAGCGTATCGACGAATTGCTGAGGCGCGAGCTTCGCCGGGTGCTCGGCGACGATATCGACGACTTGCCGAGCGTTCAGATAGGCGGTGGCCTCCGGCGAGCCGAGCACGGCTTCGAGCTCCTCGGCATCGGCGAGCTCCGCGTACGCCTTCGCGAACCCGCGGCTCGCCTGCGTGATCTCGAGCCGCTTCGTCAGCGCGTCCCGGAGCCGCTGCGCCTCGCCGCCGACGGTGACCTCCTCGTCGCCGCTCATGCCGAGCACGGCGAGCAGGTCGTCGACGGCCGGTTGCGGGTTCTCCGGCCACACGCCGATCGCGTCGCCGGGGCGATAGACGAGCCCCGAGCCCTCGAGTGAAAGCTCGATATGGCGGACGTCCTTCGTCGAGCCGCGGCCGGTGATCCTCTGATTGACCATGACCTCGGCCGGGAACGGATTCGCGCGTGTGTAGACGGAGGCGCTCGCAGCCGTGTCGCGCGTGACCCCGATCCGAGTGATCTGCCGCGCCTCGCTCTCGCTGCGCTCGGCCTCGAGCTTCGCCACGACGGCCTCGCGCCACGCTGCGGCGGGCTCCTCGTAATCGACATCGCAATCGACGCGGTCGTGCACGCGCTTCGCGCCGAGCGCCTCGAGCCGCGCGTCGAGCGTGCGCCCGACCGAGCAGAAGTCGTCGTAGCTCGAATCGCCGAGCGCGAGCACCGCGAAGCGAAGCTGCTCGAGGTTCGGAGCTCGGTCACCCATCCAGAACTTGAAAAAGGCCTCCGTGCCCTCGGGAGGATCGCCGAGGCCGTGCGTGGCGACGACGAAGATCGCCTGCGTCACGCGCCGCAGCGCCTTCGGATCGAAATCGCGAAGATCGACGAGCTGCGTCGAGAAGCCGGCGTCACGCAGCCGCTGCGCGACCGACTCCGCGACGCGGCGGCTATTGCCGGTTTCGGTCGCGTAGAAGATCGACCACGGTGCGGCCGGCTCGGCGCGTTCCGCGGGCACCGCCGCCGCTGCGGCGGCCCGGTGCGCGGCGCGGCCTGCGGCAAGCCCCGCGAGGTAGCCGCTCGCCCAGATCAGCTGATCACGGTCGAGCGACTCGACGGCGGCGCTGATCTGCTTGATCGTCTCGACGGGAACGATCGGCGGCAGAAGCTCGTCCGCTCGGACAGCCGACATGACACCTTGCTTCGCTGAGGATGTTGGCCAGCCATGGTATTTTCCGAGCGCCGGTGCGTGAACGTAGAAAGAGGCATCCCGGTATATCCAAAGCGAATTAAACGGCGGAAGGCGCGACGGCTTTGCAATTCGCTCGACGCGGCGGCGCCGGGAGAGCGCAGTTCCGGGCTGAGGCGAGACACTCGCGGTCGCCGTACTGCGACAAGCATCACACTCTTCGCCGAGCAAACGTTGGTGTGGTAACGCATCACATCGCGTCTTTTCCGGCGTTGTCGTAGAATGCGCGGCCGAAGCGCCGATTCTCGGCCACGCCGTCGCGCCTCTACCGAGACGGCCGCGTACTTGCGGAGGTCGTCCCTTGTCCCACGATTCGCGCTCGCTGCCGCATGGGCAGCACGGGCATTCTTGGCTTGGTCTTTTCGTGCCGTCGATCATCACGGCGGTCCGGTCCGGCTACGATCTCGATCGGCTCCGCGGTGACATCTTCGGCGGCATCACCGCCGCGGTCATCGCGCTGCCGCTCGCGCTCGCGTTCGGAGTCGCCTCGGGGGCCGGCGCGATCGCCGGTCTCTACGGCGCGATCGCCGTAGGCTTCTTCGCGGCGGTTTTCGGCGGCACGCCGTCGCAGGTCTCGGGACCTACCGGCCCGATGACCGTCGTGATGGGCGCGATCGTCGCGATGCACGCGACGAATCTCGCCGAAGCGTTCACCGTCGTGATGCTCGGCGGCCTGATCCAGATCGGATTCGGGCTCGCACGCGTCGGGAAATACATCACCTACACGCCGTATTCCGTCGTTTCCGGCTTCATGACGGGCATCGGCGTGATCATCATGCTGCTGCAGCTTCTGCCGTTCCTCGGCATGCCGGGGTCGAACGACGGCGTGATCGGGACGCTGAAGACGCTCGCGAATCCCGACGCGATGTCGATCCATCTGCCGACGCTCGCGCTCTCGTGCGCGTGTCTTGCGGCGATCGTCTTCTGGCCCAAGCGCCTGCAGCGGCTCGTGCCCGCGCCGCTCGTCGTGCTCGTCGTCGGCACGATCGTCGCGTCGCTGGCGGTCGACGGCACGCCGGTGATCGGCGACGTGCCGACAGGGCTGCCGACGCTGATGACGCCGACGCTCTCGGCCGCGACGTGGCCGCAGCTCCTCAACGGCGGCTTCATCCTCGCGCTCCTCGGCTCGATCGACACGCTGCTGACGTCGCTCGTCGCGGATTCGATCACCCGCACTCAGCACGACTCCGACAAGGAGCTCGTCGGCCAGGGCATCGGCAATCTCATCGCCGGGCTCATCGGCGGGCTGCCCGGCGCCGGCGCGACGATGCGCACGGTCGTGAATATCCGCGCGGGCGGTCGGACGCCCGTGTCGGGCGCCGTGCATGCGCTGATTCTGCTCGCGCTCGTGCTCGGGCTTGGACCGATCGTGTCGAACGTGCCGCACGCCGTGCTGGCGGCGATCCTGATGAAGGTCGGCTGGGACATCATCGACTGGGGCTACCTGAAGCGCGCACGGCGCGCGCCGCGCGAGAAGCTCCTTGTCATGGTGGTGACCTTTGCCTTGACCGTGCTCGTCGACCTGATCATCGCGGTCGCGGTCGGCATCATCCTCGCGAGCTTCGTGAACGCCCGCTACCTCGCCCGCGAGCAGCTCAAGGGTGTCCGGCAAATCTCGGACGTCGACGATGACGGGCTCACGGACGAGGAGAAGGCGTTGCTGCAAGGCGCGAACGGCCGTGTGCTCGTGACGACGCTGCACGGCACGTTCTCGTACGCGTCCGCGCGCGAGCTCGCGCGCCGCGCGTCACCGACGATCTCGGGCGTCCAGATCGCCGTTTACGACTTCTCGCACGTCGGGTACGTGGACGTCAGCGCGGCGCTCGCGATCGAGGAGATGCTCCTGCAGGCGCAGGGTCACGGCATGCACGTGCTCGTCTCGGGCCTTGCGGGCGACGTGCGGGAGACGCTCGAGAATCTCGGCGTGCTGGCGCACGTGCCGGCGGAGCAGATCTTCAAGGAGCGAAAGGACGCGATCGCGGCCGCGGCGGCGCGCTTGGAGCGCACCGCGCACGGCCGCATCGCGGAAGCTTCCGCGTAGCTTCGGTCAAAGGGCTTGCTCGCCGGTCTCGCCGGTGCGGATGCGGACGGCGTGCTCGAGATCCGAGACGAACACTTTGCCGTCGCCGATCGACCCGGTCGCGGCGGCGCCGATGATCGCCTCGACGACTTGCTCGACGAGTTGATCGGGCACCGCCGCCTCTATCTTCGTTTTCGGCACGAAATCGACCGAGTATTCCGCGCCGCGGTAGAGTTCCGTGTGGCCCTTCTGGCGGCCGAACCCCTTCACCTCCGTCACCGTGAGCCCTTGGACGCCGGCTTCGCCGAGCGCTTGGCGGACGTCTTCGAGCTTGAACGGCTTGATGATCGCCGTGACCAACTTCATGTGCCTCTACTCCATCTCGCGGACTGCACGCGCGGCCCGCGCTGCTCTATGAACGATGCTTTTGTCGCGAGCGACCGCGTCGCGCCGACGCCGGGCGTAGTGCAGCCTTTGTGCCACGGCGATGATCTTTTATTTTTCAACACCTTAGGAGCACATGCGCAGCGCGGCGCGCCCGCTCTCGGTGCGCGCCGCGCACCAAAATGGCACGCGAAAGCGGCTACGCGGGCAACCGCTTTCCCAAAGCGGGCTTTGCGCGCTAGCGAGGTTTTCTGAATAGCAGCACGGCGCGGTCGGTCGCCCCGCGCGTGCCGGGCGTGAACACCATCTTGGTACGATCGTCGTCGGGATTCGCGAGCAGGTCGCTGTCGACCTCGAGCACGAAGCCCGCCGCCGTGACCTCCTCGATGATCGTCTCGACACCCATCCGATGAATCGTGCTCGCGTCGCGCCAACCCGAGCCGTCCTCGGCTTTGTGATCGATGATCAGATAGACGCCGCCAGGCTTCAGCGCGTCGAAGAGCTTCGCGTTGAGCTTTGCCGTATCGATGCCGTTGGGCTTCAAGTCGTGGTAGTAGAGCACGTTGAAGACGGCATCGACGTTCTGCGGAAACTCGACGTCGTTGTAGTCTTGCTGATGGTAGAAAGCGTTGTCGTGCTCGGCGTCGAATGCGCGAGAAGCCTCTCCGGCGAAGCGCTCGGTGTACGGCAGATCGTACATGTCGACGCGGCCTTGCGGTCCTACCGCTTCGACGAGCATCGTCGAGTAGTACTGGCCGAACGACGCGAACTCGATGATGTGGTCGCCCGGCTCGATCCCCGAAAGCGTCAGCACCTCGGCGGGCTTCCGCGCCGCGTCCCGCTCCCGATGCTCGGCCGGTCTCTTCGGCGACTCGACGGCGCGCCGGATATGCTCCGGCGTATTCGCCGGCACGACGTAATCCTGCGCGAGGGCCGAACCCCAGCACGCCAACGCGGCTAGAGCCGCCAGAGTCGATCGACAACGCATTTCTTTCCTCCCCTTCTCCCCCGAACGATCGGGCTATATCTCGTATGTCACGGCCTTCGTCTGCAGGAAGGCCTCGAGCCCCTCGACGCCGTGCAGGCGGCCGATACCGCTCTCGCGATAGCCTCCGGTCTCGATTTCCGGGAACAGCCGGCTATGCGCGTTGATCCAAACGCTGCCCGCGCGAATCGCGAACGCGACGCGCTGCGCGCGCGCGAGATTGCGCGACCACACGCTCGCCGCGAGACCGTATCGCGTATCGTTCGCCTTCGCGATCGCTTCGTCGTCGTCGTCGAAGACCTGCACGCTCAATACCGGGCCGAACACCTCCTGCGTCAACAACGGCGAGCGCGCGTCGGTGACGCGCACGAGGCTGGGCGACAGGAACGCGCCCGCCGCGAGCGGCCCTTCGCCGAATCGTCCCTCGAGCAGCACCTCGCCGCCGTCCTTCGAACGCTCGACGAGCGCGTGCACGCGCTCGCAGCTCTTCTTGTCGATCATGGGTCCGAGCTCGGTCGCCGGATCGTCGGCGAGCCCGAGCCGTGCGGCGCGAAGCCGCTCGGCCAACTTCGTCTCGAGCGCATCGGCGATCGAGCGATGCGCGATGACGCGGCTCGCAGCGACGCAGACTTGCCCGGCATGACTGATCGCCGCGCGCACGATGCCTTGCGCGGCAGCGTCGAGATCCGCGTCGTCGAGCACGACGCACGGTGCGCTGCCGCCGAGCTCGAGGTTCACGCGCTTCAGCGTCTTCGCCGCGGACTCCATGATGAGCTTCCCGACCTCGGTGCTGCCGGTATAGCTGATCATGTCGACGTCGGGCGACGAGACGAGATATCTCGACACGCCGCTGCCGGTCTCGACGAGCATGTTCACGGCACCGCGCGGCAGGTCCTCCACGCCCGCGAGCTGCTCGAAGACCTTCGCGTTCACGATCGCCGTCTGCGGCGCGGCCTTCACGACCGCCGTGCAACCCGCGGCGATCACCGGCGCGAGCGAACGCACGACGAGCGCGATCGGCGCGTTCCACGGCACGATGATGCCGACGACGCCGACGGGCTCGCGCCGCAGCAGCGTGTTGAGGCCGGGCTCGAGCTCGATCGCGCGGCCGAAAAGATTGCGCGCGAGCCCCGCGTAGTAACGCAGCTCCGAGATCGCGCCCGCGACCTCGTGCATCGCGTCGCGAATCGGTTTGCCGTTCTCGCGCGCGAGATCCCACGCGAGCTGCGGCCTCACGCGCTCGAGCCGATCGGCGAGCTCGAGCAGCACGCTCGCGCGGAGCCGCGGCTGACGCGACCACGATCCGGCATCGAAGGTGCGCCGTGCGGCCGCGATCGCCGCGACCGCATCCTCGACGCACGCATCGGCGAACTCGCCGATCGTCTCGCCCGTCCCGGGATTGATGCTCGACGCGCTCGCACCGTTCGACGCGCGGCGCCACTCGCCGTCGATCCAAAGCTTCGCTATGTCGTTCCCCACCCGCTTCACTCCTTTGCGGCGGTCCGGCCGACGAAAAAGCGCGGGCCGGCGCGTCCTGGAAGGTACAGGATAAGCGAAGCGCCGACGGGCCGCCCCGGCGTGGTAACTCGTCGGGGAAGAAAACCGCCGCGCTTCACGCCGGGCCCCGAGTAACCGGCGGTCCAGTCGCACACGAGCCCGCGTTCAAGTCCGGCCGGCGTTGTGCGAACATCCGCTTTTTCGAGACCGTTCAGGGAGGTGCAGCATGGGTTTTGCGTTGTCGGACCTCGAGCTCAAGAGCTCCGCGTTTACGCATAACGGTCCCATCCCGCGCAAGCACACCGGCGAAGGAGAGAATGTCTCGCCGCAGTTGTCGTGGTCGCGTCTGCCGGACAACACGAAATCCCTCGCGTTGATCTGCCACGATCCCGACGCGCCTCTCGTGAGCCCCGGGACTTACGGCTTCGTGCACTGGGTGCTCTACAACATTCCGGCGACGGTCGCCGAGCTGCCCGAAGGCGTTTCCGGCTACACGTCGGGCAAGAACGACTACGGCGTCACCGTCTACAAGGGCCCGAATCCGCCTCCGGGTCACGGCGTGCATCACTATTACTTCTGGCTGCTCGCGCTCGACAAGGAGCTCGATCTGCCCGAAGGCCTGACGATGTGGCAGCTGCTGGAGCGCATCGAGCCGCACGTCATCGGCATGAACCGGCTCGTCGGCACGTACCAGCGGGGCTGACGCGATGAGGCTCGGTCGCATCGACCGCCGCGAGGCTCTCGCCGGTATCGCGGCGGTCGTCGCCTCGGCCCGCTTCGGTTCGGCGCTCGCGCAGAGCGAAGCCACGGAAGGCGATCCGACCGAGCTCACGCTGCTCGAAGCCTCGCGGCGCATCCGCGCGGGCGCGCTGTCGCCGGTCGAGCTGACTCGTGCCTATCTCGCCGCGATCGAGCGGCTCGAGCCGCGCATCAACGCGTTCATCACGATCACCGGCGATCTCGCGCTCGAGCGGGCGCGCGCGCTCGAAGCGGAGCTCGAAGCCGGGCGTTGGCGCGGCCCGCTGCACGGCGTGCCGATCGCGCTCAAGGACAATATCGATACGGCGGGCATCCGCACGACCGCGGCGGGCGCCGTGTTCGCGGAACGCGTCCCGGACGCGGACGCCGAGGTCTGGCGGCGCCTCGAGGCCGCCGGCGCGATCCTTCTTGGCAAGCTCAACATGCACGAGTACGCGTACGGCGGCACGTCGTCGATCACGCATTTCGAGCCCGTGCACAACCCTTGGAATCTCGATCACATCCCGGGCGGTTCGTCCGGCGGGTCCGCGGCGGCGGTCGCGGCGAGGATGTGCGCGGCCGCGCTCGGCACCGATACGCTCGCGTCGATTCGCTTGCCGGCGGCCTACTGCGGCGTGGTCGGCTTGAAGCCGACGCACGGGCTCGCGAGCATCCGCGGCATCATCCCGGTCTCGGAGTCGCTCGATCACGTCGGTCCGCTCGCGCGGACCGTCGGCGATGCGGCCGCGGTGCTCGGCGCGATCGCGGGGTACGATCCGCTCGATCCCGTGAGCCGTCGCGCGCGCGTTCCGGACTACCTGAGCGCACTCTTCCGCAGCCCTTCGAAATTCCGCGTCGGACTGCCGCGCGAGCCGTATTTCGAGGATCTTCACGCGGACGTCGCCGCGGCCGTCGACGAGGCCATCGAAGTGATACGACGCCTGACCGCGGAGGTACGCGACGTGACGTTGCCTCCGCCGTCCAGCTTCCCGGAGCTGCTCGCCGAGGCGTACGCCTATCACCGGCCGTTTCTCGACGATCCGTCGATGCGCGGGCTCTACGATCCCGTCACGCTCGAACGGCTGCTCGCGGCCGGCGAGTTCTCGACCGTCCAGTATTACGAAGCGCGCCGCGCGCTCGCGCTCGCGCGCAACGCCATCGAAGCCGTGTTCGACGAGGTCGATCTCGTCGTCACGCCGACCGCCCCCGGCCTGCCCGAAGCGATCCGCGACGCGCAGAATCCCGCCGAGGCGTCGGGCGCCGAGCCTTCGGTGCGCAACACCTATCCTTTCAACATCTACGGCATCCCGACGATCAGCGTGCCGTGCGGGTTCAGCCGCTCGGGGCTGCCGATCGGCTTGCAGATCAGCGGCCCCGCTTTCGGCGAGCTCGACGTCCTGACGCTCGCGCACGCGTACGAGCAGGCGACCGATTGGCATCGCCGCAGGCCGCCGCTTTAGCGCGAGAGCACGCCGTTTCTCCGGAGGCCGGAATGGAACTTGCAGCTGCAAGCGACCTTCGGCCGTCGACATGGAGGAACGCGATCATGGAACGGATCGAGAAAACCGTGGACGTGGATTGTCCGCTTCACACGGTCTACAACCAGTGGACGCAATTCGAGTCGTTTCCGAAGTTCATGACCGGCGTCAAGGACGTTCGGCAGATCGACGCGACGCACACCCACTGGCGCGCGGAGCTGTGGGGCAAGGAAAAGGAGTGGGACGCCGAGATCACCGAGCAGATCCCGGATCAGCTCATCGCGTGGCGCAGCATCAACGGCGATGCGCCGAACGCGGGCGCCGTGCACTTCGAGCCGTTGTCGGCTTCGCGCACGCGAGTAAGGCTGATGATGGAGTACGAGCCGCAAGGCATGCTCGAGAACATCGGTGACGCGCTCGGCGCGATGGGCGCGAACGTCCAAAGATCGGTGGAAGGATTCAAGCGCTACATCGAAAGCCGCGGTGTCGAGGAAGGCGGTTGGCGCGGCGAGGTCCGGGACCGCGAGCCGAAGATCTAACACACCTTCGACTACACTTTCGCCACGGGACGCACGCTCGCTCGAGCGCAAGCTGGCGTGCGCGCGTCCGCCCCGAGCCGCGTCCGCGATCGTGTGCACAGAACCAGCGGCCACGAACGGCAACCGCGGCTTCAACAAGAAGCGGCCGCCGAATCGAACGACTCGTGTCGATTCGAGGTGCGCCCTCTAGCGCTTGCGCCGCGGGGCACCCATGTCGGAGTCGAGCAGCGCGCGCGCCGCATCGGCGACCGCGGCGATGCGCTCGGGGCTGTCGAGCGTGATTCGCGAGCAGAAAACGCCGACGACGAGCAGCGTCAGGGCATCTCCGAGCGCATCCGGTTTACGCGCGCCCATTTGCTTGCAGAGCTCTCGAAAGCGGCGCGCGATCTCGGCGTGATGCTCGCGAATGACTTGCGCGGCGGGATGGTCGGGATCGTCGATCTCGACCGCGGTATTCGTGATCGGGCAGCCGCGCGTCGCCTCTTTCGCGCAAATGCGTTGCTCGAGCAGCTCGAACAGCGCCTCGATTTGCGCGCGCGGATCGCCTTCGTCCTTCGCGACCGTCGCATCCCACCAGCCCCAGAATCGCTGTGCCTGATCCCGTAGGCACTCCGTGACGAGCACGTCCTTCGATTCGAACAGGCGGTACAGCGTGACCTTCGTCGTGCCCGCTTCCGCGGCGATCGCGTCGACGCTCACCGCGCGGATGCCGTGCCGATAGAACAGGTTCTGCGCCGCACGCAGGATGCGGTCCTTCGTGCATTGCGGCGGACACGCGCATTCGCTCGGGCTCGCGAACGGCGGCGAGATCAACGCCTCGGGCACGACATTTTTGTCGGAGGGAATTGACACTGTACTTACTGGTTAGTTAACCTGCCGCTTTACTAAACGGTATAGTAACAGTCCGGTCACAGAATTGCACCACCACGGGGCGCCATGTCGAGCACGCCGCACACCGATCGACCATGGATGACCCGCCTCCCCTGTGACCCGAGTCGATGACGGTACGGATTATAACCCACGAAGGAATAAGGAATTTCCGATGAACACGCAGCGCGTCAGATCCGTCATCCCAGTGCTCGCCGCGATCTCGATCGTCGCCGGATGCACGGCCGGCAGCGCCGAGCAGGCCGAGGCTCCGCCGCCCCCTGCCGTCACCGCCGCGCGCGTCGTTCTCCAGGAGCTCAAGGACTGGGCCGATTTCACCGGCCGTCTCGAAGCCGCGAGCCTCGTCGAGGTGCGGCCGCGAGTCGGCGGCTACGTCGAGTCCGTGCACTTCGAGGAAGGCGGCCGCGTCGAGCAAGGTCAGCTTCTGTTTCTGATCGATCCGCGCCCATTCGAGGCCGAGGTCGCGCGCCTTTCCGCCGAGCGCGAGCGCGCCCGCGCGGAGCTCGAGGTCGCGCGCTCCTATCGCGACCGCGCCGAGCGCCTGCTCGCGCAGAAGGCGACGTCGCGCGAAGAGTTCGAGCGGCTCGCCGCCGATGCCGCCGTCGCCGAGGCGATGCTCGCGTCGGTCGAGGCGGCGCTCGAAGCCGCGAAGCTCGATTTGTCGTATACGCGAGTGACCGCGCCAATCGCGGGACGCGTGTCCCGCGCTCTCGTCAAGCCGGGAAACCTCGTCGACAGCGCGACGCTCCTCACGACCGTCGTCACCGACGATCCGATCCACGCCTATTTCGACATCGACGAGCACACATATCTCGAGCTGATTCGCGGCGCCGACGGCGATCCTGCCGGCCTTACGGCCTTGGTCGGCCTCGCGAACGAAGAAGGCTACCCGCACGTCGCGCGGCTCGATTTCGTCGACAACCACGTCGATCCCGACCAGGGCACCATTCGTGCGCGTGCCGTCTTGTCGAACGACGACGGCCGGTTCACGCCGGGGCTCTTCGCACGGATCAGAGTCGTCGGCGAGCGGACGTATCGCGCGGCGCTCGTCGAGGAGCGCGCCATCGGCACGGACCTCGACCGCAAGTACGTGCTCGTCGTGGACGAGAACGGCATCGCGCAGTACCGCCCGGTCACGCTCGGACGCAGCATCGACGGACTCCGCGTCGTGAAGAGCGGCCTTTCCGTCGGCGACCGCGTGATCGTCAACGGGCTCGCGCGCGTGCGTCCCGGCATGGCGGTGGCCGCCGCGGAGGCGCCGGCGGTCGACGGCACGCCGCTCATCGAACGCTTCGCGGCCGCGGACGAGCCCGAGGCGACGGCGTCCACGCGCGCGAACTGATCGAGAACGAGCAATGGAGCTCGGATCATGAACTTCTCGCAATACTTCATCGAGCGGCCGATCTTCGCCGGCGTGCTCTCGGCGCTGATCTTCATCGCGGGGCTTCTTGCCCTTCGCCTCTTGCCGGTCAGCGAGTATCCGGAGGTCGTGCCGCCGACGGTCATCGTCACGGCTCGTTATCCCGGCGCCAATCCGGACGTCATCGCCGAGACGGTCGCACAGCCGCTCGAGCAGGCGATCAACGGCGTCGAGAACATGCTGTATATGTCGTCGCAATCGACCGCCGACGGCGTGATGCAGCTCACGGTGACGTTCGATCTCGGCACCGACCTCGACAAGGCCCAGGTGCTCGTGCAGAACCGCGTCGCGCAAACGCTCGCGAAGCTGCCCGAGGAAACGCAGCGGATCGGCGTCGTCACGGAGAAGTCGTCGCCGAACATCACGCTGCTCGTCCACCTGATCGCGACGGATGACCGGTACGACATGCTGTACCTGTCGAACTACGCGACGCTCAGGATCCGCGACGAGCTCGCGCGCATTCCCGGCGTCGGCCAGGCGCAGGTCTTCGGCGCCGGCGACTATTCGATGCGCGTGTGGCTCGATCCGGAGCGGATCGCCGCGCTGAACCTGACCGCGGCCGACGTCGTCCGCGCGATCCGCGAGCAGAACCTACAGGTCGCGGCCGGCCAGCTCGGCGCGCCGCCCGCGCCGAGTGCCGCGCAGTTTCAACTGTTGATCAACACGCAGGGGCGGCTCGCGAGCGTCGAAGAGTTCGAGCGCATCGTGATCAAGACGGGCGAGCACGGGCAGATCACGCGGCTTCGCGACGTCGGGCGGGTCGAGCTCGGCGCGAGCACTTACGCGCTTCGCTCGCTGCTCGACAACGAGGAAGCCGCCGCGATCGTGATCTTCCAGCAGCCCGGCAGCAACGCGATCGACATCTCGAACCGCGTGCGTGCGCGCATGGCCGAGCTCGCCCGCGAGTTCCCCGAGGGCATCGACTACAAGATCGTCTGGGACCCGACGATGTTCGTCCGCGACTCGATCAAGGCGGTCGTGAAGACGCTCGTCGAGGCGCTGTTCCTCGTCGTGCTCGTCGTCGTCCTGTTTCTCAAGACGTGGCGCGCGTCGATCATCCCGCTCGCCGCGGTGCCGGTCTCTCTCGTCGGCACGTTGGCCGTGATGCACGTCTTCGGCTTCACGTTGAACACGCTGTCGCTGTTCGGCCTCGTGCTCGCGATCGGCATCGTCGTCGACGACGCCATCGTCGTCGTCGAGAACGTCGAGCGCAACATCGCGAAGGGGCTCGCGCCACTCGCGGCCGCGCGGCAGGCGATGCGCGAGGTCACGAGCCCCATCATCGCGATCTCGGCGGTGCTCGTCGCGGTTTTCGTGCCGACGGCCTTCATCAGCGGCCTCTCCGGCGAGTTCTACAGCCAGTTCGCGCTGACGATCGCGATCAGCACGGTGATCTCGGCGTTCAACTCGCTGACGCTCTCGCCGGCGCTCGCCGCCGTGCTGCTCGAGCCCCACGGCGCCCCGCCCGATCGCGTGCAGCGCGTCATCGACGCCGCGTTCGGCTGGGTGCTGCGTCCGTTCGAGCGCTTCTTCGAATGGTCGTCTCTGAAGTACGTCGGGCTCACGGGCCGTCTGCTGCGGCGCGCGGGAATCGCCGCCGTCGTGTACGTCGGGCTGATCGGCCTCACGTGGCTCGGATTCGCGTCCGTGCCGCGGGGCTTCATCCCGCAGCAGGACAAGGAATATCTCGTCGCGTACGCGCAGCTGCCCGAGGCGGCCACGCTCGATCGCACCGATGCGGTGATTCGCCGCATGAGCGAGATCGGCCTCGCGACGCCGGGCGTCGCGCACTCGGTCGCGTTCCCGGGGCTGTCAATCAACGGCTTCGTGAACAGCCCGAATACCGGCATCGTGTTCTTCTCGCTGAAGGATTTCGACGATCCCGATCGGGTCGAGCGACGCTCCGCGTGGGAAGTGCTCGCCGAGCTCAACGCCAAGTTCGCCGACATCCAGGAGGCGTACATCGCCGTGTTCCCGCCCCCGGCAGTCGAGGGACTCGGCTCGATCGGCGGCTTCAAGCTGCAGATCGAGGATCGCGCGGGTCTCGGGTACGAGGCGCTCTATGCCGAGACGCAGAACATCGTCGCGCAGGCGTACCAGACGCCCGGCCTCGCCGACGTGTTCTCCGGATTCCAGGTCAACGTGCCGCAGATCCGCGCGCACGTCGATCGGGACAAGGCGAAGGCGCAGGGCGTGCCGCTGACCGAGATCTTCGACACGATGCAGATTTATCTGGGCTCGTTGTACGTCAACGACTTCAACCAGTTCGGCCGCACGTACCAGGTCAACGTGCAAGCGGACATGAGCTTCAGGCTCGCGCCCGAGGACATCCTGCGGCTCAAGGT
>PKRJ01000036.1 GCA_017577365.1 Gammaproteobacteria bacterium | reverse complement strand
GTGCATATGCCCGACGCGATCCGCAAGATCGACATCAAGCTCGACATCCCGGATCTCGCGCAGTCCGGCGCGGTGCTCGTCGACACTCCGGGACTCTACACGCGGATGAAGTTCGGCTACGACCGGATGACGCGCGACTTCCGCAACGCGGCCGCCTGCGCGATCTTCATCGTCAAGACGGACAATCTCTTCCTCGAGCAGGTCTTCGACGAGTTCGGCGAGCTCCTCGAGCTCTTCAGCCGCATCTTCCTCGTCGTGAACCTCGACTCGACGAAGAAGGACCTGCTGCCGGACGGCACGCTCGCGCCGAGCCTCGAGCACGAGAGCCCGTGGGAGATCATCGAAGCCTTCGAGAACCTGTCGATGTCCGCGCCGCTAAAGGAAGCCGCCGAGAACGGCCGGCTCGGCATCTACCCGGTGGATCTGCTCCGCGCGGCGAGCCGGCGGATCATCGGCCGGCGGACGGGCGACGGCGGCGCAACGTCGGACGGCGAGACCAAGGTCGATGCCGATTTCGACCTGCTGCTCGAGGATCTCACGGATTATCTGAACAGCAACGAATACCTCAAGGCGTTTCTGCAAGACAGCCTGCGCCGCTCGCGGACGCTGCTCGGCGAGATGAAGGGCGCGGTCGACGACGAGTCGGTTCGAGCCCTCGGCCGCGAGGTCCAGTCGCTCGAGAAGAGCTGCGCAGACGCGCGCGGGACCGTCGAGAAGATCGATCGGCTCCGGCAGATCCAATGGCGAGACCACGTGCAAGCGCTCGTCCCGTGGCTGCGCGAGCGGGTCCACCGGATCGCGGCGCAGGTCAAGGCGGAGACGCAGGAGCCGATCGGCCGCGCGATCGACGACTGGTTCCAGAGCAGCGACAGCCTGCACCAGCTCGCCGACGCGGCGCTGCTGCCGTTCTTCGCGTCGGCTCACGCGCGGCTCGCCGCGGATGCCGAGGACGCGCTGAAGCGCCGTGCTTCCGAGGATGTCGCGGGCCTCACGGCCGCCGAGGATCTGCTCGCGGACGTCAAGGCCGTCGGCCTCGACATGCGCCAGATTGCCGACGCGGCGCTCGCGGATCTGAAGTCGAACGCGCCGGTCGAGTCGCCGGCGCCGATCCTGTCGAGCGACGCGATTCCCGTGCGGCGCAGCGTCGTCGACTGGCTGCTGATGCGCTCCGGAGCCGCAGTGCGACGTCGGCTATTCGGTCCCGCCGACCATCCCGACGCCCCCCTCGAAGCCGCGATCAAGGCCTCCCGGCTCGGCGAGCCCGCACGCGAAGCGATTCGCGACGCGGCCGTCGCGCAGCTCGAGCAACGGATCGACCGGCTCGCCGAGACGCTGCCGGATCAGCTCGTGCGCAGCTACGCCGAGGGCTTCGAGCGCGAGATGGCGGCTCGCCTCGAGCGCGCGCGGACGGACGCGAGCCAACGTCTCGACGAGCTCGAAGAGCGGCTGCGCGGCACGCGCACCGCGCACGAGCGGCTCGGCGCACTGCGCGAGCGGCTCAGCACGGTCGCCGCATCGGTCGACGCGCTGATCGAGCGGTTCGCGCAGACCGATCCCGCGACGCTGACGCGTCACGTCGTTTAGTCCCGCGGCGGCGCAGCCGGGTCCGGCTCGGGCCCGTCTGCGCGCGATGCGGCCGCCATTCCGGCCTCGACCGGGCCGCGCACGCCGACGCGCGTCAGAATCAGCACGGGCACGAGCCCGACGGCGACGATCAGGAGCGCTGCGATCGCAGCCTCCTCGTAGGTCCCGCGCACGGCCTCGCCGTAAAGATGCGTCGCGAGCGTCTCGAAGCCGAGCGGCCGGAGCAACAGCGTCGCCGGCAATTCCTTCATGCAGTCGACGAAGACGAGCAGCGCGCCGGTCGCGATCGCGGGCTTGACCATCGGGACGTGCACGCGGAACAGCGTGCGCAACGCGCTCGCGCCGAGCGTTCGCGCGGCCGCGTCGATCGACGGCGAGACGCGGCTGAAACCGGCCTCGAGGCTGCCCGCCGAGATCGTCAGAAACCGCGCGACATACGCGTAGACGACCGCGGCGCCCGAGCCGAGCAGGAACAGGCCCGTCGACGCGCCGATGAGGCGCGATGCGGCCGCGTCGACGAACGCCTCGATGCCGGTGATCACGGGGAGGAGGCCGATCGCGAGCACGGTCCCGGGCACCGCGTAGCCGAGCGACGCGATCCGCACGAGCCAACGCGGCGCCGGCCCTCGCGCGACCCGCGCGGCGTACACGACGACGAGCGCGCACAGGACGGCGAGCACGGTCGCGACGGCCGACAACGCGACCGTATTCAGCACCTCGCGCGGGATTGCCGCCGAGACCCCGGCGAAGCGCACGCGCTGGATCGTCTGATCGAGCAGGTACCACGCCGGCACGACGAAACCGATGAAGACCGGCACCGCACACGCGGCGAGCGCGAGGACGCCGCGAGCGCCGCGGAGCCGTTGCCGCGCGAGCGGGCGAGGATGCTGCGCGTCGTTCGCGAAACGCCGCTGCCGCCGCGCCCAACGCTCGACGAGCACGAGGCACAGCACGACGATCAGCATCGCGAGCGCGATTTGCGCGGCGCCCGGCAGATCCGAGCGGGTGATCCACGTCGTGTAGACGGACACGGTCAGCGTGCGCACGCCGAGGAACTCGGCCGCGCCGATGTCGTTCAGCGTCTCGAGCAGCGCGAGGCTCACGCCGATCACGACGGCGGGACGCGCCAGCGGCAGAGCGACGCGCAGGAACACCGCGCGCCTCCCGGCGCCGAGCGTGCGCGCGGCGTCGATCAGGTTCGCGCTCTGCATCAGGAACATCGCGCGCGCCGTCAGATAGACGTACGGATACAGCACGAAGCCGAGCACGAAAATGCAGCCGGCCATCGAGCGGATATCGGGCAGCCTGAAATCACGCGGGCTGTCGATGCCGAGCAGCGCGCGGATCGCCGTCTGCACCGGACCCACCGGATGCAGCACGTCGAGATACGCGTACGCGATGATGTAGGTCGGGACCGCGAGCGGCAGCAGGAGCGCCCAGTCGACCACCCGCCGGCCCGGGAACTCGTGCGCGGCGACGAGCCACGCCGTCCCGGTGCCGATGAGCGCGGTCAGCGCGCCGACGCCCGCGAGGAGCACGAGCGTGTCCCGCACCGAGGCCGGCAGCACGCTCGCGAGGAGATGCGACCAGAGCTCGTCCGAGCCCGCGGACGCGGTCACGAACAGCGAGGCGATCGGCGCGGCGACGAGCAGCGCGACGACGCCCGCGGCGATCAGCCACGGGTTCCATCGCGGCCGTCTGACGGAGGCCGCCGTGCCGCTACTGATCGAAGCGGACTCGATCGACGAGTCGGCTGGCCGCATCGCGGTGGCGCGCGATCTCGACGAGCGGCGTCGAATCCACCGTGAGCTCACCGAGCGCGGCGATGAGCGGATCGACCTCGACGCCGGGCTTCACGGGATATTCGAAGTTCGCTTCCGCGTAAAGCTTCTGCGCCGCGTCGGAGACGAGGTACTCGAGCAAGCGCACCGCCTGCTCGCGGTTCGGCGAATGGTGCGCGACGGCGGCGCCCGAAATGTTCACGTGCGTGCCGCCGTTCTCGAACGTCGGCAGGATGACCTTGATCGCTTCGCCCCACTTCACCTGCTCCGGGCCGCCGCGGCCGCTGCGCATCAGGCCGACATAATAAGAGTTGCCGACGCCAATGTCGCAGATCCCCCCCATGATGTCGCGGGCAACGTCGCGGTCGCCGCCGGTCGCGGCGCGCGCGAGATTCCGCTTCATGCCTTCGAGCCACGCGCGCGTCGCGTCCTCGCCGTGATAGACGATGTGCGCGGCGATCAGCGCGGTGTTGTACGGATGCTGGCCTGAGCGAATGCAGAGCTTGCCGCGCCATTCGGCGTCGTCGAGCTGCTCGTAATTGAACGTCTCGATCGGCAGATCCTTCGCGGCATAGACCACGCGCGCGCGCATCGACAGCGCGTACCAGTGCCCGTTCTCGTCGCGAAGATGCGAAGGGATGGCCTCGTTCAGGACCGCGGACTCGACCGGCTGGGTCAGCCCCTTCTCGACGAGATCGATCAGGTTGCCGAAGTCGACCGTCATCAGCACGTCCGCCGGAGAGCGCGTGCCTTCGGCGGCGACGCGCTCCGCGAGGCCGTCGCGGACGAAGATGCTGTTCACCTTGATCCCCGTCTCCTGGGTGAACGCGTCGAGCAGCGGCTGGATCAGCCCGGGCTCCCGCGTCGTGTAGAGATTCACCTCCTCGGCAGCGACCGACGCGGAGAGCGCGGCGGCGAGAAGCCCGGCGGCGAGCGCGGCCGGACGCTTACGAAAGAGCGGCATCGATCGACTCCTTGACCTGGGTTTGCGATGCGACGACGGGCACGTCGGCCGCGTCGATCTCGAGATTCACGGACGCGCCGGGACCGAGCACATCCGCGCCATTGACACGGCACGGCGCGCGCAATGCGATCGGCGCGTCGAGGCCCGGCACGGCGATCAGCAAGTAGCGGCTGTCGCCGCGAAACTCGCTGCTGACGACGCGGCCCGCGACCCCGGTCGGCGCGTCCGTGATGCGGACGTGCTGCGGCCTGAGACATGCGACCGCCGCGGCGCCGTCGGCCAACGCGGCCTCGAAGCTGCCGAGCGGCGTCTCGACGCGTCCGCCGCAGCAGGTCCCGGGCAACGCGGCGACGTCGCTGAAGAAGCGCGCGGCGAACAACGTGCGAGGCCGCGTGTAGAGTTCCTCCGGCGTGCCGACCTGCACGAGCCGGCCGGACTCGAGCAGCACGATGCGGTCGGAGATCCTGAGCGCCTCATCGGGATCGTGCGTGACGATCACGGTGGTAGTGCCGCTCGCGCGCACGAAATCGAGCGTGTGGCGCCGCACGTCGTCGCGCAGCCGGCTGTCGAGGCTCGAGAACGGCTCGTCCATCAGCAGCAGGCGCGGCTTCGGCGCGAGCGCGCGGAGCAGCGCGACGCGCTGCCGCTCGCCGCCCGAAAGCTGATGCGGATAGCTCCTCGCGAGCCGGCCGAGGCCGAGCCGCTCGAGCAGCTCCGGCACCTGGCGCCGCGCCGCGCGGTCGAGGCCGAAGGCGACGTTCGCCTCGACCGTCAGATGAGGAAAGAGCGCGTAGTCCTGAAAGACCATGCCGACGTGCCGGTGCTCCGGCTCTACGAACCGGCCCGGCCCGTCGACCTCCACACCGGCGATCGCGACGCGGCCGCTCGTCGCGCGCTCCACGCCCGCGATCACGCGAAGGACCGTCGATTTCCCCGACCCGGACGGCCCGAGCAGGCAGACGATCTCGCCCTTCCGCACGGCGAACGACACGCGGTCGACCGCGGTGACGGCACCGAAGCGCACGGTCAGCTCGTCGACGGCCAGCATCACCGTGTCAGAATGCAAACAGGAATCGCTCTCATTTGCGATCAAGTGTTCACCATACGCGTGGAGGAATGCAAGGCCGCCTTGGCAATTCTTGGGACCGGGCGGCACGTCGTTCCGGCGGCGGGCAGCGGCCGAGGATACGGCAACGGCCTCAGTGCGTCATCGCGTAAATTACGTAATTGACGGCGAAGCGATACGCGAGGGCGGTCATCGGCTCGGGGTAGCGCGGATCGTCGGCATGCTCCCACGCGTCGCCGAGATCCATGTTGAAATTGATCGCGACCATGAGCCGGCCGCGATCGTCGTAGATGCCGCGCCAGTACGGCGTGACGCCGTCGCGCTCGTACGTCACGCCGCGGGAGAGCGGCGCGATTCCGGGAATCTGGATTCGCTGGTCGACGTCGTAAAGGACGTGCAAGACCTCGTCCTCGTCGGCGATGTCGACGACCGGCCGATCGGGAAAGACCTTCTGCATCGACTCCATGAAGCGGCGCCATTCCATCGTGCCGTGGAAATCGTCGACCATCAGGAACCCGCCGCGCAGCAGATATTCCCGCAGCTTGGCCGCCTCCTGATCGTCGAGATGCCACCGGCCGACCTCGACGGCATAGAGCCACGGATAGTCGAAAAGGTCGTCGTCGCGCAGGTTGACGATGCCGGGCTCGCCGATCTCGACTCGCGTCAGGCGCGCGATAGCGCGTCCGAAGTGGATCTCGGCCTCCGGATAGTCGACGAGCCAGCTTCGGCCGAAGCCGTAGCCGAGATCCGCGTATTGAAGGCGAGTGAAACGAAATTCCGATGCGGGCACGGTGCGCGGCGGATCGCCGCTTGCGGGCACCGCGAGCGTCGCGACCGCAATCGAGCCGAGCCATCCGCTGCGACGGCGCATCGCCATATCGCCCCGCTTGCCCTCCGCGTCGGAATCTCCGCCGGGTACTCGGCGAAGCGTCGCACGCGGGAACGAGCCGTGCAAGACGCGGAACGCCCGCGCGACGGACCGAGCGTTTCGCGACGTCGACGCGCATCGCCCCCCGAGAAACGCGCGCGGGCGCCGAAGGCGCCCGCGCAAACACACGCGAAGCTTGCCGCGATTACGCGTCGCGCACGGCGCGCATCACGAGGTTCTGCAGCAACGGAATCTTGAAGTGGTTATAGTTGAGCGGCGTCGCTCCGCGCACCGCCGACTGCCCCGCGAGCCGCGCGAGGTCCTCGCTCCGCGGCTGGCCGCGAACGACCTCCTCGACGACCGTGAGCCTGCGCGGCGTGCACTGCACGGCACCCGCGGCGAAGCGAGCGTCCTCGATCACGTTGCCGTTCACGCGCATCGCCGCGGCGATATTCACGAGCGGGAAATCCCAAACGTTGCGGTCGGCGACTTTCTCGAAATAGAACCGCGCTCCGGCCCAGCTCGGCGGAATGCGGATCGCCGTCAGCAGCTCGCCGGGCTCGAGCACCGTCATCCGCGTGATGTCGATGCTCGGGCCGATGAAGAACTGCTCGGCGGGCACCTCGCGCTCTCCGTTCGGGCCCGCGACGACCATCCGCGCGTCGAGCACGACCATCGCCGGCGCCGTATCCGACGGGCTCACGGCGACGCAGCGGTCCGCGCCCCAGAGACAGTGCTCGCGGTTCTGCCCTTCGGGCGTATCCGCGTAGCAGGTATTTCCGCCGGCGCGATAACAGTGCACGCCGTAGCGGTAGTACCAGCAGCGCGCGTCCTGACAGAGATTCCCGCCGATCGTTCCGGTATTGCGGATCTGCGGGCTCGCGACCTTCGACGCGGCCTCGGCCAGCACGCCGAAGCGCGAACGAATCACGTCGCTGCGCTCGATCTCGGTCAGCGTCGTCAGCGCGCCGATCTCGACGCCGCCGTCCGCCGTCTCGCGGATCCCCTTCAAGGCCTCGATTCCGGTCAGGTCGACGACGTAGCGCGGCCGCTTCACGCGATCCTTGAACCAGTCGAAGCTGTCGTTGCCGCCGGCCAGCGCCCAGCCGTCCTCGCCGAAACGGCCGAGCAGATCGAGCGCCGCCTCCAACGTGTCCGGCTGGTAGAGCTCGAAGCTCGGCATCATGTCTCTGGTGCCCATCGCTCGCTCCGCTTTTCGACGGCCCCGCTCCCGTTCTCGTCGATGTCGGGACCAGGGCCCATGCTAAGTCTCTATCTCGATCCCTTCTCGCCAGCTCAGGCGGTATTCACCTGCAGCGGCCGGTGAGACTGGCCGCGGCCGCTCAGCACGTTGACGATGTGGTCGGGCGTGACCGGTATGCGGTTGAACACGTGCCCTCCGAGCGCCTCGGAGATCGCGCAGAGCAGGGCCGCGGACCCCGCGCCCATCACCGGCTCGCCGATGCCCTTCGTGCCGAGCGGGCTCTGCGGATCGGGCAGATCCACCGCATCGGCGCGCATCACCGAAGGCACGTCGAGATAGCTGGGCGGCTTCGCCTGATAGAGACCGACGTTGCCCGGCAGCCCGTTCTGCGGATCGTAGATGTGCCGCTCGAGCACGGCCATGCCGAAGCCCATGACCGCGCCGCCCTTGACCTGCGTCGCGAGCCCCTTCGGATGGATGACCGTGCCGCAGTCGGCGACCCCGAGGTAGTCGAGGATCTCGACCTTGCCGGTCTCGACGTCGAGCTCGATCTCGATGAAGCCCGCGGTGAACGCCGCGGGCTGCCCGGTGACCGGCAAGTTGTCGCGCGCGGCGCCGATCAGGCCGGTGCCGGCGAGCGCGAGCACCGAAGCCCGCGTCATCGGATTGACGTCGCCCGGGGGCTCGTGGCCGTCGAAACGCCCGCCGAGCTCGATCGCGCGCTGCGCGGCCTGCGCGTACGTGAGGCCCGTGCTCGGGTCGTCCTTCTTGAAGACGCGCTCGTCGCCGATGTCGTAGTCGTCCGGCGAGCCGCCGAGATCCATCGCGGCGATTTCCTTGAGCTTCGCGAGCGCGTCCATCGCCGCCACGTAGTTCGTGCGCGCCATCGTGAACGACGTGTTGCTGCCGAACTGACCGATATTCCACGGCAGATGCTTGCGCGTATCGCCGCGCTCGACGACGCAGTTCTCCCAGCTCATCTTCAGCACCTCGGCCGCGATGCGCGCCGTGCCCGTATGCGAGTACGTGCCGAGGTTGCCGACGCCCGTATGGATGTGCAGCTTGCCTTCCGGCGTGATGCGCACGATACCGTCGAAGCCGAAGAAGCCGGCCGGATGGAATCCCTGACCGACGGCGACCGCGCGCACCTTGGAGCCGTTGCGTTGACCGCTCCTCGCCTTGCGTTCCGCGTAATTGAACGCCTGCGCGCCCTTCTCGAGCGCCTCACGGATATAGCAGCTCGTCACCGGCGTGCGCTCGCCGCCGATCCGCCCGTTCATGTCGGGCGAGTTGATGCGCCGGATCTCGAGCGGATCGATGCCGAGCGCGCGCGCGGCCTTGTCCATCAGCGGCTCGGTGATCGAGACCGTCTGATTGTGGCCCGGGCCGCGCTGCGCCGTGCGCGGAACGGTATTCGTGAACACGCTCGTGCCGCGCCAGCGCATCGCCTCCGGCTGATACAGAATGGACACCGTCTCGCCCGACGACGGCCAATCCGGGAAGCCCACCGTCGCGCCGCTCTCCTGCACGACGTACATGTCGACGGCGATGAGGCGGCCTTCCGCGCTGAAGCCCATCTTGATCCGGCCCTGGAAGCCGCTTCGCGCGTAGCCGAGATAGAACTCCTCGGCACGGCTGATGCGCATCATCACGGGCCGTCCGTTCAGCTTGCGGGACATGTGGGCCGGGATCGACATCAAGGGATACGCCGTGCCCTTAGAGCCGAAACCGCCGCCGCAGGTCTCGGCGACGTAGACGAGATCCTCGACGGGAATGCCGATGTAGTTCGCGAGGTCCGGAACGACGAAGCTCTGGCTCTGGCTCGAGCCGTACACGTAGCACTTGCCGTTCTGCCAGTACGCCATCGCGGAGCGCGGCTCCATCGAATGGTGCGACATGCCCGCGGTGACGAACGTCTCGTCGAGCACGAGCGCGGCCTTCGCGAAATTGCCTTCGACGTCGCCGTACGACCACTCCGCGAGCGGCTCGCCCATCGGCAGCTTGTCCTCGCCCGCCGCGGCAAAATCGGCCGCGGTCCACTTCACGCGCTTGACCTGGGGCGGACCGCCGAGACGGTTGTCGACGACGTTGCCCTCGGAGCGTGCGTCGGGACCGCCCGGGTAGAGGCTCTCGAGCGGATCGACCGTGAACGGCAGCTCCTCGAGGTCGATGCGGATGCGGTCGATCGCGTCCTGCGCGAGCTGCTCTGTCTCGGCCGCGACCGCGAGGATCGGCGCGCCGACGAAGAGCGGCTCGTTCGTGAGGATCGGCTCGGCGGGCGGCGGCTGCGCGGGGACCTCGTCCGCGGTCAGCACCGCGAGCACGCCTTCCATCTTGAGCGCCTCGGAGACGTCGATGTTGCGCACGCGCGCGTGCGGCATCGGCGAGAGCAAGAGGCGGCAGAAGCACATGTTGTCGGCGCGGAAATCCTCCGCGTACTTCGCTTTGCCCGTGACCTTGCCGTAGACGTCCGGCGGCACGAAATCCTTGCCCAAGAGTTCAGCCATCGGGTTGCCTCCTCTTACGCCTGCGACACCGCGCTCTGGCCGGCCGCTCGCATCACGGCGTTCAGGTAGTGGTCATAGGCGCCGCAGCGGCACAGATTGCCCGAAAGCGCGAGCCGCGCTTCCTCGCGGGTCGGCCTCGGGTTCGCACGCAGCAGTCCCACGGCGCTCATGATCTGACCCGGCGTGCAGAAGCCGCACTGCGGGCCGAGCTCGTCGATCATCGCCTGCTGAACCGGATGAAGCTCGCCGTTCGGCCCCTCGAGCCCTTCGATCGTCTCGATCGACCGGTTCCTCACCTGATGCGTCAGCGTCGAGCACGCGTACGTCGGCACGTCGTCGATCAGCACGGTGCACGCGCCGCACTCGCCACGATCGCAGCCGAGCTTCGTGCCGGTCAGCCCGAGCTTGTAGCGCAGCGTCATCGCGAGCGTCTCGTTCGGCAGCACGTCGACGTGGCGTTCCTGGCCGTTCACGCGCAGCGTCAGCATGCGCTCGACGCCGCCGGCCGGCGCCACCGCGCGCTCGCCGCTCGAGCAGCCGAACAGATACGCGGCGCTCGACACCGCCGCGCCCGAGGCGATGATGCCCTTGATGAACTGCCGCCGCGTCGCCTTGCGCGACGCGAGGTCAGACAATCCCGAGCGCTCGTATCTCGGCTCGGGGTATCCCAAAACGTCTCGATCCCTCGGATTCTCCGCCATGGATGCTCTCCGCTTCGAGCTACTCCCACGTGCACGACGAGACGCCGTGCGTGTCGTGCTTCTCGCGCCCCCAACGCTTGCGGCCGCGGGCCCCGACGGGCACCGTTATCGGATCTCGCTTACCATATGCGGCTAGGCGCCTGCGGCTGCAGGACCATAGCGTACAACAAAAAGCCCGAGGCGGACGACTGCAGACCGGGCGCGGGACCTTGCCGTGCGCTGGGCGACCGCCGCGATTCCGCCGCCTCGCCCGGCCCCGGCCGGTCGTCAGCAGGGAGAAACGCATGTCCGAAGGGAAGGAACCGTGGGGCAATCTCGTGCTCGTCGAGTTCGACGAGGGGATTGCGTGGGTCACGATGAGCCGGCCGGAGAAGCGCAACGCGATGAGCCCGGCGCTGAACGAGGAGATGCTCCGCACGGTCATCGCGCTCGCGACCGACGATCGCTGCAAGGTGCTCGTGCTGACCGGCGCCGGCGAGTCCTTCTCGGCCGGCATGGACCTCAAGGAATATTTCCGCGAGACCGACGACGCGCCGGACACGGTCGTGCTCGCGGTGCGCCGCACGGCCGAGGAATGGCAGTGGCGGCGCCTGCGGGACTATCCGAAGCCGACGATCGCGATGGTGAACGGCTGGTGCTTCGGAGGCGCGTTCACGCCGCTCGTCGCGTGCGATCTCGCGATCGCCGCCGAGGAAGCGGTCTTCGGCCTTTCCGAGATCAACTGGGGCATCCTTCCGGCCGGCAACGTCACGAAGGCGGCGATCGAGACGATGGGCTACCGCAACGCGCTGTACTACGCCATGACCGGCGAGACATTCGACGGCCGGAAGGCCGCCGAGATGGGTCTCGTGAACGAGGCCGTGCCGCGTGCCAGGCTGCGCGAGCGGACCCGCGAGCTCGCGAAGGTATTGCTGGAAAAGAACCAGACCGTGCTCCGCGGCACGAAGCTCGCGATGAAGCGCGTCCGATATATGGACTGGGAGGTCGCGGCCGACTATCTCTACGCGAAGCTGGGCGAAGCGTTGCATTTCGGCGCCGGCGAGAACCGCGCCAATGCGATGAAGGCCTTTCTCGACGACAAGACGTTCAAGCCGGGGATCGAGCACTTCAAGGAAACGAAGTGACCGCCGGCTGAAGAAGGCGCGCCGCCGGGGGAGGCGGCCCGCACCGAAGGGGGGATCGATATGCACCGGAATCCGGCGCGGAAACGCGGCGCCGTCGGCCTTGCGATCTGCACCTTGGCGCCGTTCGCCGCGATGCCGGCCGATGCGCAGCGCGCGATCGAGCCGGCGCCGGCCTTCGCCGGCGATGCGCTCGTCGCGTTGCCGGAGACGATCTGGGCGACGAACGGCGGCGACTGGTACAACCGTCGGCATTCGGCGTTGACGGAGCTCCACCGAGACAACGTCGCAGAGCTCAAAGGCGTGTGGCGCGTGCGGCTCGACGGCTCCGGCGTCGGGCCGCCGTATTCCGGCGAGGCTCAGCCGCTCTTCTATGCCGGCGTTCTCTACGTCGTCACGGGCGCGAACGACGTCTTCGCGATCGACGTCGACCGGGGCGAGATCCTCTGGAAATACGTCTCGGAGCTCGATCCCGGCTTCGAGAACGTCGTCTGCTGCGGCTGGACGAGCCGCGGCGTGAGCTTAGGCGACGGCAAGGTCTTCGTCGGCCGGCTCGACGGCAAGCTCGTCGCGCTCGATCGGCGAACCGGCGAGGTCGTCTGGTCGGTGCAGGCGGAGCGCTGGCAAGAGGGCTATACGATCACGAGCGCGCCGCTCTACTACGACGGGCTCGTGATCACGGGCTTCGCCGGCGGCGAGCGCGGCATTCGCGGCCGCGTGAAAGCGTACGACGCCGAGACCGGCGAGCTCGTCTGGACGTTCTATACGATCCCGGGTCCGGGAGAATTCGGCCACGAGACGTGGCCGCAGGACAACGATATCTGGATGGACGGCGGCGCCCCGGTCTGGCAGACGCCCGCGGTCGACCCCGAGCTCGGGCTGATCTACTTCTCGACCGGCAATCCCGGCCCCGACTACAACGGCTCGATCCGCGCCGGCGACAACCTGTTCTCGTCGTCGATCGTCGCGCTCGACGCGCGCACCGGCGAGTACCGCTGGCATTTCCAGCAGGTCCATCACGACCTCTGGGATTACGACAGCCCGAACCCGGTGATCCTCTTCGATCTCGAGTACGACGGCGTCGTACGCAAGGGGCTCGCGCAGGCGAGCAAGACCGGCTGGGTCTACATTCTCGATCGCACGAACGGCGAGCCGCTCGTCGGCATCGAGGAGCGGCCGGTGCCGCAGGAGCCGCGCCAGGCGACGTCGCCGACGCAGCCCTTTCCCGTCGGCGACGCGTTCGTGCCGCAGTCGATCCCGATCCCGCCCGAGGGGACGAAGCTCGTCAATCAAGGCCGGATCTTCACGCCGTTCTGGACCGACGAGCCCGTGCTCGTGAAGCCCGGCGTCGCGGGCGGCGCCAATTGGCCGCCGAGCAGCTACGACCCCGAGACCGGCTACTTCTACGTCTGCGCAACGGACCGAATCTGGGCGTATATCGCCGAGGAGGTCGAGGCGGCGCGCCCGCCCGAAGGCGTCTCGTTCCTCGGCGGCGGCTTCGGCGGCTTCCATCTGCACGCGCTCGGCGTCTTCGCCGCGCTCGACATGCGCACGAATCGGCTCGCGTGGCAGCAGCAGTGGCCGGAACCGTGCTACAGCGGCTCGGTGACGACGGCCGGCGGCCTCGTCTTCGTCGGGCGCAGCGACGGCCGGCTGACCGCGCTCGACTCGAGCGACGGCACGCTGCTCTGGTCGTTCCAGACGGGCGCCGGGATGAACGCGCCGGTCAGCGTCTTCGAGCACAAGGGGCGGCAGTACGTCGTCGCGTATTCGGCGGGGAACCTGTTCGCGGGTTCCGCCCGCGGCGACAGCGTGTGGCTGTTCGGCCTCGACGGCACGCTCGACGAGGTCGAGCCCGGGGACACGGTGTTCGCGCCGCGCTGAAGTTGTGCGCCGGCCGCCAGGCGTGATTGACTCGCGCCGATGACCTCACCGCGGACGACGCCGAGCACGATCGCGCCGCTCTTGATCGACGGCGGCACGGGCACGGAGCTCCGTCGCCGCGGCGTGCCGCTCGACCCGATCGCGTGGAGCGGTCCCGCCGCGCTCGCGCATCCCGAGATCCTGGCGGCGATCCACGCCGACTATCTCGACGCGGGCGCCGATGTGATCACGACCAACACGTTCGCGTGCGCGCGGTTCGTGCTCGAGGCCGCGGGCTACGCGCACGAGCGCGGGCGCATCGTGCGCGCGAGCGTCGACGCGGCGCGGGCCGCGCGGGACCGATGCGAGAAGGACGCCCTGATCGCCGGCGCCGTATCGTGCTTCCCGCCCGGCTTCGACGTCGCGCGATACCCGAAGCCCGACGACGAGCGCGCGGCGTACTTCGAGCTCGCCGCCGAGCTCGCGAATGCCGGCGTCGATCTGATCGTGCTCGAGATGATGGAAGATACCGAGCATGCGCGGCGCGCGTGCGAGGCGGTGCGCGAGATCGGCCTGCCGTTTTGGCTCGGCGTCAGCGTGCGTCGCACGCGTGACGGCAGGCTCGTCGCATACGACTTTCCCGGGACGCCGTTCGAAGCGGTGCTCGATGCGCTGCTCGGAGTCGGTCCCGCGGTCGTGAACGTGATGCACTCGCCGGCGCGCGACGTGAAGGCCGCGCTGCGGGTGCTCGAGGCACGCTTCGGCAGCGCGATCGGCGCCTATCCGGAAATCGGCGAACCGCTGCCGGACGGAACGCGCGGAGAATCACCCGATCCCGAAAGCTTTGCGGCGCTCGCCGCGACCTGGCTCGACGAGGGCGTCGCGGTGCTCGGCGGATGCTGCGGCACGACGCCCGCGCACATTCGCGCGCTGCGCACGCTGCTCGAC
Source organism: Gammaproteobacteria bacterium (assembly GCA_017577365.1). Classification (GTDB taxonomy): domain Bacteria; phylum Pseudomonadota; class Gammaproteobacteria; order Steroidobacterales; family Rariloculaceae; genus ZC4RG20. The sequence goes on along the minus strand of PKRJ01000036.1, from coordinate 22,272 downwards.
CGACGCATCAGCGGTGGTACTCTCCCGCCCGCTCCGGCTGATAGACGACCTCGACGACCTTGACGGTCGACACGCCCCCGCCGGGCTTCGGCCATTCGAGCTCGTCGCCTACGGAGAGGCCGAGCAACGCGCTCCCGACCGGCGCGAGCACCGAGATGCGATCCGGCTGGCCCTGAACGTCTTTCGGATAGCAGAGCGTGAGCTGGAACTCTTCGCCGGACTCGAGGAGCTTGAAGCGGACCGTCGAATTCATCGTGACGACGTCCGGCGGCACTTCCTTCGGGTCCACGATCTCGGCACGCTCGAGCTCGGCCTGCAGCGCGGCCTTACCGGGAATCGCGTTCGACGGCAACGACGCGAGCAACGCCTCGAGCCGATCGAAATCCTGCGACGTCAAGATTACCTTCGTTTGCTTCGCCACGTTCAAATCACTCCGAGCGCCGCGGCGAGTCTTTCCGCGCGCTCATTCGACTACCCATCCAACCGGGGGCCGAAAAACGGCCTCGCGAGCTCAGGCACCGCGACGCAGCCGACTATGACGAGTCGAGCTTACCTCATTCGCGCGGCGGAGGCCGATTTCGGGACGCCGTATCGCCTTGTTGTGCTGTTTCGTCTAGCGACCGGCAGGCTATGGTCATAGTCTGCGCGATCAGCGGCTCAAAAGCGAGTTTCGCCCGGGCCGGCCGAAACTCGTATTCTGCAACCGGCGTGCCAGACGGATCAGCCCACGCTTCGCGCACGAGGCGCCTCGCGAATCCCGGTCAATGGCTGCCCTCGGCCGACGGCGCCGAAGGAGCCGCCTCTCGCGGCCGCTCCTCGCGTTTTCTCCGCAGCTTGCTCATGCCGCGGATGACCAAGAAGATCGCGAACGAGACGATCGGGAAGTCGAGACGGCGGGGGATCGCTCTTGCGCCGCCCTGGCGGTCAGAACGCTCGGCCGAGATGCACGTAGGCCGCGTCGAGATCGTTCTCGGTGCGGCCGTAGCCGACGTAGATGGGGCCGACGGGCGTGTCGACCCCGGCCCAGATCGAGCCGCCGAGCAGCGCATCGCCGAACGACACATCGTCGCGCGCGTCCCAAGCGTTGCCGAGCTCGACGGTGATGCCGGCGAACGCCGGGAACAACGCGAGATCGCCGATGCGGCGGTAATAGCTGGCGCCGATGCGCATCGCGTATTTGCCGATCAGCTGCTCCTCGGCGAGACCGGAGAGATCGAGGAATCCGCCGATGCGGAACGCGCGGTCGAGCGGCGGTGTACCGCTCACCGTCGCGTCGTAGCGCAGCGTCGAAAGGAACGTGTGACGTCCCCAGGTCTTCGCGTACGACGCGTCGACGAGCAGCTGCCCGTAATCGTCGTCGGCCGATAGTGCTCCCGGGCTCGACGTGCGCCATTCGGCCGTCGCGAGCACGCCGCTGCGCGGGAAGGCGATGTTGTCGAACGTATCGGCCGAGAAACGCAGGAAGAACTCGCCGCGGCTGTAATCCGGCGGCGGGACGTTCACGGCTTCGCCGACGTGCAGGCGGGTCTCGCCTTCGATGCGGCGCGCACCGCCGCGCAGCTCGCCCCAGTTCAACAGCTCCCGTCCGACGGAGACCTCGGCCGAGAGCTCGCGGAGCCTCGCCTCGGCGACGAGCCGTCCGTCGACGAACGCGTTGAACTGCGTGCGGCGGATATCGAAGATGGGCTCGACGAAGAACAGTGCCTTTTCGCCGAAAGGCTGGTACACGTCGAGCGTGAATGCCGGCTCGTCGCCGACGATGAAGGTGGCGCGCCATTCGCCGCCCAACGGATTGATCGCGGTGCGCAAGTAGCTCGCGGCGAGCCCGAACACCGCGTCGACGTCGCCCGACGAGCTGTAGGCCATGCCGAGCTGCAGATAGTTCGGTCCCCACGAGCGCGGCACGACCTCGATCTCGAGCCCGGTGGCGTCGCCCTCGCTCACGACGCTGTAGCGCACGTTCTGGAAAAGCTCGAGGCCGTACGCCTGGCTGATGGCTCGCTCGATCGTCTCGAGCTCGAGCGGCTCGCCGATGACGATGTCGCGCATCCGCGTGCGCAATACGCTCTCGGCGATCCGCGAGCGATTCACGAGCCGCACGAACTCGACGATCGGCATCTCGCCGAGCCGCGGCACGGGCCGCGATGCGAGGTACGCCTGGTAGGCCTCGGGGTCGAGCGAATAGCGCTCGAGCTCCTCCCGATGCTCCATCGCGATCCGGTAGCCATACTCGATCGCCTCCTCCATGCGCTCGAAATCGACCGACGTCAGATCCGGCCCGAACTCCGGCTGCAGCAGGATGTCCTCGCCAACGAGCAGCTCGCGTTCCCGCTCGACGCCCTCGCGCGTCAGGAGATTCGTGAGCTGCGAAGTCACGTCCAACACGCTCCGCAGCTCCTCGCGCTCGCGGAGCGACGCCGAGATGTCGACCGCGATCACGACGTCCGCGCCCATCTCGCGCGCGATCGACACCGGCAGGTTCATCGCGATGCCGCCGTCGACGAGGAGGCCGTCCTCGTACTCGACCGGGGTCAGCATCGCCGGCAGAGCCATGCTCGCGCGGATCGCGCGCGCGAGGCTGCCCGACTCGAGCACGACGGCCTCGCCCGTCGCGATGTCCGCGGCAACCGCGCGGAACGGCACGCGCAGCCGGTCGAAGTCCTCGATGCCCGAAGCGGGCAACGTGTACTCCGCGATGATGAGATCGATGACCTGACCTTGGACGAGGCCGATCGGCAGCTCGATCTCGCCGCGGTTCAAGCCCGGCCGCTGCCGCACGAGGAACGAGTCGTCGTCGCGCTTGCGGCGGAAGGAGCGCATCTCGCGCGGCGTGATGTTCAGGAACGCCGTATCCCAATCGATCGTCCGCACGAGCTCCTCGAGCTCGTCGACCGAGCGCCCGGCCGCGTAGAAGCCGCCGACGACCGCGCCGATGCTCGTGCCGGCGATACAGTCGATCGGCACGCGCAGCTCCTCGAGCGCGCGCAGCACGCCGATATGCGCGCCGCCGCGCGCGCCCCCGCCGGACAGCGCGAGCCCGATCCGCGGACGTTCCTGCTCGCCGGTCGTTCCCGAGCCGCACTGTCCGGCAGCGGGGTCTGCCGGCTGCGCCGTTGCGGTGCACGCGAGCGCGAGCGCGCCGAGCAGCGCGAGAAACGATGCGACGACGGGTGACCGGCGTGATGCGGCTCGAGCGGGGCTCATGGGACGCAGATGATGCCAGACCACGGCGCGCCGTACATGATGGCGATGAGCGACACCGACGCGCGGGCGCGAAGCTCGCGCGCTCGAAGCGCGGGCGGCGCCATGGCTGTGCTCGCGCACGCCGCTCCACTACCATTACGCCTTCACGCCGGCATGCGCGTGCGCAAGGAGATCGGTCAATGGCGCGAGAGCATCACAGGTTGATCATCATCGGCTCGGGCCCCGCGGGCTATACGGCGGCCATCTACGCGGCGCGCGCCGCGCTCGAGCCCGTGCTGATCACCGGCGTCGAGGTCGGCGGCCAGATGACGACGACGACCGACGTCGACAATTGGCCCGGCGACGATCAGGGCGTGCAAGGCCCCGAGCTCATGGAGCGGATGAGGCGCCACGCGGAGCGTTTCGGCACTCGGCTGATCTACGACACCGTCAACGCCGTGGATCTGTCGCAGCGTCCGTTCGTGCTCTTCACGGACAGCGGCGAGTACTCGTGCGACGCGCTGATCATCGCGACCGGGGCTTCGGCGAAATATCTCGGGTTGGCGAGCGAGCAGGCGTACAAGGGCCGCGGCGTGTCGGCCTGCGCGACCTGCGACGGCTTCTTCTACAAGGGGCAGCCCGTCGCCGTCATCGGCGGCGGCAATACGGCCGTCGAAGAAGCGCTGTATCTTTCGAATATCGCGTCGAAGGTCACGGTGGTGCACCGCCGCGATCAGTTCCGCGCGGAAAAGATCCTGAGTCGGCGCCTGCTCGAGCGCGCCGAGACCGGCAACGTCGAGGTGCTGTGGAATCACATCCTCGACGAGGTGCTCGGGGACGAGCACGGCGTGACCGGTATTCGCGTGAAGCATACGCAGACGGGCGAGACGCGCGAGCTCCCCGTGCACGGCGTGTTCGTCGCGATCGGCCATACGCCGAATACCGCCATCTTCGAGGGACAACTCGAGATGGAAGGCGGATATATCGTCGTCAAGAGCGGCACGCGCGGCTTCGCGACCGCGACGAGCGTCGAAGGCGTGTTCGCGGCCGGCGACGTCGCCGATCCGATCTATCGCCAGGCCATCACGTCAGCGGGCTCGGGCTGCATGGCGGCGCTCGATGCGGAACGCTATCTGACGGAGCTTTCGTCGCAGCACTGACGGCGAAGCTCGCGCATTTCGCGAGAGGCCGCGCGACTCCGCGCTTCTCGAGATCCACTCGCCGCAGCCGTCGCTCAGCAGCCGAGCGTGCGATTCAAGAGATGCGCGAGCCGCGCCGCGGCCTGCGCGAGCCGCACCCGCACGATCGTATCCGCGCCGGTTATATATGCGTCGTCGAGAGGCGCGGGCCCTCGAGCCGAGCGGCGAAAGCCGTAGACGAAAGGCCTGAGCGCGAGGCTTTCGGCCGCCCAGACGGTCGGCGGCTCGTCGGCGCCCGCGAGATACGCCATCCGCGCGACCGGCGCGATGCTTTCCGCGAGCTCGCGCTCGGAGAGCCCCGCGACGCGCAGCGCGTCGTTGTCCCAGAAGCGATGCAGGCTCACTTGCACGTCGTCGTAGCGCACGTCGATCTCGTTGCCGCCGCGATCGGCGGCTCGCCCGACGTGGAGCGGCTGATGCAGATCGACGACGAAGTGCACGACGAAGCGTAGCGCCTCGACGCGCTCCGCCCTGTCGCGCGACTCCGCGAGCCGCGCCGCGTGATGCTCGATCGCCCACAGGACGTCGCCTTCGGGCGGATGGCGGTACGACTCGAGCGGCACGTCGTCGTCGATGTTCATGAAGTGCCACGGGGCCGTATGCCGCCACGCGTCTTCGCCGCGGATACGATCGGCCCAGATCCCGATCGCCGCCAGTCCCTCGCCGTCCGAAAGCTCCGCTACCCGGTCAGCCGCGGGCGGGCAGAGCAAGGGCTCCGCGACGAGCCCCGCGATGCGATGACCGGACGGTCCGAACGCGTGTGCGGTCGAAGCGCAAGCGATTCCGAGCAACGCGGCGCATCTCGCGAGGGTCCACGCCATTCGCGAGCGGCGCTCGACTGCCGATCCCGCCGTCGTCACTAGCCTCGCTCGCCCGCTTCCTTGGCGAGACCTCGGGCACTCACCGCGCCCGGGAACGGCGTTTGCCCGCGCTGCTTCCACAGCTTGTCGAGCGTCTCGTCCATCAGCCTCAGCGTGCGCTCGAGCGCGCCGTGGTTGTCTTCCATCAGGCTGTGCGCGGCTTCGCCCGCCTCGCGGCGCAGCTCCGGCCGCTCGAGAAACAGGCCCACCGCTTCGACGAGCTCGTTCGCGTCGTGCACCTGGCGCGCCGCGCCGCGGGCGAGCGCGAGCGACGCGATTTCCTCGAAGTGGAACATGTGCGGACCGAATACGACCGGCACGCGCACCGCGCACGCCTCGAGGATATTCTGCCCACCGTGGCGCACGAGGCTGCCGCCGACGAACGCGACGTCCGACGCCGCGTACAACCGCTGCAGCTCGCCCATCGTGTCGCCGACGACGACATCGACGGTCGGCTCTAGCTCGCTGTGCGTAAGACTGCGCAGCGCGATCTCGTAGCCGCGCCGCTCGCAAAGCTGCGCGACCCTGTCGAAGCGCTCCGGATGCCGCGGCACGATCACGAGCAACAGATCGGGAAACTTCTCGCGCAGGCGCGCGAACGCGTCGAGCACGAGCGCCTCCTCGCCGGCATGCGTGCTCGCCGCGATCCAGATCGGGCGATGGCGGCCCCAGAGCTGGCGTACCGCGGCGGCCTCCTGCATCAGGCTTTCGGGCAACGGCACGTCGAATTTCAGATTGCCGGTGACCTTGATGCGCTCGGCCGGCGCGCCGAGCTGGCGCAGCCGCGCCGCGTCGACCTCGGTTTGCGGGCAGATCAGATCGGCGTTGTGCAGCATGTCGCGAACGATGCGCGGCGCGCGAAGGTAACCGCGCAACGACGCTTCCGAGACGCGCACGTTGACGAGGAAGAGCGGAATCCGCCGTTTCCGGCACGCGGCGAAGATGTTCGGCCAGAACTCGGTTTCGGCGATCACGGCGAGATCCGGCCGGACGCGATCGAGAAAGCGCGCCACGGCATCCGGCAGATCGTACGGCACATACGAATGTCCGACCCGCTCGCCGAAGAGCTCGCGAACCTGCTCCGAGCCGGTCGGCGTCATCGTCGTCACGTGAATGCGGTGCTCGGGATAGCGCGCGTCGAGCTCGGCGATCAGAGGGGCAGACGAGCGCACCTCGCCGACCGACACCGCGTGAACCCAGATGATCCGTTGCCCGGCGACGCGCGGAACGAAACCGAAGCGCTCGTGCCAGCGGTTCCAGTACGGCCGGTAAAAGAAGCCGCGCCATAGAAGATTCCACAGCGCGTACGGCAGAAGCAGGTACGCTGCGATCGACCAGACCGTCACGGCGCCTTCTCGAAACGGGTCTCGACCGCCTGGCGGGCCTCGAAATAGCGAACGTACTCGGGGTCCCAAGACGCGCGCAGCGCGGCCGCGGCGTCGAAGCTCCCGGTGAGGCCGAGCATCAGCTCGGCCGCTTCCCTGACCGCGTTCGCGCCGGACGGCGCGCCGGTCACGTAGTCGACGATGCCGCGGCGAACGGCATGCTCGCGAAGCAGAGGGCTCGAGTCCCGCCGCACGAGCAGCCGGACGCCGCAGCGCGCGGCGACGCCCAAGTCGTTGACGTCATCGAAGACCGCCGCGAGCCGTTCCGGCTCGACGCCGTGCGTCGCGCAGAGCCGTTCGAGCGCCGCGACCTTGTTCCTCACGCCGGTGTACACGACGTCGAGGTGCTCGCGCGTCGCGAAGCGTCGCACCGCGGGGTTCTCTTCTCCGGTGATGATCGCCGTGATCGGCAGACGTCCGTGAGCGCGCCACATCGCGAAGCGGAGCAGATTGAGCCCCATCGAGTCCGCCTCGCTGAACGGGCTCTCGCCGTTCGAGTCCTTGACGCCCGCGTTGAAGACGCCGTCCCAGTCGAGAACGAGCCCGCGGCATGCCGCCGCTCGCTCGGCGAGGCGCTCGACTGGCGCGACGAAAACGCCGCCGAGCGCCGCGAACGCGGCCGCGATATCGGTCAACGATGCCGAATGCGGGCCCATCTCGAGTCTCAAATCGACACGGCGCTTTCCCCGCTCGCGGGCGAGCCCGGGCGCCCGGTCCACGGGTCCTCTAGCGCTGCGGACCGAGCAAACCGAGGCGCACGAGATCCTGGATATCGAGAATGCCGGCGGGCCGCTCGCCGTCGACGACGATGATGCTGTCGACCTGGAATTCCTTGAAGAGCTTGACCGCTTCGTTCAGCACGGCTTCTTTGCCGATCGTGATCGGATTCTTCGTGAAGCCGATCTCGCCGAGCGTCTGATCCAGGATCGCGCGGCCGTCCTTCTGCAGCCGGCGCCGCAGGTCGCCGTCGGTGAAGACGCCGATCACCGCGCCGGAATCGTCGACGACCGTGACCGCGCCGAGCCGCGATTCCGTCATGCCGACCATCGCCGTCGTCAGCGTATCCGTCGCACGGCAGACCGGGTTCTCTTCCCGGATCAGATCCTTGACCCTCAAGGTCATGAGCTGCGTGTGCTCGCGGAACTGGGCGGCGCCGACGTCCGTCAGCGTGTTGTCGCACAGGCGCTGCAGAACGGCGAACGGCACCGTGCAGACGTGCACGCCGGCGAGCAGCGCCTGCCGCACGTGCTCCGCGTGCCGCACCGAGGAGAACATCACTTTCGTGTCGTAGCCGTGGACCTCGACGACCTCGACGAGCTGCTCGAAGAGCTGAATCGCGTCGTGCCCCTGGTCCTGCATGCGGCCGGCGAGCGGGCAGACGAAAGCGGCGCCCGCCTCCATCGCCATGTAGGCCTGGTTCAGCGTGTAAATGAGATGGACGTTGACGCGATGGCCGCGGTCGGTCAGGCGCTTGCAGGCCTTCACGCCCGCGTTCGAGATCGGCACCTTGAACACCGGCTCGCGCTCGAGCCCGAGCGAAAGAATCCGCTCCGCCTCGGCGACGATCGCGTCCGGCGTATCGCCGAGCGCCTCGACCTGAAGCTCCGGGACCATCTTCGACAGCCTCACGATCGCGCCGTCGATATCCGTGATCCCGTGCCGATGCATGAACGTCGGCGTCGTGGTCAGACCCTTCACGAAGCCGAAATCGAACGCGGCCTCGATTTCCTTGAAATCAACCGAGTCGAGATAAAGATCCATCTAGCTACTCAATGCGCGTGTGACACGTGCGGGCGAACGAGATCGTGGATCTCGAGCAAGGGCTTGACGAAATCCGCGAGCTTGTCGAGCTCGTACTGGCTGGCGGCGTCGCAGAGCGCCTCCGGCGGATTCGGATGCGCCTCGATGAACAATCCGTCCACGCCCGCCGCAACGCCCGCGCGCGCGATGACCGACAGGTACTGCCGCGTGCCGCCGCGCGGATCCTTGCTCGGGATGCCGTACTTGCGGATCGTGTGCGTGATATCGAAAACGACCGGATAGCCGGGCTGAGCGAGCAGATAGAAGCTGCGCGGATCCACGACGAGATCGTTATAGCCGAACGTATAGCCTCGCTCGGTCAGAATGATCTTGTCGTTCCCCGAGGCCTCGATCTTGCGCACCGGCTTGTCCATGTTGTCCGGCGCGATGAACTGACCGTGCTTGATGTTGATCACGGCCCCGGTCTTCGCGGCCGCCACGACGAGCTCGGTCTGCATGCAGAGATACGCAGGGATCTGCAGGACATCGACGACCTCGGCGGCAGGCGCGGCCTGCGACGGGTAGTGGATGTCGGTCAGGATCGGCAGCTCGAACTCCCGCTTGATCTTCTCGAGCAGCTTCAGCCCTTCCTCGAGGCCCGGACCCTGGTAGTAGTCGAGCGAGCTGCGGTTGTCCTTCTGGAAAGACGACTTGAAGATCAACGGCACGCCGAGATCCTCGGCGATCCCTTTCAGTCGCTCGGCGGTGCGCATCATCAGCGGCTCGGCTTCGATGACGCAAGGTCCGCAGATCAGGAAAAGTCGATCGGACCCGCAGTCGATATTGCCGACTCTTACGTGCTTTTTGCTCATCGAGAATCCAGGTGGCCGCCAGCTCGCGGCATTGTGCGTTCAAAGGCTTGGGCCTGCAAGCTCGCGCCGGTACCGGCGAGCACGCGAGTCAGCAAAGCGAAGTTGCGCGCCGTCGCGCCCTGCCCGTGCAGCACGACCTGCCGGGCGCGCTCGCCGATAGCGCGGCGCAGCTCCTCGTCGGCGAGCAGCGCTTCGAGCGCGTGCTCGAGCTCCTTGCTATCGCGAACCAGAATGCCGGCATCGCGTGCGAGCAGGTCCTCGACCGTCTCCTTGAAGCTGAAATTGTAAGGCCCGAACAGCACGGGGACACCGAGTATCGCGGGCTCCATTAGATTGTGACCCCCCTTGTTGGTGCCTCGAAAGTGGAGGCTGCCGCCGACGAACGCGACATCCGCCGCGGCATACAATCGGCCGAGCTCGCCGATCGTATCGACGACGAGCACACCTTGCGCTCCGGGCGGCTCGGCCCGACCCGCATCGATCTCGGTCTTGCGCACGGCCGCGAATCCCGCCGCCCTGACGCGTGCGGCCACGCTCTCGGCATCGGCGGGATAGCGAGGCACGAGGATGAGCGCGGCGTTCCGACTCCCGCGAGCGCCGACGAACGCGTCGATCAGCGCCTCGTGCTCGCCGGGATGCAGGCTGCCGCCGATCACGACGAGGCAGTCGTCGCCGTACCGCAGCGTCCGCCGCACCTCGCGGCGCGCCGCGGCGCCTTCGCCGGAGCCCGCGAGATCGTATTTCATGTTGCCGGTCACGTGGATACGTGCGTCCGCGACGCCGAGTCGGCGCAATCGCTCCGCGTGCTCGTCGCTCTGCACCGCGATCAGCCCGAGCCCGCGCAGCACGCGCGGCACGACGACGCTTCGGCGATACGCGCGATAGGAACGCGGCGAAATCTTGCCGTTGAGCACGGCCACCGGCACGCCGCGCCGCTGGGCTTCGAGCAAGAAATTCGGCCAGTACTCCGACTCGACGATCACTATGAGCCGAGGGTCGAGGCGACTCATGAAGCGCCGCACGACGAACGATAGATCGAACGGAAAGAGGATCACGCGGTGGCGGGAGAACGCCTTCCTCGCCGCGGCAAGCCCGGTCGCCGTGTAAGCCGAGATCACGAGCGGCACGCCCGGGCGCTCGCGCTCGAGCCGCTCCACGAGCGGTCGAAGCAACGAGACCTCGCCAGCCGACGAGCCGTGCAGCCAGATCGATCCCTCGATAGGCTCCCCGAGCCCGGCGCCGAACCTCGCCGGCAGGTCGCGCCAGCCGCCGCTTCGCACCAAGCGGTACACGAGCCACGGCGATGCGACCGCGAGTCCCAGCGAATAGGCGATATCGAGGAGGAAGCGCATCGGAAGCGTCGGAATTGGCGGGCGTTAGAGTGAATGGCCGCCCATTCTAGCCCGCCCGACTGGTCCGTGCCGTACGCGCGCGGGATCAGACGGACGCGGGCTGCTCGGCGCCGGCGCTCGCAGCGACGCGGATGGCCTCGCATGACGGGCCGCGCAGCCACCGTGCGGCGAGATCCGCGCGCATCGAGCGCGCGATGAAGAAACCTTGCGCCGTATCGCAGCCGAGCGACGCGACCGCGCGCAGCGCAGCGTCGCTGTCGACGCCCTCGGCGACCGCGCTCATGCCGAACGCGCGAGCCAGCTCGACGATGACGCGCACGACTTGCCGATCCTTCTCGTCGATGGCCGCGGTGGAGACGAAGCGCCGGTCGATCTTCACCTCGGTCGCGGGGATCTCCTTGAGATAAGCGAGCGACGAGTAGCCCCGCCCGAAATCGTCGATCGACAGCCCGACGCCGAGCTTGCGCACGCGCTCGAGACAGGCCTTGGATGCGGCATCGGCGCAGACGAGGCTCTCCTCCGTCAGCTCGACGGTGAGACCGATACCCGCCGCGCGCAGCTCGTCGTGCAGCGTGCCGAGGCGGTCGAAGAACAGGGGATGTTTCAGCGCGTGCGGAGCGACGTTGACGGCGAGGGTCAGCGAGCCCTCGTGGCCGGCCCACGCCGACAGGCTTTCGCGCACCCGCTCGAAGACGAGCCACGTCAACGGGACGATCGCTCCGCAGCGCTCCGCGAGCGGCACGAACATTTCCGGCGAGACGAACGCCCCCGAACGGGTGCGCCAGCGCGCGAGCGCTTCGAACCCGCGGACTCGAAAATCGGCGAGCTCGATCTTGGGTTGAAAGTGAACCTCGATGTCGCGGTGCTGGATTGCGCGCTCGAGATCGCTCTCGAGCTTCCACAGCGCGGCCTGCCGCCGGGTCGAATCAGGGGTGTACATTCCGATCGGCACCTCGCTCTCGCGCGCTTCGGTCAATGCGAGCTCGGCACGCCGAACGAGGCGCTCGGCGTCCTCGGCATGCGTCGGATACACGGCGACGCCGAGCGTCAGATCGACGACGAACTCGTCTTCGTCGATCTTCACGTGCGCCCGCTCGTCCTCGACGAGTTGCGCGGCGGCGTCCATGATCGCCCCGATCGTATCGGCCGGAAGCAGCGCGATGAATCGTCGATTGCCGAGGCGAATGATCGACGCGCCCGGAGGGAGAACGCGGCGCAGCCCCTCGACGTACCCGCTGCAGAAGCGCGCCGAGACGTCGGCGCCGAAGGTCGCGGCGAGGCGGTTGAACGCGTCGAGCTGCCCCAGCAGCAGCCCGGTCAGGCGCCCGGGCGACTGGCGCAGGCACCGTTCGATGAAGCGCGTACTCGCCTGCCCGTGGCGCAGCTCTGACATCGTCGAAGATCCGCTCGCGGCCCGAAAGGCACCGGACGTGCGATTTCATCATCATCGGGCCCTGTCGGCTGTGAGAGGGGTCACGGCCGTGGCCCGCGAAGGCGTGCATAGTTCCCGCTCGGCGAACTGCGCATGGTGTTATGAGACGCGAGCCCGAGCTTCGTCATACCGAAACGTATACCGAACCCAACTTTCTTCGGCTCTTCACCGCTCCGTCGCCGGCCTCCGCCGAGCGTATCGTCACGCTCGAGCACTTCCACTATCGGCCGGCCGATTCGGGCCGATCGGGGTGGGAGTGCCGCACGATCATCGACAGGGAGCCGATGAGCAAGGAAGACGCGGTATTCATCGCCGAAGCGTTCGCCCGCGAGCACTCGATTCCCGTGATCTACGAGTGCCACGAGGGCTAGAACGGGTCAGCGCAGCGCTTCGATCGCCTGCCGACGCGCCGCTTCGAACTCGTCCCCCGAACACCACCTCGGCATCTCGTCGCCGTTCGCGACGATCAGCCCGGCCAAGAAACCGAAACGGGCATCCTCGACCATGCCGTCGAAACTCCAGTCCGGGGTCAGCTCGTCGCTCGTCCGGTGATAATGGTTCTCGTTGTACTCGTCGATTCGCGCTCGGCCCCACCCTTCGGGCCGGCCGATGAACTCGGTCCCCGTGCGGAAGTAGAATGCCGGAACGCCGATTTTCGCGAAGTTGAACTGATCCGATCTGTAGTAGTAACCCTGATCGACGTCCGGATCGGGCTTGACGACGCGTCCCTCGTGCTCCGCCACCTGCGCCGCGACCTCGTCGAGGGTGGACTTGCCGAGCCCGACGAAGGTGATGTCCTTCGTCGCACCCCAGATGTTTCCGCTGTCGTAATTCAAATTGGCGGCGATGCGGCCGGGCGGAACGGTCGGATGCCGCGCGAAATGCGCGGAGCCGAAGAGCCCCTGCTCCTCGGCTCCTGCGAAGAGCAGCATGATCGAGCGCCGCGGGGGCGCGGGCAGCGCGGCGAACGCTTCGCCGATCTCGAGGACCATCGCGACGCCGCTCGCGTTGTCTCGCGCGCCGTTGAAGACGGTATCTCCCGAGGCGTCCGCCGCCTTGCCGAGGTGATCGTGGTGCGCGGTATAGATCACGAGCTCGTCTGCGAGCACCGGATCGCTCCCGCGCAGCACGCCGAGCACGTTCGCCGTCGACGTGCGCTCGAGCTCGTTCTCGAGAGCGATCGACGTCGTCAAGCCGAGCGGGATCGGCTCGAAATCCCGGCGCCTCGCGCGCTCGACGAGGGCGTCGAGGTCGTAGCCCGCCGCGGCGACGAGCCGCCGAGCCGCGGCCTCGGTCACCCAGGCTTCGATCTCGACGCGCGGCTCGCCGACCGCCGGCAGCTCGTATTGCGTGCCCGTCCAAGAGCTTTGCACGACTTCCCACGGATACCCGGCCGACGGCGTCGTATGAACGATGATCGCCCCGGCGGCGCCCTGTCGCGCCGCGCTTTCGTATTTGTACGTCCACCGGCCGTAGTAGAGGCGCGCGGGTCCCGCGAACAGCTCCGGATCCCAATCCGGATCGTTGTTGAGCATCAGCAGGACCTTGCCTCGAAGATCCGCATCCTTGAAATCGTTCCACTCGTGCTCGGGCGCGACGATGCCGTAGCCGACGAACACGACCTCGGCAGCGTCGATCGCGGCACGCTCGCGCTGAACCCCGCTCGATGCAATGAAGTCTCGACCCTGTGAAAGGTCGACGCGCCGCTCGCCGCGAGCGAACGACCACTTCTCCGGATGAGACGCCGTGATGCCGACGAGATCGAACGACTGTCGCCAGCTGCCGTCGGGCATGCCGGGCTCGAAGCCGAGACGCTCGAGCTCTTGCTCCAAGAAGCGCAGCGTCAGCTCGTCTCCGCGGGTTCCCGGCGCACGTCCCTCGTAGCGATCGCTCGACAGCTCGGCCACTATGCGCTCGAGGTCCGTCGCGTCGATCGCCTCGGCCGCCCTTTCGGCGTCGGCGCCGAGCGGCGTGCGCGGCTGGCCGCTTGCGGCAGCGGCGAGCAGGCCCGCGAGAGCCGCGCCGCTGAGCGTCATGACGATCGCCGCGACGCCGCTGAAGCGGATTTTGCTCATCGGCGAGCTCCGACACGTCGGACATGCGTGGTTCGCCGGGTGCAAGTCGTATGCCACGGCTCTCGCGCGCGGCGTCACGGCACCGGCCGCTCCGTTCGAGGAGAATCGTCGGATGCCGAGCGCTTCGAGCTCGCGAGAAGTCGGCGCAACGCCGCGAGGTCGACGGGTTTGACCAGATGGTCGTCGAAGCCCACGTCGCGGGCGCGGCTCACGTCTTCCTGACGCCCCCACCCTGTCAACGCGACGAGCATCGTCGCACGCGTGGGAAACTCCGCGCGCAGCCGCCTCGCGACCTCGTATCCGCTCATGCCCGGCAGACCGATATCGAGCAGCACGACGTCGGGCTCGAAGCGCGCGTAAGCCGCGAGCGCCTGCGGCCCCGTCGTCGCGACGCGAACCTCCGCGCCGTTCGCTTCGAGCAGCATGCGCAGCGTCTCGGCGGTGTCCTCGTGATCCTCGACGAGGAGAACTCGACTGCCCGCGATCGAATCGGCGGCGGGCGGCTCGTCCCGCTCGCCTTCGTCGGGCGGCGGCGCGATCGGTAGCCGAACGACGAACGTGCTCCCCTTCCCCTCGCCTTCGCTGCGCGCCTCGATCGTCCCGCCGTGCATCTCCGCGAGCTGCTTCGCGAGCGCGAGGCCGATGCCGAGCCCGGAGACGCCGGATTTCTCCGCGCCGCCGACCCGGCTGAAAATCGTGAACAGCCGCGGCAGCGCATCGGGGTCGATCCCGATACCGGTGTCCGTGACGGCGATCTCCACCTTGTCGTCGACGCGCCTCGCGACGACGCTGATCCGCCCCGGCTCGCGCGTATAGCGTGCCGCGTTGTTCAACAGGTTCGTGAAGATCTGCACGAGCCGCATCGGGTCGCCGTCGAGCCATAGCGGCTCTTCCGGCAGGCTCGTCACGAGCTCGTGGCCCGCCGCTTCGATCAGCGAGCGGGTCGTCTCGATCGCGTCGTCGAGCACGTCGGCGAGCGCGACTCGTTGCCGGCGTATTTCGTACGTGCCGAGCCGGATCCGCGACGTCTCGTACAAATCGTTCGCCAAGCGAACGAGATGCTCGATCTGGCGGTCGATGATGTCGACGATCGTCGCGGGTGCCGCGCCGGTCGTGCCCCGGAGCAGGTCGACACTGCTCCGGAGCGACGCGAGCGGATTTCTGAGCTCGTGCGCGAGCGTCGCGAGGAACTCGTCCTTGTGCCGGTCGGCCTCGCGCAGCGCCTGCTCGAGGCGCTTGTGCTCGGTGATGTCCGTCAGCGTGACCAGCACTCGACCGGGCGATACGGCCTCGGGCGATCCGACGATCGTCATCGAGAGATCACGGCGCTCGCCGTCCAGCGTGCACGCGACGGTATCGGTTCGCGTAAGCGGCTGCCTCGTCGCGACGGCGACGAGCTTGTCGACGAAGGCCTGCCAGGTCTCCGGAAGAAAGATGCGCTTCAGCGATTCGGCCAGCTCCCGCTTGTCGCGCGCGCCGAAGAGCCGCACCGTCGCCTCGTTGACGTCGGTCACGCGGATCGCGTCGCGCGCGCGGCGAAGAAACTCGGGACGCCGCTCGAGATAACTCTTGAGCTCCTCCGGTCCGTCCGCGCCGATCTCGTCGAGGATCGGCAAGGCGTCGGTGAAATCTTCCTCCCAGATCGAAACGTCGACGCTATCGAAGATATGCCGGTAGCGCGACTCACTCTCCTCGAGCGCCGCGCGTTTGCGCACGAGCTCCGTGACGTCGCTCGCGACGATCACGATCCGCGCGCCGTCGCCGACGTCGTCGAGACGCGCTCCGACGAACGTGAACCACGTGTCCTCGAGGCGCCCGCCGCGCTCGAGTCTCACGGCAACCTCGTGCCCGACCTCGGGCTCGCCGGTCTCGAGCACGTGCCGAAGCCGATCGGCGTATACGGCGAGCTCCGGCAGAGCGTCGAGCAGCGGCTTCCCGACGACGGCGCGGCCGCCCGATACGGCGATAGCGGCGGCGTTCGCCATTTCGACCTCGTAGGTGTCGCCGCGTACGACGACGATCGGAATCGGCGCATGCTCGATCAGCCTCGCGAGATCCGCGCAGCGCTGCTCGAGCCGCCGGCGGACGCGTTCGAGCGTGTGCTCGCGTCTCACCTGATCCTCGCGAGCGCGCGCGAGCGCTACGCCGGTTCCGATCCGTTCGGCGGCCGACTCCACGAAATCGAGGTAGTCGTCGTCGGCCTCGAGCCTCGGGCTCAAGCCCGCGATCAGGTATCCGTTGACGTCGCCCGACCGCGCGACCAGCGGACAGACGAGCGCATCGGACCAGCGTATCGGCGCTTTGAGGTCGGCCGCGTGCGCGAGCGGCCACGGCGCGTTCGCCGCGGCCGGCTCGATGATCGCCGGGACGCGAGGGTCTTCCGACACGATACCGGCGGTGCCGGCGAGCCGCGCAAGGCCGCCGACGCCGTCGGTCCGGTAGAGGATCGCGTAACGCAAGTCCGCCGGGTTCCGCTCGAGCGATGCGACCGCGGCCGCCCACGCTTCGTCCTCGTCCGCCGCTCGTGCCATCCGAGCGTCGAGCTCGTCCAGCGTCTCGCGCCGCCTGGCCGCCTGAACTTTCACGGTCGTATCGACCGCCGAGCACAGCACGCCGACCACCGCGCCGCCGCGCAGTAGCGGACTCGCAACGATCTCGAAATAGCGCTCCTCGATCGCGCTGCCCGAATCGAGCATCAGCAATCGGTCCGACAGGCAGCGCGGGCAGCCCGACAGCATGACGTTCTCGACCGCCGCACCCACCGTCTCCCAAAGGTCGACGCGGGCCTCGCGGGCCCGTTTGCCGAAAGCGTCGGGGTGGGCTTTGCCGAGCAGCGGAATCGCGGCGTCGTTGTAGATCAACAGCGATTCAGGGCCCCACACGAGCCACATCGGTCGCGGCGCGTCCAAGCAGACGTTCGCCACGCCGAGCAGCTCGAGCGGCCAATCGCGCGGAGAGCCAAGCGCGCTTCGAGTCTCGCTCCGCAGCAGCTCGCGGATCTCACCCCGACCCGAGAGCAACTTTCGCACGAGCTCGTCGGGACGGAACCCGGCGACTGCGTCTCGACCATCGTCGGAGCGACTTCCCGACCTCGCCAGCAACGCGCGCGCACCGGCAAATAATTTTTGCATCGTACAATAATACGCAATACGGAAGCTTCTAGGGCGCGGCCCGGCGCGCGGCAGCGTCACGCAATCGTCATCCGCCTGCACGAGCGAGCAATGCGACCGGGAATCGCCGCAGAACATCCGCGATCCCTACTTCCCCCCCTTCAACCGCCTCTCCAGTCAGCACGTTGCGCCAAATACCCGCGGGCAGGTCGAGCGTGGTGTCCCGCCATTCGCCCGCGAGCTTCAACGGCCAGCGCGGCGCGAGCGCGACGATCTCGTCGCCGCGCTCGAAGGCCACTACATGCTTTTTCTTCGAGCCGGCCGCGCGGAGCGGCCGATACGCGCCGTCGGCGAATGCGTTCTCGTGATCTCGTCGAGCCTCGAGCCCTCGTCGAATCAACCAGAGCTTGGGCAATCCTTCGTCGGCGCGAGCGACGATCGATTGGAGCGACAGATGATCCAGCTCGTCGAGAAGCCGCCTGCGAAGCTCGTAGTCGACGGGCCGCCGGTTGTCCGGGTCGACGAGAGAAAGATCCCAGAGCTCGGTGCCGCGGTAGAAGTCGGGCACACCCGGGCACGCGAGCTTGAGGAGCGTCAACGCGAGCGAGTTCGTGCGCCCCGCCGGGACGAGCGGCCCGACGAAGCGCTCGAGATCGGCGACGAACTCGCGGTCGGACATGACGGCATCGACGAAATCGGCGAGGGCTTCCTCGTACTCCGCGTTCGGACGATTCCACGTCGTGTATAGCCTCGCCTCGCGAGCGGCCTTCAGCATATACGCCTTCGTGCGCGCGGGATCGATCGGCCACGCTCCGACCAGCGTCTGGTAGAGCAGGTATTCCGCGTTGCGATCGGGCAACTCCGCGCGCCTGTAGCGCTCGTTGCGTGCGATCCAGCGCCGCACGGTCTCGGCCCAGCGTTGCGGAATCTCCGAAAGGAGCACGAGCCGCATGCGGACGTCCTCTGAGCGTTTCGTGTCGTGGGTCGACGTCGCGAGCAAAGTGCGCGGCCGGCTCGCGGCGATACGCGCGGCCCACGCGTGGAACTCGTCGACGTCGGAACCGAAGCGGTCCGCGGCGCCGCCGACCTCGTTCAGCGCGACGAGCCGGTTGTAGCGATAGAACGCCGTGTCCTCGACCCCCTTCGCCATCGCCGGGCCGGTAAGCTGCTGGAAGCGCATGGCGAACTCGGCTTCGAGCATGCCGTCCATTTCGAGCAGCAGGATGTCGCGCAAGAAATCGAGCAGGTCGCAATCGACGTCGGCGCGGTTTCGCTTCGCGCGCTCGATCGCTTGCTCGATGTGACGCGCGTCGTCCGGCGAAACGCGTTCCGCGGCCGGTCGGACATAGGTCCGATACACGGGGAAGCACGCGATCGTCTCTTTCAGCGCCTCGCGCAGCTCTTCGCGCGTGTAGTCCCGGTAGCGCCGATGCCGCGCCGTGATCTCCTCGAGCAAGCTCGTCAGCCGGTTCACGTCGCTGCCGAGCAGGTCGTGCAGCACCGCATGCTTCGTCTCGCGCACGAGCGACGCGTAGTCGTCGTCCCCGCCCGCCGCCTCTCGATAAAGCTCGGTCAACGGCCGTTCGCCGTGCGGATCTACGAACAACGATCCGGCGGCGTGGATGAACTCGTAGCCGGTGGTGCCCGCGACCGGCCAATCGTCCGGCAGCTCCTCGCCGGGCTCGAGGATCTTCTCGACGAGCTTCCATGCGCCGGGGCAAGCCTCGTGCAGCCGCTCGAGATACTCGAGCGGATCGTACAGCCCGTCGATATGGTCGATGCGAACGCCGTCCAGGACGCCGGAGCGCAGCCATTCGAGCACACGAACGTGGAGGTCGCGAAAGACTTCCTCGCGCTCGGTCCGCATGCCGATCAGCGTGTCGATATTGAAGAACCGCCGGTAGCCGAGCTCCCGGCTCGCGATTCGCCAGTACGCGAGCCGATAGTGTTGCCGGTCTATCACCGCGTCGAGCATATCGGGGTGCCGGTTCGCCGCTTCGATCGCGCGCTCGACGGCATCGGGTGCGTCCGGGTCGATGCCGGTCATACCGAGCAACACGTCGACCGAGCCCGGCGCAGTCGGGAACAGATGATCGTGGTAGCGCACACGCAACGCGCCGTCCGACCGCTCGAGCCGGATATTCCCCGCCTCGAGCTCGCGTCCGTAATGGTCGCCGAGCACCGGCAACAGCACCACGTTCTGGCCTCGCTCGTCCTCGGCGGCCCAGTCGACGTCGAAGTAGCGGGCGTAGCGGCTCGCGGGACCGTGCTCGAGCACGTCCCACCACCACGGGTTCTCGCGCACGATCGCCGTATGGTTCGGCACGATATCGAGCAGCTGTCCGAGGCCGTGCTCGGCCAGCGCGGCGCTCAACCTCGCGTGCGCTCCCTCGCCCCCGAGCTCGTCGTTGACCCGCGTCGGGTCGGCGACGTCGTAGCCGTGCTCGCTACCGGGCGCGGCCTGCATGTATGGAGAACAATAGAGATGACTGATGCCGAGGTTCGCGAGATAGGACGTGAGCGCCGCCGCGTCGACGAGGTCGAAATCGGCGTTGAGCTGCACCCGATAGGTCGCGACGGGCCGCACCGCCGGTATGCGGCCCCTGTGCTCGACGCGCGACAAGCTCATGGCTTCGCCTCCGCCGGCGCGAGCCGGAGTCGAGAGCGTGAATTCTCGATTTCGCAATCGAAACCAAAACCCGAATCACCGACGGGACGGAGCCGTGACGCCGCGTTCGTGGCGTCGTCGCTCGGAAACATAGCTCTTGAACGCAAGAACGGACGGGAGCGCCGATGTACGATTTTGCAATCGTCATGCCATGACGAAGCCCGCCCCCGTCGCGCGGAGAAGAAGGTTGCGTCTCGCGAAGTTTCGTCGCGCCGCCGCGCCTCGCGGTTGCCGGGGTATGGCGGTCAGAAGACGTGCAGGCTCAGCCACTCGGCGATGAGCGCCGGCTTCTCCTCGCCCTCGATCTCGATCGTCACGCCGAGCTTCATCAGCACCTGCCCGGGCTTGCGCTCCGTGACGTCGAGTAGCTCCGCTCTGGCGCGAATCCGCTTGCCGACCCGCACCGGTGCCGGGAAACGGACCTTGTCGAAGCCGTAATTGAGGAGCAGGCGGACGCCGGCGAGCTTCGGCACCATGTCGATGCAGAGCGGCACGATCAGCGACAGCGTGAGCAGGCCGTGGGCGATCGTCCCCCCGAACGGCGTCGCGGCGGCGCGCGCCGGGTCCACGTGGATGAACTGGTGGTCCTCGGTGACGTCGGCGAACGCGTCGACCCGGCGCTGGTCGACGATCATCCAGTCGGATACGCCGAGCGGCTCGCCTACGAGCGATTCGAGCTCGTCGCGGCCGATCTCGCGGGTTCGTTCGGAGCCCATCGACGACTCTCCGGCGCTCTGGTTCCACGCTAGCGTAGCATGCGCCGGTGCACGAACGGTTTGCGTTTTTCGGTCCGGCATGGCGGAATAAGCGCCCCGCCTCTCGCCGCAGGCGGCTCGGCTCTGCAGGGATGCGTCGCCCGCCGATCGACCGCAATGGGAAATTTTCGATGTCCGCCGCTCCGCGAATAGGGTTCGTCAGCCTCGGCTGCCCGAAGGCGCTCGTCGATTCCGAGCGGATACTGAGCAGGCTGCGCGCCGAAGGCTACGAGACGGCAGCCGACTACGCGGGCGCCGACGTCGTGGTCGTCAACACGTGCGGCTTCCTCGACAGCGCGCGCGAAGAGTCGCTCGACGCGATCGGCGAGGCGCTCGCCGAGAACGGGCGCGTGATCGTCACGGGATGCCTCGGCGTGCACGCGGACCTGATCCGGGCGCGGCATCCCGGCGTGCTTGCGGTCACGGGACCGCACCGGTACGAGGAAGTGATCGCCGCGATCCACGACGCGTGTCCCCCGCCGCACGCGCCGTACGCCGACCTGATTCCGCCGCAGGGCATCCGCCTGACGCCCCGGCATTACGCGTACGTGAAGATCTCGGAAGGCTGCAATCACCGTTGCAGCTTCTGCATCATCCCGAGCCTGCGGGGCCCGCTCGTGAGCCGAACCGCAACCGATGTGCTCGAGGAAGCGGAGCGGCTCGTGCGCGCCGGTGTGCGCGAGCTGCTCGTAATCTCGCAGGACACGAGCGCCTACGGCGTGGATCTGAAGTACGCGCCGTTCGAGTGGCGAGGCCGGAACCTCCGGACGCGCCTGACCGATCTCGCCGACGCCCTCGGCGAGCTCGGTGCGTGGGTGCGGCTCCACTACGTCTATCCGTATCCGCACGTCGACGAGCTGATACCGCTGATGGCCGAAGGCAAAGTGCTCCCGTATCTCGACATTCCGTTCCAGCACGCGAGCCCGCGCATTCTGAAGGCGATGCGCCGTCCGGCGACGGACGAGAAGACGCTCGAGCGTATCCGCGCATGGCGCGACGCGGTGCCATCGCTGACGCTGCGCTCGTCGTTCATCGTCGGCTTTCCCGGCGAGACCGGGGCCGATTTCGAGTATCTCCTCGAGTGGCTCGACGAGGCGGAGCTCGATCGCGTCGGCTGCTTCCGCTACGAGGCCGTGGACGGCGCGGCATCGAACGCGCTGCCCGACCCGGTCCCCGCGCCCGTCATCGAGGAGCGGTGGCATCGCTTGATGGCTGCGCAACAGGCCATCAGCGCCCGCCGGCTCGCGCGTCTCGTCGGCACGCGGATCGAAGCGATCGTCGACCGCGTCGAAGAGGACCGCATCGTTGCGCGCTCGAAAGGCGACGCGCCCGAGATCGACGGCAACGTGTACCTGCCGCGGATCGACGGGATCCGACCCGGTGCGATCGTCGAAGTCGAGGTCGAAGACTCGGACGAGTACGACCTCTACGCTTCGCCGGTCCTCGACGACGTGAGGGTTGCGTCATGACCGTTCTCGTTCGCCCGTTCCGCGCGCTTCGACCGCGCCCCGAGCACGCTTCCTCCGTCGCCGCGCCGCCGTACGACGTCGTCGATACGGACGAGGCACGCGCGCTCGCCGAAGGGAAACCGTTCTCCTTCCTGCACGTCTCGCGGCCCGAGATCGATTTGCCGCCCGGGAC